>JAKIUF010000024.1 GCA_021647705.1 Gammaproteobacteria bacterium | reverse complement strand
TGATCCGCCTCCACCCATACCTCCACCCATACCTCCACCCATACCACCCATACCACCCATGCCACCCATGCCACCCATGCCACCCATGCCACCCATCATTCCACCACTCAGATGACATTGGCTACACCGGCCTTTACTATTGAACAGCATAAAGCCACGTCGCTCTTGAAAGGTAAAACTGGCCTGCCCTGCTATAACTTGATCAAATTTTGAGCTGAATTTATTGAGTTCATCAGACCCTTCAAAGGCTGCAATAGCTTCCGCCATGCAGTCATACGCCGCATCAATATTGCCAATAGGACCACATACATTCTCAAAGAGATTGATGTAATTTGAGGCTTGTATATCCGCAATAACCGTAGCTTTATCAGGATTATTCATTTCAAGGGGGTTTAGAAACGGGCCTTTAGCCTGCTCGGTAAGATTGGCTGCACGACCATCCCAAAATTGACCGCCAATGGCAACATTGTTGTTATAGCTAAACTCCGGAAAAAATACAGCATAGGCTGCACTGGGGGAGTTTCGATTGCCGAATAGCCCGGGAATCACACCTTCCGATACGGGAAGTTGAGTATCCGGATCAGCAAAACCTGCATTTTCATGATGGCAACTGGCACAGGACTGGCCAGCAGGCTCTGATAAATTCTCGTCAAAATAAAGTTTTTTTCCAAGAGACTCCTGCGGCGTCAACCCTGCCTGGGCATTCGAAAAACAAACTGCAAAAAGTGTAAAAAGACATACGGCGACACATTTTCTAACCTTACAAATCATAATATTTCCCTTACTTTTAAGTTAATCGATTGATGACAACTTACAATAACTTGTGAATTAACAAACATTAAATCAAAAGTTATATCCCTTGATAAATGGGAGTGATTTCATGCCCCCATTTAATTTCCGCAGAAGATTAGTTCAATTTTAATAACGCATCAAGATACAACGGTTATCTTAATTTAAGATTAAATTATTCGTAGAGTGGACATCACTCACTTTGACAAAAAATTATAAATTTACACTTTAAAATCACGTAAAGTAGCGTTTTTATTTTTTAAAAAAGAGAATAGATTTCTCGTTAATGCACCATTAATTGAACAATAAACATACAATATATTCAGCGAATAATGTGACAAACCATGCGACAAAATGTCACGTGACATTTTGTCACTTCCGAGCATTTTTTTTCTCCATTAACATCTGCCTCCAGGATGTAATAACCGGATCGTACTGAGATTCTGGTTTACGCAACATGATGACAGGAGGTCCATGATGGCGCTGATGATTACCGCAGAATGCATAAATTGTGATGTATGCGAACCGGAATGCCCCAACGAAGCAATTTCGATGGGTGATGAAATTTGCATCATAGACTCAATGTTATGCACCGAATGCGTAGGACTCTACGACATAACCCAATGCACCAAAGTCTGTCCAGTGGATTGCATTGAGGATGACCCTTATCACAAAGAAGGACAGGATCAATTATTTGCCAAATTCAAGCGCCTTTCGGAAGAAGCGGCGTAATTTCTGATGTAAGAGTATAGGGATAAACCGTAATGCAGATATTAAACCGAAAAGTGACCCAAGCAATAACAGTGCTGTTTTTCAGCTTTTCGTTTGGCATGCTACAAACGGCAATAGCCAACACCGTGGACGAGCCATTGTTACACCCAGCCATTCCCCTTTTAGATGAAGCAGGGAATCATGTGCGTGACAGCGGCAACCCCTATAGTCCGAAGGTAACTTGCGGTAGTTCCAGTTGTCACGATTACGATGCGATCACTCATGCTTATCATTTTGAAATGGGGCGCGATGAAGCACGCGATGACTTTGGCAGCAAACGTGGACTGCCGCACCTCGTCTCTCCCGGGTACTTCGGTGGCTATACCTGCATGGGTGGAAATAACCCTGAAGTGTTAGCTAAAAAACACAATGCCAGTGCTGATGACTTTGCCGATAAAGGCAGTGCGGGTTTAATTAAACGCTGTATTGGCTGTCACACCGGTGGCGGCTGGATGGAAAAGGATCGTAATGGTCGTCAATATTACAGTACCGACCCAGCCAGCGTGACTGAGTTCGATGGTGATTATTTTAATCGCGGCACCGATGAAAACAATCAAGACACTGATGTAAGTGTCGTATCACAATGGAACTGGAACAAAAGTGGTGTGGTGGAAGCCGACTGCATGATGTGCCACACCGACTTCAGTGCAATGAAGAAATTTGATCCGCGACTGGGTGCCAACGATGGCAGTGACAATACGGACTCAGCGTATAACCACTTTCGTGACTTGCGTAACGACTATCTCGTTAAAGAAGGTGGCTATTTTCGTTATGCTGCCACGGCAATTTTGGAGTTCCTCAATCTCAAACATCCCGACGGTAGTCAGGAAGAAAAATCACTATTGATTTTTGAGCGTGAGATCAAACCAGCCAATGGGCATGGCAGTAGCGGTGGTCCTGACTATACCCTGACATTAGGGAATGATGAGTTACCTGTCATCAACTGGAATGCTGATGCCTTTGACAGCGATGGCAAGGTACTGATCCCGATGTTGCGTTTCCCGGCAAATGACAATTGCATGTTATGCCATCGCACCAGCAACTCCCGTCGAGGCTTTTACGGTTTCGGTGAAGTCGCTTCAGCAACTTATGAAGATGGTGATGACGGCCCACTGGAAGAAGACTACAAGGATGATGTCCATAAAGGTAAAACCTGGACCGAACCTAACGGAGAAACCCGGGAAATTGAAAACTGCAATGCCTGCCATTCGCGAAATTATTTCAAAAAATCCTTTGAAAATGTGGATCTGAATGCAGATCATAACTTTCTCAAAGGCAACTCTGATATGGATGTGCGTAACGATCTCGATTATAACGCCAATGCCAAAACCTGTGAATACTGCCATAACGACGCCCCTGCTCCTGCAGAACTGGCAATTCCTTCAGGGCATGAAGATATGCTCAGTGCCCATCGTGAGATCTGGAAATCCAATGGTGATATGGCCGGTTATCCCATCAATACGCTCACTAAAATCACGCAAACCCATCTGAATGTGATCGCCTGTCAGACATGCCACATTACCAATAAAAAAGACCGCCGCGGAAACGCTATTCAGATTCTGTACCGCTACCGTGCCGAAGCAGGTGGTGAGCTTAAAATCGTCCCTTATAACCCACGACTGCGTTATTACTGGAAAGATCGCAACAGTGGCCGGGTACTGAATAAAACCGAACGTAACAGTGTTTTCGAGTTAAAAGAAGAAAATGGTGAACAATACGGTGCAGTGGTGGATTCTGACGGCAATGAACTGAGCCGGGTGAGTGTACGCATGTCGCACGGCAGCGTACGCTTTGGTGACCCTGAAGAGTATGAGGGCTTTGTTGCACTGAAAAATGCCTATGACAGCCTGTTCATGGACAGAGGGATCAGTAATCCTGATGCTGTACTGGTGCGGACCGAGTCCAATGCATACATCATTTCGCATAATGCCCGCCCTTCTCCTTCATCACTACAGTGTGGAGAGTGCCATAATCGCAAGCAAAGTGGTGCATTCAGTTCTCTGGTATCAACGAACGGTTTGTTCGGTGAAAATAATACCAAGACCGTTGTCCAATTGCCCGACCGCCGTCTGGTGGATGAAGGCATCATAGTATTTGATTTACCTTATATGCAGATGGATGAAACCGGCAAAGTAACCGAAAGTGTGGCCGATATTCTTTATGTCACAAAAATAGACCCTTCGATGACCGCGTTGCGATCAGCAACGGCACCGGTTGCAGCGGGAGTATTGAAACGGATGTCCCTAGCAGATGGGCTTGGCGCAGCAGGTCTGGACAGCAGCAACGATAATGTGACAACACACTTCACTAGTGATGAAGTCTATCTTTACAAAGCCAACTACGGTAACCGTGCCGTGCGTGCCGTAGCATTGATCCCCGAGGTCAATGGTCAAACTGAACTGGTATTCCCCAGTTATCGGATGCAGGTTGCCCTTGCAGATAATGATGCTGCTTCGGCAGCGGAAAATGCTGGCCTGGGCGAATTGTCTTCCCAGGTATTCTCACTGGAAGCTATCGATAAAAATAGTCGTGAAGTTACCCGCTTCTCTGGTAGCCGGGTAATGGTGAAGCTTCCTTATGAAGGTACAGCAACCAATATTAATGAAATTAAAGTCATTTTTTCCAACACGGGAAGCACTACCTGGCAAGCGATTAATAACGACGATATCGTTATTGTACAACCGCACTCTGATGAAGAGGATGTCGAAAGTGAAGGTTATGTTGCTTTCCTGACGGACCATTTCAGTCATTATGCAATTGTCAACAACACCCGCAGCATAACTCCACCGTCGCAAAACAGCGGAACCCCCGAAGCTAATTCCGGTTCTGGTGGCGGTGGCAGTACAAGCTACATATTGTTATTGCTACTCGGTCTGATATGTGTGTGCATCGCATGGTTTACAAAAAGAAAACCCACATTCAGGTCAAAGGTATCGAAAAGATGAAACAAATACCGTGGCAAAAGCGCCATGAAAAACTACTGCCCTGGGTAGCCGGGGCTGGTTTTGCAGTCAGCCATCTTGTGATTGCCTCCAGTTGCACGCTACCTAAAGAAGGACGTTGTTCTACCTGTGGTGGATGTGTAGTGGCACTGGCCGCTATTGTGACCTGGGCCATCTATAAAAAAAGAGAGGATAAAAAAGAGGGTACTGAGTTTTACGAAAAAAATACGCAAAGTTAAAGAATTGTTAAGCAGTCATTTTGACAGTTCTGTTGTGCCTGGAAAATGCCAGGCAAAGCGAAAGGAGAAGAATTTGGCTATCCCAAATGAGCGACGAACAACGCAGTCTGGTATTTTTCAGGTGCATACTGAAAAAGCCAGTACTCATTTCTCATCCCTCAGCGTTATAGCTCGCTCATATGGAACAACCACACTACGCTCGTGTCGCCTTGATGGATAAAATAAGGCCAACAGGACTGTCAAAATGATTGTGAAACTCCTTCTAATAAATATTCCTTTACCGCAACTCTAAAGTCCGCATGAAAAATAAGCTCTTGCGGAAACCGTGACAACCGGAGTTATACCAGCGGATTCAGATACCTGTAAGCATACTTTGTGGTAAATGCCACTGAAATGCTGAACTCGCTAATATAAAACCTGGACGCTGTATTTGTGACGTACCGATGGCCGATACCAATCCTGCAAATGGGAGCAATGATATTAACAGCAAGCTCTGTTTATGCTGGCATATCAGGGCGTGTTGAAATGCGTGTTGAGCAGGATAATCGGCATTTTCAGAAGAATAGTCGTATCGAAGAACGACTGGACCTGGTTTATGACAATCCAACATCCGGTCTGCGGGGTGGTCTGGCATTGGCTCTCTCCCAACATCAAGGTAAACGAGAGGAAACACTCAGTCAGTTTTATCTGGAGAAAAAACTAAATAATAAGGGTGGATTACTGAGCCTGGGTCGGTTGCAACGTAGTGATGCATTAGGCTTCTATACTCTCGATGGCCTGTTATTCAAACGAGTTGTCGATAGAAAAATTTTAACATTTTACGGCGGCATACCAAATCGTACTGATGACTTTTACTCTATTGAAGGAAAGGCTCTTTATGGTTTTGATCTGCAAATATTCATTCCTCAATTTACACATTATGCACTAAACGGTAGAATCGGTTGGCAGCGCCTTAAACAACAGCACACCAGTGATCGTCTGAATATTGGTTGGCGAGGCGTACATCAACAAACACCCACATTGTTTTTCCCTTCCTCATTTTCATTGACAGGCCATTATCTTGTTAATGAAAAAATTTGGGAAAATATTCAACTCAGTGCCTACAAAGACTTCAAAAAAAATACACAGTCAGAACGATTAAGAATAGACTATGAAACCGTTGAACCAGGAAAAGATAAACTCACCTTCAAAGACCGTTTTTATTCTCTCTATACTCGTGGTCGTCAATCACAATTCAAGGTCGGCTATCAATTTAAACAAGGACACCGAAATACTTGGTCTTTGAGTGGACGATGCATTGCCCGTGAATTTGGTGGCAATGGTTATGCTGCTGTAGCAACAATGGACTATCACAGCAATCGAGGATGGTTACTAACAACACAATTTGATCAGTTAGCATTGTCCAATGAGCATATTAACCGTATTTATACAGAGGTTAAAAAATCGCTTTCATCCAGGATACGAGGCACCCTGAGCGGAGTATTACAACAGCAAAAAAGCCGATTAATGGGTAATGCTCACAGTATGGGTATCGAAGTTCAACTAGAGTCTCGCATCAAATCCAAAATATTACCGTCACCACTCTGGCTTTCCGCCCAGGCCAGCACGATCCGAAACAGTCGATTAGCCAATGAATATCGCATTGCTGTACGCCTGAGTTACCGTTTTGATGATCGAACACAGGCACTCTTCTAGTGTCAGTTTCACTGAAATGGTTTCTATGGCTGCTTATTCTTATTGCACCCTTCTCTTTTGCCAAGGATAAAACTGATTTCCCTGTTTTTGAAGAGACAGAGAAAACAATATCTCAAGAGAAAAAAGAAACCTGGTGGGAGAAAAGAAACAAACGCCCTGACCTCTATTACCCTCACAATGTACACATGGATGTGATGGAAAAAGAGGGTGACAGTTGTTTGCTATGCCACCCGTTTACCGCTAATAAAATCACTGATCTTGAACAACTCAAAAAACTCACGGTCATTGCCAATGAGCCATTGGAAGCAATATGTCATGAATGTCACGTTGTAAAACTGACTGCGCCATGGCGTTGTGAGCTTTGTCATTCCAGCCCTGACACTATCTGGCCTAACGATCATAATTTTAACTATCTCACTCACCATGGTGAAGATGCACGCCAAGATGAAGGTAAATGTCGCCAGTGCCATATTGATATCTCTTTTTGCAGCGACTGCCATTTTCGCCGCGACCCGATACAGCGCCGCGTCCACACTTTAGGTTATCGTACAGCACATGGCATTGATGCGCGGATGAACACCGCGTCCTGTAGCCGTTGCCACAATGCACATTATTGTAGTGATTGTCATCGGGAGCGCCGTTGATGAAAAATAATATGATGATCCCAGTGTTAATCATAATCACGTTATTATCGGCCTGCGGCGTTAATGATGGCGGAAATGGTGAGGTATCAGTGGAAAGTGGTAATCTGATTTTAACCGCATCACATGGTGGAAAAGGTGCAGCATGGCGTCTACCCGACTGTGCCGCTTGCCATGCCATAGCGGCAATTCATGCAAAAACCGGACAGATTCGCCATATTGTTCGTGAAAAAGGATATACCACTTGTACCGGATGTCACGGACGTAATGGCAGTAACGAAAGTGAGCCACGACAATGTGTTATATGCCACAACAATAATGACCTTCCCCACACCCCCAGGCTACAGGGAAAACATGCTCATACATTTACAGCGGGAGAAACAACATTATTAAATGATGATGAATGTGTAGATTGCCATGTTGCTTCGGATATGGACGGCCTATTTGAATTGAATCGTGACCTCACTGGTTATGCCGATAACACACAAACAATAGCGGACTACAACTCCATTTCTGACTTTTGTCTACGCTGCCACAACCGGGATCATCAGCAAACAGGATTTGAAATTATCGGTGACAGTTTTGATGATCCCTTGATTGCCGTGGAAGATGCTTTTTATTTTATCGACCAACATGGAGCAGTGGATGGTACCGGTTTACGCATCTATGCCGGTCTACGCCCAGGTTATGAATATCGCACCGTGGTAGCGTGTACAGATTGCCATGCCATGCATGGTACTGATAACACCCGGTTGATTATCGACAACTCACTCAAAGGTGTCACCCAGCTGGATCAATCCATTCGTGAGACCCCACATCGTGTCATCATAAAAAATGGAGACTATTCACAACTTTGTGTGCTGTGCCATCAAATGACAGTAATACTGGACGATGGCGACCTGGAAACCGGCAACGGTTTGTCAGGTGTTCATGAAGTGGGCAGTGATTGCCGTACTTGTCATACCCATGGTGAAGCAGTACAGGCAGGACTATGAAATATATTTCATTATTCATCGTTTTTTTGATCCCTCTTGTCGTTAATGGAAAAGAAGAAATAAAAATTGAAATGCCACCACTACACCATGTGGTCAAAGTAAAACCACCTAAAGACATGAAATTACCGAAGGAGTTCCCCCTCAATGATGAGGGTCAAATCGATTGCAAAACCTGTCACGGCATCAAGGATATCGAAAAAACCCCTGTCAACAAGGTCAACAAAAAAGCGGATAACTTTCATCGTGGCGGTCCTTATAAGCAGTTAACTGACTTTTGTGCCAATTGCCATAACAAGAAAGATTACAAACGCCCCAACATCCATAAATTACTGGATGAAAAAGGTGAGTTTGATAAAAAGGATTGCGAATATTGTCACAAAGAAGCGCCTGACCTTAAAAAAGAAATCA
Source organism: Gammaproteobacteria bacterium (assembly GCA_021647705.1). Taxonomy (GTDB): domain Bacteria; phylum Pseudomonadota; class Gammaproteobacteria; order SZUA-152; family SZUA-152; genus SZUA-152. The sequence goes on along the minus strand of JAKIUF010000024.1, from coordinate 56,489 downwards.
AACGTGAAAACCTGGAATTCCGTCTTCCACCGCAAAAAATCTGTTTTGGCTGCCATCTGAAAACACCGCATCTTAATGCCCTTAACCACCAGGTAAAACCTGATAAAAAAATGCGCAAACGTATGCGCGAAGCAGAAAAAAAACAGGAGATTATTTTACCATTGGACAACGAAGGAAAAGTGATGTGCGCCACCTGCCACGCACCTCATCAACCCGGCGTTATTGACAAAAAAAAACCGGCAGGAAAACAGGTTTCCGACACCGACCTTGATGAGGGGGTGAGTTATGTCAAACATTCCTGGAACCGTGTATTCCAGTCCGATAAAAAAGCACGACTGGAAAAACTGTCGCAGGAAAGCGGTGCAGTTTATTCCCTGGGTTATGAGCGCATTAAAACCGAAGTATTGTTGCGTCTTCCCGCCAAGGACGGTGCCTTGTGTCAGGCCTGTCATACCTTTGAAAAATAAGCCCTAAAGAACAAAGGAGCGATAAATGATAAAAGCAATAGAGGCAATAAAAGCAATTCCCAACCCACAAAAATACCGCTATGCAGTAATAATGGCTTCCTGCACGTTATTTTTTTCACCTTTCCTGTTTCTGCCCGGACTAGTGGATAACCCGGATCTTTGTGGCAAAGTATGCATACGTCGATTTTATCTCTTTTTTCCTGGCATGAGCCCGGCGGATGTCAGTGGTAAAATGCAGGTAGCAGCAATTGGCGTCTATATACTCTCACTTATACTGATTACCACCTTTTTCTTTGGGCGCATGTGGTGTGGCTATATCTGCCCAGTGGGTGGGCTACCAGAGCTAGTCAGTCGCACTTTCAGTGACAAATGGAAAATCGAATACCGTGCCCTGCCGCAGGTACCGATTCGGTATGGTTATTTTTCTGTCTACTTAGCGTTAATGCCAATGCTGGGTATTAGCGCTTGCACCTTGTGTAATTTCATCACTATTCCACGTATTTTTGACGCCTTTAGTGGTAATCCCAAAGGACTGGCCTTTGCTCTCTCAGCAGTGGGTCTGGTTAATCTGGCATTATTGTTCCTGCTCGGCTTTTTCGCCACTAAAGGACGTGCTTATTGTCAGTTTCTCTGCCCGGTTGGCGCACTTGATGGTCTGGTCAACCGACTGGGAGCCAAGCTGCGTTTCACCCGCCGCATTCGTGTTGAACGCAACCGCTGTACCGGCTGTAACATTTGCGCCCGCAACTGTATGACCGGTTCTATTAAAATGGTAGACCGTATCGCAGTGGTAGATCAACTCTCCTGTATGTCGTGTCATGAGTGTGTCGATGTTTGTGACTGGGGAGCAATCGACTGGCGTGCAGCACCGCTGGATGAAGACCCAAAACGTAAAAAGAAAGGTGTTGATTTTCATCCTCAACCACAATGGCAGGCGGTTTATGTCACCCCACCGTTATCAAAAAATAAATAATATGCCATTGAAACGTTTTTTATTCATGATTGTACTGTTTATCAGCTTCATTCAAACGGTCAATGCCGCACAGCGTCACCCAGACCCTGACGGTTGTTTTTCATGCCATGCATTAGAGGGTCTTGACTATATCGACAAAAACGGTGTATTGCGCAGCGCCTCTATTGATAAACAACACTATTACAGTGCTCTGCATGGCAGTGTACCCTGCAAGGATTGCCATCGCAGGATTCAGGACTATCCCCATAAAGTGGAAAACGGCGAAGTGGACTGTGCTAATTCATGCCATGTGGAAGAACCTTCAGAAGGCGAGCCATATACCCACAAGGCTGTTGTTAAAGAATACAAGGACTCAGTGCATGGCAATGGATGGTATAAAGGATTGACTGGCGGCAATCGCTTCAGAGAAGCAAAAGAAGCACCGGTTGCCTCTTGTCGCTTCTGTCATGCCAATGAATTATATATCCGCGAAGCAGAATTACCGAAATTCAAAGAAGCATTTGATCACCTGGACAGTGAATGCGGAAGCTGCCATCAGGGTGAGATATGGCTTGGCCAGTTTGGCGGCCATATCCTGCGTCGTTTTATTGGCTCCCGCTGGAATAAAAATGATCACAATAAAATGTGTAATGGTTGTCACGCAGACCATGAACGGATGGCCAAGGTTGAGCAAAAAAATGAAAAAACAGGAGAAAAAGAAAAAACCGGACCGCGTTTTATACTGGCCAGTGACAGTTATGCAACCACATTGCACGGGCGCTTACTGGAAACCAATGTAATGCAGGGAGCTTCCTGTATTGACTGTCATGCCCCCAAGGGATTTCGTCACGGTGTATTGCGTGATGAAAAGAGTGATGCCTCCACACATACCGACAATCTGGCTGAAACCTGCGCACAAAGTGACTGCCATGCTTATGCCACCCACCCCTTAAATCATCGCTTTGTCAAAACCGATCTTCATGACATCGACATGATACCGGTGAACAACAGCATTGTGCCACGGGATCAATCTCGACTGGAGTCAGGCTGGGTCAAGGCATTGATCGCGTTGTCACCCATTATAGTGATATTAGGAGGTGGCAGCCTGTTATGGTGGTTATTTGGCGGAAAGAAAAAAAGCGTTACCTTTTCCATACTCGGCGGTGATGCTTTTCAGGAAAAGATGATTGGCCGTAAACCGAAAAGCAAAGTTAAAAAGAAAGTACATCAAAAGAAAAAACCCACAGCCACTTTAACCCGAAAAGAGGCTGAAGATGAATAAGCAATATAAAATACACCCGGTATTCATGATAATTTTACTGTTAATATTTATGCCCTACTCCGCTATGGCAAAACCACTTTATCAATTACATGTAGAGCAAGCAGAAATTAGCGATCAGGATTTGAAAAAATCGTTAAAACAGGTAAAGAAGCATAAAAAAATCAAGATTATTGATAATCTCCCTGTGCCCCCCTTCCATAAACGGACGACACAACAAACAACCCAAAAACAACCCTTTTGTCTGACTTGTCATTTGGCATTACCACACCGCAATGATGAACGCAGTCGCACCTTTATGAATATGCACAGTCGTTATATTGCCTGTGAAACCTGCCATTTCCGCCCAGAAACAGTAACAATGACACATCGCTGGCTGGCTTATGATGGTATTGATGCAGGAAATGTACTTTCACCCCGGCGTACATTAGGAAATATAGTTGAAAAACCTCCCGAGACAGAACAAAAACATAAAGCACAATTCAAAAAACAAGTGCCATTGGCACCACAACCTGGCGCACGCATCTCTCCTTTTTATGAAAATATTCCAGTATTGTTGTTTAAAGAAACCCCCTTTGCACAAAAGATAAAAATGGAATGGAAAGATGCCAGCGAAAATCAACGTGCCGATATCAAGGCAAGACTTCATGCTCCGCTAAAAAAGAAAGGACCAGCCTGTAATAAATGCCATGGTAAAAATAAAACGCTATTGGACCTTAAAACACTAGGAGCAACACCAGCGCAACTCAAAATAATACAAAGCAATACCATTGTCCGTTTTTTTGAACGCTTCAAAAAAAAGGATGATCGCATCCGTATTAACAAGTTACTACAATGAAACACTATTTTTTCCTGTTAGTTATTTTAGTCATTCTTCCCATCAATATTTATGCAGGATTGTTGGCTGAAAAAACAATGCAATTTGAAAGTGACCTTGACCAACCATCCGATATTGCTGTAGATAACGATGGGCGGGTTTATGTGCTGGATGGTGTGAACAATCGTGTCGTAGTTTATCACCCAAAAGGTAAAAAAGACTTCATCTTTGATGGTGATAAAAACAGTTTAAAAAAACCGATGGGCATTACTATTGCAGATGGACGGGTTTATATCGCTGATAGTGGACTTCACAGGATTGCGGTGTTTAATCTGCAAGGGAAACTCCTGAAATCGCTGGCATTGACTGGTGAGTTTCCACCAGAACCCGTCGCGCTTGCGGTAACAGAAGGTGTCGTAACCTGGAGTGATCGTCGCAATCACAGAATTTGCCGTACCGCTGTTGACACAGGAAAAACCCTGATTTGCTGGGGCAAGCGTGGCGAGTCCAAAGGTGATTTCCAGTTTCCATTTCAACTGAAATTCGACCGTGATGATTATCTGCATGTAGTGGATGTACTCAATGGTCGGGTGCAGGTTTTTAACCATCAAGGGCGTCATTTCAGTCAGATAGGACGTTTTGGACTGGAGGTGGGCGAACTTTATCGCCCCAATGGTCTGGCTTTATATAATGATGATTATTTGTTGGTCAGCGATGCCTATCGCGGCACAGTGTCAGTTTTTCAGAACAATCGTAGCATTGGATTGTTGCTCGATACTGAAAAGAAACCATTACGGTTTTCCGCACCAACAGGGTTGACAATATGGCAGGATCACCTCTATGTGGTGGATGCACTTAACAACCGTGTTGAAGTCTTTCGCCTACACAAATATGAAACCGACCCCTTATCCGTGATAAATAACACCCGCGCAGATTTATCACAGAAAAACTGTGCTATCTGTCATCTCGCCTGGGCACCGGATTACAGCACGGGTGAAGGAGAACAGGATGGTGTGCCTCCCGTTGCTACAGAACGTATGTGTTACAGCTGCCACCACGGTGCAGTGCTGGACTCCCGGCAAGCTATTGGCCGGGGTGAGCAACACCCTGACATCCATCATCAACGCAAAGAAGTCAAAAACAAAAAACCGGCTTCAGCGAAAAAAGAGAAAATCCCAAAAGCATTCCCACTACTGGAAAGTCTTACGACACTGCGCGGTAAAAAGAGGCAGCTCTCCTGTGGCTCCTGTCATACACCTCACACAAAGGATATTGATAAGGCCGACACACTTTACAGCCAACATAAAAACCCATGGCTTCGGGTACTGAATAACGATGGCGACCTGTGCCAGAAATGCCATGAATCAAAGCTCGATGACGTGCGGAATACACAAAAACCAATAAATGGTACTAATCATCCAGTAGGCATTTATCTTAAAACTCCACCGGAAAATCAAACAAAAAATTATGCCACTTCTGAAAAGTTACACAAAGGCTTACCTGAATCACTCTCTTCAAATGGTGCAACCCTGGGGCGCGACCAGCAAATGATCTGTCAGAGTTGCCATCAAATTCATGGTGCAATAAATAAAGCCCTCACACCACTGAATATTGATGACGGTCAATTATGCGCAGAATGCCATGACCGACAGCATGCCAAAGATGAAAAAGAAGCAAAAAAGAAAGGCATTCATCCAGTGAATATCGAACTGAAAGAAGCACTCAAAATAAATGGAAAAGAGATAAAAAAAATCACCTGTTTGACTTGCCACAGCATTCACAATGGTGAAAAAGGAACAGCGATACTCACGCTAACGGATCAGGATGGAAAATTGTGCAATAACTGCCATAAAAAATATGAGGCGGTAGTGAACACTGACCATGACCTGCGTGTAACCAGCAAAAAATATAAAAACCGTTTTAATCATACTCCCGAACAATCTGGCGTTTGTGGCACCTGCCACACCATGCATCGAGGCAATCCCGATATACCGTTTCTCTATGCGGGAGAATTTCAATTATACAAAGGTGAAGAACCGGCAATAGAACGTGATCGTCTATGCCTAGACTGTCATCGCAAAAAAGGCAGTGCAGAGAAAATGATTGTCAAACACTTCAGCCACCCAGCAAAAGATCTGATATTACAATCAGACCCAAAAGCGTTGCCATTAATTAATGCCAAAAATGAAATAGAGGAATTTGGTGTCATTGCCTGCATCACTTGTCATGAACCTCATCGCTGGGAACCCAAAAAAAATGAAAAGACAAAAACTATCATCGCTCCTGAAAAAGCACTGACCAAAAACCAAGAAGGTACTGTACTTAATAGTTTCCTACGGCGTAAAGGAGCCAAGGGAACATTTTGTGTAAATTGCCATGGACTGGAAACACAAGTGAAATACAAGTATTACCACGACAAACTATCTAGGGATAAAAATATCGATTATATAAAATAAATTGTATTTTTATCATCCTACAAAAAAGTGCGACATTTTGCCGCACAAGAATGCTATTTAACTGATTAAGGTACTGTAAATTTCAGCATTTTTAATCGTAATGAAAATTACTGATTTATCTATTGATTTGGTTAGGCTAGCATCTCAATGCTTCTATATATATTTTTTATAAGAGGATTAAAAAACCCTATAGTTTATGGAATTTATTTCCATAAAATTTAAAGAATGTTTAAAGAGCATTTCATGTAATTAATTTTTTTACATTTTCATATTTTAATTTGCTAATCAACAAGCAACAACCACATATCAAAACCATAAACAGAGGATGTTTTTATGATAAACACATTAACACGGCCCTTTTTATCCGCCATTACAATGATTGGGATTGGATTTTCCATAATCACACCACTTCAAGCTCATGAAACAAGAGAGGGGGTCAGCGACACCTATAATTTAACCATTGGACATCGCTCCGAGCCGGTATTTGCCAAGGAACCTGCTCAGTTTGATTTGATTATCCGGGATTTAGATGGCAATCCTTATGAACCCTCCGAGATCGACATTACGGTTAAAGCACTGTATTTAAAGGAAGATGCCTTTGACGCAAAAGTCCTGAAATCCAAAAAACTGAAAGGTGACTTACGGCGTGATCGCAGCTCACCCAACCGTTTCAATATTTGGTATATGCCTACGCGTGCTGGAGCCTATGGATTTCATATAAAGGGCACAATAGATGGTGTAGACATCAAAGAACGCTTTGTTTGTGGTGATGGCAGTTTGGCCGATGGCGGATTTTCCTGTATCACAAAGATACAAAAATTCCCTGGCGGATGGCAGTAAACCGTAACAAACTCCCGGCTGAGCAGTAAAATTTAGCTCGCATCCGGCCATTCTAATTGGAAACAAAATAAACGGGAAAAAAAATAAAAAAGCCGTGGATATGTACTTCACGGCTTTTTCTTTCTTACTCCGCACCTATGCCATACATCAAAAAACTGCTCTAAAATAAAGCGCAAGCACTGAAAACACCTTCCTCAAAAGCCAGTTAACCCAATGTTCACAGCACATAACCTGCCAACAGTGATGATACAATTATTAGCTTTGATTTTCCTTGGTTTATATTGAAACTAGGAACATGCACATATAATTACTGATAACAAGTGCGACATAATGTCGCGCGACGCTATGTCACTTCCCTTCATGCTATTTTACCTCTAGCCTAAAATCCGTTTAAAAAAACTGTGCTGTATATAACTAAAAATATTGTGTCGCATGTAATGGGGGGATAAATATGAATATGAAAGAAAGAAAAGGTGTCGATTTCCGGTGGCTGGGAATTCCCATCATCACATTATTAACCGCCTGTGGTGGCGGATCGAGTGACAATAACAACCCATCTACCAATGGTGGCACACAAAACACCCTAAATGGCTCAGTCTTTGCCTCAGCAGTCGATGGTGCCAGCTGTGAAGTGATCGACAGTATTGGCAATGTGGTTTCCGGCCCTTTCACGACATCCATTGACGGCAACTATAGTGTGGCCCTGCCCAGCGACCAGCTTGCTGAAGACCTCATTGTAGAATGTTCTGGAGGCACTTTTACTGATGAAGCAACAGGACTGACCAATCGCGCAGCAGGTTTCATGGCGGTCCACATTGCAGGTGGAACCACAAATGCCGGTAATACCATTCATATTACCCCCTCAAGCACAATTATTCATGACTTGGTTACCCAGCACGGTAAAACAGCAATGGAAGCTACTGCTGCATTTACCGATGCCTTCGGTTTTACACCGGATTATACAACCGCCCCCACTGATGCCAGCGCCCCTACACAGGGTGCCGAACAGGCGAGTCTGTTAAGTGGTTTAAGGGCCGCAACATTTAGTCAACTAGCCAATGATCTTGGGTTATTGAGCACTGATCAATTTGCACTGTTTTCCGCACTAGCTACCGACCTAAGTGACGGTATGCTGGACGGTCACGCTACCTCCGGTGCCGTTACCATTGAGGGTACTTCGACGGAACTGCCTGTGGATATTCAGAATCGTTTTGTTCAGGCACTGATCAACTTCAGAAATGGCCGTGATGCCAGTGGCCTGGCTAACAGCAATATTGGTATTCTGCCGTTTGCCAAAACAGCAATGACGGATAACTACAAGATAGACTACCTGCCGGGCATGCATACTGCCGTCAATGGTAAAACCGAATTCACACTCAAAATCAGTGATCATAATGACATGGCCCAAGCTGGGCTGGCTGTCACCATCAAACCGAAGATGAACATGGACGGCATGGTACATGGTACTGCGTTTGAAGGTACATGCAGCGAAGGCATAACAACGGGTGAGTATGGCTGTACCGTCTACTATTTGATGCCTTCCATCATGATGAATGATCGGTCCATGGGTTTTTGGGAATTAGAAGTAATGGTGGGCAGCCTTGATGGCGAGCATGTCTTTTTTTATCCCACCGTAACAATGGCTATGGGTGATACTGCACAAGTCAGACTCAAAGGTCGTAATGATAAAATTTCCAGCAGTATAAATCATGGCGCTGGCAACACGAATGGTATGACAAATGAAGCCGAAGTTCGTACCTATTATCTGTTTAAAAAATCACTGACCGGCATGACGGGTGATCACAGCTTCGAATTTTTCATTGCTGCCAAAGAAAACATAATGGACTATCCAGCAGTTTCGGTGGGAACAACACTGAACAGTGGTGACCTGAATTATGAATTGTCCATCGTCACAATGTCGGTGGAAGTTTCAACGGACGCCATTAATTGGGTGACAGCTACCGACCATGGAGGACATGGGCATAGCGGTCAATGGGTGGCCGATAACATTAGTGGCTTGACTGATGGCAGCGCAGCTGTGCTCTACGTCAGACTGGTCGTGGAAGGTGAACAGAAAACAACGGATGGTGCGACGCCCAATGCATTACCTGCCACTGATGATGCCAATAACCATTACGCAAAATTTATTGTGACGCCCGGTGGTTCGGGTATGTCAATGTAATAGGTGGGTTATTTCCATGAAACTCACACCGATAACAACGACCTTTCTTATAGCAGGGGCTGTTTTTTTCCCCGGTACACCGGCTTATTCTGCTTCCTGTTGCGGCGGAGGTTCTTCCAGCTCACTGCTGTTACCCAAAGCTTCCCACGCCATGATCGATACCTCTATTGACATTGAACAGTACGATGGCTTCTGGAATAAAGAGGGTGATCACATTAATGACCCGCCCGGTTCTGATTTAAACCAGTATCGTCTGAATCTTGCTTATGCCCATCGTCTGGCATCACGTTGGCAGGCCAGTGTCATCATGCCCTATATCTGGAATGATAATCAGTATAGCGGCCTGGACACCCAAACCAATGGACTGGGTGATACCAAGATCAATCTATGGTACGAAGCCTTTGATGATGTAACGTGCGTCTGGAAGATAAAAAAACTGTCTGACCTGAAACCATCAGCGTATTTTGGTGCCACGCTGACATTGCCTTCCGGCGTTTCACCGTTTGATGATGTTGATAATAATTTTGATATCACCGGGCGCGGCTTTTACCGTCTTGACGGCAATATACTGATCGAAAAAACCATTTATCCCTGGAGCACTGCACTGCTGATCTCCTACGGGAAATATTTTGAACGATCAGTCAACCGTGAATACGGAAAATATGTAGAGCCTTATGACATGAATCTTGGTGATCGTTTACTGGCCACTCTGTCACTTGGCTATACTCAGTTTCTGGATTCAATGGATACCGTAACTTACACATTGGCATTTTCCCACTTACAGGAAGAGAAGGCAGAAATCAACGGTCGTACTGACCCCACCAGCGGCTTTGAAAAACGCTCGTTTGCGTTAACTGCCGCCTATGCAACCATGGATAGAGACTGGGTTTACAAAGCGACCTGGGGCCATGCCATTGATAAGGATGGCTGGGGTGAAAACTTTCCAACAACGGATGTTCTGACACTGGGGGTAAGCTATGTATTGCGTTAAAAAATGGCTGCCAGCCTGTTTACTGGTCACCCTGTTTAACACAACAGGCTGTCAGGGGGTTACGGATGATCTAACTCCCTCCGACAGTGACAAACGTCCAACAGTGGTATCCGGCTCCACCGGCTCACAACCAACCCAATCAGCACCAGACTTTACCGCAGTGGATACACTTAACAACAGCCGCACTCTTAGCAGCGAGTTAGCACTGGCCGATAGCGTCGTACTTTATTTTACGATGTGGTGCCCGATCTGTGACAGTCATATGTCACATATTCGTTCCCAATTGATTCCAGAATTTCCGAATGTACGTTTTCTTGTGATCGACTATGTTACCGGTTCAGTACCGGCTTCCCGTGCAGCGCAATTAGCCAACGGTTATGCCAGTTTCACCGTGTTAGCCGATAGCAATCAAGCATTACACGACACCTTCAAAGGCAGCATGGGAATAACGGTAGTGATTGATGGTGCTGGTATAGTAAGAATGAACGAATATTACAAAGATGGCAGAAAGTTGCGTGAAACGCTGGCTGCCTTACCGTGAAAAAATGAGATATAAAAAATGAAAAAATTGATATCCCGTTTGTTGTTATGTGGAACATGCTTTTTAATACCCTGCTATGTAACAGCCGACCCATTTGTCGCAATGAAAATAAAACCATTCTCTGACACAAAAACGCCTGCATTAAACTTTACGTTAAAACATTTGGATGGCACCACTGCAAACTTGCAGGATTTCAGCGGAAAAGTGGTATTGCTTAATTTCTGGGCAACCTGGTGCCTGCCATGTATTCAGGAAATGCCCGATATGGAGAAACTCTGGCGGGAATATAAGGATGCAGGCCTTGTGGTATTAGGGGTATCCAATGATGATGCAAGAAAGCGTAAACGTGTGGAGACTTTTATTAATAGAGTTAATCTCAGTTTCCCCATACTGCTTGACCCGGAGAGCACAGTAAGTGAACTTTATAACGTATCGGCCATTCCTGTGAGTTATCTTATTGACCGCAATGGTGTGCTTCTCGCAAAGATTGTCGGTGTAAGAGAATGGGCCAGCCCGGAAGCGTTTACCTTAATGGAACATCTGTTACAGCCACAATCCTGACGGTGCGTCCAAAACATTCTGGCCCGGATTAATTTTGAAATAGCGGTATGGCGAACCCCAACGTTGCCAATGGTGTTGGGGTTCGCAAGCTCACCACCAACCTACAGCACGCCGTTTTTATTAACTTAATAATATTGACACTTCAGCGCAGGACTGCACCAACAGCTAAGGCTTACACAAGGCTTGAGCACCTATAAAAGCCCGTGAGAACTAGAACAATCCACATCCACTAAGATGGAAACACCTGTAATATGTGAATATTACCGCAAAAAAACCGCTTCACAAACATTGATTATCTGAATGAAACTACCACACTCATGATGTTTAGAACTTGATCAAACAATCACGCTTCTAAAAAAACCGTTACTGAAACGGGATTATAAAATAATCTGTATATATTCCTTAAGGAAAAGGAGATTCCCATGATTACCTTTCGTTCCATACTTAGCAGTATTGTCTGTATCTCATTACCCATTGTCGGCATAGGTATTGCAAACGCTGGTGGTGATATCGAAAAATCATTTAAAGGTTCTACCAATAACAGTGCAGCCACACTTGGTGCAATAACTATCGAGCACAGCAGTGCAGAAAAAAACCTTACTGAATCTTTTTCCTTACCTTCCAGGCTGCCTGTCCCAGGAAGACACTGTGATTTAAGTACACGACAAGCTATGACGTGGGATTCACGTTCCCCACGGTGGCATGACGATGATGTCAACAGTAAGTTTGCTGACCCTAATTTTCCAGGGTACAAACTTCAATCCGCGCGTTTGTGCATAAAATATAAAGATGTTGACTTCACAAGCCACTCTGCATACACCCCCGAACTGGATGTGGTTCAATTTGGAAATACCACTATCGGCATACTCCCAGGAGAAAATGGACAGACCCTTACAAAGTGCTGGAATGTAAAATCTCGTTTACAGAAAAATTTCGGTCCTAATATTCCTTTCATTATTAACATTGACGCTGCCCACAACATAAGGTACTGGGCACTTTTTCTTCATCAAGCAACATTATCTACTTGCCACGCTAGCATAACAAAACCGCCCTATCCTATTCCTCTCCCTCTTCCAATTAACTCTACTCGTTAATAAGCAAAGTGGGTGGATACAACAATGTGAAAGTTAAGGTTATGCAACAACACACTTGATGCAAAAATTATCACATTGCCACACCACTGAAGCTCATGATGAATATCCTTACCGTTATGCTGCAACAGTTTATAGCAGTTGCAGCATAACGGTCTCTTCGGGACGCGCATGCAAGAACATCCCTTAACCTGCCCCAACCGCACGTCGCGCAATTTCAATCAGCTCGGCATTGCGTCGTTTAAGTGCTTCGTTATCTTTGGCCAGAGTATTGGATTTTTGCGCCAGACTTTCCGCCATACCATAACGCCCTTGTTGCAAACGAACTTTCGCCAGCCGGTGCCAGAGTTCTGCATTGCGCGGTTCGATGCGTAACGCCCGCTCCAACAAGGCAGCAGCTCGTTCCCATTGAGCTTGACTTTCCTGAGTGTCAACTTTGGCTAAAAGCGTGGACACCGCACGACCAGCATCCTGAGTAGCCCCCATGTCTTCCGAAGCAGGCTCCAGCCCGGAAACAACTGAGCCACCTGCACATCCCGTCAACACCAGTGCGGCCAGCCATAATGCCAGTAACATTTGCAGGGCATATACGTTATTTTTATTTTCTCTATCAATCATTGTTATCACTCATTCTGTGCATCAAACTCACAAGCACTTTGCCCGGCAGGTTGCGTGTCGATAATAAATGGCAACTGCACAGCATAAGGGCAATCATCGTCACTGGATAAACCGTTCCGCCGGTCAATCCACACCATTTCTATGCCTGCGGGCAGGTCACCAACGGGCAGGCTGGCCGTGTCCAGTCGAGAAAGAATATTTCCCCATACACGCAATGCTCCCCGGGAACCGGTCAGTCCGGCGGGGCGATTGTCATCCAGCCCCAGCCATACTGCGGCAACATGAGATTCACTGAAACCGGCAAACCAGCTGTCACGCAGCTCGTCACTAGTGCCGGTTTTACCTGCCACCACCATTCCTTCAGGTAAATAATATTGTAAATTTTGCCCCGTGCCTTCACGCGTCACTGCCCGTAAAGCATTGTTCAGCAGATACACAGATTTATTGTCAAAAGCGCGTGTCACTGACAAAGGATAACGTTGCAAAGGCTGACCGTCAGCCGTTAACACAGCACGAATGGCACGCAACGGCGTATGAAACCCTCCCGCTGCGAGAGTGTGATACATCTGTGTCACATCCAGCGGGGAGAAATTTGCCGCACCCAGTAACAATGCCGGATATTCTGTGAGCGGGCGCTCCGCACCTAGCCCACGCAAAGTTTCAATCACGGTTGGCACTCCCAAAGTCATGCCCAGTCGTGCGGTGGTAATATTGTAGGAATGCACCAGCGCATTATTCAGCAACACCTGATGATCTTTGCCCGCATAACTGATGCCATGGTTTTGATGATCAAAATTTTGCGGCTGCCAATGTTCACCGCCTCCCATGTCCACATCCAGCGGGCTGTCATCCAGCAAGCTGGCCAGAGTGTACTGTTCCGGTTGCATCAATGCAGTGAGATATACCGCAGGCTTAATCAACGAACCAATGGGACGTACTGCATCCAGCGCACGATTAAAACCGGCAAAACGCGGATCACGCCCACCCACCACGGCCTGTATTTCGCCATCGTTGACATTAGCCACTACCGCCGCACCCTGAATGTCGGCATCCACACCTTCCCGCTGCAAACGATCTAACTGTAAGCTGACAGCCTGTTCTGTAGCCCGCTGTACAATAGGATCAAGGGTGGTAAAAATACGCAGACCTTCGGAATTAAGATCGGTATCGCTGTAATCACGCTTCAACTGTCGGCGCACCAGATCAATAAATGCCGGAACCCGTGACACCCGCGTGGAGTTTTGTGACAGCACTGTGGATGCCTCTGCACTGGCGCGCTGTGCAATCTCTGGATCAAGCCTGCCCTGCTCTGCCAACAAATGTAAAACCAGATTGCGTCGCTCAAGCGCGCGCGCACTGCGCCGACGGGGATCGTAATACGACGGCCCTTTCACCAACGCCACCAACAAGGCAATCTGTTCCGGTGCCAGTTTTTTCAGTGGCTGGCCAAAATAAAACTGGCTGGCCAGACCAAAGCCGTGAATCGCACGACGCCCGTCCTGACCCAGATAAATTTCATTGATATAGGCTTCGAGGATTTCATTTTTGTCGTAATGAAATTCCAGCAACAACGCCATAATGGCCTCATTGAATTTTCGCCAAAGCGTGCGCTCGTTAGTGAGGAAAAAATTCTTCACCAGCTGCTGAGTCAATGTACTACCACCCTGCACCGTTTTCCCTGCACGCAGATTAACCCACAACGCACGCAATATTGATTGCGGCGAAACACCGTGATGACTGAAATACTCACGATCTTCCACCGCCAACAGGGCATCAATCAGCAACGGCGGCACATCGTCCATCTGCACCAGAATACGGTCCTCCCGATGAGAAGGATAAATATTACCGATAAGCGGAGGGTCAAGACGCAGCAGATCCACAGAATCCCCTGTATTGGCTTGCCAGATGCCCAACAGCTTGTCCGCTGAGAATTCCATACGCAGAGACTGACTCTTTTCGTCGCCATCCCAAAACTGAAAGGCCCGTGTCGTCAGCACAAAGGCAGTGCCCAGGCGAAGATAACTACCCGGTGTATTCGGCCGGGACAACTCACGATAACCCAGCATTTTCAACTCAGCCGCAAACTGCCCGGCCGTTAATGCCTGATCGGGATACAGTTCCAATGCCCGCGCATACACATGGGCAGGCAAGGCCCAGCGTTTGCCCTCAAACTGGGTTTGCACCTGTGTGTCGAGATAAAGCACATAAACAAGGAACGGCACCACACCCGCCACCAACAAAGACAATAAAACCGGCCATCGAAGCAGCCTGTTACGTACAGACACACCCTTTCGCCGCCTTTTCCCGGTACGTCGTTGTTTCTTTCTTTTCGGGTGTTTTTTGCGTAAACCAAACATGTGCGCCTATTGTACCTCACATTACTCAGCGCAATCCCGTATAAAACAGACCCGTGCTGTCCCGTTAACCCCTCTCCATTATGGAGACGCATACCGAAATCCAGTGGTTTCAATAATCTTTGGGATAGCGTGACCCTATGGCATGGACGGGACAACAGCACTGGAAAGAAAACACACTATTTTCAGTGCGCCTTGCAACCCCGGTTTTGCTATGCTATTGGCATAAGTGGTCAACCAATCAGGAGCACACACCGTGTCGGTCATTGCATCAGTTGACAAATCCCAACGCCTGATCACCGCATTGCAACGGGCGGAAGCCTATTCACATACGGTTGAACCCATCACCCTGTTTGAAACCCACATTTCCTGGGTACTGCTGACCGGCGACTATGTCTATAAAATCAAAAAACCCGTGGACTTCGGTTTTCTTGATTTTTCCACGTTGGAAAAACGCCGCTTTTATTGCGAAGAAGAGCTGCGCATTAACCGACGCCTTGCGCCACAACTCTACCTGGCCGTTGTCCCTGTTTGCGGAACACCTGATACACCGCATATTGATGGCACAGGAAATGCGTTTGAATATGCCGTGAAAATGCGCCAGTTTGATCCACAAAAAACTTTTGATGAATTACTGACTCACGATGCACTCACCTTACCGGTTATCGACGAGACCGCAACTGTGCTCGCCAGATTCCATCAGCAAATTGCCATTGCCGGAGCAGAGACTCGCTTTGGAACGCCTGATGCCATCAAACAGCCCGTGCAAGAAAACTTTGAGCAACTGGAACAGACTCTTGCCAATACGCAGAATGTAAATAACATTCACAAAACCTGTAAAGATTTGCAGCAATGGTCACAAACACAACATGAAAAATTACAATTAACCTTCCAGCATCGTCAACAGGCAGGTTTTATCCGTGAATGCCATGGTGACCTGCACTTGCGCAATATCGTCCTTTGGAACGATCAGGTTGTCCCTTTCGACGGTATTGAGTTTAATGCCAACCTGCGCTGGATTGATGTCATGAGTGAGTTGGCATTTTTACTCATGGACCTGGATGATCACCAGCAAAAAAAACTGTCCCGGCAATTACTCAATCGTTATCTTTCTCTCACCGGTGATTACGATGGCCTGGCCACATTACGCTTTTATCAGGTTTATCGTGCCATGGTACGCGCCAAAGTTGCCAGTCTGCGACTTGCACAGATTTCCAGCACATTCAAACCGGATGAAACAAAAAACGGCCTTGCAGAAATACATAACTATATTCAGCTTGCCGAAAATTACACACACACCTCCCCTGTGAACCTGGTGATCACCCGAGGCCTGTCGGGCTCAGGAAAAAGCTACCTTGCACGACAACTGGCCCTGAATACCGAGCTGATCCACCTGCGTTCTGATGTCGAACGTAAACGCTTGTTTAGACTTGACGAAACAACCCGCAGTCATTCAAAAATTGAGACAGGCATTTACCAACAGGAAGCAACACATGCCACTTATGAGCAGCTATACACACTGGCGAAAACCTGTCTCACCAATGGGTTTTCAGTCATTGTGGATGCCACGTTTCTGCAACACGCGCAACGAGAGCTGTTTCGCGCATTGGCGCAAGAATTAAAATGCCACTTCCACATTCTGGATTGCCAGGCAACACCGGAGGTCATACACCAGCGTATTCAACAACGCGAACAACAAGGTACCGATGCCTCCGAAGCTGATTTACAAATTCTGGAAAAGCAGTTAAGCAAACAACAACTGTTGGACAGTGATGAAAAAAAATATGCGCTCAATGTTGACACCAGCGTTGAAATTAATATCCCCAGCATTCTGAAGCTAATGGCATAAATTCATCAGTAACCTGGTGGAACCGCTACGCTTGTTCCACACCTGGGTAGAAAGTGGAGCGCGGTAGCGCTGTAAATCACCGCGTGGGCAAAAAAACATGCCCACCCTACAGTTGTACAAGAATGAAAGAAGGTAGGGTGGGCATGTTTTTTTGCCCACGCGGATATGGAATTTCCGCCCGAAATCAGAAGGAAAAAGGTGTGATAAAAACAGAGTCATAAAATCCAACGCAAAGGTGCGAAGACGCAGAGAGCGCAAAGGATTATGCGGATAACGGACAAAAGCTATAAAAAAATCTTAAATGCTGTGGGTCGCTGCATTCTTTACGCCTTCGCGCCTTTGCGTTGGATTTTCATTATTCAGACTCAGCACCCATCATCCGGCCCCAAAAATCGCGTGGTTGCCAGGATTACACGGGCCCATTACACTTGGCACGCTGTCGAGCCGGGAATAAACCCGGCAACCGCCCAGCCGTCAACTGTACCTATAAGCCAATCCCGATATGAATATGCCCAATAAATATGAACCCCTGCGTAACATGGAATCGTTCACCGAAGACATGTTCAACCGCATTATTGCCTTCCAGGAGAAAAAGCACCACGCTTGGAACAATAACCTGTCTTTTGATACACGCATCAAGGACTTGCCCCTGCACAACCTGATTTTCAGCAATCCGGACCGTGACCCGGAAAAATTCAGCACCACCGTCGCACCTTTTTATCCCCTGCGCGAAGAAATGCAGAAAATTGCCTTTTATGTACAGCAACTTGCCGACAATCCGGTCGTCTGTGACATTTATCCCGGCAATGGTTTTATTGGCAGCCTGCTCGGTCGCGAGGGAATTGAACTGCGAGGCCTGAAAAATCACGCCCCTGACAGCAAACCCAATCAGATTACGTCATTTTTTGATGCCGAACACTTTCGCTACAGTGATGAACCACTGGCGCAGTTAACCTTTGATGCAGCACTGCTCTCCTGGCCTCCCGCGCACAGCAACCCCAGCGAAGCACTGGCGCAACACAAAACCGGATTGCTCATTTATATTTTTACCGAACATGTTGACCCCACCACCCAACAGCGCCAAACCGGCAGCGATGAAATGCTCGCCACACTGGCCGATGATTATCGACTCATCGACAGCTGGGAAGTCGTTCGACCCAAAGACATTCTGCACAACATCTGGCCTGACATGACGCCCTCCATCGAAGAAACGCGCCACGTACATATTTATGCGCACAACGCGATGGACAATGTACAAGCTCCGCAAGCCATCTCGCCAGCACAAAGTTATGACTGGGAAAAAGACCTGCAAATGGCTTTGCTCGCCCTGCAAGCCAAACAAGAAGTACAGGCCCGGGGATTCCCTGCCTGAGCACAACACCAAAAAACATCGTGGTTGCAACCTCTGCGCAACAGGATTCAACGACGCAAGCCCGCTTACGGTCACTGGCCCGACAACTGCAATTGCCCGTTTGTGATCTGTCTACACCGGGCTCATGCAGCACATTTCATTTTTACCTGTCGTTATTCAGCGTAAGCCCGCAAGACAACACAAAAACCCTCGGCCTCGCCAGCACAGCCGATGATTTCAAAGGCAACGTACACATCGACTTTGTACACGGAAAACTCGGCCATCGACGCCAGTTTGGCGGTGGTCGAGGACAAGCCCTCGCCAAAGCCATCGGCATGAAACACGGCAACAACCCCACCATCGTAGACGCCACCGCCGGACTGGGGCGTGACGCCTTCATCCTTGCCAGCCTTGGCGCACACGTCACCATGATCGAACGTTCCCCCATCCTCGCCGCGCTGCTCGAAGACGGCCTGCAAAGACTGGCCGCCGAACCTGAACTGTCTACCATCGCCGAACAACAACTGCGCCTTGTGCGGGCCAACGCCATCGAATGGTTACAACAACACGCTAAAGAAAATACAGTCAACCGGCCCGAAGTCGTCTACCTCGACCCCATGTACCCGCACCGCAGCAAAAGTGCCCTGGTGAAAAAAGAAATGCGCGCCCTGCGGGCACTGGTGGGTGATGATGACGATGCCGGTTTGCTGCTACAGGCTGCGCGACAATGCGCATTGAAACGTGTCGTGGTCAAACGTCCCAAAGGGGCACCGCCTGTGGGTGACAGTAAGCCCAGTGGAAATGTGCAGTCGAAAAATACCCGATATGATATTTACCCTGTCAGCAAAGCAAGGGAACACAACAGTTAAATGCGAATTAAGAGCTAATCACCCTGTTAGTATTTTTTGCTGAACATCGTCATTCCTGCATGTTTTTAGCCGGAACCCAGGAAGTTTACCCCTCCCGGAGAAGTATTTCAGTACATTGGGAGGCTATGTTGTCGTGACGCTGACAAGCGAGGTGTTATAAACCTAAATTAATCAGTTAAATCTACTGCGAGCGCCTAAGGCACAGAATCTAAAGCATTTTTCAGAACATGTTGAACTCACCGTATGGGTGATACGCTTTCGTCCAAAATAACCTGAAAAACGCTTTATCTTCCGCACCTTAGTCGCTCTCGCTACGGTTTAACTGATTAATTTAGGATAAACGCAGAGGTCACGAGTGTTTAGTGTTTTTCTCTGCAGCCTCTGCGTCTCTGTGATCTCTGTGTTAAATACTCATTGTTTTTTAGGGTACGGATGTTTCAGCACTTAATTCACGTTTAGCAATTATGCCCATCCCCCTAGAGTCTCAGCATTCGAACTCAATCTTCCCTTTCTTCAATCCAGGCCATTTGCACCGCTTCGAGAATACGCTCCCCACAATGTTCCGGGGCATCATCAAACCCGGGCAACGCCATTATCCAGTTGCGTAATTCCACAAAGTTGACATGTAACGGATCGACGTCGGGACGTCCTTCATCCAGCGCAATGGCAATCTCCAGGGTATCTGTCCATTTCAGACTCATGTTACTTTCCTGTTTCAGTGATTTTCAGACACCATATTAATGGTGTATTTGGGGATTTCCACCACCAGATCCACCGTGCCTACTTTTGCCTGACAGCTTAAGCGTGAGTCCGGCTCCAATCCCCAGGCTTTGTCCAGCAAGTCGTCTTCTTCTTCGGTGGACTCTTGCAGTGCATCAAAGCCCTCTCGAATAACGACATGACAGGTCGTGCAGGCACAGGATTTTTCGCAGGCATGCTCAATCTCAATACCATTGGCCAATGCGGCATCACAAATGGTCACACCTGTTTCAGCTTCAATAACGGCCCCTTCGGGGCAGATTTCTTCGTGCGGTAAAAAAATGATCTGTGGCATTATTTTCTCTTCAGCAAAAAACTAGAATTCATCAACTTTATGTCCTGTCATCGCTGACTGGATACTGGCATCCATACGCCGCGCAGCAAAATCGGTACTGGCTGTGTTCAAGGCTTCAATAGCCTGTTTAATTTTTCGCGGGTCATCGCCATCACGCATTTTCCGCAATTCACTCAGCGCAACATCAATCTGGCTGCGCTCTTCAGCGCTCAACAATTGAGCATCCGCAACAATCGCAGATTCCACGGACTCAATAATACGATCCGCTTCCACCTGTTGTTCGCGCAACATACGTGCTGCAATATCCTCCTGAGCATGACTCATGGATTCACGCAGCATGGTTTCAATTTCACCATCCGTCAAACCAAAAGACGGTTTGACCTGTACTGTGCTTTCCACACCGGAAATCTGTTCCCGCGCCGTCACCGAAAGCAGGCCATCCGCATCCACCTGGAACGTTACGCGAATACGCGCATTGCCTGCCACCATCGGCGGAATACCACGTAATTCAAAACGGGCCAGAGAACGGCAATCACTCACCAGTTCACGCTCCCCCTGCACAACATGCACTGCCAGTGCGGTTTGCCCATCCTTGAAGGTGGTGAAATCCTGGGCTTTAGCCGAAGGAATGGTGGTATTGCGGGAGATAATTTTTTCAACCAGACCGCCCATGATTTCGATACCCAGCGAGAGTGGAATCACATCAAGCAATAACATTTCATCATCGGGCTTGTTGCCCACTAAAATATCAGCCTGAATCGCAGCCCCTGCTGCAACCACTTTGTCAGGATCGATGTCTACCATGGGTTCGCAGTGGAAAAACTCACCCACCAATTCACGCACCCGTGGTGAACGTGTTGAGCCTCCCACCATCACCACATCTTCGATTTCATCCACATCAATACCGGCATCACGCAAAGCGCGACGACAGGAAGACAAGGTTTTTTGGATGAGCGGATCAATCAGTTCATACAACTGTGTACGTGTCAGTTCGCCCTGCCATACGGCATCATCCGCAACAGAGCCATCTGTAACAGACAAAGACACGCCCACCACTTCCGCATCGGACAATGCCTCTTTTGCCCGACAGGCTTCCAGCAGTGTGGCACGCATCTGTCCGGCGGAAAGCGCAGATGGATCAAGTCCGGCCTGTTGTATCAACCATTGCGCAATAATACGGTCAAGATCATCCCCCCCCAGCGCCGTGTTGCCCGCTGTGGACATCACTTCAAAGACACCCCGGTTAAGTCGCAGGATGGAAATATCAAAGGTGCCGCCACCCAGATCATAAATCACATGCACACCTTCCGAGCCCTTGTCCAAACCGTAGGCGACGGCTGCTGCGGTGGGTTCATTGAGCAGACGCAATACCTGCAAGCCCGCAAGCTGGGCGGCATCCTTGGTGGACTGCCGCTGCGCATCATCAAAATAGGCGGGCACGGTAATCACAACACCGGTTAACTCACCGCCCAGTGTCTCTTCCGCGCGCAGTTTCAGGTTTTTAAGGATTTCTGCTGACACTTCAACAGGGCTGATGTCTCCCGCCACAGTACGAATGCGTGGTACAGAAGAATCACTGTCAACAAACTCATACTCGCTGCGGGAGCAGCCCTTGCAGATATCCGCCAGTCCGCGTCCTACGTAGCGCTTCACCGAGCTGATGGTATTGCGTGGATCGCTGATGGCGGATTGTTTGGCGATGGCACCCACTTGTGGCGCACCGGTTTCACAATAACGCACCACCGACGGCAACAAATGCATACCCTCTACATCCGGCAGGATTTCAGCCTTACCACTGCGCACCGTGGCCACCAGGGAATTGGTGGTGCCCAAGTCAATGCCTGCCGCCAGTTTGTGTTGATGTGGTGCAGCCGTCTGGCCGGGTTCACTGATTTGCAGAAGTGCCATATAAAATATCTTGAGGTGTGTTGTTCATTGTTTTAAGAATTGTGCTGTCATGCATGGGGATGGATTACACAGCGTCTTTAATAATCACCCAGCTCATCTTCCAGGGCTTCAACCTCTTCATTCAAGCGCCGGAAAAACTGTAATTTACGGCTCACATTCCGTGCCTGCTGTAAAGACTCTGCACTGGCTTCATTCAACAAATCGGCCATTTGCGTAATTAACGATTTGTCATGTGCAGCAATATCATCGGCGATGATTCGCAATTGTGAAACAGAATCGGCACTGTTTTTCACATCCGCCAGGCGTTCGCGTAATTCCATTTGTTCCATAAGAAAAGCACCATCGAAGGCGGTATCGGAATCATCAAGGGCAACACCGTGCAGTTCAAGCAAATAACGCCCCCGCGACAGAGGGTCTTTCAATACTCGATAAGCTTCGTTTATGCGCGCAGCCATTTGTACTGACAAGCGACGCTCACCCTCCGGGGCATTGGCAAATTTGTCAGGATGCGCAGCACGCTGCGCGTCACGATAGCGTGCAGACAGCGCATCCAGCTCAATATCAAAAGAAACCGGCAAGTCAAACAGTGCAAAAAAATTGCTGGAAAGATCCGCCGCGTGCATACAAGAAACCCGAACCGTTAAACCGTGAAGCTTTCGCCGCAACCACAGTTATCTTTTACGTTGGGGTTATTAAACGTAAACCCTTCATTCAAACCTTCTTTACCATAATCAAGTTCGGTACCATCGAGATAAATCAGGCTTTTGGCATCCACCAGAATGCGCACACCCTTGTTTTCAAACACCTCGTCATCGCTGCCAATTTCATCAGCAAATTCAATAACGTAAGCCATACCCGAGCAGCCGCTGGTCTTTACACCCAGGCGCAGGCCAACACCCTTGCCACGATTTTCAAGAAAACTTTGAATACGATCTGCGGCTGATTGCGTTAATGTTATCGACATTGTTACCTTTACACGTTAGTCACTATATTGCGTTATGCGGCTTTGCCAGAGCCATCAGCGTTATTTGGGGCATCAGCGTTATTTGAGCCATCAGCTTTTTTATTATCTGCCTTGCCACGAAAATCTTCGATGGCTGCCTTGATGGCATCTTCCGCCAATACCGAGCAATGAATTTTTACCGGTGGCAGAGCCAGTTCTTCGGCAAGATCGGTATTTTTAATCTGTCCCGCTTCTTCCAGGCTTTTACCTTTCACCCACTCCGTCAGCAGGGAACTGGACGCAATGGCAGAACCGCAGCCATAGGTTTTAAAACGCGCTTCTTCGATGATGCCATCGTCGCTGACCTTGATCTGCAAACGCATCACATCACCACACGCCGGTGCGCCCACCATGCCCGTGCCCACGGAAGGATCATCTTTTTCCAGAGTGCCCACATTACGCGGATTTTCATAATGATCTAAAACTTTATCGCTATATGCCATGTTTCACCTGCCTCACAGTTTTATCACCGTATGTTAGACGTCTGTTCTCTGCATTTTTTCAATCTGTTTTTTTCAATCTAATGTGCTGCCCATTTCACCTGGGACAAATCAATACCTTCTTTGTACATGTCCCATAATGGTGACAATGCACGCAGTTTTTCAATGGCTGCACGCACATGGGTAATGGCATTGTCAACATCCTCTTCCGTGGTAAACCGCCCTATGCTGAAACGAATGGAACTGTGTGCCAGTTCATCGTTACGTCCCAGGGCACGTAATACATAAGAAGGCTCCAGGCTTGCCGAAGTACAGGCTGAGCCGGACGATACGGCCAGATCTTTCAGGGACATAATCAGGGATTCGCCTTCAACATAATTGAAACTGATATTGAAGATATTCGGCACGCTTCGAGCCATATCTCCGTTGACGTACACCTCTTCGAGATCCTTTACGCCAGCGTATAAACGGTCACGTAAAGCAGCTGTATGTGTTTGATCTTTGGCCATGTCTTCTTTGGCGATGCGGAAGGCTTCGCCCATGCCGACAATCTGGTGTGTGGCCAGCGTGCCGGAACGCATGCCGCGCTCATGACCACCACCGTGCGTCTGTGCTTCCAGACGAATACGTGGTTTGCGGCGCACATACAATGCACCCATGCCTTTGGGGCCATAAATTTTATGTGCCGAAAAAGACATCAAATCGACTTTCATGCTCGACAGGT
The DNA here is from genome assembly GCA_021647705.1 of Gammaproteobacteria bacterium. Classification (GTDB taxonomy): domain Bacteria; phylum Pseudomonadota; class Gammaproteobacteria; order SZUA-152; family SZUA-152; genus SZUA-152. The sequence goes on along the minus strand of JAKIUF010000024.1, from coordinate 32,142 downwards.
CAATGTCCACCTTACCGGCACTTTGTGCAGCATCCACATGAAAAACAATGCCTCTGGCACGGGTCAGTTCGCCAATGGCGGCGATATCCTGAATCACCCCCAGCTCGTTGTTGACATGCATGATGGAAACCAGAATGGTGTCATCACGCATGGCCGCTTCCAGCTTGTCCAGGTCAATCAGCCCTGTGGGCTCCGGGTCGAGATAGGTAACTTCATACCCTTCACGTTCCAGTTGACGACAGGTATCCAGCACGGCTTTGTGCTCGATTTTGCTGGTGATGATGTGTTTGCCTTTTTTACTGTTTTTTCCACCATAAAAATGCGCGATGCCCTTGATGGCGAGATTATCCGATTCGGTGGCACCTGAGGTCCAGATAATTTCTTTGGGATTGGCATTCACCAACGCCGCCACCTGTGTGCGCGCCTCATCAACCGCCGCTTCTGCTGTCCAACCGTAAGCATGGGAGCGCGAAGCCGGATTACCGAACTCACCGTCCGGCGTCAGAAACTGCATCATTTTTTTTGCGACACGGGGGTCCATGGGCGTGGTGGCCGCATAGTCCATGTAAATCGGTCGTCGGTTCAAGCTTGTCATTTATTACTGCCTTTCATTTTCTCAATTCAAATCAATTCAAACGTTTTTCAAGCGAGGTCAAACACTTTATTCAGACCAATAAAACCAGATCAGGCACAGGCGACGGCTGCAAAGCTTTGCAAAACACGCACCTGTTGTTTAAGACAATCAATAAAGCTGTCAATTTCATCTCGGCGTGATTCCTTACCCAGACTGACACGGATTGCCCCGCGCGCATGCTCCGGCGAAACCCCCATGGCCAGCAACACATGGCTGGGCTCTACCTCACCCGTAGCACAGGCAGAGCCGCTGGAGACCGCCAGTCCTGCCTGATCGAGACTCATCAGCAGGGTTTCGCCATCGAGCCCCGGTAGTGCAAAAAAACTGGTATTTGGCAAACGGTCTGCCTGCTGACCAAAAATGCACACCTGTGGCAGTTCTGCGCGCAACCGGGTTTCCAGATAATGATGCAACGTTTGTACCTGCGCGTAGCGTGTCGATAATTCACTTAGCGCCAATTCTGCCGCTTTGCCAAAACCCACAATAGCCGCCACATTTTCGGTACCGGCACGGCGCGCTTTTTCCTGGCCACCCCCCTGCAACATCGGTTCCATATCCACGGCCTTATCGACAATCAGCGCACCTACGCCTTTGGGACCATAAATCTTATGTGCGGAAAGGCTCATCAGCTGCGCGCCGCCACGGGTAAAATCCACCGGAATTTTGCCTGCGGCCTGTACCGCATCAACCAGCAATATGGCACCAAAATCACGCGCCAGAGCCGCAATGGGCGCAGTTTCATAAACAATGCCGGTCTCGTTATTCGCCAACATCACCGCCAGAATTTTCGAACGCGCTGCCGACATGCCGGAAAAAATGGTGCGTAAATTGTCAATTATCAATTGACCATCGGCATCCACACTTATTTCATCCAGCGTCCAGCCATATTTTTTCAACACATTGGCCGGGGTACGCACCGAGCTGTGTTCCACTCCACTCAAAATAATATGGCCAGGTGTCAAACGGGCTGCGCAACCTTTCAGTGCAAGATTATTGGCTTCGGTACCACCACTGGTAAATATCACTTGCGAAGGGTGTGCGTTAACCAGTGCCGCCACTTGCTCCCGCGCAACGTCCATTGCTGCACGGGCAACGCGCCCGGACTGGTGGCCACTGGACGCATTGCCGAACTGCTCACACAAAAACGGCATCATGGTATCCAGTACCCGCCTGTCCAAAGGCGTGGTTGCGTTGTAATCAAGATAAACAGACATAGCGGGAGTCCAATGCAGTCAGGTTACATACCTGTCGCTGCCTGTAGCGGGTTCTCCGCCATATCCTGCCCCGCTTGATCCTGCACACCGGTCAACTGGCGCTCGGAAACCATTTTGACATGGTCTTCCTGTACCAGATCACCTAACGAGATGCCCGTTAGAAAACCCTGAATCTGATCACTCAACGAACACCAGAGTTTATGTGTCAGGCAGGCCTCACCATTTTGACAATCACCCTTGCCACCACAGCGGGTCACCGCTACCTTTTCATCCACGGCCGCAATCACCTGCGCCACACTGATTTCACCGGCATTCCGACTCAGGCGATACCCGCCACCCGGCCCTCGTGCGCTGGACACCAGATCCTGTTTGCGCAGGCGTGAAAACAGCTGCTCAAGATAGGACAGAGAAATACCCTGCCGCTGGGAAATGTCCGCCAATGTAATGGGACGGTCTTTTGCGTTTAACGCTAAATCCAGCATGGCCGTAACTGCGTAACGACCTTTAGTTGTCAGTCTCATAGCTTCACCTCTGTGGTCTTTGTCCTTGCGATGCCTAAATATACATATAGAATATATGTATAAACTCAATGCCACCACCGTTGTTTGCGGATAAAAAACATACTAAAAAAGTGGGGATTCGGCGAAAGCCTACAGAAACTGTGGTTACGGGTCAAACCACACTTACCCACAACTTATGCCGGTACCGTAATACCCCCAGGAAACAAACCTGCGCAAATTCCTGATCAATTTAATTGGTTATTATCTATATCCTACGAATTTAGTCAAGAACTAAATGCGAAAAATAACCGCTCACAAAAATCAGGGGAAGTCCGTACAGTTTAGTCGTCCAGCCTTTTGTCCGCTGGCATATCTACCGCTTCATCCAGATGGACAGGTTCTTCACTGCTGCTGCCGTCAATAGCACAATCATCCAGATCTGGCAGCTGTACATCTTTAAAGCCTGCATCCAGCTGTTTGATGGATTCGCACATCGCGGTCATTTTACTGTCCATCACATGCACATGATCAAGCAGGCTGTTAATGGCATGAGCCACTGGATCCGGCGCATCGCTGGTCGCACCATAAGCATCAAAACCCAGTTTTTTGGCGGTGGCATGCCGCCGCTTATCTTCACTGGTGGTCGCCTGCTTCACTTTCGCCTTGACTACCTGCCCTGGCACACCCACCACCGTCGCACCGGGGGGCACCTCTTTGATCACCACCGCATTGGAACCCACTCGTACACCTTCCCGCAGCACAATCGGCCCCAAAACCTTGGCCCCGGCCCCCACCACCACATTATTTTCCAGCGTGGGGTGACGCTTGCCTTTTTTCCAGCTGGTACCGCCGAGTGTCACACCATGATACAGCGTGCAATCGTCACCGATTTCTGCGGTTTCACCAATAACCACACCCATGCCATGGTCGATGAAAAAGCGTCGGCCAATTTTAGCACCGGGGTGAATTTCAATGCCCGTTAACCAGCGGCCCAGTGCTGATGACATGCGTGCCAGCCAGCGCAGGTTCATCTTCCACAAACGATGTGCAAAACGATGCAGCATCAGCGCATGCACGCCAGGATAAGTGGTGATGACTTCAAATGTGGTGTGCGCCGCAGGATCGCGGTCAAATACGCAACGGATGTCTTCCCGAAGATGACTGAACATCAAACTGTGTAATTGTTGCGCAACGTGTTACGTGTTGCTTCGTGGTTAATTCTCATTGTTCTTGTTTTATCCTGTTACAAAATATTCAGCGCAAAATCAAACTAACTAATGGTGTAATCGGACAAGGTTCCCTGCGCTGCATCCTTTTCCGGTTCGACACGATTCCTTCGATCTCTATTCAGCGGTAATTATTCTCCTGGAGTCCAAAATAATCAATCCATGATTTCTAGTAGGGCTTTGCTGGCTTTTCATCACTGACTTTCCGAGCATCATCGAATAATATGCGCTGACCTGCGTTAACAACAGACCCGTAATTTCCATGACTTTTAATTTTAGTTGCATTGAAATCAATGCATTAAAAACAGAAAGCCCTCTGCTTTATGATTTTTATGCCGTTTTAAAATGTGTGAAGTCAGAAAACTGCTGGATTAACCCACCCGCTAAATTTAGGTTTTGTATTCGCCCGACCATGAGGTTGACGAAGTATTTTTTCCCTTGATGCACCGAATTGATGCGGCAATCCGCTTGTCCATAACAGAAAATACGACCGTTTTACTTTCAATCCGGCCCAAAAACACCTCATCAATTAGTCAGGATCAGGTTGATGTCCGGCCTTTTGCGTCATCGTTAAAATACCGCGCAGAATATTCATTTCCACTTCATTGGGGCGCGCACGATTAAACAGACGCCGCAAGCGCTGCATCATGATACGCGGATTTTTCGGGTCGAGAAACCCGATAGCTTCCAGCGTCTGTTGCAGATGCACATAAAACCGTTCCATATCCTCGGCACTGGCCAACGGTTCTACATCCACGTCATCAGCCACTCCGGTTTGTTCACTCAGCGTCGCCACCCGCAGTTCATAACTCAACACCTGCACCGCTGCGGCCAGATTTAATGAACTGTATTCAGGATTGGTGGGAATATTGACCAGATGATGACAACGGCCTAACTCGTCATTAGTCAGCCCCGAATGCTCACGACCAAAAACAAGTGCGCATTCAATGCCTGCTTCCGTTATTTCGCTCAACACTCTTGTGGCACATTGCCGGGGGGCCAGCAGAGGCACCGATAAATTGCGCAGCCGCGCGCTGGCTCCCATCACCAGACTGCAACCAACCAAAGCCTCGTCCAGTGTGGCGCAGACTGTGGCCTGAGCCAGCACATCATCGGCTCCCGAGGCCCGCGCCGTTGCATCTGCATGGGGAAATTGTTTGGGAGCCACCAGATACAATCGAGCCAACCCCATGTTTTTCATCGCCCGGGCCGCTGCGCCAATATTGCCCGCATGGCTGGTATCAACCAAGACAATGCGCACCCGAGCCTGTAATTGTTCTTGTGTGTTTGCTGTGTTTAACATCGCGCACACCTTACATGAGACGCACAACACATGCACTCCCTTCCTCCCGCAAACAGAACCAGCAATGCAGGACGATCATACTGCCATTACTTAGGGGGTGTTATCAATCATTTTGACAATCCTGTTGTGTCTGAAAAATCGTCAGTCATTAATTCAGTATTCGAGCGCATAACATTAGTGAAGTCATATAACCCGGAAACCATGCCTCAGATTTCAAAATGCCTGTAAATTTTGGCAGCATAACGTAAAGAATACTGCGTTCCGGCTAACAACAGTGCTAATTTCATTTCCAATAAGGAAAATATCTCGAAGACACCTTCATACCACCAAACAATGAATGCCTGATATCAATACTTCCTTAATTCATATCAAATAACATTTACAATATCTTCCGCAAAATTGATAAAAATCAATACCTTTACCGACTGAAATATGTATGGGTATTTATATAAAAACATAACCCGTCAGAACGACTGCAAAAATAGTATTATTAATATTTAAAAATACAAAAATATAAACATGCACTTAATTTGCTCTATAGTAACCCCTCACTGTGATTAGTCACTTCTAAAGAAACGAGACATTCAAAAAAAACCCTCTTTGTCTTTAGCTGGCATTTGTTCACCGCAAACCGCACGAAACAGCCCTAAAAAAACGAGAATGGTTTTTATTCCGTAATTCCAGGTAATTTTCCACAAAAGAAAAAATAAACGTATTCATTAATATTTAAATATGTTTTTATTCAGCAATCGCTTTGCCAAATCAGGATGCAAGCTATAATCAAAGTGGATTCGTAAAAAACAATATTTTTAACCTAACCTGTTGGACTTTTCCAAAAATTTGTCACAGGATCTAACCATCATCACTTTTCATTAATTCTGCAAACAGCATCATATCGAGAAATGAAAAAATATCGTTTTTGTCAGTATTTTTGCTGATACTGCTCGGCAATTAAAACCAGCCGGAAATTTTTCAAGGAGGTGTCGCATGCCCAGGATCACGTTCACACTCAGTGTTGCAATTGCTGGCGGGAAAACAGTAACTGCTTCTTCCGGAGTAATTGAAGCAGAAGCCACTGGCCAGATCGATATTGACTTGACGGCTGACGGCACTGAAGTCACCGTCGAAATACAACCCGGCGATTCCAGCCAGTTACACGTATTACTACTCTCTTCAACGTACTACTCGCCAGACTTGACGTATATTTTTAACGATGGCACCACCGATGCTGATGACACACTGACGCTGGACGGCCCGCAAATGTTTTCTGCCGGCAACCTGAGTGCTATCGGCGTTAGCCCCAGACGGATCAAATTAACAATGGCGGCCACCGGAGAGAACGCTACTGTCAGTATTTTTATTGCGCGAGACGCGACACCTTGAATCAGTTCACTTCACCCGGCACACAGGAATCCACAGAACAATCAGAGTATTCAGGCATCACTGTTTGGTCAGCAGGTTTATTTGGCATAAAGCAGTCATCAGAGATTAACCGGACCCTTAACGTTATTTTTAAGGTTCTGCAAACTGTCACTATGGAGACATTTTATGAGCGTTCCACTAACGTACCCCGGTGTTTATATTGAAGAAATCCCCAGTGGCGTTCGCAGCGTTACCGGCGTCGCCACATCCATCACCGCATTTATCGGCAGCGCATTGCGTGGTGAAGAAAATGAACCGATATTGGTGCAAAGTTTTGCTGAATACACACGCACCTTCGGCGGCTTGTCACGCAATCATCCGCTAGGTTTTACCGTCAGTCAGTTTTTCCGCAATGGCGGCCGGGATGCACTGATAGTCCGGGTCAGTAACGGCGGCATTGCAGCAACACTGCTCTCCGGCACACTTAATCTGCGGGCTGCCAGTACGGGAGCCTGGGGAAATAATTTATCAGTCACAGTGACGCACCCGGACCCGGCCATTAACCCGGATGCTGCCACCAATGAAGTCTTTAATTTAATCATTACGGATAGTGGTACAGGTGAAATAGAAACCTTCAATAATATCTCGGCACTTGAAGAAAACAGTCGGTATGCAACCACCATTCTGGAGCAGCAATCAAAACTCGTGCGCGTCAACGGAATACTGGCTGCCACACGCCCCCCTCCCGCCAACAATCTTGTATTCGATACCACTGCGGGTGAGGACGGTGCCGCCATCTCCGACACAGAAGTGTCTGACCCGCTTCTGGCAGACAATCGCGAAGGTATCTGGGCACTGGAAAAAGCAGATTTGTTTAACCTGCTTTGCATACCGCCTTTCACGCTGGACAACACCGGTGACATTGGTGCGCAAAGCCGTATCGCAGCAGCCACTTATTGCCTGAACCGTCGTGCAATATACATCGCCGACCCACTGTATGACTGGGATGAACACAGTGATATCACCAATCCCGCAACCGGACTGGACAGCGTTATCTGGGGACTGGATCGCAATGCCAATACAGCGGTTTATTTTCCCCGTGTCGTTCAACCTAATCCCTTACAGGAAGGACGCCTGGCCGAATTTTCACCTTGCGGTGTTGTCGCAGGCATTATCGCCCGCACGGATGCCACTCGTGGCGTTTGGAAAGCACCCGCCGGACTGGACGCAACGCTAAAAGGGGTTGTTGCATTGTCCGCAAAACTCACCGATGGCAACAACGGCCAACTGAATCCGCTGGCTGTCAACTGCCTGCGAGCCTTTCCTGTTAATGGTCGCGTGGTCTGGGGAAGCCGCACGCTTGCCGGTGCTGACCAGCTGGCCTCCGAATGGAAATACTTACCGGTACGACGCACCGCCCTGTTCATCGAAGAAAGTCTTTACCGTGGCACCCAGTGGGTGGTCTTTGAGCCGAACGATGAGCCTTTATGGTCACAGATTCGATTAAATATCGGTGCATTTATGCAAAACATGTTTCGCCAGGGAGCCTTCCAGGGCAGCAGCCCCAGGGATGCCTATTTTGTGAAATGTGACGCCGAATCCACCACACAAACCGACATTGATAATGGTGTGGTGAATATCATGGTGGGATTTGCGCCACTCAAACCTGCTGAGTTTGTCGTTATCAAACTTCAACAAATCGCCGGTCAGGCTGAAACATAGGGAGTAAATCATGGCTCAATTTAGTGTTAACGCACAGCGCTTTGACCCGTACAAGAATTTTAAATTTCGCGTGAAATGGGATGGCCGTTACGTTGCCGGTATTTCAAAGGTCGGCGCACTCAAACGCACCACTGAACCGGTCACCCATCGTGAAGGCGGCGACCCCAGCACCGAACGAAAATCACCCGGACAAACAAAATTTGAAGCCATTACGCTTGAAAGAGGCGTAACTCATGACCCGGAATTTGAGAAATGGGCAAACAAGATCTGGAATTTTGGTGCCGGGCTGGGTGCCGAAGTATCACTGAGGGATTTCCGCAAGGATCTCATCATCGAGATGTACAACGAAGCCGGCCAGGTGGTCATCTCATACAAAGTATATCGATGCTGGGTATCAGAGTATCAAGCATTGCCCGAGCTGGATGCCAGCGCCAGTGCCGTGGCCATCCAAACCCTGAAACTGGAAAACGAAGGCTGGGAACGAGACTACGAAGTCTCCGAACCGACAGAACCCTCGTTTACGGAGCCCGCAGGATAAACCGGCCATGAAAGCACTCGGAAGCGAAGAATTATTAAATGCCTGGGAGCAGGGTCTGAACAAGCCTCTGCTGACAAGGATATTGATTCTTCTGGCCGCAGCCTATCCCGAAATACAAGCCGATGCCCTGGCAAAATTAAGTATCGGTCAGAGAGACCTCCGGCTGTTGCAACTTCGCACGCATCTGTTCGGCCAGCGATTGTTGAATACCGCCGTGTGCCCAGAATGTGGCGAGCGAATTGAATGGGAAAGCAACACGACGGACTTTATCGAGCAACCGGAGGAAAACAGCACAATAGCCGATGAATTTGACCTCAATGCAGATAACTATGCGCTACGTTTCCGCTTGCCAAACAGCCTTGATATCACCACGGTTATCAACACCTCGCCTGATAACCACAATGCTGAAAAGATGCAACAACATCTGCTATCACGCTGCCTGCTTAACGCTGAACAATCGGGAAAAAGTTGTGATTTTGACCAGTTGCCGGATTCTGTTATTCGAAAGTTAAGTCAACAAGTTGAGCAACTGGATTCCTGTGCAGATATTCGTATCCTGCTCAATTGCTCTGAATGTTCACACAGCTGGACGGTATTGTTTGATATTGCCGGTTTTCTCTGGACAGAAGTTAATGAGTGGGCACAGCAAATATTGCAAACCGTATACAAACTGGCATCGGGTTATGGCTGGAGCGAGCAGGAAATACTCCGCCTCAGCCCCGTGCGACGGCAACTTTATTTGGGAATGTTAGGATAATGAGTCAATTCCTGCACAACATTATTTATCGACATCAGGCAGGCAATGCCAATCGGGAGGCGAGTTATATTGTTCAGCCACGCCCAAAATCACGATTTGAAAACACTGTAAATACCGGAGAATCCCTCACCCGGCATGATCCGAAAATCGAATCTGTAACAGAAGCTGCCCACATGCAATTAGCGCCTGATCTGCGGATGAAACAAAACGCCGACAACGACAACTTGACACCTTTGGCTGAACCTGAACAAACAATCTTCGCGCAGGAAACATCAGGCATTAACACGCAAAACCAAAGCGGATCTCCGCCAACAACAAAACAACCTGACATTCAAAAAATGTCTACCAGTGATGGGGAAAACTCACACATACACACAATATTGACTCGTTTGAACAGTCAGCACGCACAGAACAACAAACCATCACCAAGCGGATTACAGCAAAATACCACCGTACCAAAGACGACTGAAGAAATTGATAACAATCTATTAAACGAATCCGTGACGTCACCTTTTTTGCCTGAACAGGACGCTACCGTTGAAGCCCCGGATTTTAAAACCCTGAATGTTGAAAGCCAGCACTTTGCAGACCCGCTTGTTAAAAATCACAGCGTTAATCAGGAAGGCCGCGACAAAAAACAAACCCTTGAAAACCCGCTCGAACAACAAGAGACTCACCAAGCCGGTTTATTACAAACCCCTGACTGGCTGGCTGAAATACAGTCCAGCCTCACCGAACGCTGGCAGGCACTTAATGCACAGACAGAACCCGAGCCAGTCATCAACGTCACCATCGGTCGTGTTGAAGTCCGGGCCGTTCAAACGGATTCCCCGACACAGTCTCAACCCGACAAAAAACCGAGTGGCGTAATGAGCCTGAGTGACTACCTGGAACAACGCAACAAGCAACACAACAAGGGACAGCCATGAGCAGCCCCGCCGCATTAGCCACCGTCACTGCGACACTGCAACATTTGCTGAGTGATGTAACGACCTCGGTCACCACCCAGCCTCCAGGCACAGCACGCAGTGGAACCGGTGAACAAATCAATATTTTTCTCTACAGCACCTACCACAACACCGCCTTCAGCAATTCACCCATGCCGGGTGAAACACGAAACGGTGAATCTGCACACCCGCCATTACCATTGATACTGAAATATTTAATCACAGCCTACGGCGCAAATGATGATGACATTTCAGGGCAGCAACTGATGGGACAAGCCATGAGCATCCTGCACGATCACCCACTGCTCAACCCGGCAGATATCGACGGGGTGACCCCGGACTCCAACCTTCAACATCAGGTCGAACGTGTTCGCATCACCCCGGACATATTATCTCTGGACGACATGTCCAAACTCTGGAGCAGTTTCCAGTCTGCCGAATACCGTCTTTCCACGGGGTATGAAGTATCGGTGGTATTAATTGAAAGCACCCGCCCCAGCAAAACACCATTACCCGTATTACGCAGAGGAACTGATGATCGTGGCCCAGTCGTCATTGCCGGTCCCTCCCCCTCGCTTTCCGGTTTGCGCTTTCCCAACCAGAAACCGTCAGCTGAATTGGGGGATACAGTAACCTTGCTGGGTTCACAATTGAGCAGCGACGATACCGTCGTACGCTTCCAGCATCCGCAACTCAATAACCCCATTGATATCCGCCCGGAGGTCAACAACAGCAACACTGAAATGACCGTACAACTGCCTGCTCCGGCAGATGATGCAACACTGGGCTCCCAATGGCCCGCAGGATTTTATACGCTGTCACTGGTAACACAACGAACGAGTGCGCCAGCCTGGAGCAGCAACTCAGTTGCCATGCCGCTGTCACCGAATATCCAATCGATCAATCCAATAACCGCTCCGGCGGGTAACGTTGTGCTTACCATAGAATGTCTGCCGCAAATAACCGCCGGGCAACGTGTCGCATTACTTTTCAACGACCGGACGATTGCACCTGACGCCATCGTCACACCCGCTGAGCCCACTGCCCTGACCTCATTGACCTTCACCGTCGAAAGCGCCGTTGCCAGGCCTGCTGCTCCCTATGTGTTGCGCCTCAGAGTGGATGGTGTTGACAGCATACCCATTGATTTTTCAGGTGCCACACCACAGTTCATCGCCAGCCAACAGGTGACCATCACATGAACGAGCAGGAAAACTGGATGGAAAACAACGACAGGCATCTGGCTGCAACAGTCGCATGGATACACTTGCGCCTTGAACGGCTTGCTGCCCGTACGAACGATAAAAAAACCCCGTCCACTCCTGACAATGCCACCATCGAACACGCACATCAGGAAAAGGTAAAACTGGACAACAACGAACTGCCTCCTGCGCTGACGCTACTCGGTAACGCACTGGGTTTGTCAGCGTTTGACCGGCACGTACTGGCACTGTGTGTGGCAATGGAACTCAACACACAAACCGCCAGCCTTTGCGCGAATGCACAGGATAATCGGGACAAACCCTACCCCACCTTCGCACTGGCATTCGCTTTATTCGATGACCCCGACTGGAGTGCCCTGTCACCTCACTCGCCATTACGTTATTGGCGATTGCTGGAGATAAACCAACCCGGCGCACAACCGCTAACGGGTGCAGCACTGACTGCCGATGAACGCATCGTTAACTACCTTAAAGGGCTTAACTATCTCGATGACCGGTTAACGCCTCTGATTGATCCAATGCGGAATGATTCAACGGGTAATCAACAAACGAAGCAATCCCTGCCACTTTCTCAACAACAAAAACTCGACACCATCATCAGTCGCCTGCAATATTCAGGCAATACAGAAGGCGCACCCGTCATTGAACTTGTTGGGCATGACTCGGCCAGTAAACGCCTGATCGCAACTCGCATCGCATTGACATTGGGCATCAGCCTGCAAACCATGAGCCTGAAAAACATGCCCGGCCAGATCGGTGATTTTGAAACCTTCACCCGCCTTTGGCAGCGCGAATGTTTATTAATGCCATTGGCTCTCTATATTGATATCAACGATGCCACGGATTCTGAAAAATCCCTGCTGAAACGTTTTCTGGAACGCAGCCGTGATGTGGTATTTCTGGATATAGAAGATTCGAACATTGACATTACCCGTCAACGGCTCTCCGTGGAAATCAACAAACCCACCCCCGAAGAACAGCAACAACTTTGGGCGGAAGCTTTGCAAGACAAAGCCAATGATCAACCACAACGCCTGGCCGAGCAGTTTTCGTTCAGTCAAAACGAGATTAATCGTCTGGCCAAAACAGTCCTTGATCAATCATCCGGAAACGAACCCTCATCAAGGCAACCCGAAAACACAAACCTGTGGCAAGCCTGTCGTATCGCCGCCCGCGCTGGAATGGAACAACTGGCACGCAGAATCGACGCCAAAGCCACATGGAAACAACTGGTTTTACCGCCAGAACAAAAAGCCTTGCTGCATCAAATCACCGATCAGGTTGCTTACCGTAACCGGGTATATGAAGACTGGGGTTTTCGGGAACAGATGAATCGAGGCCTGGGGATTAACGCACTGTTTGCCGGAGAAAGCGGTACCGGAAAAACCATGGCAGCAGAAGTCATTGCCAACGCCCTCGAACTCGACCTCTACCGCATCGACCTGTCATCGGTCGTCAGTAAATACATCGGCGAGACCGAAAAAAACCTGCGCAAACTGTTTGATGCTGCAGAAGACAGCGGCGCGATTTTATTTTTCGATGAAGCCGATGCCCTGTTTGGTAAACGTAGCGAAGTCAAAGACAGCCATGACCGTTATGCCAATATCGAAATCAATTATTTGTTACAGCGAATGGAATCCTATCGAGGACTGGCCATTCTGGCTTCCAACATGAAATCTTCTTTGGATAAAGCCTTTGTGCGTCGATTGCGGTTTATTGTTGATTTTCCGTTTCCAGGCGTCGAAGAAAGAACAGAAATCTGGCAGAAGGTATTTCCGCCTGAAACGCCTGTCGATGGAAATTTTGACTGTAACCGCTTAGCAAAACTTAACCTGACTGGCGGCAATATTCACAACGTAGCGTTAAATGCCGCATTCATGGCTGCGCAAAAAGTAAGCCCAGTCAGCATGCCCCTGCTCTTGAATGCAGCGCGTATCGAATATAAAAAATTGGAACGACCCGCTAAGGATTCTGATTTTATCTGGCAAGGAAATTTGGAGGTGGCGATGTGAATATTAATTTACATATAACTGAATTAATTGTAGAAGACGAATTTTCCAAACACCACCAAATATATATATTAAAAAACAGCCTTGAGGCTTCTCTGAAACAATTGCTTTCTCAGAATGAAATTTTTCCAAATTTACAAAGTGATGATTCAATAAGAAAAATTCACACAAAACCCATAACGATAGAAAAAACCAGCACTCCATCCGAGATTGGTCAGAACATTGCGCATTCAGTGTATCAAGGGATTAGGCAATGAAACACCAAACTTATGCAAGTAGCCAAAATAAAATTCAGCCAGCACAAATTCACAGGCTAACGAGAAAAATGTCTTCGCCAATGAATCACTATACCGGAAATTTTTCTGATGTTGCCGTGAAAAAATCACAATTTATTTATGATTTCTGTGGAACCCAGCTGCATGATGCAATAAAAACTCAGGATAATGGTCGGCCAGTAGCGTTGATCTCATCGCCTTATCAGCCGTCCGTAAATTTTTCACATAACAATTACAAAACCAAAACAGTTGTTGGGCGTTATCCATTTCATGCAAAACTTCGTAGAAAAATGCCTTCATCTACAGAGATTTCTCAAGGGAATGACTCATCAAAAAAAATGATTGGAAGTAATAATGATAATTTTTTTCAACACAAAAATAGTGGGACAAGGTACGACACAATGCCCGGCCAAGCCAGCTCTACTCCCGGTAACATTATGGATGCCGATAGATCAGCGCTTGTGGAATTAAATAGAGATGATGCCGTCAATGCCAGTTTTACCTATAGTGGAAGCCTCTCTCGAGGTGGTGCTACGCCAAGCGGGTTTGGCGTCACCCGCTCATTCAACTCAAATTTATCGAGCGTGGCGATAACGCCAAGACCGGGAACTTTTGATGTGGCTGCCACCTTTGAACATCCAATAACATACCAAGTCAGATCTGGCACAGGACCAAGTGGTCAAGCCGACATTGCTTCCGATTCTGATTCTGATATTACCAACTCAAATTACCCTGATGTAGTTACCGACTTGACACCTGACATGAGTGATCTTAACGGTAGACCGCCTCGGTCACGCTTTTGGGCAGAAGACCTCACATTACGGCATGAGCTCGTACACGCTAACGATGACCACTCCAATGGCCCTGCAGCAATGTCAACAGCGACTACGTGGTTGAACGGCCAGACAGCAGCAAGCGTCCCGGATGTGAATGTCTTGTTGGGCAGGCTTCCTAATCGCTTTGCTGCAGCGCTATTGGCAGCATTATCTACTGCAGACGGTGAAAGACGTGCTTACGGCGATGGCGCATCATCATATCTCACTCGAGCAAATGCAATAAAGGCGAAAGGTGACTCTGGTGGTTATTCCGGACTCTCTACTGGTGCGAAAGCAGCTATTGGAGCAGGAGGAGGGGCGTTGGTAGGTGCTGGAATTGGAGCTATAGCGGGTGGACCTATTGGTGCTGCTGTGGGCGCTGGGGTGGGTGCGATAGTCGGTGGGTTAGGGTCATTACTATTTTGATACAAAATACCACATATTGCGTATCGAATTATTTTCCCAATGACAATTTATTTTATATAGGTATAGGCAAGGGTAAAAAATTAATGGCCCCAATTCTCCAAAATTATAAGTGGAATTGTGTTAGTTGATACTAAAAGACAAGTAGGGTGCATTCCATGCACCACAACAATGTTGAGAATGGTAACGATACTAAACATAAAACAGCGGGTTGGTTTTGGTGAAATGATTTTTGGGGTGTTAAACGCACTCTACTTTTCCAAGCAACAATTTCGGAGGGAAAAACAATGCGGTACAAGGAACATAATTAAATGACCACTTTCCCAAACTCACCAAAAGTCGTAAAAGGTGGCATCGTGTTAATCGACGCTAAAAGCGGTGCGACGTTAAACATGATCAGCATGCAATATAACCCTGAAAGTTTGAGCCGCACTTATGACCCACAGGGCTTTGGTGATGGCGGCCAGGGAGAGGCCTTGCGATTTAAAGGCCCGGCAGTAGAAACCCTGACCATCGAGGTTGATATTGATGCAGTGGATCAACTGGAATTTCCTGACCAGAACCAGAACGTGGTGGAACATGGAATACAACCGCAACTGGCGGTGCTGGAGTCGTTAATCAACCCTACCAGCCAACAACTCAATAATAATAATATTCTGGCCATGGCAGGCACATTGGAAATCGCGCCGATGGAAGCTCCGCTGGCGTTATTTGTCTGGAGTAAAAACCGTGTTGTTCCAGTGAGTATTACTACTTTCAGTATTACCGAAGAGGCTTTTGATACGCAACTAAACCCCATTCGGGCAAAAGTCAATTTGACAATGAAGGTGCTCAACGTAAACGACCTTGGTTTTAAACATAAAGGCGGCAGTCTGTTTATGAATTATTTGCAAAACAAGGAGCAGCTTGCGGCCAAAGTGAGTGGCGCATCATTAAGCAGCTTTGGGCTTGGTTCGTTGCCATCCTAATACTCTGCACAATAAAACTGGATACAACAATAATCACCGCACAGGAATACCAGCATGAATGACCCGATCAAAACATTTTTACAAAACAGTGGTCTGCAACAACCTACCTTTGCGGCCAACAGCCGCTACGCGGGCCTGGAGACGGCTGAATGGACAAGGGCCGATGGTCTGCCGGTACGTTATGTCAAACAGCGTTTTATTCCGATGTCAGAAAATTTTGCCACATTGCAGGAGCATCGTGTCGAAGAGAATGACCGGCTTGATAATATCGCTGCACGCTATTTTTCTGATCCCGAATTGTACTGGCGCTTGTGTGATGCCAATGGCGCAATGAACCCTGTGGATTTAACCGTAAAAATGGGTCGCCGGTTACGCATCACACTCCCTGAAGGCATTCCGGAGCCCACGGAGGAGTTATGATACAGGGCAGCATTCATTTAACACTTCTTATGGGGCCGGTAGTACCGGTGCCTGCGCCGCGTGTGGTGATTGATGCATTGCAAAGCGTTACAGTAACAACAGCGGCCGGTTCGGCCAGCGGTTTTCAAATGCAGTTTTCTTTTAACAGCTCTTCAGAGCTGAATACACTTTTTGTGATTGCGCCTGCACTTAGCAGCAGCGTTGCCACACCGCCTTTGCGCATACTGTTAATTGTCACCGTTAACGGTTTACCGACGCCGCTGTTCGATGGCGTTATGACCAATGTGCAGGTACAAGCCGGGCAAAATGGAAGTCCCGGTACGGTTAACGTGACGGGTGATGATTTAACAAAAGTCATGGACACCCAGGAGTTTGATGGCCTGCCCTACCCTGCAATGCCTATCGCGGCACGGGTGGCATTAATCTGTGCCAAATATGCGGCTTACGGCATTATTCCCTTGCCCATTCCGGAGATTTTTCTCGACGTACCGATTCCCGTTGAGAAAATTCCTGCCCAGCAAGGCACTGACTTGAATTACATCAAGCAACTTGCCGAAGAGGTGGGCCACGTTTTTTATATTGAACCCGGCCCGGCTCCTGGTACTAACATCGCCTACTTTGGCCCGGAAATAAAAGTCGGGGTTCCGCAGCCTGCCCTCAATGTTGATATGGGCCCTCACACTAATGTGGAATCACTTAACTTTAGTTTTGATCCGAGCAAAGGTGTGCTGCCTGTTGTCTTTATTCAAAATCAAATGACGCGTGTGCCGATTCCGTTACCCATTCCCAATTTGAATCCATTACAGCCACCGCTGGGCGCGCTGTCTACCACGCTGAGTAATATAAAAATACTGAAAGACACTGCCAAGATGAGTCCTGCTAAAGCGCTGTCGAAAGGATTAAAAGAAGCCGCAAAGTCGCAGGATTCTGTCACAGCAACCGGCAACCTTGATGTGTTGCGTTATGGCCGCTTGTTGAAAGCGCGCCAGCTGGTGGGGGTGCGTGGCGTCGGTCTGGCTTATGACGGTTTGTATTTTGTAAAAAGTGTCACCAATACATTAAAAGCCGGAGAGTTCAAACAAAGTTTTGAATTAACCCGCAACGGTTTAATTTCTTTAACGCCAACGGTGCCCGCATGAGTACAAAATTTTACGGCAAATATCGTGGCATGGTGCTGAACAATGTTGACCCGTTACAAACGGGCCGACTGCAAGTGCAGGTACCTGATGTCGCGGGTTTAGTTCCCACCACCTGGGCAATGCCCTGCTCTCCCATTGCGGGACTTCAAAACGGCATGTTCGCACTGCCGGTGATTGGCTCCGGGGTATGGGTGGAGTTTGAACAGGGTGATCCGGAATTTCCTATCTGGGTGGGTTGCTTTTGGGGGAGTGCGGCGGAGGTTCCTGCACTGGCGTTGTTAACGCCACCGGCAACACCGGCCATCACGTTGCAAACGCCGTTACAAAATGGCATCACAATTTCAGATATGCCGGGGCCAACAGGCGGCATTATGATTAAAACTGCCACGGGTGCATCGCTGATTGTTAACGATACGGGAATTTATTTGCAAAATGGCAAGGGTGCTATGTTGAATATGGTCGGTCCCACCGTCGATATTAACAACGGCGCATTAACGGTGGTGTAGATGCCGGGTCCTCTATTACATGTTGGTGCAACGGTGATGTGTACACACGGTGGACAGGCCCAGCCCACAGCCCCCAATCCGCGCGTACTGGTTAGCGGCCAGCCCACTGTGCAAATGACGGCTCCCTATGTGATTGCCGGTTGCCCGTTCACCACCGGTACAAACCCGATGCCCTGTGTAACAGGACAATGGACGGTGGCAGCAACACGGGTTTTTTCCGGTGGTCAGCCATTGGTGTTAATGGATAGTCAGTCCGTATGTACACCCAACGGTACACCGATGTTGCCCACCGTTGCCCAGATGCGTGTGCTGGGCACATAACAGATTTAAGCGGACGGTGTGTCATCCGTTCGGAATGTGGAATAAATAAAGCGTGGAGTTAATTAATGGATTTATTTTTCCCTTATCAAATTGATGGCCGGGGCCGCACTCGTGAAGCACGCCGCGATGAGGACAATGATGAATACATCAAAGGTCTCATCGAGCAACTGCTTTTCACCGCACCCGGCGAGCGGGTCATGCGCCCGGACTTTGGCAGTGGTTTGCAGCAACTTCTGTTCGCCGGTAACAGTCCGGAGCTGGCCTCGACAACACAAATGCTGGTGCAGGGTGCGTTGCAGCAATGGCTGGGAAATCTCATTGTTGTTGAATCCGTCAGCATAGAAGCCATTGATGCGGCTTTGCACGTTGAAGTCATTTACACCGTTCTCCGTACCCGGACACAACAACGGGTTAACCTTTCACGGAGCACACAGGGATGATTTATCACTGCTGCCAGGAAAAACGCCGCAACGCCGTTGCCGATCACCCGACGCTCAATGGTATTGATTACCTGGAAGTGCTGGACCAGGATGCCCCTCCAGGCAGTCCGCGCCAACGCACCCTGATGCTGCACTTGCTGAAACCGGTGCCCGCTGGCTGGACCCCGGACAATGTCAGCATTGTCGGTGGTGAACGCATACGCGATCCAAACATTGAATGGGTGGCACCCGCCAATGATCTCGCAGCCACTCCCCTGAACGCTGCCGAAACAGACCTTTTATCGGCACTGCCCAATGCCGAGCATGTTCTGGTTATTCGCACTGAAAGCGATGGCGACTTTTCCGACTACTGTCTCTCCTTGCGCCAGAACCCGGCCAGCCCGCCTGTGCCACCGAATAATTTTGACCCGCGATTAGTGGAAATCATCTTTTCTTTCAAAGTGGAATGCCCCGGCGACTTTGATTGCCTGAATACGGAAACCTGCAACGAAACGCCGACCGCTGAACCCGACATCAATTATCTGGCCAAAGACTACGCCAGCTTCCGGCAATTGATTCTTGACCGCATGAGCTACCTGTTGCCGGACTGGAAAAGCCGCAACCCCGCAGACCTGGGAATCACTCTGGCAGAATTGGTCGCTTACATGGGAGATCAACTCAGTTACTGGCAGGACGCGGTTACCACCGAAGCCTATCTGAACACCGCACGTAAACGCATCTCCCTGCGTCGCCATGCGCTGCTGGTGGATTATCGTATTGGCGAAGGCCGTAATGCCCGCAGCTGGCTGCACCTTGAAGTCACTGGCGGACCGTTTGAACTGTCCACCACGGATCTGCAATTTCTGACTCGCGTCGAAGGTTTAAGAGAACCTGAAGACAACCGTATCGAACCCGATTCCCGACAACATGCACAGGCACAACAGCACCACGCTTTGGTATTTGAATTGTTACAGGGCACGCCCCTGTTTGAAGACCACAACGAAATATCGTTTTACACCTGGGGGGACGAAAAATGCTGTTTGCCCAAAGGGGCAACCCGGGCAACATTGAATGGGCATTATCCAGAGCTGGCACTTTCCGGCGACACAGACGACGCCGGGCAATATTTGTTATTCGAGGAAAGGCTCGGCCCGGATACCGGTGAACCCGGTGATGCCAACCCGGATCACCGCCAGATCATTCGTCTTGTCCAGGCCATGCTGACCACAGACCCGCTGGATGATACTGAAATCACTGAAATATACTGGTCCGATGATGACGC
The DNA here is from genome assembly GCA_021647705.1 of Gammaproteobacteria bacterium. Lineage (GTDB taxonomy): Bacteria > Pseudomonadota > Gammaproteobacteria > SZUA-152 > SZUA-152 > SZUA-152. Next base: position 12,139 of record JAKIUF010000024.1, on the reverse strand, counting down.
TTTGACCTTTCCACTGTGTATCTCGTCCGAAACCAACACCGACCCGGACAATCCCGTACCGCTCACCGATGTCAGCGTTGCCCGGGGCAATATCGTACTGGTGGACCACGGTGAAACCGTCAGCGAAAACCTGGGTTCCGTGCCCGAAGCCTGGTTATATTATCCGCAGGATAAAAATACCCGGCGCTGCAACCCCGACGCACAACAACCCATTCCGCCACGCTTTCAACCCGTCCTGAACAAAAACCCGCTGAGCCACGGAGCCGCAGCGCCCGATCCCCATACATCGGCCAGCGGCACCCTGACACCCGCTGCGGAAACAGTAAATCCGCTGATACTGACATTGCAGGGTGACAATGGCCTCGGCCCGTTGCCCTGGAGCCTGCGCTCCGACCTGTTAAACAGTGATGACCATGCCCGGCATGTCGTGGTGGAACTGGATAACGAGGGTGTTGCCACCCTGCGTTTTGGTGATGACGAAAACGGTACCCGCCCCGACAGTGGCACTGAGTTTACAATCACCTACCGGGTCGGTAATGGTCCTGAAGGCAATATTGGTGCCGAAGGCATCGCGCATATTGTCAGTCTCGACGGACGGGTCGTCGCCGTGCGAAACCCCTTACCTGCCCGGGGCGGACTGGCCGCCGAAACGGCTGCGCAAATTCGCCGCCGTGCCCCCCAGGCTTTCCGCACCCAGTTGCGTGCGGTAACCCCGGAGGATTACGCAGACTTCACCACCGCACAGGCAGGCGTACAACAGGCCGCCGCAACACCGCGCTGGACCGGCAGCTGGTATACACAAACCATCACTGTTGATCGCGTTGGCGGCCTGCCACTCGATACCGGCTTTGAAACACAGCTGGCAAACAACATTGAACGCTATCGCATGGCAGGCCATGACCTGAATTTTAATAACCCGGTATTTGTGGATCTGCAACTGGAACTGCAAATCTGCGTATCACGCGGGTATTTCCGCAGCGATGTGGAGCAGGCACTGCTGGCAATATTCAACAGCAATGTGCGCCCCGATGGCAGCCCGGGGTTGTTTCACCCGGACAATTTCAGCTTTGGGCAAACCATTTACCTTAGCCCCTATTACGCCGCTGCGCGTCAGGTACGTGGAGTATCGTCAGTGCAAATCACCCGCTTCACCCGCCAGGGTGACGATGATCAAAAACCGCTATCCGACGGTTTTATGCGTCTGGGCAAACTGGAAATAGCGCGTCTGGAAAACAACCCGAATTTCCCGGAACGCGGTGTACTGAAACTGACCCTGTCAGGGGGTAAATAAAATGACAAAACCAACCCATAAAAATAATTGCGGTTGCTGTGCCGGTATCTCTCAGGCAACCCCTGTCAGGCTGCATAACCTGCCCTCGCAAAACACCCTTGCCTATCGCATCGGCACCCATTCCACCTTCAAACAATCCATGCTGGCAGCACTGAGCAATGCACAACGCCCTGCCCTGCTGTCATTGGGCACTCGCGACGATGATGATTTCACCCTTGCCTGTCTGGACGGCGTAGCCACCATGCTGGACGTATTAACTTTTTATCAGGAGCGTTACGCGAATGAACATTTTCTCGCAACCAGTACCGAGCGCCGCTCCGTACTGGAAATGGCGCAGTTAATTGGTTACGAATTATCACCAGGCGTTGCATCAGCCACTCATCTTGCATTTACCCTGCAAGAGACACCCGGTATACCGACCAACAGCGCAGACCCCATCATCATTCCCGCACGCACACGGGTACAAAGTGTGCCCGGACAAAATGAAGAACCACAGGTATTTGAAACCACTGAAGACATCGAAGCCCGTTCACACTGGAATGCCGTAGCGGTACAAACCACACTCCCCTATGTACCTGATCATGGTGATCTGGATATTTATATCGATGGACTTAACAATAACGTTGAAGCAGGTGACTCCATACTGATTGTCGGTCAAGACCGGATGGACAAGCCCGGTAGTGAGCGCTGGGATGTGCGGGTGGTTAAACAGGTTGAAAAAGACAATGCTCATTTGCGCACTCGCCTGATATGGCGTGATCCATTAGGTCATGTCAGCCCCACCATTCAACCCTCCGGCACTGACGTTACATTGTTTGTCTTTCGCAGGCGCGCCAGTTTGTTTGGCCATAATGCACCGGACCCGCGTTTGATGAGTGTGGAAGACAATAATCTTGGCGCATTGTTAGAGGGCGAAGAGGTCAATCGCTGGTGGACAGATTTCACTATTCAGAATAACCGGATCGATCTCGCCAGCCCCGAAGATAACGTCGTTGCCGGTAGCTGGATAGCACTGGTGTCCAACGAAGATAACATCGGCAGCGCCGACTTGCCCGGTTACGTGGAATTGTATCGTGCTAAAAAAGTCTCCAGCATGTCCCGTACCGATTACGGCATGAGCAGCAAAATCACCCGTATTGAAATAGACACGACTGAAAATATCAGCCGCTTTGCATTACAGGAAACCCTGGCGCTGGTCGCCAGTGAAGAGCTACCGATTCATCGGCGGCCATTGCGGCACCCGGTATTCAGCGACACACTGCATCTGCACACACATATCGACGGCCTTGTGCCAAATCAATATTTGTCAATCAGCGGTCAGCGGCAACGTCTTAAAGTCGCTCCGGGTATTACGGGGCTCAGTCTGCAACGGGAAGATGGCAGTAGTACACTTAATGAATCGGACAGCGTACAGCTTGTCGGCATCCCGGAAAAGCTCAGCCATGGCAGTCTGATAAAACTGACACCGGACATATTTGGCACACTCATTAATGGCAAGGATTCGGTTACCCAATTACAGTTACGTGTTATTGACCGCGATGGCCGCAGCGGCACGGTCATCAGTCGCCCTTCAGACTGGTTATGGGATGACAATTTACGGGACATCGAAAATGATCCCCGTGTCGCAGAAATCGCACAAATTGGCAGTAACGACAATCATATTCAAAATAACCGCGACCGCACTACCCTCACGCTCAACGCCGCGCTCAACAATATTTACCGGCGCGACTCGGTGCAAATCAATTTTAATGTTGCCCCTGCCAATCACGGCGAAACGGTGGTGGAAATTCTGGGTAACGGTGACGCCCGTAAAACTGACCAGCAGTTTATTCTGAAACAGGCTCCTCTCACCCACGTCAGTGCTGACACCCCCGGCGGCAGTGCGGCATCACTGGAAGTACGGGTCAATGAATTGCGCTGGAACAAAACAGCCAGCCTTTATCAGGCCAACCACGATGCGCGGGTTTATCGTATTCAAAACCGTGATGACGGCAGTACCGCCATCCTCTTTGGTGACGGTGTTGAAGGCGGACGCCTGCCCACAGGACAAACCAATGTACGTGCCATTTACCGAAAATATATTGGTGCCGATGCCAATCTCAACAAAGACAAACTGACCACACTGTTACAGAAACCACTGGGCGTCACTGAAGTCACTAACCCGGAACCTGCTACCGGGGGTGCCAACCCGGAAGTCATCGACGATGCCAAACAGAATGCACCATTAACCGTACTGACTCTGGACCGCGCAGTATCCGTTACGGACTATCAGAATTTTGCCCGCGCCTTTTCCGGTGTTGCCAAAGCCCATGCCCTGTGGATTCATTCAGGACCATCCAAAGGTATTTTCATCACCCTGGCAGGTATCAATGGTGCATATATTCCCGACACCAGCAGTACCTACATAAACCTGATGAATGCATTGCGGCGTTACGGTGATCCCATGCTGCCATTACGTCTGGTGAATTATTCATCGGCAAGCTTCGCGCTGGGCATGGCGGTCAAGGTCAATGATGATGCTGTGCGCGATACCGTACTCGAAACACTGGAATCTGCATTACGCGCGTATTTCAGTTTCGCCAACCGGGATTTTGGTCAACATGTCAGTCAGGATGAAATATTGGCCGTGGCACACAGCGTTCAACATATCGAAGCCGTGCGCATTACGCGATTTTATCAACAGGAACCCGGTGCCGTGGACAGTATCTCCCCCATTATCGCCTCACATCTGCCTGTTGCCTCCCTGAGCATCGCACCCGAGCCCGCGCAATTATTAACCCTGTCAGATGAACCTCTTGAAATGGAATCCTTCTCATGAGCATCAATAGTCAACAACTGTTGGAACTGCTGCCTGCGATCCATCGCATCCGTGATGCAGAAATCGCCGAACAAAATGGTTGGGAAAACGGCCCGCAGGAAGATCTGGTGGCCGTTATCGCCGAACAAATGGCGCTGATGGAAGAGAACATTGAACAAAGCTACGACGACTTGTTTATCGAAACCTGTGCCGACTGGCTAACACCCTATATTGGCGACGTGATTGGCTACCAAAGTCTGCACGGTAAAGTGCCCGATGTCGCCAGCCCTCGCGCAGAAGTGGCGCATACCATTGCCTTGCGTCGGCGCAAAGGCACTGCCGTTGTGCTTGAACAACTGGCCCGCGATGTGACGGGCTGGAATGCCAGGGCCGTTGAGTTCTTCAAGGAACTGGGCTGGACACAACACATGAATCACCACCGCGACGACGTACATTACAGTCCTGACATGCGCAACATGGAACCGCTGGCCCGGATCGGCTCCGCGTTTAATCGCGTGCAACACACGGTGGATGTACGCCGGGTTGAATCCAGTCGCGGGCAATTTAACATTCCCAGCATCGGTATCTTTTTGTGGCGGCTGGAAGCTTATGAGCATACCAAAAGCCCGGCCCTGCGGCTGGCCGAACGACGTTATCTGGTCAGCCCGCTGGGACACGCACTGCCTTTGTATTCCCGTCCTCTCAGCACACGGCAGGGGTTGATCAGCCAACTGGCCAGCCCTGAAAATGTCCCGGAACCTTTGGCGCGCCGACAACTGCACGATCACCTCGACCGCTATTATGGCCAGCGAGCCACCGCTGCGAGTGAGATTGATAATGACGAGCCGAGCATCGTACTCCATGTAGACAGTACCGAAATTCCCCGCGAACAAATCCGTATCTGTAACCTCAGTGATGACGGCCCCGCCTGGGCTCACGAGGCCGCTGAAAACACTTACGCCATCGACCCGGTATTGGGGCGTATTGCCCTGCCCCCGGAGGCTGCGAACCCCGCCAATGTTCTGGTCTCATACCACCGGGGTTTTAGTGCCGACATGGGTGGTGGTGAATACGAACGGGAAAACAGTTTTGCCCTGCAAGATGGCGCGACAGTCATCCCGGTACCCACGCTCACGCACCCCACACTACAGGCCGCGCTGGACGCACTGGGCGGAGCCGGTGTCGTGGAAATCACCGACAATGGCCGTTATGAAGAAACGCTGACCGTCAGCGTTGCCGACAATGCCGGTATTGAACTGCGCGCGGCTAATCTCCGCAACCCGCATCTGGCACTCACCGGCCCGCTCACCGTCAACGGTGGAGAAGGCAGCCGCTTCAGCATCAACGGCTGTCTGCTCAGCGGTGATTTATTAACCGTGCCGGACACCGGCACAAACAATCTGAGCCAACTGGAAATAGTACACTGCACCTGGGTGCCGGGTCGTACACTGGATGCCGATGGTAATCCGCTTACCCCCGCCGCTGTGAGCATCAGCGTTGCCCTGGCCAATGTTTCTGTCTCCATCGAACGTGCCATTACCGGTGCCCTGCGCATGGTACCGGAATCCCGGCTGGCCCTGTTTGACAGCATCGTCGATGCCACTGACGCAGAAGCGGTGGCATTTGCCGACCTCGACGACAACAGCCCCGGTGCAACACTAAGCGCCACCGCAAGCACCGTGATTGGCAAAATTCATGCCCGGGAGTTTGATACCGTCAGTAACTGTATTTTGCTCGCGCGCCTGTCTGCTGCGGATACCTGGAATGCACCGGTATGGACTGAACGCAAACAAACCGGCTGTGTGCGTTTCAGCTTCCTGCCCTTTAACGCCATTGTGCCGCGACGTTATCGCTGCCAGCCGGATTCCGCCGACAGCGCACGACGCCTGTCACCCCGTTTTACCTCACTGAATTTTGGACAGGCCGCTTATGGACAACTGTCGCAACTCACTGCGGAAGCCATCTGGCGAGGTGCAGACGACGAAAGTGAAATGGGTGCCTTCCATCATTTGTATGCACCACAACGCGACCGGAACTTACGCATTCGTCTGCGTGAATATTTGCGCGTTGGCCTGGAAGCAGGACTTTTTTATGAAACCTGAGCTAATTGACAAAACAAGCATGAAAATGCCCAAAGGAATTGACCATGAGCTTTGATCTAAGCCGAAAAAAATTCAACCCGCTGGATGATTATTTCAGCGTTGTTATGCAGCAAGGGCGTGTGCAAACAGACGCGGACTGGAACACCCTGGTGGACCAGCTCAATCGACACATGCAGGCCGAATCTCTGGATACCTTCGGGCCCAGTGTCGTACCCCGGGAAACCGCCGATGGTTTTTTAATCAGTGGTAGCGCCGATGCCATTGAAATCGGAGCGGGACGCATTTATGTCGATGGCCTGTTAGCGGAAAACCATACCGATACCCTGAAGTGGGATGCCCGGCTGGCCGAAATTTCCGGCACCGCAAAATTATCCGGTGCCAATATCAATGCCGCACCCTCGGGCCTGCCCGGAACAACCGCCTACGACGCACAGCCCTATTATCCCAACCCGCCCGCATTGCCAGAGGGAGAGAGCTACCTGATGTATGTCGATGTCTGGCAACGGGACATCACTTATTTACAGGACGCGAGTCTGGTTGACGCGGCTGTCGGCGTGGATACCACGGCCCGCCAGCAGACGGTCTGGCAGGTAAAATTTCTCGATGATGTCGGTGCCCTGGCCCCCACAGTCACCGATGTTGATATTCCCGGCTGGCTGGAAACCATCCACCCTTCATCAGCACGCCTGTCCACAGACACGGGTAATTTGACCGACGATGACAACCCTTGCCTGTTACCTCCCCAGGCCGGTTATAAAGGTCTGGAAAATCAGCTGTATCGTGTACAGGTCCACGATAGCGGCCCCGTGGGCACTGCCACCTTTAAATGGTCACGCGACAATGCCGTTGTCTCCTCACGCATCAGTGCAATCACCGGCGGTAATAACATTGTGGTGGATTCACTGGGGCGCGACGACGTACTCAGTTTTCATGAAGGCGACTGGGTGGAAATCACCGACGACCATCGGGGTCTGATGGGCCTGCCGGGTGAGTTGCGGCGTATCCGGCTGGGTGATGGTATCGACAGTGCAACTCGCACCATTACCCTGGAAGGTGACCCACTCCCCACCGGCGCGGGAAACGGCGAGTTCCCCATTGATGGCAGTGACCAGACCGAGCCGACACGCAACACACGCATTATTCGCTGGGATCATGCCGGCATTGTATTCCGGGAAAACGAAAGTGAGTACACCGATCTCGATGCGGCAACCAGCAGCGGAGCCATTGAAATTCCTGCCGCTGGCACCCGGTTGTTTTTGGAAAAAGGCATTCTGGTCGATTTTGATCTGGAAAGTGTGGTGGATGAAGCAGACTTTGCGCCTGAATATAAAACAGGCGATTACTGGGTTTTCTCTGCCCGGGTAAATGATGCCTCCATTGAACAATTGGATCGCGCGCCCCCCATGGGCATTCATCATCATTACGCAAAGCTGGCAATTGTTAACAGCAATGGCATAACCGATTGCCGCACACTCTGGCCGCCTGAAGCGGGTGGTGAAGGCTGTGCCTGCACGATTTGCGTTCACCCGGACACTCACAACAACGGCAGCGCCACCATTCAACAAGCCATAGATCAGGTGATTACACAAGGAGGCGGAACGGTTTGTCTCAGTGTTGGTGAGTATCAAATCAGTCAACCCATTCGAATCACCGGTCAGTCAGTCACATTACGTGGACAGGGCTGGCAAACCCGTCTGATTTCCCGACAGGCAATGTCATTGATTGAAATAGGTGGCGACGACAGCATCGCAACCGATATCACCGTGGAAAAACTTTTTGTACTGACTGCCGTGGCACAGGGTTTTAATACCGCGATCACGGTTAACAACGTAATAGCACTGAATCTTATTGATTGTTTTATTATTAATCTGGCCGTTGGCGATGCCACCAGTCACGGTATTCAGTTTACTGGCCTGGCCATACTGGTCACCGTGCAAAAATGTAACATCGCGGCGGAACGGGGAATCATCGGCCCACGCTTGCAAGACGAATTTCTGGGAACATTGAATTTTTCCCTGACCGACTGCCTTTTATCCTGTAGTACACAAGGCATCAGTTTTACCGGGACGAGTTTTCATCTGGGCAAACTGGATATGCGCCACAATCATATCGGCAATGCAGACAATGCCGGTATCGAACTGACCGGTGCAACACTCGACAACACCGCTGTCACTATCGAAAACAATTTGCTGACCAACTGCCAGAACGGCATTCGCAGTGGCGTTTCCAACTTACGCATTCTCTGCAACGACCTGGAAGTGGACGACGACACTCAAGACAGTGGTCATGCCATTGCATTTGTTGAAGGCCTCGACCCCGAAGACAGCGCCAACCAGCAAGTCATTGGCAACCGCATTCGCAACTACCGGGGTCATGCCATAACCGTACAAGCGGGTGTCGGAAAAATGATGGTCAAACAAAACCAGCTTGAAAATATTTCAGGCTCGGCTTTTATTGTTGAAGAAGATGGCTCTATTGAATATTTAAGCCTAGAAAACAACCAGTTTAACGACGTGGCAGGCATCATGTCAGCAGAAACTAATACGCTTGCAGCCGTCCTCCTGCATGCCTGCGTGCGCGCCGACATCACTAACAATGTATTTGACGGTGTTGTACGCACAAGCTACACGGCCACCATCCGAACAGGCATCGCCGTCATTAACAGCGGTGCTGTGCGCATTACCGGCAATCGATTGCTTGCCGTAACACCGGCAAGTTATACCGGCTATGGCACCGGCATTTTTATGGGTGGCCGAGTGGGTGACTTTGAAGTCAACAACAACGAAATAAGCCGCATCCCTCAAAGGGATGACATGATCGCTGAAAGACGGGCAAATGCCGAGTGGAAACCATTATATGTCTTGATGGGAGGCGGCACTCTACGCGGTGAGGCTGCTGGTTCATCCATTGCAGCCACGGGTAGCGCGCCACTGATCAGCGTTAATAACAGAAATTATGCGGTGCTGGCAACCCGGCTTTTAAACCTGAGCGCAACAAACAATATCAGTGTAAATGGCAACTGTTTTGACGGAACATCAGGCATTTCTGCCGCAGTCGAAATTGTGGCACCCATGTACTGCGGCTTTATTGACAATGAAGTCAAATCAGAGACACCGATGAAAAATGAGCTTGTCTCGTTAAGCGCCGACCACGTAGGTGCCAATAACAATCGTCTGATGAGCAGAGATGATCAAAGTATATTAACGGTTCAAGCTCGCCGCTATGTGGTCATGGGAAATATGACGACAGGCAATATCATTGTTAACAGCGGAGCGGCCAGCGCGGGTGCCATTCCTCTCCCGGAACCCTGGAAATCATTGAATATCAACATTTGAGGTTTCACTAACAGACCTACAGGACACTGACACAATGAAATATTTATTATTACGCAATGAAAAATCAGTACGCGATATCGCCGACAAAGCTTACAAAAACCTGTCCGATAAAGCCCGAAAACAGGCTGAAGCCGCCCTGCTGAAAATCAACCCGGAACTCAAAACATTCAAATCTGTTCGCAAAGGTTTTATTGTACGTATCCCCGTGATTCCTGAAGACAGTAAATCTAATCGTCGAAATTCTATTGACCCTGTTGAAAACATTGCCCATGAAATGTCAGAAAAATTAAAACAGTTTGAACGCTCCCTGGATAAAAAATTTGTTGACCTGGAAAATCGACAAAAAGATTTTTTACAAAGCCTCAAGGCCGCAGGCAACGAATTAAAAAAACAACCCAATGGGGTCGCAGCATCAAAAACGTTACAAAAGTATGTGAGCGACTCAAATAAACTGAATGATAAAAACAAAAAACTGAGCATTTCAGCTCTGAAAAAAATGCAAAAAACAATCGCCACTTTCGACCGTTAAGGAATAAAAATCAAAGTAACGGCTCAGCCTGACTTTTAGGGACGTATAACACTATCAAAGCCAGTGTTGTAAACGCAGAGGTCGCAGAGGCGCAAAGGACGCAGAGAAAAACAGTATAAACTTTTTGTTCTTTGCGCCTCTGCGACCTCTGCGTTAAATACCCGGTGATTCTTAAAACAGATGTTTTTAGCGTTTAATTCACAGTCACAGTAGATGTTTCAGGCAAAAACGGGCTGAAACCGGGAACTTATCCACCCCATCATCTGGAACAACCAACCATGGCACCTGTCGCAATTCCGAGACAATTCTGCTAGAGTCGCGCGCGGCTGACCACGGCCCGCCACTGGATCACCAGCGGTCGTTTTTGAAACACGAACAAAACAAGCATAAAGAGAAACCATGCATCCCATCGTCAATATCGCCGTCCGTGCCGCGCGCCGCGCAGGTAACCTCATCGCCAGTGCTGTGGAACAGGTGGACCGCCTCGACATCACCGAAAAAACCAGCAATGACTTTGTCACCGAAGTTGATCGTCAGGCCGAAGAATCCATTATCGGTATCATTCACGAGGCCTATCCCAACCACGGCATTCTTGGCGAAGAAACCGGTGAGCAGGCAGGTAAAAAGGATGGCGTGGACTATCAATGGATCATCGATCCGCTGGATGGCACCACGAATTTCCTGCACGGCTTCCCGCAGTTTGCCGTGTCCATTGGTGTGAGCCACAAGGGCCGCCTGGAACACGCCGTTATTTACGACCCCATGCGTCAAGAGCTGTTCACGGCCTCCCGTGGTGGCGGAGCCCAGCTTAATGACCGCCGTCTGCGCGTCACTCCACGCAAAGGATTGGAAGGCGCACTGCTTGGCACTGGCTTCCCTTTCAAGCAACAACAGCATTTAGACGCCTATCTGGCCACCTTCAAAGCTTTGTTTCCCATGACTGCAGGCATTCGTCGGCCCGGTTCTGCGGCGCTGGATCTAGCCTATGTGGCCGCTGGCCGCCTTGATGGTTTTTGGGAAATAGGACTCAGCCCCTGGGACATGGCCGCTGGCACACTGCTGGTGCAGGAGGCCGGTGGACTGGTGAGCGACTTTGGGGGGGGTGACGACTACCTCAGCACGGGTAATGTCGTGGCCGGAAATCCCAAGGTCTTCAAAGCAATTTTGCAGAAAATCCGCCCACATTTAACCGCAAAACTTGCCCGATAATGACTGCTTTGCTCCCGGCGTTCCCATCAAGACTGACTCAAGTATTGCCCTTGTGCGCCGTTGTGTTTCCTGAATTTACCCTTAAAAGGCAAACGCATCGCGCGCGTAACAAACACATGGCTAACGACACCCTTCCTGACAACCCGCTAAGCAAATCACTGGAAATCACCTTGCGGGACTGCCTCGATAGCCTGGAGGATTTCACCCTGCAAATGGCTTACGCCACTACCCATGCACAATTTGAGATTCTCTCCATAAGTGACGCAACAAAGAGTGAAAATGACTTGCCAGCAAAACCCACACCACTTACGCTGGTAACCGCACCTATTAATAATAATCACTTTCAACCCACAATCCACCGCCAACGGCGCGTCTAAATACCATGGCCAAAATCACCGTTAACCGGGAAAACTTTCAAGTCGATGAACGCGAGCTGGAGCAAGGCTCGCTGACTATCGGCCGTAACCAGGACAATGACCTGAGCATCGATGACCCGGCAGTCAGCGGCCACCATGCACAGATTGTCACCGTATTTGACTCCTCCTATATAGAAGACCTTGGCAGTACCAACGGTACCTTCGTTAATGGCAAACAAGCCAAAACACACACTCTGCACAATGGCGACGTGCTGACTATGGGCCATTATCAGATATTGTTTCAAAGTGAAACTGCCGCGATAGCCCAAAATGCCAACGCCACCATGATGATCGGAGCCTCGCAGCTCGAAGAGCTAACGACAAAAGCCAAGCAAAAAGATCGCAGAAAAACACCGGCACGCAAAAGCCCATCGGCCACTCCGCCCCGTAATTCCCGGCGTACACCTGCCGTTGCAGCTACCCCCCCCCCCCCCAGCGCTTAGTTTCCGCAGGCAGTCAC
>JAKIUF010000075.1 GCA_021647705.1 Gammaproteobacteria bacterium | reverse complement strand
AAACATTCAGGGCTGCTTGTATCAATTTCTTCAAGAAAATTGATCAATATGCTGATGAAATCACTTCTCTAATGAGCGGCGGATTTGAAATCGATTACACCTAAATCTCAATCGCTACGGGTATAGAGAGAGTTTTGAGTGAATACCCATCAATCTGTCTTTCAGAAGATGAAATATTTTATCGAATTAGAATAAACCCGAAACGACCCCACCTTGAGGCTGAGTACGATAGTCCTCCCATAGAATATTCGGGGAGTGGAAGGTTAGATTCAGATTGTTTATCGGTGTTCTATGGCTCTCAGGATCTACAAGTGTGCATTCACGAATGTCGAGTGAGCGCGGAAGATGAAATATTTGTAGCAACCTTTCAGCCAGTTCGGAATTTAAAGCTCTTAGATTTAACAGCAATAATGGAGGAGGGGTGTACAGAGTTCGAAAGCTTAGATATGGCCATACATATGTTGTTCTTGGCTGGAAAACATTCCTATGAAATATCCCGAGATATTAGCAGGCTAGCCAAGTCACATGGTTATGATGGAGTTGCTTATCCTTCATATTTTAGTTTGCTTCGATCAGGGGGGATGCCATTTGAAACTACATATGGTTTATCCCATAGACGCATTCCTCAGCTGCATGAGCATGAGAAAAGAAAAATAATTAAAAATTTGGCCTTATTTGGACGGCCACTTTCAGAATCTGCTATAAGGGTAAAGTGCATCAATAAGCTCGTGTTAAGTACAGTTGAATACGGAGTACATTTTGGTCCAGTGGAGTACTAAGTAATAGGGGTGTGCGGCCGAGCCAGGTCGATTATTCCAGCGGGTGAGAATCCCGTTCCGGCAAGGTAAGTCAGCCACCGGATAGCTAACATCGGGCAGGCTGAGGTGACTCCAAATGTTAAGCACGATGGGTGCAAGGCAGCAGGCCGTAAACGAAAGTTGAAGTGATTTAGCCTCGTAAGTTTTCTACACAAGCAGGGCGACAGGGTACCCCTCCTGGAAGCCACCATGCCATGATGCGATATTTGACCAGTATCATGGAGCTGCTTCGGGGTTGTAAAGCATGGCATGCTGACCATCAGGAATAATCGGTAACTCGGGAGATCCTGGGCTGTCTTTTAAGGAAGAGAGTAAGTTGAACAAGTGATAATAAAACGAGAACAACTGATGTGGTTCAGGAAGTCGGATGGTGGCGTAGTACCTGTGAAGGCGTGTAATGCGACTGGAGGAAAGGCCATCACGACAACAACCGCGCTACAAGGACACACGATTCATGCACAGTAATGAGGAAAGCGTGTCAACAAAATTGCAGCGCATAGCTTTAAAAGCCAGCAAAGATAAAGGGTGTCAATTCACCGATCGAAAACCAGGACACCCATCAATGTGGGGGCTGAGGGTTAGAGCCCCGGGCTTCCCCTTGAGCTTGAACAGCTTTCCTTATAGGCTTGCTTGTGGTCGTAGATTCGAATTTCCTTTGTTATTGATGTCTTTACAATACCAACAGTAAAGAAAGAATCTATGACCAATCAACACGTTAATGCTTTGAGACAGCCGGATCGATCCAAGTTTTGTAAAATGATTTTCATGTGAGGCAACAAGGTGACAACAAACTACACAATCAATATTAGCCGTAGCGGAAATACTGGAATACTGTCTTTTAGTCATGGTTCAATAAATGTATCAACAATTTGTTGGTGGGATGTCAATGTCAAAATCGATGTTGGTACCTATACTGGTTTTGCTACGCGAATGGCAAACAAAAATGATGGTTTCACTGGCGCTAAACGTGAGGGAATCTGGCTGGGAATAAATGTTCCTTTTAATAACGGTACTAATACATCGAATGAATTTTTTATCCATAAGGGAACCAGCCCAAGCTGGTCTGATGGTTGTATTGTCATTTTTGAGAGCAGCTTGATTAAGGTTTGGAGCAGCATCAGTCCCAAGGATACTGCAAATGTGACAATCAATATTACAGATGATTAGCATGGAGAACAAAATGCGCATGATCATGCACGGCATCATGTACAGGGTGATGATTATATTTGCGCTGGTCTTTATAACCTCATGTGGACTTACGGAGGTAAAGGATAATGATTCAACTGAAATAATTAATATGTTGATTAATATCCCAAGTGAAAAGTATGTGATCAATGGTACCTACAACGCTCTTTTAGCGTATAAAGGTTGGGGGGAGCTGTATAATAAGCACATGGCTGCTGCGCGTGACCAAGGCAGTCTCAACGATGTCAAGATATACCTTTTGTTGGGTTTTGTGGCGCAATTAAAAGCTCAGGTTGCAACCTCAGAAGCATTTAGCTCAGATTTTTATGATATCTTTGTGAGACATCCAGATGTCGTTCTTGAAGCGTTTAAGCAAAATCCTTATCTTGTTCTGTCTGGCTGTTATTATATAGGAAATTATTTTGGCTTTGAGTCTAAAAATGCTGAAAAAAAGGCTGTTTTTATAGAAACCTATGAAGAGAAAATCCAAAATCATCTAAGGGTCGGGGGCGGTGATCGGTGTATGGCACAAATTTTAATGCCAAAACGTCCACAATATTAGGAAGATATTCAACTTGCGGGATTTTACGCAGTAGAAATTAGAGGCCATAAAACCCGGGTCAGAGAGCAATACTGACTAATATTAGAAACAATTGCTCTCTGCCCTGGGTTTTTCATTGAATTTCCTCAATCCATTGTATCTAACTGTCTGGCCAGTAACACCACGGGGTGGGTGACGACAGTAGTCTGTCCGCGTTCACGCAGCCCGGCGGCAAGGTGCAATGCGCAGCCAAGATTGCTGGTTACCAGGGTATCTGTTTTTTGCCGGGGTTTTTCAACAGGGGAAATATTGTCGAGGGCATCCAGTGTCTGCTCCCGCAGTTGCCGGGCAAAATCAGCCTGTTCCAGCATGTACTGACCGGCACCACCGCAGCAACGTGTATTTTGCGCGAGGGGAACTACTTCCAGTTCGGGAATGCGTTGCAGTAGTTGGCGAGGTGCATCGGCTTGACGTAATACATTTTGCAGGCTGCACGGGGTGTGCAGGGCAACAGTTTTGTGCAACGGGGTGATGGGCAAATGGGCAGGCCATTCGAGCCCATTAAGAAACTGGCTAATATCTTTAATTTTACCAACAAAATCCTGGCCGTCCGGGAGTTGTTGTGAATACTCACTGAGATGAGCAGTGCAACCGCTGGCGGTGTGTACGATGGCTTCTATGTCCAGTTTGCTGAAGGCATCGAGGTTTTGTTGCGCGAGTGCTGTGGCTTCATCCGGCTGGCCATTGTGCAGCGCCATGGCTCCACAACAGCCCTGTGCAGGGGGCACATGCACACCGTAGCCCAGTGCATTGAGCAGGCGACGGCTGGCATCCAGTGCCTCGCGGTCGAAGACGTTGGCGATGCAGCCAGTGAACAGGGCAACATCACCGCAATGGTTGATTTCGGGTCCGACGGGGTAATAACTTTGCCAGTCTGGTGTGTCAGGAATACGCGGCAGCAGGTTTTCTTTTTGTGCCAGGCCTAATGGTTTCAACAGGCCACTGGCGCGGGTAATTTTTTGCAACCCTGAGCGTTGATAAAGACGCAGCCAACGGGTTGTTTGTGGCGAAGGCATTGATGGTGATGGCTGCCTGGGCAGCAAAGCCTTGGCTTCATTCATAATGGTGCCGAAACGTACCCCGGATGGACAATAGGCTTCGCAGGCGCGGCAGCCGGTGCAATGTTCGAGATGGCTTTGCAGGCGCGCATCGGCGTTGAGTTGTTCCGAGCTGAGGGCGGCAATCAGTGCAATGCGTCCGCGTGGTGATTCATTTTCATCAGCGGTGAGTTGGTAAGTGGGGCAGTGCTGGGAGCACATGCCGCACATCACACAACGATCAAGTTCAGCAGAAAGAGTCATATAAGGCCGGGGATAAAGGACAATAGCGGAAAGTAAAACCCTTCCAGGGGGCGTGAGTCCCGGTTAGTTCAGTGGTTGCACCGAGCCCGGTTTCACCTGCCCGTCGAAAGCGTCAACGATGGCTTGTACGGTTGCATCATTATGGATGCTGGACTCTGCCTGACTCTGGCGGGCATCGACACGCTCCTGTTGGCGTTCTGCCGGGGTTGCGGTGCTGGCACCTTCTAGCACGATGCTGAGCGTCACGTTTTCTCCCAGATGTTGCCCCAGTGTCTTTGCCAAACCCTCTTCGCGGCTTTTGCTCAACAGATATTTATGGTTAGGCGACATGCTGAGCTGAAAGCTGTTGCCATCCCGTTGGCTCAGCACACAGTTGGTGGCCAGTTGCTGCAACATGCCGGAGAGGTTCATGGCGGTAACCATGTTTTCCCAGTCATCCGGCACAGAAGATGTGGGGGGTGCTGCTGGAATAGCAGGTATGACGGGAGTGGCCGAGTGTGTTGGTGGTGCGGGTTCTGCCACACTGAGACCACCAGGAGCCGGGGTGGGGCGGGATGTGGTTTGTTGTTGCACGGGAGTGGCTGCGACTGGCGTTGGTGCGGGTTGTGCGTTCGCACTGGCCGGGCGAAATGCCAGCATGCGCAGTAATACCATCTCGAAACCACCACGGGCATCCGGGGCCAGCGGCAGATCACGTCGGCCAATAAGGCCGATCTGGTAATAGAGCTGCACATCTTCAGGTGTCATTTTTTCCGCCAGTGCGACGATGGCTTCGCGGTCGCCGAGTCCATCATCAATGGCATTGGGGGCGCTTTGCGCCAAGGCAATGCGGTGCAGGGTGGTAATCAGCTCCGCCAGTACACCGGCAAAATCCGGGCTGTGTTGTGCCAGTTCAGCGATACGCGCCAGCAGGCCGGGGGCATCGTTGGCTGCCAGCAGGTTTAGCAGGTCAATAACATGATCCTGTTCAATCGAGCCCAGCATGGCACGCACGTCCGGTTCGCCGACTTTGCCACTGCCGTAGGCGATGGCCTGATCCAGCAGACTCAGTGCGTCACGCATGGAGCCGTCAGCAGCGCGGGAAATCAGCGCCAGTGCCGCAATTTCAAAGTCGATTTTTTCATTACCCAGCACCTGTTCCAGATGGCCGCGAATCTGCTCTATCGGCAGGCGTTTGAGATTGAACTGCAAGCAACGGGAAAGAATGGTGACCGGCAGTTTTTGCGGATCAGTGGTGGCCAGCAGGAATTTAACGTGAGGCGGTGGTTCTTCCAGGGTTTTCAACAGCGCATTAAAGCTGTGGTTGGAGAACATGTGGACCTCATCGATGAGATAGACCTTGTAGCGGCCACGGGTGGGCGCGTATTGCACGTTTTCCAGCAGCTCGCGGGTTTCGTCCACCTTGGTGCGGGAGGCGGCATCCACCTCGATCAAATCCACGAAACGGCCTTCGTTGATTTCGGTACAGGCTGAGCATTCACCACAGGGCGTAGAGCTGACCCCTTTTTCGCAGTTCAGGGATTTGGCGAGAATACGCGCAATGGTGGTCTTGCCCACGCCACGGGTACCCGTAAACAGGAAGGCATGGTGCAGGCGGTCGTTATCCAGTGCGTTGACCAGTGCTTTGAGCACATGCTCCTGGCCCACCAGTTCAGTGAAAGTGCGGGGACGCCATTTACGTGCGAGGACTTGGTAGCTCATGTTTTTTTGGGTTCTGATGTGGTTGAAAGACTGGGAGCCTGAGCATTGTAGCTGCGATTGGGTGTGGGAGGGTAGCATTTTAGTCGAAGGGTCAAGGCAATCAGGTTTAATCGCTGATGTTACGCACTCTCAATAATGAATCAATGACTGAAGCCCGCGCAATATAGAAGCTCTCGGACAACCGTTCCGGCGCATTGGGAGCTTGTATCGTCCGCGCTACTGACAAGTGGCGTGTTTATAAACGCAGAGGCCGCAAAGTTTTTAGTGTTTTTCTCTGCGTCCTTTGCGTCTTAGCGCCTTTGCGTTGGATTTTCATTATTCAGGCTCAGCCAGACATACGCATGAAGACAGGGCAGCTCATTTGATTTAAAATAAATAATTGTATTATAGTGCAAGTATGCAAATAGTCACCATTCAGGCGGAAGTCATTTTTCAAGCGCTAGCCGATGAAACCCGATTACGGATCATCCGTTTAATGAAGGTAACGGATGAAGAATCCTGTTTGTGCGAGCTGGTTGACAGCCTGCTGGAGCCCCCCTACAAACTTTCCCGCCACCTGAAAATTTTGCGTCAGGCAGGATTGTTGCTGTCCCAAAAAGAAGGGCGCTGGGTCTATCATCGTCTGGTGACTGAACCCGCATACCTGGAACCGCTATACGCCACCGTGCAGGCGCTTCCCGATACGAATGAAATTTACAACAACGATTTAAAACGTTTTCGCCAACGATTGTGCCTGCGCGAAGGCGGGCGTTGTCGGATCGGCATCCAGTCTGAAATGTTCAAGACTGAGGCCGGGTAGTGATGTCCGGTTGTGGCTGCGAAATTGAGATAAAAAACAAAGAGCAGCGCCGTGTGCTCATCCTGTTGCTGGCTATTAACGGTGTCATGTTTATGGCAGAAATTGTGGCCGGAATTATTGCAGATTCAACCGCACTGATTGCGGATTCGCTGGATATGCTGGCCGATGCAACGGTTTATGCCATTGGTCTTTACGCAGTGGGGCGGAGCCTGCTCGCCAAAGCGAAGGCAGCCCATATCAGTGGTATTCTCCAGGTCGTGTTAGGGCTTGGAGTGTTGTTTGACATCGTGCGTCGTACTGTCGTGGGCAGTGAACCGGAATCCACAATGATGATTGTTGTGGGCATTGTGGCACTGATCGCCAACACAGTTTGCCTGATGCTGATCTACAAACATCGCCAGGGTGAAGTGCATATGCGGGCAAGCTGGATATTTTCAAAAAACGATGTGATTGCTAATTTGGGAGTGATTAGTGGCGGGTTTTTGGTTGCCTATACTGGCTCATCTTATCCCGATCTGTTCATCGGTTTAATCATTGCCGCCATTGTGATCAGAGGTGGTATACACATTATCAAGGATGCTAAACGCGAAAAAGATCAGCGGGAGGTGACACTGTAATTATGTGTCGAAGTATCATCGGGGATGTTTGTTTTCTATGTTAAGGAGCTGATGTTACGCAGGCCACAAATGTGAATTAAACGCTAAAAACATCTGTTTTAAGAATCACCGAGTATTTAACGCAGAGGTCGCAGAGGCGCAAAGGACGCAGAGAAAAACACTAAACACTTTGCGTCCTCTGCATCTTTACGACCTTTGCGTTTATAACACACCACTTGTCAATACCACGACAACATAACTTCCCAATAGACAGGAGCGATTCTCCGAGAGCTTCTGATATTGCGCAGACTCCAGCCAGAATACGAGTTGTAGCGTTATGTAAAAACCGTCAGTCATTGATTCATTATTCGAATGCGTAATATCCGTTAAGGAAAATCCATACCCTCAGATTGGTCGTTTGCTCCCCGCATTTTTTGGAAGTGCCCTGTGTGGAATCACATGCAGGTTATTATGGAAGCTGGGAGGCATCGCCGTCAGGCCAAGCCGGGTATCTGGGTAGGGTGGAACAAGCGCAGCGGTTCCACCAAACGGGGGAGAAAAAACCAACTATCCGATCAGGAATAAAAATTGATAACTTACCCAAGTGGCGCTTGGCTTTGTTTCCTGAGTCGCTCTCGACAATTGCTCCCGTATTGTTCTACCTTCACCCGTTTATGAACTTGTACCTCCTGCATTCATGCAATCGCCTGATTAGGCTCGTATTCGCCTAAAGCACTTGATTTTGGTGTTCGCCATTAACTTAATCGTGCTCTATGGTTGGGCAAGATATACCCAGGGTTGGTGTATTGCTTGAAGTGGTCAGCAGGGTTTGTGTTGATAGCAGGATTGTTGTCACTGAGATTGAAAAACAATACCGCAAGAGGGGAGCAATGACTCGGGTTGTTGATTTAGAATTCCTACTTTCGATTGTTGTTTTAATAACCAAAAAAACGTATGTCAATTGATTGACGTTGCCTGCTTTAGCGGCGATGCGAGCATTTAATTTCCCGACGTGGTTTTCGTACAGCCAAGCATGGTAGCGTATACTTGTGTGTGATACGGACTTATTAGAACAATGCCGGATAGAAGTGCTGGGGAGGCACTTACTGACAAGAGCATCACTCAAACAGCTAATTGATGCCTCTGCTGTTGGTAATGCAATGGAGAGAGACTTTCTTTTGCTCGGTAATTGAGTGTCCGGTTGACCTGATTGGCAGGCCCGTATCAGTTTTATGAAGACCCCTGTAGCGTGACTCAGAAGAAACATGATTCCCGTGTTCTGGATGTTTTATCTCTGTTGAGAAGATATATGGGAGGCGGCTTGCCTAAAAAATGCTGGGAGTTTACGGAAGAGAGGAGGCGAGGGCTTGGGGAGGGATAGTAAACTGGTCGGCTAGATGTTAGGTTTTTAGTGATGGCTGTAACGGGCTTTTAGTGGTCATTCAATTACTTGTTCTGTAGGCATAGTGCATTGTTCAGAATCTGAAAAAATTAAAGCATAAATAGAATTAGAGAACGTTATTTTATGATCCTAACTGAGTTGAAAGTTGAAAATTTTCGGATATATGGTGAGGGTGATAAAAGCCTAAATATCTCATTTAAAACGGGGCTTACGGCCATTGTTGGCGAAAATGATTCAGGAAAAAGTTCAATCATTGACGCCATACGCTTTGCATTGGGTACCACAGATCAGGATTGGTACAAGTTGGAAGAGTCGGATTTTCATAAAGGCGATTTTAAGCGAGAAATTCGTATTACCTGTAAATTTGAAAATCTGGGTACGGCAGAGCTAAGGGCGTTTGTTGAATACCTTACCTATGATGTTACTGGCGAGGGTGGCGCTCCATCTCTACATGTAAACTGGATTGCTCTGGATACTGGCACAATCCTTAGGGGAAGACCATTTCGTCGTGTTGAAATGCGTTCAGGTAAAGATGGCAACGGCCCTACATTTGTTCAGGAACTGCGTGAAAGATTAAAGACGACATACTTACGTCCTCTGCGTGATGCTGAGTCGGCACTTTCATCAGGCCGTGGCTCTCGGCTTTCTCAAGTGTTACTTCAGACGAAAGAAATTGAATCGTCTGGTGTTAACTATGATCCAGATAGTCCAGTTAGCCCCGAAAAGCTCGGAGTACTAGGTATTGGTGATTTTGCTAATGATCTACTAGAAAAACAGCAAAGCATTTCTGATACAAAAAGTGAAATAGATACCCATCTTGGCAAATTATCCCTACATGGGGATGGTTTGAAAAGCAGCATCAAGGTGAGTAGCTCAAAAGATTCTAATAATCGTCGATTAAGGCAGCTACTAGAAAAACTTGATCTAACGCTGTCTGATGCTGATGCTCACGCATATTTTGGAAAGCTAGGGCTAGGTTCAAATAACTTGCTCTTTATTGCATGCGAACTACTTTTGATAGCCCAAGATGATATAGGTTGTAAATTATTATTAATCGAAGAACCTGAAGCCCATCTTCACACTCAACGTCAATTGAGCGTGATGTCCTATCTACAAAAAAAGGCTGTGGAGCTAGGTGTTCAAATCATTGTTACCACCCACAGTCCTAATCTCGCATCCACTATTAACCTTAATAATATAGTGATGCTACAAAATGGTAATGCATTTTCATTAGCGCAGGGTAAAACAAAACTAGAAATGCCTGATTATAGATTTCTCACCCGTTTTTTGGATGTGACTAAAGCAAATCTCTTTTTTGCCCGTGGCGTTATGATTGTTGAAGGTGATGCAGAAAACGTGCTGTTACCCACCATTGCAAGGTTGATTGATTGCGATTTTACAGCTCATGGTATTTCCATTGTCAATGTAGGTGGCGTAGGGTTACGCCGCTATGCCAAAATTTTCCAACGCAATGACGAAAATGAAGAGTTTAATATACCTGTTGCTTGTGTTACGGATATGGATGTAATGCCTAATTGTGCGCCAGAGATTATTGGCAAGATTCAACCTGGATCAGAGTATCCTGCTTTAACGGAAAGCAGTAGACGATGGCGCGCTAAACGTGACTTTACAGCAGATAGATTGGTTGAATATCGTTCTAAAATAGATAAAAAGGCTTCAGGCCAGTGTGTAAAAACCTATGTTTCTGACGAATGGACAATGGAGTATGATTTGGCCTATTTTGGCCTCGCAGATGAAGTGTATATCGCTGCACATTTAGCAAAGAAAGATGCTTCTTTTGCGGAGTCAGGTAAAGATTTCACTGAACTCGAATTGAGTAACGAAAAAAATGTTGCAAATGAGAAACTGAAAAAAATAAAAGAAAGTATAACTGAAAAAGGGTTTACAGAAGGTTCTGATTCATACAAAGAGCATTTAGCATCACATGTCTATGCAATGTTTACCCGTGACACAAAGGCTTCCAAGCCAATGGCTGCTCAGTACTTGGCTGATATTTTTGATATTTTAGAAAATAAACTAACTGAGATTGATTGGCAGAAAAAACTCCCGCCTTATTTGATAAAGGCTATAGAGTATGTGACTCGATCATCTTCATCTTCCGATGTTAAGGCTGATGAAAAATGAGTGGTTATGACTCATTTGAATTACCAGAGATAACCGATGATGATATTCGTCATGCATCTCAGTTGCTTGATTTACCCTCTGATGCATTTTATGGCCCTGATGGTGATGACCCCCGCCAAGATGCCATAAAATGTATGGACAGTATTGATGTGGCCGCCTGCCCAGGAAGTGGAAAAACAACATTACTGGTGGCTAAACTGGCCATCTTAGCCAGGAAATGGTCATCACCTACCCGAGGAATCTGCGTACTTTCACACACTAATGCGGCTCGTCATGAGATAGAAAATCATCTTGGCGGCACCAGCGAAGGTCAGAAGCTGCTTGGCTATCCTCATTACATTGGTACTATTCATGGGTTTGTTAATGAGTTTTTAGCTTTGCCTTATCTTCGCTCCAGTGGATATTCCTCTATTTTGTTTAACTCGGAAATATCCAAACAGAAGATATTGTCATATAGCAAAGGTGGAAAACAGTTACCAAGGTATTTTTATAACAAAATAAAGGAAGAAAAATTACGTCTAGATGCCGTTTGCAATGCAATCTATATAGGTAGCGAACTCGATATTAAAATTAGTTCTGGAAATATAGATTTCCAATTGAAGCGCAAGGGGGCAAAGAAAGATGGTTCATTTAACATTCTTGATCAATGGAAAAAAGATATTTTAGAGTCCGGCTATGCAGCTTATGGCGATATTTTTGCGTATGGTCAAAAAATGTTGACTGAATACCCTGGCATTATTTCTATAATCAGGGGTCGTTATCCGATGCTATTTATTGATGAATCACAAGATAACAGTAACGAACAAATAGATATCCTCAATCGTATATTTATGAATGAAGGTAGCTCTGTTGTACGACAACGCTTTGGAGATGGAAATCAGGCAATTTATGATTTTTGGGGCGAGAAGGAAGCAATAATAGATGCCTTCCCAGCCCTCAATCCTATTGAACTACCAAATAGTCACCGTTTTGGTCAAAGTATAGCCTCACTCGCTGATCCCTTAGGTCTTAATCCATGCGGATTAAAAGGAGCAGGTCCAAAATATTCACTCAATTCTGGACTCTGTGACCGGAATACTATTTTTTTATTTGATGAGGACAATATTGGAAATGTACTTGGCGCATATGGTGACTTGATTCTCGATATTTTTTCAGAACAAGAAGCCAACTCCGATTGGTTTAGAGCCCACGCAGTCGGAAATATACATAAACCTGCAAAGGAAGTGAAAGAGGCGAAGTTCCCCCGTGATGTTAAGCATTACATAGATACGTATGACCATGAATTGAATAAAGCTGACCCTAAGCCTAATTCCTTTCTGCAATATCTTTCTGCGGGCAAGTCACTTTCTGAACAACAAGGTGAAACATATCCAATGATTGAAAAGATAGCAGAAGCACTTCTTCGTCTATCTTCATATAGTATCGAACAGAAAGTTATTGAAAGACGTAGGTACAAGCATCGGTATGTACTTGATTTATTGAAGCAGGACTCAGATTGCTGGTTCAGAGAGAAATATTTAGGATTAATTAATAAGCTAGCAGTAGATAACTATATTCCAGGCAAAGAAGAGTGGGAAAAAAAGTGGTGTAAGCCTATTAAAGTACTTGCTAAAAAAATTGTGGGAGCTGAGGAGTTAAAGGCTGAGGCTGATGAATTTCTGAAGTGGGATGATGGGTTATTTTCGTCCACTGAAAAAGACCAGATTACTAAACCTCGAAATAATATTTTTTTACACTCAAAAAATGGCAGGGAGATATCTATTAAAGTAGGATCTATCCATTCAGTAAAAGGCCAAACTCACACGGCAACACTCGTCTTTGAAACATTCTGGAATGCTCATAATCTTAAAAAATTATTGCCTTGGCTATCTGGTGATAGTAGTGGATGGAAGAGGGGAAGTGGTACTCAACAAAAAAGTCGTCTTAAATCTCACTACGTTGCAATGTCGCGGCCTACTCATTTATTGTGTTTGGCAATGAAAAGAAAACATATAAATGATGACATGTTAGTGGCATTGAAGGGCAATGGGTGGAAGGTTTGTGAAATGTTAAAAGATGGTCAACAAATTAGTCTTTAGTAGATATACGTTCTTAACGTCCGCTTTTGGTCGGCACCTGTTATAAGGTGAGAGAACTTCACCTAGATACCATGCTTAGGGAAGGTTTGCATATTTGAAATATTTCCACTGTTGTGTCGTATACGTACAACAAAAATGGTTTTTTTAGAAAGTTTATAACTCATTCTTTAATTCTTGCTTTGCCTCAAGTGCAATTTCTTTTAATGTTCGGTTGCTTTCGCTACTTTTATCACCTTCGGCAATCGCTAATTTTAAGGCATCGAATTTTTGTTCGTGCTCTTCAAGCAAGCGCATTCCAGCTCGTACGGCTTCGCTCTTTGATTCAAAGCGACCCTCATTAATTTTCATGCCTCTGCATTTGACTCAGGCCACTATTATACTGATAGTGTAAACAGTCAGTCATTGGAGGTTTCTCATGAAAGTGGAAAAAATAAGCTTTTTCGAGTGGCAATCGCGTTTCCAGACAGAGCAGGATTGCTTAATTTATCTCCAGAAATTGAAG
>JAKIUF010000023.1 GCA_021647705.1 Gammaproteobacteria bacterium | reverse complement strand
CCGACACCGGAAAAGACGAGCGGCGACAGAATCTGCTTTACGAAAACAAAATCGACAGCGAAGAAAAATAGCACGCGCCACCTAAATGATTGAAATTTAATAAAATGAATGTGACAAAGTAGAATTAGGTTATTTTAAATTTATTGCAGAATAAAGTTATGTAGAGCTTTATGCCAATACGATGAAATTGATAGGCATGAATGATTAAAAATCACGAACCAGAACTGGCTCGTTTGCACTAGCGCCTAGAAAGAAGTGAAGGGCTGTAATTTATGGATGAATAAATTTTCCTTGATTTATCCTTACTATTCAAATACCGAACACCCCAAGTTACCAGAGCGTTATCCATTACACACAAATAAATTACCCCGCAGCAAGCTATGGGGAAACTAAACCCAAAGAGATATAAAAAATGGGCATAGAACTTGAGTTGATTGAAAAGAATGAATTATTAGAAGACCTGATGGTGCTGACTAACAATAATCTGGGCTTATCACACCAACTACTGTCAAGGGTTATTAAAAAAACCGAGCAGGAAGTTAAAATAACCTTAAAGGAAAT
This sequence comes from Gammaproteobacteria bacterium, assembly GCA_021647705.1. Classification (GTDB taxonomy): domain Bacteria; phylum Pseudomonadota; class Gammaproteobacteria; order SZUA-152; family SZUA-152; genus SZUA-152. Next base: position 68,789 of record JAKIUF010000023.1, on the reverse strand, counting down.
GGCTGATAATATTGAGAGGGAAAAGCGTAATGCCAGACGCAGGGGAATGTATGCGCTGAACAGGAATATGTGTTCAAGCTCCCGTCATTTTGCCAAACCCAAAGGCACTGCGGCACACCATATTGTTGCATTGACAGATTCCAGGGCTGAACAGGCTTTAAAAATCTTGCTAAGATGGGGCATTGATTTTAATGATGAGATCAATGGAGTGTACCTACCCCGGTTTAAAAGAAATGTTCCACATAATTTTATGCCGAATGCCATTGCGCATAGCCAAACACACACAGAAATGTATCACGAAAATATTGTTACAACGCTTCTGGATATAGATCAAATGCCCGGCGTTACACGAGATGATATAATGAGAACGCTTCAGGAAATTGGCGAAGACTTGCAAGATGGTAGCTTTCCAGTCTAGAAGAACAAAGGGGATAGATTTAAAAATGATTGTATATTCTATACAGGCCGATAGAGCTAACAAAAAAATATTTGTAATGCCTCCAGTCGGCTCTAAAAATAGAGTAGGCGATATTGATGACTTTAACACTGGTGTAAAAAAATCTGATAACTGGATACCGCCAAGCATTGAATGGTTTGATGGTGACGGGCGCGACTTAAATAAATATAAAGACCCGGATATCAGTTATATTTCTGTGCCTTCACGCTTAATAGTCAGCCCTCATACACAAAAACTGATCGCCCCCGCCGTGAATGATGCAGCTGAATTGCTACCTATTCCCTTTAATGGTGAAATCTGGTATTTGTTAAATGTTCACAACGTAATTGATGCTATAGATAAAGAAAACTGTAAATATAACATCCGTAAAAATGGTGAAATTGGCAGAATGTTAAAAATTGCTTTTTTTCCCGGCAAAACTCCCCACGCTACATTATTTACAGTACCAGAAAAGCGTTCCACGTATTATTTTGCAGAACATCACCCGGATGATAGCGAAAATAATTTTAAAAATATTGTTGAAAAAAACAACCTTTTCGGTATTGAATTTAAAAAAGCATGGGAAAACTAAAATAATTTTCAGGTTTTAAAAAACACTATGGCAATTTATCTTGATTATGAAGACATCGAAGGCAGTGTAACCGCAGAAGGTTACAAGGGAATGATCGAGCTTCGACACTTCAAGTTTGGCGTGTTCCGAAAAATAAGCATGGAGCCGGGGAGAATAGCCAACCGTGAAAGTTCACAGCCAACATTTAGCACGCTTCATCTTGAAAAACGAATGAATGCCGCCACAAGCAGTTTGTTTCGTTTATCTGTCGCAGGCAGTGAAGGCACGCAGGCAACCATTCATTTTGTGAGAACAGGGGGCATCAAGCTAATTGAATATATGACCTATACACTGGAAAATTGCCTGATAAGCGATTACTTGCTCTATGACAGTGAATTCAATAATGAGCCGCACGAGAAGATACAGCTGAGTTACACATCATTGTTAATCAGCAATACTGTGCGAGACGCAAATAACCAGACACTGGACACACTCAGGCATGGTTATAACCTGGTCACAGCAACCAAATTACTAATAAGTACATTAATTATACGACATGATGTACAATCATGCTCATGACTATTGATGGAAGAAAACTCAACCGGGACACGCTTGCTGATATTCGCATTCAAGCCGTTCAACGAGTTGAAGACGGAGAAAGCCCGGAAGATGTTATCGATCTTTTGGGTTTTCATAGGTCGAACATTTACCGCTGGATTGCCCGATACCGGGAAGGCGGATTTGAGGCGCTGCGGAAAAAATCTGCTGCGGGCAAAGAACCTAAGCTTAATGGCAAGCAGATGGAAAAACTCTATCAGATCATTACTTCGAAGAATCCCCTGCAATTGGACTTTGAATTTGCCTTATGGACTCGCTCAATGATCCGTGCGCTGATACAAAAACAGTTTGATGTCAGACTCAGCGATGTTTCAGTGGGACGTCTGCTACGAAAGTTAGGTTTGTCTCCACAAAAACCGCTGTATAGAGCTTACCAGCGAGATGAAGAAAAAGTGAATGTATGGAAGGAGAAAGCCTATCCTGAGATTAAGAAATTGGCTAAGCAGAAAAAAGCCACTATCTACTTTGGGGATGAAGCCAGCGTTCGCTCAGATCATCATTATGGTACTACGTGGTCACTTGTCGGGAAAACACCTGTAATAGAAACGACCGGGGCACGTTTTAGCGTACAGATGGTGTCGGCAGTTAGCGCAAAAGGATCTTTTCGATTTATGACCTTTGAAGGACGAATGAATGGAGAACGATTTATTGAGTTTCTGAAACAACTCATCTATAAACAGCCTAAGCCTATTTTTTTAATTCTGGATGGACATCCCGTTCACAAATCAAAAAAAGTAACGGACTTCGTTGAGACTACTAAAGGGAAGTTGCGTCTGTTCATTTTGCCACCATACTCCCCACACCTTAATCCTGATGAGTGATGAGTGGGCATGGAATTGGTTGAAGAATCATAAATTGGGACGTGCAACGGTATCTGGCCCCGATCAATTTCGTTCAATCGTGAAACGATATTTAAGCCAACTAAGCCAACTAAGCAAACTTAAAAAAGTCGTTAAAGGTTTTTTCAAGGATAAAAACTTAGCGTATATCACCACATGATAATTTGGCTTTAATGTCGCATAATCAACGTACTCATTAGTATAACCCTTTACGCTTATGCTGCCACTAACCTGCAAAGGTGCTGGCGCGTGATGCAAAAATCACAAGAGAGAAAAAAGATCGAAATAATTTAATTTCAGGCAACAACTATCAAACCTTCGTCATAATTACGTACGGACGATCCACAGCTCCAACTACCAACTAAACTAAGCAATAGACACCTAGGCTGGCATTATTGTTGCCAACGACAGCTCCTCACAATGCACCGGAGACCCAGCCATTGCAGTTAACCATCAATCCTCACATCCGTTTTCGGGTTGACTCTGTATCTGAGGCTTTACCATAAACATCACCCTATTCTCATCTACAAGCACCTACGATACAGATAGACGCTACCGCCTCCCATGCATTGCAAGCCATTGCTACCCGGAAAATGGGATATTGTTTCGTCCGCCCCCGGCCATACGCTTGCGGTTACCCTCTGTAAACGCTAAAGTCGGCAGAATTGTAGCCGCTACAAGCGGCAATTAATCGAATTAAAGAGGCAAAAATGAATGCAGCACAAACCGTATTGTTATTAATCGGTTACCAAAATGATTACTTTTCCCCCACAGGGATATTACGCAATGTCGTCGAAGAGTCTGCCCATCACCAGGCAGTGCTGAGCAACACGCTGGATCTGGTACAGCGTCTGACACCCAGCCCTGTTCGCATGGTAGACACACCCATTGTCTTCACCGATGATTATCGCGAGTTGGTGAATCCCATCGGCATTTTAAACACCATCAAAGAACTTGGAGCCTTTAAGATCGGCAGCGACGGCGTAGAAACCATTCCCGAACTCCAGGCCTTTGCTAACCGAATCACCACCGTTCCCGGAAAACGCGGATTGAACGCCTTTTCCAACACTACGCTGGAAACCTTGTTTCAGCAATGGGGGATTAACGACATTGTCATTGCCGGTGCGATCAGCTCAATTTGTGTTGACTCCACCGGGCGTCATGCTCACAGCCTGGATTACCGGGTAACCATACTCAGTGACTGCACCCTGGGACGCAGCCCGGTCGAACAGGCCTTCTACTGTGAGCAGATTTTCCCACTTTACGCTCAAACCATGACTCATCATGAATTATTACAAAAACTGGATATAAACACAGATTCTTTATAACCCGCTTGATATGGACTGACTACGATCACAGTCACGATGCTAACAGCAAGGACAAGCTAGCCAGATGGATAAACACAACGATCAAATTCATTTCCAGATTCAGCAACGCCTGACCGAGGAACTGATCAGCTCTGAGCAGCGTCACCGGGAATTAGTAGAAGCACTCCGGGAAGTGGTCTTCAAACTTGATGCCCAATTGCATCTGACCTATGTCAATCGTGCCTGGTTCGAGCATCTAGGCCACCCCATCGACACCTTGCTCGACACCCCACTGACAGACTTTATCTACCCGGAAGATCGCGCACAGATACTTGAGGAATTGCAAGGCACACCCTCACAAGAAAAACACCCTGCGGTTCGATTTTGTCGCCAGGACGGCAGCCAGATGTGGTTCGAGTTATCCTGGAGCCCCGACCCCAAAGGAGGCGGAACCGGCCTGCTGTACAACATTAACCAACACAAATTATTAACCCTGGAACTGGAAAAAGCGCAAGCGCAATTAGAGCTGCGGGTTGAAGAGAGAACCACCGAATTAACCAAAGCTAATCAGGAATTGCTTATCGTAGAAGCCGCCAGCAAAGCCAAAAACGCCTTCCTGGCCAATATGAGCCATGAGCTTAGAACACCACTGAACGCGATTATCGGCTATGGTGAAATACTTCAAGAGGAAATGAAAGAACAGGCGCTCGCCGACGATTACATTCAGGATATCGGCAAGATTCTCGGAGCGGGAGATCAACTGTTACAGCTCATCGAGAGCGTTCTGGATTTGTCCAAAATTCACGCCAATACCATGACGGTTTCTATTCAGACCATAATCCTGGGCGAATTCCTGGAGGAGGTCATCAACACCGTAACACCCATGGCACGGGATAACGGCAACACTCTTCATACTACCTGCCAGGAAAATATCCCGCAGATTGAAACCGATACCCTTAAACTACGGCAGATCATATTAAATATTCTCAGCAATGCTTGTAAATTCACTCACGATGGTGATATTACCTTACGTGTTACATACGAGCATAACGACACTTTGGTGTTTACCATCAGTGACACCGGCATTGGCATCAGTGCGGATGATCAGCGCAAACTCTTTAAAGACTTCGTGCAAATCGATAATTCATCAACGCGACAATATGGTGGCACAGGCCTGGGATTGGCAATCAGCCAACGTTTGTGCCAACTGCTAGGCGGTAAAATCCATGTCAGCAGTGAGCCAGGCAAAGGCACAACCTTCGTTATCAGTCTGCCCATTACAGCCAGGACGGAGTCACCTCCCCATTAAGCATGGCCGTCAGGCTAAGCAACCTTGTTAATTATTAATAACGAAAATATTCATTAATCATTTGTTTGAAAGTGATAATACTCATTCGAGCGACATGAACTTACTCTTCCTTTAACAATCAAGTTTGTAGGATGTATACCCGTAACGTTTGAGATTTAGGTGTTCAGTGTGCGTCATATTCATTTCATGGCAAGGCGAAATGACGAGTAATAGCCGGTCTATTGTGAGGAATTTCAACACAGCCATGGAATGAAGAAGGCGTGCAATGAGTGCCTAAATTTCAAACGCTACGGGTATATATGCAAGGTCATGGTGGAACCGCTACGCTTGTTCCACCCTACAATTTTTTACATTGTGTTGAATGAAGAAAAACAAAAACTTTCTGAATACCCAGCACCACTTTCATCATTCAGGGTGGAACAAGCGTAGCGGTTCCACCAAAACAGGAAAAAGATATATTCAAAGGTCAATTAGCCATCAACGCCCACCTTGGTTCGTTGTTTGCTGGCGAATCATGCAGTGAGCCAGACAAAGACATAACCTTCGTCATCAGCCTGCCCATCACTACCCGGACTAAATTCCCTCGCCAAGGTGACTCTAACTCTTGGTTTATATTTAACCATCACGCTATGGCATCCCTCTCATACCCTGAACAAAAAAACATCTATTTTATGTTACAAGCCCTGATTTATCTATAAAAAACTCGCTCACCTGGCGCTCAAACACATCACAATGTAAATATTTCACATAATTCCTGGCGTTAAGTTACATACTTTCGCAATATCTGTCTTCATACTTATGTTCACCGTTTATACCTCTATTCTATATAGAGTATTGCTGTAACGATCAAACCTGAAGCCCAGACAAGTTACCTTGTCATTCAGTACCCAGATGCAGTTAGACATAGCATCATAACCAAAGACAGGCACGCCAAGATGGAAACAATTTTAACCCGACTGGACATCCATGCTGCGCGGTCCACCGCAAAATGGTATTTCCCTGCGGAGTCTCGTTCATTTGAATTATCTGCGTTACACGATAACTCACTCAAACTGGCTTCGGTGTTACAGGCTAACGGTTTAAAAAAAGGGGATCGTGTGGCACTGATGATGACAAATTCATCAGACTACGTGATTGCCTTGCTGGCTATTTGGAGGCTCAATGCCATCGCGGTACCATTGCGCCCCAAGGGCAGTCGCCAGACGCATTACGCTGACTACGTTGAGCATTGCAATGAGGTTTGCGACTTCAGTCTGATATTGTTTGATGACAATGTTACCAGTGAAGTGTTACTGCATCCCGGTTTATGGCAACAACAGTACGCCGATATCAACACCCTGTTGGAAACAGCAACCCACACACCTGCATTTGATCATGACGTGAAAATATCAGCTACCGATATCGCTATTCTGCAATTTTCATCAGGCAGCACAGGCGCACCCAAAGGCGTCATCGTCACTCATGAGATGATGATGGCTCAGTTACAAAATATTCACTATAACCATATCGGTTCCCGACGCGGACACCCTATTGAGTCACTGGCATCATGGATGCCTTTCAATCATGACATGGGTCTTTTTATCGGCGTGCTGGCTCCCGTTTATACCGGCAGTAATAATATGGTGGCTCCTCCTGCATTTTATATGCGTAACCCACCACGCTGGTTCTCTCTTATGTCACAACGCCGCGTGGATATGAATTTCAATACCAATTCCGTATTGGCCTCAACATTGAAAACCTTGCGACGCTTACAGAAACAGGATGATATCGACCTGTCCGAATTGCATTTGTATATCGGCGCTGAAAAAGTCAGCCCGATCATTGTGCGTCGTTGTTACGATTACCTGATACCACTTGGCTTTAAACGTGAAAACCTGCATATCGGTTATGGCATGGCGGAAAACACGCTGGGGGCAGCCTGCACAAAAACACAAACCATTAACCTGACAACCTTTAAGTTCATCAGCCCAAATTTCCTTGAACCTGTTGAAGCATCCAATGAAACATCAAGCCCAGACACCGGGAAAAATACCATTGAACTGGTTGCCATAGGTGCAATGGACTGGCGGCATAACATCACGATCCAGGACAAGGCAGGCAGACCTCTGCCTGAGTTAATGCTGGGAGAAATCGCAATTACGAGCCCTTGTGTAACACCGGGTTACTACCGTGATCCGAAAAAAACCGGAGAGAAATTAATCGATGGCTGTCTGCTCACCGGCGACATCGGATTTATGTATAACCATGAATTGTATTTCTATGCCCGCCAGGACGACATGATCAATCATGCCGGTCGCAATATTATTCCTGATGATGTTGAAATGGCCGTTGAAGAACTGCCCTTTATCCGTGCCGGTGCCAGCGCGCTGGTCGGCGTGGACAATCCGCAGACCGGCTGCACTGATCTGATACTGCTGGCTGAAGTCAATGAGCGCAGCACTGAAAGTGAATTGACAGAATACCAACAGGCAATACAAAGCATGGCTTACGAAGTCAGCGATATCATTATCACTCGCATCATACTCTGCCAGCGAGGAACAATAGAAAAAACATCCAGTGGAAAAAAACGTCGCGCGGTTATCCGTAAGCGCTTCATGAATAATCAAGTCACTCTTGTGAGGAAACACGATGAACAACGTGCAGCAATATAAAACCCATTGCAGACCCAAGCTGACCGAGCTTTTACAAGCTCTGAAACTGGACAAGACGTACTCCCGGGCTGAAGGTAATTATCTGCAAACGGATTCAGGGGAAAAAATCCTCGATCTGGTGGGTGGTTTCGGCTGCACCATACTGGGACATAATCACCCGGAAATTGTGGCGGAAGCCATCAGTGCTCTGGCGCAGGGTGTAGCCATCAATGCTCAGGGTTCCATACGCAAAGAATCGGCACAGCTGGCTCAACGCCTCAGTGAACTGACAGGCTCTCAACAAGGTTACTGTGTCAACTTCAGTAACAGCGGTGCAGAGAGTATCGAAGCGGCGGTCAAACACGCCTACAAGGTTCAGTTCGATAAAGTGCGCCGTGAGTATGAACGACTGACCCGGGTACTGAATGATCTGTATTACAAAATAGAGCGCGAACAACTTGAAGTGGAACTGCCCGGCGACAACAAGGATTTGATCGATTTTCGGGATGATCTGGATGAATACAATCTGGCCCAGTTTGAGCTGTTCCAGAACAACCCGGTGATGATTGCCTTCAAAGGTGCCTTTCATGGAAAAACCTCATCGGCATTAAAAGTCACTTTCAATAAATCCTATCGGGAAGCCTTTGAGGGGCTGTCCGCCATCCAGCCCGCGTATGTGGATATTCATCGCCCGGAACAAATCACGGAAATCGTGGATGAACAGGTCAGCACGTTTTATTACCCGGTATTAACCGGAACGCGCATTGAATTGCGACCGGTACGCATCACCCGCGTCATCGCCATGATACTGGAGGTGGTTCTCGGTGAAGGCGGTATTCGCCCTGTGCCCGATGCCACGTTGTCGCACCTTGTAGAACTGAAAAGCAAACAGCCGCTTCCGTTGATTATCGATGAAATCCAGACCGGTTGTGGTCGCACCGGTGCAATATTCGGTTATCACGACACGCCTTTGGCCGAGATCGAACCGGAATACATTGCACTCAGCAAGGCACTGGGAGGGGGCATCAGCAAAATTGGAGCAACCCTGATTCACCGCAACATCTATGATGACGATTTTGGCATTCTGCACACCTCCACCTTTGCCGAAGATGATTTTTCCGCCAGGATCGCCAGTAAAACACTGGACATCCTGACCCGTGATGACAACGCCATGCTCAAACGGGTCAAAGATAAAAGTGCATACCTGCTGGACCGCTTGCACACCTTGCAGGAACGATATCCGACCCTGATAAAAAATGTGCGTGGCCGGGGTTTGATGCTGGGTGTGGAATTAACCCCGCTGCTTGATCGTTCACCTTTTTTCCGCGCCAGTGGCAAACAGGGCGTATTGTCATTACTGGTGGCCAGCTATCTGCTGGAATACCACAACACACGGATTCTTGCGCCACTCACCACCATGCTGAAAGGCAATCCTGGAAAAAGCCGTTTGTCCATTCTGCGCATTCAACCTCCGGCCACCATTATCCGGGAAGAGATAGACCGCTTTGTAGACGGCTTGCGCGAAGTGCTGGAAATTATTGAAAACAACAATGAGTATTGCCTGATTGCCCACCTGTTAGGAGAACCGGTGACTGATGATGAACGCAAAAACTCCAAACATGTGCCCGTACGCTGGCCCGTCGTCGAAGAAAAAGGCCATATCGATTCGCGTGTCGGTTTCATCGTACACCCCACCACGCTGGACAAACTGGTGGAATATTATTTCCCCTCTTTTCATCATTATGAATGGCAGGCAGAACATCTGGAAAACTGGTGGAACCTGATCAGCCGTTTCCTGGAACCGGTGCATGTCAAAAGCACCTACATTAAATCCAATGATTTTACGATTGAAAACAATCTGGTGTTTGTTCCCTACATGCCGGACTACATCACCAAACAAAAAAACCATTCCCTCACCCAGGAAGTGCAGGACAAAATACAGGACGCCGTCACCGTCGCGCGGGAACTGGGGGATGACAACATCCCGGTATCCATGGTGGGACTCGGTGCATTCACTTCCATCGCCACACAAAACGGCCTCACTCTCAACGACTACGAAGTCGCCACCACCACTGGCAATGCCTACACCACCGCATTGACCATACAAGGCATTATGCAGGCAGCCGCCAGTAAAGCACTGGATCTGAGCAAAGCCTCCGTTGCTGTCGTCGGTGCCAGTGGCAACATCGGTATGGTGGTGTCACAAGTCATCGCACTGAACGTCGGAAAGTTATGTCTGGTTGGCCGTCCCGGTGAACGCAGCCTGGCCCGCCTCGACTACGTGCGCCAACAATGCCTGCAGGAAATCGCCCAGGCTATTTATCAGGAACGCCAATCCGGCATTACACTGGCGCAAACGCAGCTCAGTGGTATTGGCCTACATATCTATCAACAGCTGGAACTGGCAACACCGGAAACCGGCTTATACGCCATTGCCGATTCGCTGAAACACACGGCACCCGCATCGGATACCGGCAAAAACCTGAGCAAAATGATTGAAGCCGAGGTTCTTGATAACGGTATACCGCTGCAACTCAACCTGGATTCACTGCATGAATTTGACGTGATTATTGCCGCGACCAATTCCACTGATCGCGAGCTGATTCGCCCGGACATGGTCAAGCCCGATGCCATCGTCTGTTGCACATCCATACCCTCTAACCTCAGCCGCCAGTTCAACCAGAACGACAACACACAACTGGCCTTCGACGGCGGGCTGGCCAAGCTGCCGGAAGATTCACAAATCAACTTTGTGGGCATGCCAGGCGACGGACTGGCCTATGGCTGCATGGCCGAAACACTCTTGCTCGGCTTCGATGGCCAGAATCACTCATTCTGCAAAGGTACACTCACCGCTGTGCAGGTTTACCGCACCATAGAACTGGCTGAATTACACGGCTTTGCCCTGGGCGACCTGAAACTCGACGACCAGCGCCTGACCCCAACCACTCAACTGAAAAAATCAGCCTGACGGAGAACAAACATTATGTTCATGTTTAAAACCAATAAAAGAAAAGACAACTTCAAGGCATTCGACGGCATCAGCAGTGTCGCCGATATTGTGGGCCAACAACTACCCACCTACGGCAAACGTTCAGCTATTCGTTATGACACCGGATCAACTTACCGGGAACTGAACTTCACCGAATACCATCACTATATTCTCCGCATGTGTACCTGGTTCATGCAGAAAAATATCGAACGCAAGGTCGTTGCCACCTTCTGTAAAAACCGCCTGGAATGGGACATGATCGCCATGGCCACTTTTTACCGGGCCAACACATTATTTCCGCTCGACACCAAAACCAATGACATCGAACTGAAACACCTGCTCACCTTGAATCCACCGGACTACATGCTGGTCTCCCGGCCACAGCTGGAACGTATGCGCAACCTGCTGGCAGAACTGGCCATCGACACACAAATCATTGTCGCAGACCTGTGTGATGTCTTCGAAGATGCCGACCATCAACACACCCGGCCAGCGGAAGGTGAACTCAGCTTACAAAGCATTCTGCCCGAACAACCGGCCGACACGCTTGTGCCCAGCAAACACTTGCAGGAAGACGATTGCATACTAGGTCATTACCCCACCTCGGGCACCACCAGCCTGCCTAAAATTGTACAAATCACCCACAGCAATATTATTGCCGAAGTTAACGAAGCCATTGATGTCATCAACCTTCGCGTCAATGAAGAACTGCTCAACATTGGACCCTATACCCACATTGCTACCCTTGTTGAATTTCTGGTGACAAAATCACGCGGCTTTTCTGTTACCTATTTTACCCGCGAACCCGACGACGATGACGTACTGGAAGACGAAATAAAAAAACTGAAAAAACTGGGGGTCCGAATCAAAGTGCTCATGGCCGTACCCAAATTCTGGATCTACCTGCTGAAAGAAATCCTCGAAGAAATGAAAAACAAACCCGTGCTTAAAAAACTCTACGAGCACCTGATCAGCATAGAACGTAACGAAAAACTGTACGACATCGGCACCCTGGACAAAGCCAAACTCACCGCCATGCGCATCCTGCTACGCAACAAACTGGGGGGTTATTTCAGCTACGGCATTTCATCATCCATGAAACTGGATGGCAGCATTGTTGAAGCCTTCGGCAAACTGGGCGTCACCGTCATTGATATCTACGGCGCAACAGAATGCAGCGGCATTATATCCCGCAACCGTCTCAACGAATTAAAAGCAGGCTCCTGTGGTCGCATCATCGACATCCTTGATTATCGTCTGGTCAACGAAGAACGTATACCCGGCATCCCCAAAAAAGTCGGCATGCTCGAAGTCAAAGGCCCAACCATCATGCACTCCTACCTCGGCAACCATCAGGAAAAAGTGCTGGGTGAAGATGGCTATTACTCCACCGGCGACCTGGCCTGGATTGATGACGAAGGCTTCCTGCATCTTGTCGGACGCAAAAAAGAACTGACCAAATGGAAAGATGGCACCTACATCGACCCGCAATACCTGTCCAATCTGATGGTACGCAGTATTTTTATAAAAGATGCTTTGGTCACACGCGTTCAGCCGGACGATGATTTTCTCAGCGTCTATCTCTTCCCGGATTACAAACGCATCCACAAAGACCCCTCCTGGCAAAAAGACATCTCCACCGGCGTCAGCGAAGATGCCGCATTACGGCAACGGTTTGAAGCCGCCATCGACTACGCGCAATCTATTGCCAACATCACCCCAAGACTAAGCAAAGATAAAATATTTATTTTACCGCGCTCACTGGAGCGTACCCCCACTCACAAAATCAAATTTATCTTTGAACTGAAACGACTGGATCAAGCGCGGGCAATTTAAGCAACATGCATACAGGGGCATCGCCGTCAGGCTAAGCCTTGTCCTGGAAGCGAATGGAGCCGAGGTTTCTCTATTCAACACAGCGTAAAATCGTAGGGTGGAACAAGCGCAGCGGTTCCACCAACAGGCTATAAGGAACAACAACATGCAACAACGACTCACCTCCCGTTTGATGGAACCGCTGCGCTTGTTCCACCCTACCCGGCTTAGCCTGACGGCTATGCACCCAGGAGGAAACAGACAATGAACAGCATCGAAAATATTAAATCCAGGTTAATGGCATTGTGTGAAGAATATGAAGTCTTCGGAGATGCCCCTCCCAACCTTTATGTTTCTGCCGACCTGATTGAACACGGCCTGATTGACTCCATGACAACGGTTTATATCCAGGAAATTCTGCATGAGCATTTTTCATTAGACATTCCCCCTGAGCTTTTTGTACTGGAACTGAGAACCATGGATGCACTGGCCAAATATGTCCATACCGCCATGCCTGTCTGAATAATCATAATTTCGTAGGGTGGGCATTGCCCACCCTACAAAAAAACTGATTATTTTATGGCAACCCTGAAACCCCATCAGAAACATAACTGAGAAATTACTGCACAAAAACAATGATGTTATTTAACAAACAACTTGCCACATGCATATTCATGGTTATGACCCTGTTCGCCCCATACTCCCTGGCCAGTGAACTGGAAACCCAGGGCCGGGAAATTATGGAACAATTCACCAGCCGGGAAAACGGCTTTGGTGATTTTCAAGCAGAAGTTACCATGGTAATCCGAAAAAAAAACGGTAAACAATTTGACCGTCACATGGCCGTACGCAGTCTGGAAAACAAAGACTACGGTGAAAAAAGACTGTTTGTATTTGACCGCCCACGCACCATCCGTGGAACGGCGATTCTGTCCCACACTCTGAAAGACCATGACCTGCAATGGATTTACCTGCCCGCCTTCAAACGGATAAAACGTATTGCCAGCAGCAACCAGTCCGGCCCCTTTGTTTCCAGCGAATTCAGCTATGAAGACTTAACCTCCATAGAACTTGATAAATACCGGTACCAGTACATCAAAGACAGCACAGTCAATGAAAAACCCTGTTATGTCGTCAAAATGACACCCTTGTTTGAAAACTCCGGCTACCAGCACCAACTCGCCTATATCGACAAAACAGACTACATCCTCCATCAAATCGACTATTACGATGTAAAAGGCAGCCTGCTCAAAACCCTGACACTCACAGACTACAAAAAATATATAAATCGTTTCTGGCGGGCACTCACTATGACCATGCTCAACCATCAAAATGGCCGGTCAACCACCATGACATGGACAGACATCACCTATAGCAACGGCTTCTCGGAAAATGACTTCAGCACAAACGCCCTGAAGCGAAGCCGGTAAAAAAACAGCCATTGAGGAATCAGCCTGTACTCGTAACGAATGAAGTTCCGATATTCAGTGTGTGACACAGAATATGGAAACAGAAAACATGGTGTCTGTCACACAGAGATCGCAGAGACACAGAGGCGCAGAGTTTTTAGTGTTTTTCTCTGTGTCTCTGCGTCTCCGTGACCTCTGTGTTAAATACTCAGTAATAAATATTAACCAGGCACTGGAATAATCATTATGTCTAAAACCAAATACTTACAAAACCAGCTTCAGACTTATATTTAAAAAATCAGGATGAGCAGTTACAAAACAACAAAGGAAACCACCATGTTTGCATCATTATTATTGCGCAAGCGTATGCTTGTTCTGGCCCTGTGGATTTTGGGCATTACCCTTGCCCTCAGCGCATTTGGCCTCCGCATGGCCGACAACACACCCTGGATCGATAACTCCGTTGGCATATGGTTTCAAACCGACGACCCGGAACTGTTGACATACAACGCGCACAACGAAGCCTTTGGTGAGCAGGAATGGACATTACTGATGCTGGAGACGTCATCCATATTTGACGCCGGATTTCTACAAGACCTTGCCGCCATCACCACACGCATTGAAGCACTGGACCATGTCGTGAAAGTCACCTCCATCGCCAATGTGCGTGACAACAACATGAATGACTCCGGCGACCTGGATTACACCACACTATACCCGGCAAAAAATGGACAACCCGTATCAAAACAGGAAATTACAGCCCTGCGCCAACGTCTGCACGACAACCCGATTTTCCAAAACAACCTGCTAAGAAAAGAAAGCGACCGTCACACCGTCGTACTCATTCAAAATGACAACCTGTTACACGACCCCACTCCCTACCGCATCACCCTGATAGACAGCATTACCGACATTGTTAATGAATACGACAGCATCACAGACAGCGCCCTCGCAGGCACCACCGTCGTCAATGCCGCACTCAACCGGGCCTCCAAACACGACGTGATCGTCTTTTATATACTGATTTCCCTCTTTTTATTCATTTTCGCTTTGCTCGTGTTTAAAAACTGGCGAGACCTTGTCACCCTGTTATCCGTCATCATCGGCAGCATCGTCCCCGTCATGGCATTAATCGCCTTTTTAAAACTGCCCTACAACATGATGACCGTCATGCTGCCCACCATCATGGCCGCCCTCGGTGTCGCCAGCGTTGTGCATGTCATCAACACCTTTCACCGCCTCCACCGTACCCATGAAACAGAAGCCGCCCTGCGCAAAACCCTGTCCATCGTCATCCGCCCCGGGTTTTATGCCATGCTGACCACCGCCGCTGGTTTTGCCTCACTGACGCTCAGCACCGTCACCCCCGTATTCCAGCTCGGCCTGTTTGCCGCCATGGGTATTATTCTGGCGTGGATTCTCTCCATCACCGTTGCACCTGTTCTGCTGCACATTTTCTGGCAGAAAAAACATAAAACGCAGTCCAGCCACAACAATAGCTGGCCCTGGTTACAAAAACTGACAACACCCTGGACAGGTCGTACATGGGTGATCGTCATCATCGCACTGACCCTGCCCCTGAGTGGTTTATTCCAACTGGAAACAGACACCAACTACAGTGAATTCTTTGCCGATGATGTCCCGGTATCACAAGCCTATCAGAAAATAACCGGTGCAGGCTTTGCTCAAAACCCCATCAACATCGGACTGGTCTACCCCGAAGGCAACACCTACGAAATGGCACCTTACTTCCAGGCCGTCATCCGCTTTGAACAGGCGGTAGAAAACCTGCCACAGATTATTAAACTCCTCTCCCCCAGCGCCCTGGTCCGTGAAATCGACAAAGCCTTTAACGATGATGTTGAAGCGACAACCGAAACACCCGCTGCGGATCGTTTAACAAGCTACCCCGCTGAAGCCATCAGCCAGCTATTATTTCTGGCAGAACTGAGCGGCAATGACGACATCACCGACCTGCTGACACAAGACCGCGACCGCAGCCAACTGCTCGCCCTCACCGACTACATGAGCTCCAAAGAACTCGACGCATTTAACGAAGAAGTCATGGCCCTGGCACAACAGCACTTACCATCAGACATGCAGGTTTACCTCACCGGCACCACCACACTATGGGCCAACATGGACCGGCAAATCAGCACCACCCAAATACAATCACTATTAATCATGGCAGTATTTTTAAGCCTGATTTTGCTGATGATATTCCGCTCCTTCAAACTGGCGTTATTAGGGATCGTCGTCAACGGACTGCCACTGGCCATCGTGCTGGGCATCATGGGCCTGCTAGGTTTTACCATCAACATCGCCACCGCCCTGATCGGCGGCATTATTTTGGGCGTCGTTATTGATGACACATTGCACCTGTTAATGCGGGTACGAGAAAACCTGAAACAGAGTGAAGAAATGGCTATCGCAACTTCAATTAACGAAGTTGGCCGCAGCATTGTATACACCACACTTATTATAGTGGGCGGCTTTGCCTGCATGATGACATCAGACTTTTCTCCCAGTGCCGAATTCGGAGCCTTTGTATCACTGGCGGTCGTGCTGGCCCTGTTGCTAGATTTATGGCTACTGCCACAACTGCTGAGACTGGCCATTGGCAGGCAACTTCCGGCATTAAAACGTGAACAGGAAACCACGTAGCTATGAAATAGTTATAAAACAACCATAAAACAGTGACAAAATATTACTGCCTCGTAACTCCCATTTTCCTCTATCGCCCTTCAATGTAAAATAGTGGAGACGGTGTATCAAATCGCGTATTTCCGGCAACAGGTTTTTCCCTGAATCTTGAGTTGACAGGGTGAATCCTGAGGAATAGGGTTTGGGCGAAGGTAATAGGCCGGATATGCCTTAATAGTCCATCAATATCAAGATATCAGGGCAAATTGACCGGTTTTGTATGATTATCGGGCAAACTTGCCTGATTCTTCGTTCAATACAGTGGATAGCAACGCAAGTGGGCCTTGATACTAATAAATTAGATTTTCAAAAAATATATGAGTGTAACTATTCAAAATTTGCAAGTTGCCGCAATTGCGGCAGTTACAGCAATCACTGTCCTTCTAGTTAGGGAGGTTTTTTCACGTCTGCGTGACAGCAAGGAATATTCTATTTGGCAAATAAGTAACTTGAAAGAACGATTAGAATTGAATTATTTTGGGGAGGAAATTAGTAAAACTAGAGAGTCTTTAAAAAGCAAGCTGAATTCCTACGGAAATATAAACCCTACAGATAAAGATGTCTACTTACTCGGAAAATCTTTACAACAAGTAGGAGCGCTATGTCTTTTGGGTTCAGTCCCCATACGGCCATTACTTTTTCTTAATGGGCCACAGGTAATTGAAGATTGGTTGTTGGTTAAAAATCATGTATACCATATCAGAGGTCAGAAGTTATACGAACCTGCTGTAATGCCATTCCACCGTAGGCATGCTGAATGGGTTTCCTTGTTAAGTGTAATGTGGATGATGAATCAAAGAAATTTCAACTTACCTTCAAAACATAAAGATATAATGAATAAATTTAGGAAATATTATTTTGAACCTAGCGGAATTATCAAAAGAGAGCAGTTTTTATTTCTCTCAGATAAAGAATTTTCTCCTGCAAGACTTAAAAAAGAGCGAGAAAAAATAGTCAAATTGTTTAAGTATAATATGCATTTTGGTTTTCGTTGGCTAGAATAATCTAACCAAAATTTCCACATGGATATTTTAAAGCTAATACGACAAAAGGGGTCAGACTAAACCTACCCTGATTTGTAAACCTACTCTGATTTGACGCACACTCTCTAATGGGGACTAATAGTCCCACAGGGAAAGTAGAAATGACCAATTAGCGCACACTAGAATTATATTTTAATTAAGTGCAACTAGGATGAACGAAGAATTTTTCGAGCGTGATAACAATCAGTCTAGAACTAGCTATAAAATAGATAATGAAAAAAGAGAAGGATAAAAATGTCTGATCAAACTAGCGCAAGTGAAATGACGGTGGCTTTAATAACAATTGTCAAAGCCTTAACTGAACAACCTAATTTTGATAGAACTTTATTTACAAGTACAATTAAGGCAGAAATTGATCGTATTGAAAAAGATTCTACTTCTTCACTCGACTTAATAACTCTGAAGACCATACTTCGATCCGTGTCTCTGGACAAAACCGGGTAATCATAATATGAAGTTCTTTGTTAGTCTTCAGATATGGTTTCGGATGTAAAAAACTATATAAAATAGCTGGCAAAATCGCGGGTAGATTTGAAAGCTTCCCAAGTTGCCTTGGGCAGATAGATAAGGCAGAAAATAAGGGGACGCTACCCTTTTATGCAGCATATAAAAAGAGATAGCACCCCAATATCACAGCCTTGTCAACACAGCAATAGCCATGCTAGCATCACCGGAAATAAAGCTTGGCATTAACACACAAACTTCCAAGCCATAAACATAATGAAACTACTTAATATTCATAAGTGGCTCAAAAACCTGAGCATTGCAACTATAGGGGTTATTACGCTGGCAACTTCAATCTTCGCCTGTTCTGAACCTGATGATAAAATTCTTGTAGTTTCATCATTGAATAATCTTTTCACGCAACTGATTAACAACAACAGCCAAACACAACGCATATTAAAACTTGGCAATAAATTACAGTTCAATGTCACACTGGACGGCACACCCAAAGGCAATGGCACTCTAAAAATTCATAACCTGAATTTACGAATTTTTGATCAACATGATGACGGTCTTGTTTACGAAGGCGGTTTACTTAAAATTGATTTTAAAGATTTGAATAATGATAATCTGAATGAAATCATTATAACTGGCATTCTTAAATATACTGGTGACAATGAATCCGATTTATCGCGTTATGATGCATTTACACAAATCTTTAACTTCGACTGCAAGGCCGGCCTGTTCATGACCCTATATAAAACGGGCAGATATTCCATAGAACTACCCAGTAAAAATGTTAGTCCTGTAATGTGCGTTTCCTGAAGAATATTTAAAAAATCGATGGAGTCTGCCTCATTGATCCTCCACGAAACCACGTAGTTATGAAATAGCAATGAGATAATAGATAAGGCATATCTTACGCATCAATCATCCTGCCTGATCACTCAGCAAAATATTCATCACCAACCACGGCCCCATCATTCATTGTTCAGTTTAGTGCAGAATACACCCTGCCCTGCCCATCTTCCCCTATCGCCCTTCATCGTCATACCGACACAGGCTGGTATCAGAAAATCGTTAAAACCACTGGGCTATAGTATTTTTTGGAATAATAGAAGAACTTGATGGCACTTTTGCGGATCAAATTTCGCGTATGTTATAGGCAAGTATAATATGAATAAAAATGACGTATTTCTCCATCCTACCAGCAAGGGAAGAAAATAACTGACGGCAATATAAGTATAACCTTATGCGCCTATAGTTTGTTGAGCATTAACGGTAATATTTGTGATTATGAGCGCTGGCTCCGCTGATATACTCACACCCACTAGAGTTTTATATAAATAACATGCATCAAAGCTGAAGGTGACGTATTTAACCACGTCACTTTAACCTCGACTATAGCTTTATATTTTCATTTCCATAAATCTCACAATGGAACCATCTGTTTTATATTAAATTTCTGGAAAGCATAACTATAACGAGGAAAGAAAATTAAATATTCTAAAATTCTAATTATTATTGCTACGGCTTATCTTGCAACTGGTTGTGGTGGTGGTGGTGGTGGTGATAACAGTAACCCCATAACAGAAAACAAAAATATAGATTCCGATCTGCTCGCATATTATCCCTTCAATGGTAATGCCAATGACGAAAGTGTAAATAGTAATGATGGGGTAGTCGATGGAGCCACTCTAACGACCGATAGAAGTGGAAGCCCTGATAGTGCGTATATATTTAATGGATTATCTGACTCAATATCTATACCCGTTAATATAAACCCAAGTGCTTTACCTAAAGTGACAATGACCGCATGGGTTAGAGCTGATAGTGAAGACCCAATACGCCAAGTAATTTCTCACGATAATGCCGGTTTTGATCGTTCTTTAGGAATTGATTCCAGAGGTGGGGGTAATGGATGGTCCGCTTTTAGTGGGACGGGTGGTGTACTTGGATTCCAATCTGTAATTATAGGTGAGTGGGTATTTTTAGCTGTTGTGTATGACCAAGTAGCAGGAAATATAAAATTATATGTAAATGATATTATGATGGAGAAACAAGGCATGCTAAACGAAGGTCTTAATACTCTATTAATAGGATCAAACCCTTCGTTTGGTGAATATTTTTCTGGCGCTATAGATGAAGTTAGAATATATAGCCGCACTCTCACAACATCTGAAATTCAGGAAATATTTAATCTTTAGCTTATGATTAAAGCCTTAAAATAGGTCAAGTATAATATTGACGTTAATTGGTAAAAAATCATCTTTCCAAATATGCCTGAGCCACTCAAAATGGAAATTGGATACTATTCCTGCTTGATTAAAAGACCTGACCTCTGATGTTTTCTTAAGCAGGGTGATACTAAAGAGAAAATTCAATAAATATCAAGTTAATTAATAATTAACAGTGGCTATAAAAAATATCGCTGTGTTATCTTAATCATTAATTACATATATTACCTACAAGGAATAAATCCATGGAAATCGAAAACGGTAATCGAGCAAGGTGTTTCATAATTCAGCCATATGGAACCCGGGAAACACCCAAGGGAGTAAAAGTAAATAATGACGCGGTATACAAATCATTGAAAAGGTTAGATGGCATTGATCCCAGTTTTCCGATAAGAGTATATCGTGCTGATACAGAGAAATTTAAAAGAGAGAATCTACATTCACATGTATCTGATTGTATTAAGGAATCAAATTTTTGTATTGTCGATGTAAATGGGCAAAACCCGAATGTTTTATATGAATTAGGTTACGCAAGAGGATCAGGGCGAAAAGTAATTATTCTGTGTAGAGATAAAAAGGAAATACCCGGTGACATGGAAGGGGTTATTTATATTGAATACGGTGAAAAAGAAATAGATGAGCTACCAGATAAAGTGTATCCACATTTGGCTAGAGTGGAAGGAGAAATCAGCAATACTATAGAAATTGGCCTAGAAAAAATCCCTTATCTTCCAAAAAGAAATGATGAGCTTATCAGGCAAAAAATACTAAGGGCCAAAACAAAAATAGATATCTTGCAAACAAACTTGTCTATATTGAGCTATGAATTTATTGGCGATATTGTAAGCGCAATGAAGGAGAATAATACTCTAGAATTAAGAGTGCTTACGCTTGATCCACAGAGCATATTTGTTAATTATCGCGCTCAACAGCTTGGGTATACGAAAGTTGGAATTTTCAGGAATGAATTGATAAATGCCCTTGAAAATGTGTCATTTAATCTGCGGGAGTTTGGGAGCCGGGTTCGCATTAAGACCTACGATGATTTCCCTGCACAAATAGCATTTCATATTGATAATGATATTCTTTCTTGTGTTGTTTCCGCTATTGGAAGAAGCCGAGATAACTGCGCATTTCTATTGCCTGACTCAATAGCTGGGGCGCAGAAGAGTTTTGTAGAGCATTTCAACAAACTTTGGAATAGCAATGAAAGCCGTGAGCATGACGAGGATAACAATAATTCTAAATAAATTATTGAATACGGATCCATCAAGATCAGAGCCTGACGGCTCCCCACAAAAATTTCTTTAAAAATGAAGAGCAATAAGGTTTTTCAATCAAGCAGGAATGAGATCGCGTCGCGAGGCAGGGGACAGGGACAGGGAAATTACATGGTTGGCCATGAAGCTGATAAGCATGAACCTGAAGTTATAGCGACGCCCCCCTGCCCTGATACCTCAAGGTAATACTGACAACCCTCGCCGAATCCGTTAGATTTTATTTCTAAAATATCTGGTCATCTAGACCGCTAGATGCGGTGTTTTTATAGAAATTGATAATCAATATCCATTGACGTTGTACCGTTCAAAATTACTCCTGTAGGTTGCTCTATGCCGCTGCTAAATAGTCGAGGAGAAACAACTGGATTTCCCTCGAAACCCCCCGTGCTTTTCGCGCATATCAACAATACATTTACCCTCGAAAATTTATATTTTATTACTATTTCCCTGTCTTGATTAAATAACGAGACAATTTCTATACATAAACAATATGTCGTTATTGTTATTAATTTTATGAAAATCATTCACTTATCCATTCACCAAGATAATAAGTAAAAATAATGGATCACAATTTTTTGGCACAACATGAGCTCCGCAGCATAATATTTTCAACCTTGCATGGATTATTTGAGCATGCGAAAGCGGACTTGTATCTTGGGTTAGTCGTCAAAAATTCACCGTGGCCTTATGTTGCCTAATCAAACTCTGCACAAGCACAAAAAAATATTTTTCATTGGAGGAAATATCACGCAATTATTTTTTCAAATAAAGTATTTATGATGGAAGACCTGACCAGACAAAACTAGCGCTCTTAATTTTTTGATCGGACATAATAAAAAGAGCCATTGGCAAAACACAAACAAACCCTGGCTTGTTTATAATTCGTTAACTGTCAAGGTAATATTTGTACTTGTGAAGGCCGGACTGGCTGATACACTAATGTTTGTGAGTATTTTACATATAACAGTATTCGTCAAATAACTATTTGATTATGCAAGCTTCACATCTACCTACTGTTAATAAGTGTTAAGACTAAAAAGAGAAAATCACTATGAGTATAAAGCTAGACGTTCCATTAGTTAAGCAGTTGCGCAGTATGTCTTTCTGGTACGCTGCTATTTGATAATTTAATAAAATTAAGTTTTCACCCTTTTTAGTTTTCTGGCATCGTCTTCAGTATTAGTCGTTAGATTCACCTGTGTAACAACATCGAATTTTCCTTTCAGCATATTACTCGCTGTAGCTGTAGATCTATTACCGATTTTTGACTGTTGCTGTAATTGTTGAAGCTGGCTATCGCTAGGCAATTTACAGTATTGAAAATAAAATCACGTAGTTGCCATTTATTTTTTCGTAAAATAAATACGGTGATTAACACTGGAAAATAAAACCATACCTATGACAGACACGTATATTCCAACAAAAAACTGAGCGGTCTACTCAACTGATTGTCCTGTAATACAAGCCAGCTTCTTTGCGCGTGCTGAAGGTTTTATAGAGGAAAGTCCAAAAGCATTAATCAACATAGTTATCCTGTTGATTTGGATGACATAACACAAAATTGCATCTTTTGTTGCAATGGAGAGTGTTGCAGCAACGTTAAAAACCCTGTAGAAATACTGAACAAAAAGGATCTATTATGAAATATTTCAGGAAAAAAATTCATAAACACATGCTGCTTGGCATTTCCGTACTCAGTATTTTTTTCGCTTTCCCTGCTTACGCGCATTTAAAATGGTTTGTGGAGCCAGGGCAACCAACTCAGGCATTTACAGGAAACCTTGTCGCTTATACATCTGCATGGCTGTTAGTCGGTCTTACTGTAGCGTTAATAGGCATTTTTTTAGACAAATTCTACCCAAAAATTTCACTTACTTGGGAACCTAAAAAGATCGAGCCTTATGCAACCGCGATCATCGGAATATTGATTGGCGCATCGCTCTTAATCAATGCATCACAGGGTGGGCTGTTTTCGATAAACATTAATGATATTGGCCCCATACATGTCACGTTATTAATGCTGGAAGGGTTTATTGGCTTGAGCCTGATACTGGGTCTCGCCGTGAGGCAGGCCTCATTGTTACTTATTGGGCTTTGGCTTTGCGTTTTGTATCTTTCTAATACTATTGATGTATTGGAGAATATCTGGATTGTGGGTGCTGCCTTGTTTCTCTTTTTCCGGGGGCGTACGGTGCTCCGCTACACTCATGAAGATATATTCTATTCGTATGATATTACGTTATCCCAGGCACAGGCGATTAGTTTTCTTCGAGTATTTTTGGGTATCAATTTAATCATTTTGGGTTTTAGCGAAAAAATCATGTACTTGCACTTGGGGCTTCATTTTTTGCAGGAACATCCATGGAATTTTATGGCACATTTTGGCGTCACCTGGTTTACCGATGAATTATTCGTTTTCTCAGCGGGTGCGGTTGAAATAATATTGGGGCTATTTCTGGTTACTGGCTGGGTAACACGGCTCACGGCAGTGGTTCTGGCAGGTTTCTTTTTGACGCCACCTTTTTTTATGGGTCCAGAGGAGCTGATTGGCCATATTCCTCATCTGGCTATGGTGGCGGCCGTGTTGATATTCGGGAAGGGTGCTTCTCTTAGTGACGTGTTTTCTACATTAAGGAGGAAATGGAATGCACGAGACTCATACTCTACGCCGTTGTCATCAACAAAAAACACGTAACCGCTATCGCATTTTTACCTACTGTTTTTCCCTGTTGTTTCAAGCCATATCAGGCTGACCATACGCCCGGTATTGCCGTCACGCCGAAAGGAATAAAAATCATCGGCTTCACTAAAAGTACAACGGCCACCGCCGTACACGCTAGTGACACCCATCCGTGCCAAATGCTGCCGGGCCAGCTGATCAAGGTCGGCGTTCCAGTGTCCAGGGCGCGTCGTCATAAAGGCTTGCTCGGCAGCCGGGTCAACATCACAAAAGGCTTGTCGCACCTCATCGCCCACTTCAAAAGCCTGTGCGCCAATGGCCGGACCCAGCCAGGCAAGCATTTCTTCTGGCGCGGCGGCGAATGTCTCTACCGTGGTTTCCAATATTCCAGCGGCCAGCCCTCGCCATCCCGCATGTACGGCAGCAACTTGTGTGCCGCTGCGGTCACAAAACAACACTGGCAAACAGTCTGCGGTAAGCACGGCGCAAACGGTGTTTGCAGTACGGGTAATGCTGGCATCAGCATCGGGTAGCTCACTCAAGGCGTCATCGAGATCGACCACTGTCGTGCCATGTACTTGATTGAGCCAGTGCGGTTCGCCGGGTAACGCAAGTTTTTCCGCGAGCCGTCGGCGGTTAGCCACCACATCGGCCATCCGGTCATCCACATGCAGAGCAAGGTTGAGGCTGTCAAACGGAGATTGACTCACTCCACCCTGTCGTGTGCTGCTGGCGGAACGCACTCTGGCGGGTGCTGGCCAATCTGGAGTCAGCAGTTTCATGCCCTGGCAGCAGCGACCATATCCTGACGACAGACAGACAGCAGTTGCTGCATATCGTCGGGCAATTCGGCCTGCCAGCTCACTGATTCACCACTGAGCGGGTGAACAAAACCCAGACTCGCGGCGTGCAGAGCTTGCCGCTTGAACGCGCGCAGCACCTTGTCCAGCTCAGGCGTTGCGGCAGGCGGAATGCGCAAACGCCCGCCATAAACCGGGTCACCCACCAGCGGGTAATGGATGTGCGCCATGTGTACCCGAATCTGATGGGTACGGCCAGTTTCCAGCTTGACGTTTACCAGCGTATGTACACGAAAACGCTCGGCCACACGATAGTGGGTAATGGCTTCCTTGCCGCTGGATGAACCTTCTATGGTCACCACGGCCTGTCGTGTACGGTTGATGGGATGGCGGCCAATGGCCGCATCCACAGTACCACCCGCCGTCATTACGCCCATCACCACAGCTTGATATTGACGCTCAAAGGCACGGGCCTGTAGTTGTTCCACCAGGGATTTTTGTGCCGTCAGAGTACGCGCTACCACCAGCAGCCCACTGGTATCTTTGTCGATACGATGCACAATACCGGCGCGGGGCACGCTTTCCAGCTCCGGGGCATGGTGCAATAGCGCATTGCTCAATGTGCTGTGCTGGTTGCCCGCGCCTGGGTGTACCACCAAACCCGCAGGTTTGTTGATCACCAGCACGGCTTCGTCTTCAAAGACGATATCCAGCGGTAACGGTTGCGGCACCCAGCGGGTTTCCTCCACTAGCACTACGGTCAGCGATACCTGTTCACCGCCATGCACCACGTCCCGGGGGCGCAGTTGCTTGCCGTCTACGGTAACGTGGCCATCCTTGATCCAGCGTTGCAGGCGTGCTCGGGAATAATCCGGGAACAGACTGGCCAAAGCCTGGTCCAATCGCGCACCGGCCAGTTGTTCGGGAATCTCTGCGCTAAGTTGTTGGGAATCGCCCATGGAATAGTCTTTCTCTCTGTGTGCCAGGGCCGCTATAATAGCGCGAATCTTTGCAACGGTTTCTTAACCTGTTGCTTTATTTTTATTTCGGGTCTTTAACCATGTCCTATTTTTTGCTCAATCAAAAATTATCCGCAAAACTATTGCAAACCATCGTCGCCATTATGGTTCTGCTGCTAAGCGCCTGCGCGGCCAATCCGGACAAAGACGATGACATAAGCAAATGGAGCGCAGAAAAACTGTTTGAAGAGGCCAAAACAGCATTGAAGGCCGGGGATTACGAAACCGCCATCGAGACTTATGAAACCCTGGAAGCCAAATACCCCTTTGGACATTATGCTGAGCAGGCGCAACTGGATACCGCTTATGCCTATTTCAAATTTGACGAGCCGGATACAGCCATTGCCTCTGCGGATCGTTTTATCAAGCTTCACCCCCGCCACAACAATGTAGATTACGCTTATTATTTGCGCGGGCTGGCCAGTGCCAGTAAAAACGATAACCCTATGAGCGTCATCGCGGAGCAAGACCCCAGTTTGCGCGACCCCAGCTCGACACAAAAATCCTACAATTATTTCGCGGTGCTGATCAAAAAATTCCCGGAGAGCCAATATGCGCCAGATGCGCTGAAACGCATGGGCTATTTACGCAATGATCTGGCCATGCACGAAATCCACGTAGCCAACTACTACGCCAATCGCGGCGCTTATGTAGCCGTCGCCAATCGTGCCAAATATGTGGTGAGCAATTTTCCACGCACCCCGGCTTCACGTTTGGCGCTGCAATTGCTGGTAGACGCCTATAAAGAACTCAAACTGAATGACCTCGCCGCAGATGCACAGCGGGTATTGCAATTGAATAATTAACTGATGTTACGCGGGCCACAAATGTGAATTAAGCGCTAAAAATATCTGTTTCAATAACCATCGGGCATTTAACGCAGAGGTCGCAGAGGCGCAAAGGACGCAGAGAAAAACACGAAAAACGTTGCGTCCTCATCCGAGTGCGTAACATCAGTCATTAACGATAAAAATGCACACCAATCGACGGTGTTATACTGTTCACAATCACACCCTGTTCTAAGCGGGATTGGCGAAATGCCATTTCCAGGGCAATGCCCACACCTTTTACATCGAATTCCCAGCCTGCGCCGATATAGGCATGGTAGCCATCTATGTTCCCGATATTGCCCTTGGCATCCAGCCGGGCATACCCCAGGCCAAGCCGTGAAAACAGGTTGGGCGCAATATCACGATGATAGTATTTTCCTTCCACACCCAGCATGATTAATTTGATTTTATTACCGAGCTTTGCGTCATAATCACCACTTGCCCTGGCTGACCCGATAACAGGATTAAACGCCAGACCAATGGAGTAAATCCGGGGTTTTTCCCACCACACATTGATGGTATTGCTTAGACCGGCATATGTGCTGCTATCACCATCAAAATCAATATCATGGAAATCAAAGTGTTCCCGAGCACGGACTTTAATGTCGCCTGCCGTGGCTTGCCCAAACATGACTGACACAGCAAAAAAAACAATGATCTTAATTGTTGGGGTTTTCATAAGACGAAGCTATCTATCCTTGCTCAAGCAAATTGCGGAGATCAATAATCGCCGCATTTGCCCGGGAAATATAATTAGCCATGGTCAGTGAATAATTACTGAGAAAACCAAAACCGGATCCGTTTAAAACCACCGGGCTTAATGTTGATTCTTGAGAGGATTCCAACTCCCGAATAATTTGTCGCAACGACACTGTCGCATTCTTTTTTTCTAATATTTTCTGAAAATCTATTTCCACCGCGCGCAAAAGATGCACTAAAGCCCAGGCAGAGCCTCTGGCCTCGTAAAATACATCATCAAGTTCCAGCCAGGGTGTTTTTACAATGACAATTTTTGCCGCCCGGGTCGATTGTTGCGCCTGTGGGTCATTTGCCAGATCCGTGTTGACTCTGACCTGTCCGACACTGGCGCTCAGCCGCTGGGAAAGACTGCCTAATCGTTTACTGACAATATCCAGATACTGTTTAAGATTATCAGCCCGCGCAAAAAACTGTGCGTTTTGTACACTGGTATCTGACAGGCGCGCAAGATAGCGTTCAAGCGCTGCAATGGCATCTTTATATTCACCTTCCGTTGAAGGCAATATCCAGGAGCTGTTATCAAAATTAAACAGCGGTTCAGCAATGGCCAGATCTTCATCTTCCAGCGACTGGGACTGAGAGCGAGCCCAATGATTACGCAGCGCCGCACTGCTGTCACGCAACATCACCAAAGCACCAAACTCCCAATTCGGCAGGTTGTCCATCAACACACCAGGAGGGGCTATATCATTCGACAAATAACCACCACGCTTATAAAGCAGGGTTTCACCAATGCGGATCATTGTCGCCGTGGTAACTGAACCCACTACAAAATCAGCATTTGATTCACGGGTAATTTCTGCCGCAGCCTGTCGCACATCAAAAGGAGCCGGTTCTGTGTTCCAGAGAAACCCCAAAACCAGCACAACAACAAGATAAGTCACCGTCAACAGTCCTGCACCCCACACCCACCCGTTTTCCCTTAATGTGGATGGATGGTAGAGCTTGACCAGACGACGAAAAGCGTCTGTCATTTTTGGCAGTAAATTTGTCATGACATATTTCAGAACTGTTTTCAGGTCTATCCTTTTTTAGGATTTGGAGGGTTCTTCATCTGCCCAGTAATCAGGCCCATAGTCGATAAAAACCTCCTGCCCTGCTCTGATATGTTTTATTGCTTCAATACGGGCAGTTTTCCATCGGTTTGAAGTCACAATCTGGCCGTTTGGTCTGGACTTGTGATTAATATACCGGGTGTGGTTTGCCAGTGGCCCTTCCCCCAGAATGTTATGATCTTTGCAGACCCACATAATATAAACTGATTCAGAATAAGGCTTTCTGTCTGTCTGCCTGTCTGTGAGCATTTTTCCGGTGTAGTGACCAATGGTATCACCAGGACGAATCGCTTTTTTGGCAAACAATCCCTTCCCCGCCCCCTTAATACCGGAGCGTTTAACTTCAAAGCGTTCATCCATCATTTTTTTGTTATCGGTAGATCGTTTTTTCATGCGTAATAAAACTCTTTCTAAGTTCACTCTAAGTTCAATGATTTTTTACTTTTCCTGCCCGTATTATCATAGTCCATTATCATAAACCGTTTCGCCTGCTTTCGGCCAGCATTCCACTAATCCGCCAGGCTTTTTGACATCACCTCATACACATCACGCGACAAGCCCGGCTCTGCCAATACACGCTGCATTTGCACCTTCATCAACTTCTGACGTTTTTGGTCATACCGTCGCCATTGGCTCAATACATTACTGATGCGTGCAGCCACTTGTGGATTAAGTTTGTCCAGCGCGATGATATGGTCGGCCAAAAACACATAACCCGTGCCTTCTATTGCATGAAACTGTGCCGGGTTGCCTGTGCAAAATGCACCAATCAGCGCGCGGACTTTATTCGGGTTTTTAATACTGAAAGCTTTATGCTCTATCAGTGCCTGCACATTCTTCAGTGCGCCCGGTAAACGTGAGGTTGCCTGCAAGGTGAGCCATTTATCCACCACCAGCGGGTCACCCTGCCATTTTGTATAAAATGCCGATAGCGCCTTTTCCCGCTCATCACCTTCACTGTTTACCAAACAGCTCAATGCAACCATCACATCGGTCATATTATGAGCGGCTTCAAATTGTGCGACACATTGCACACGGACGTCAGCATCATTCAACGCCATGAGATAAGACAAACAAATATTTTTTAAGGCCCGCTGACCAATAGCCTCGGCATCAACCCGATATTCACCGTCATTCTGATTTTCTTTGTAACGCGATAACAATGCGGACTGTAACCGCTGGGCCAGACTGCGCCGCACAAAACATCGCACTTCATGCAGAGCAACAGGATCAATGACCGCCATAAACTCACCCAGATAAACCTCTGATGGCAGACTCAATGCAGCGGCAACCAGCGCTTTATCCAGCTCCGTATCCAACAGGGTTTTTTCCATCGCGGCCACAAAATCATCGCTCAGTGACAGTGGCTCACCTCGCTGGTATTTTTCCGTCAGGGCCACGATGATTTTCACCGCCATCTGTTGCCCGGCTTCCCAGCGGTTAAACGGATCACTGTCATGACCCATTAAAAAATAAAATTGCTCATCACTCACATCACTCTGCAACTTTACCGGCGCGGAAAACCCACGCAGCAGAGAAGGTGTCGGCGCATAGGGAATATCTTCAAACTCGAACACTTGCTCCACTTCACGCACATCCAATACGCGTGTGCCATTATTATCCATAGGTGTATTTTCACCGCGTAAGCGAAGCGGGAAATCATTGCCCGCTTCGTCCAGCAACCCCACTGCCAGCGGAATATGAAAAGGCTGTTTTTCCGGCTGATCAGGTGTCGGCGGACAGGACTGTCGTACCGTCAAACGATAACGTTGTTTATCTGCATCATATTCCTGCTGTACATCCAGCACCGGCGTACCCGCCTGCCGATACCAGTTTTTAAATAATGACAACTCTGTTTCATTGGCATCTTCAATAGCCGCGACAAAATCATCCGTTGTGACGGCTTGTCCGTCATGTCGCTCAAAATAAAGGTCTGTGCCCCGGCGAAACCCTTTTTCTCCCACCAGGTGCGCCAACATGCGGACGACTTCCGCACCCTTGTTATACACCGTTACCGTGTAAAAATTATTGATTTCCACATAAGATTCCGGGCGCACCGGGTGCGCCATGGGTCCGGCATCTTCACGGAATTGATGGGTACGCAATACATTGACATCTTCTATACGTTTAACACCACGCGACCCCATGTCCGCGCTGAACTCCTCATCACGATAAACCGTAAAACCTTCTTTGAGGCTGAGCTGAAACCAGTCTCGACAGGTCACCCGGTTACCTGACCAATTATGAAAATATTCGTGGCCGATAACACCTTCAATACCCTGATAATCCGCATCCGTTGCTGTATCCGGTCGCGCCAGCACATAACGGGAATTAAACACATTGAGACCCTTATTTTCCATGGCCCCCATGTTGAAATCATCCACCGCGACAATCATGTATAAATCCAGGTCGTATTCCCGGCCATACACTTTTTCATCCCAGCTCATGGCATTTTTCAACGAACGCATGGCATGCTCACATTTGTCCACATTATGGTGTTGCACATAAAGATGCAGGTCTACGGTGCGGCCGGACAGAGTGACAAAAGTATCCTTGATGCAGGCCAGGTCACCCGCCACCAAGGCAAACAGATATGATGGTTTGGGAAACGGATCTTGCCACTTTGCCCAGTGACGACCGCCGTCCAACTCACCGGTTTCCAGCAAATTCCCATTAGACAACAACACCGGGTACTGTGTCTTATCTGCCGTAATGGTAGTGGTGAATTTTGCCATCACATCCGGGCGGTCAAGATAATAGGTAATCTTGCGAAACTCCTCTGCCTCGCACTGGGTGCAAAAATTACCACCCGAGGTATAAAGCCCCCCCAGTGATGTATTGTCCTGCGGGTGAATACGGGTAACAATTTCCAGTGTAAAAACATCCGGTAACGCGGGAATGCACAAGACCTCAGTATCCAGCTCATAATCACCCGCATCCAACATGTGACCATCGACACTCACGGAAATCAACTCCAGATCCCGCCCGTTGAGCAACAAAGCGCTATCACCCCCCGGAGCATTGCGACGCAACTGCATCACCGAACTGACCTGTGTGTCGGCCTCGCCTAAATCAAAATCGAGCGCTACCGAGTCGATAAAAAAATCCGGAGCGCGATAATCAGCCAAGCGCACCGTTTTGGGCTGAGAGGTATTGCCTTGAGTCAGAGTTGTTGTCATGAGCTTTCCGTTTGAGCGTTTGCCGTATTGTAATCGCCAAGCAGGTTTTTGTGTAACTTTTACCGTTCTCGACAAACTATACTCAAAGCGAACAGGATTTAGATGCCGCACCCACTGTCATTAAGCTTGTTTTTGTCTGTTAAGCAAACATTAGGCAGCCAGCGCCCATGGCGAGTGAGACTTCGAAATTCAGTGTGTGTTACAGAATGAGCAAACAAAAAACACCGTGTCTGTCACACAGAGGTCGCAGAGGCACAGAGTTTTTAGTGTTTTTCTCAGTGCCTTTGCGTCTCTGTGGCCTCTGTGTTTACAAGCATTGGGTTTGATAAAACAACAGACTTCCAGGCAGTCCCGGTTTTTGACCAGGAGCGCTTAACGTAAAGGCATTGATGCGGTACCCCTTTCAATTTTCCATACAGGTATTATTTTGACCAATCTGCTTATATTTATTATCGCTCTCGTCATCCTGCTGCTGTTTATCCGCTGGCGTACCCGTCTGGCGACACAAAAGCTGCTTGACCACCCCATGCCAAGCCTTAATGCCAATTTACCTCAACATCCTGATGGTATTGTGCTGTTTTTCCATCATCCTCGTTGCGCCCCCTGTAAACCGGTTGCCAAACAAATTGATCACATTATCGCCACGACTCCTGAACGCGTGTTGAAAATCAATGTGGAGGAAGAACCGGAACTCACACAGGCTTTTGGTATTCGCACCACACCCACCATATTGTTCATCAAAAACAACAGTGTTAATGCAGTATTTATTGGGGCCTTTTCGCCGAAAAAATTACAGGCGCTGCTGGAGCCTGAGCCGTGAAACTCAGGCTGTTATGAACATAATGACGATTGATTTTTGCCCAGCGTTTGGAGAAATTTGTATCACCTTCAGGTAGGGTCCAAATACAATGCTGTATCCCCCGTGGGCACGTTTTATTTGAGTAAAATAATGGTGTTTTCGGCAAAAATACACTTAACTCCCCTTGAAAGGACTGCCCCAAGGGATTTAAACGAAATATTTCATAACATTGGCCGATATCCTTAACGATGCTATAGTATCAGCAGATGATACTTAAGAGAGGCTCATGAAAAATTTACAGGGTCTTGGGGCTCTTCTTGAGTTGGATGACATTATTATCGCCCAGGCTGCTGGTTATTGGGTCAGGTTCGAGGTAAGACAAGTGTCAGTTTCGAAGCATATTCCTCATGGAATTCGATACAACCTGACCTTGCATGATAATTGCAACCAGAGAGTGATGGGATATGACAATGCCCATGTGCCTAAAGGTGCTAAACGTGGCAAATATAAAGCACAAATTATGACTTATGACCACAAACATCAGACAATCAAATGTAAAGGTGAACCATATAGTTTTAATTCTCCAGCTCAACCTATTGAAGATTTCTGGAAATCAGTTGATGATTACCTGAAAGAATACGGGATTATTTGAGGACTAATATCATGACGGTTATTAAGATTGGCATTATGCCCCAAGAAAAAATTCGTCAAAGAACCATTGCTATTGCAAAAGGTGAATATAAGCAAAAACGTACAGACCCCAAGATATGGTTTCCATCTATGAAGGCACTAAGTGAGGTTCTGAGTGATAAAAATAGAGAGCTGCTTAAGATTATCGTCGAGCAGCAACCGGAGTCGATAAAAGTGTTGTCGGAGATCACCGGACGGAAACCCAATAATCTTTCTCGTACGCTTAACACCCTGAGCAATTATGGTCTTGTAGAAATGAGACCACGAGACAAGCGAAAAATACAACCGATTGCGAAAGGTTCCGATTTCCTGATTCAGACCTCCTCTTAATCCTATAGCCATGTAGGGTGTACCCGCAGGGCATAAAGGCACGTTTTTTTGCCCTGCGGAGACTGATTTGATTGTTGCTACACTACTTAGACTGAACGGATGCTTTACTGGTTTCTTTATTTAAAATCCCTGAAGTGACATTGGATAAATTATCCAATGAGTCAAGCCCAAGCTCAGAAAGAAGGGCATCAACAACCGGCTTTTGTGTACGGTAGCGCAGCATGCTATTGACGGCATGGTCCGCCATGTTACTTGCACCTGTAACGGTTTCATCGCCACTGGAACTTTCAGATCGGCTTAGCCCATTAAGATCGATAACCTTGAGACTATCGATGTTTTTCATCGGCTCAGCAGCTTCCTTGATAATGGCAGGAAGACCATCAATAACAGCCTGTATGCGGGCCAATTCAATTTGATCCTTATTAAGTTTATTGGAAGCCTCATGTAATAGTGTGCGGCCTTCAGCTTCAACAGCAAGACGGCGTGCGTCTGCTTCAGCATTTAGCCGTTTAGCCTCAGCGGCGGCCTCAGCAGCAATTGTGACCTGCTCGGCAGATGCCGCAGCCTCGATTCTCACAGCGTCAGCACGATCTTCAGCAGCCGCTTTTTCAGCTTCCGCAGCAACCTTTATGCCAATAGCATTTTTTTCAGCAAGCTCTTTCGCTTTAAGTAGCTCAACCGCTTTCTTTCGTTCAGCCTCAGCGATCATTTTAACTGTCGTAACCTGTTCAGCAGCCTGAACCGCCCCCGCTCTTGCCTTATCTGCCTCAGCAGCTGCAACAGACTGTTCTTTTGATTTGTTAGCAACAGCGATTTCGCGCTCCTGCTCGGCTATCTGAATCGTTTCCGCGCGTTTAATATCCGCGGACTCAATAGCGCGCTCCTTTTCAATTTCCTGTTCTCGAATAGCCTTTTGTTTCGCGATATGAGATGCCTCAACTGCCTGATCTGCTGCTATCTGGGTCTGATCAGATTCACGCTTCTTTTCAGCCTGTTCTTGTGCAATAGCTGCTTGCTGGGAAGCCTCTCGCATCTGAACTTCACGCTCCTGTTCCAGGCGCGCGTATTCTGCCTCACGTTTTATTTCCAGGTTCAATTTTTGTGATTCGAGATCTTTTTGGTTAATAGCAACTTCAGTATCCCGCACAATATCATTACGCTGCTTACGTCGATCTTCTATGACTTCATTAACCTTAAGAAGTCCCTCAGCATCAAAAGCATTATTTTCATTAAAGAATTCCAGGCTGGTTTGGTCAAGTGCAGTCAGGGAAACAGCCTCCAGCTCAAGACCATTGCTGCGCAAATCTTCGGCGACCGCATCCTGTACTTTTTGGACAAACTCGGAGCGTTGCTCATGTAATTCCATCATCTCCATACCAGCAGCAACCGAACGCAAAGCATCAACAAACTTTGCTTCCACAAAAGTTCGCAGTTTGTTTGGGTCAAAAGTCTTGTCACCAAGCGTTTGCGCAGCAGCAGCTATAGCATCATCATCCGGTTTTACCCTGACGTAAAACTCGGCGGTAACATCTACGCGAAGCCTGTCCTTTGTAATCAATGCATCTTCTTTTTGGCGTGGCACCTCAAGTCGTAGTGTTTTCATATTGACCTGAGTGATTTCATGAATCATACCAACAACAATTGCTCCACCATCTTTAATGACCTTCTGTCCACCCAGCCCCGTTCGTACATACGCCTTCTCTTTTGTTGATCGCGTATAGAGGCGGGTAAATATAATACCAATAGCAAGTATGGCAATTACGGCTACGACAGCAATCATAATTCCGGTTTCAAACCACATAACATTAATCTCCCGTTTATTTTTTTAAATTGGGGAAATTCCATGCCAACTTCACGACAACCTATATTTTGAAATGCTCATCGTAAGGTACGGCAAAAAATATACTTCCTTTCTGTTCAAGCAAAACAACTTCAGATTGAGCCGGAAACTCGACATCATCATCAAGTGGTTCAGTCATCACATAATGATCTTGTCCAAAACTATCCTTTAATCGGGCTTTTGCTGGCATACCACGCCTGGACGTACCGATAGTGATAACGGCCATCATTCCAATAAAACTTTCCTCAGAAACGGCACTCGACTCATCTCTGGGGAGAATTTTTGCGAAAACACGAGCAATAACTCCCATTACCGGAAGAGTGACAAAAAGTACGCCGATTACTACCATCCATGATGGCAACAACGCGCCAAAAATTGTGTTATATAAGAGCTGAACAAGTATTCCAGATAAGCCAAATATTGTCAGAAAAATGATCAGAAGGATTAAAGCAGGGACACGCCCGAAACCTAACCAGCCAAAAAACATACCCATAACTGATGGGCTTTGTATACTCATATCAGACTCAGCATCGATACTCGCATCTGCACCTACATTGCTATCAGGTAGAAAACTATCAACAACCCCTGACAAACTTGCCCCTAACAACATACTTATTACTTCGAGGCCCGAAATGATGACCATAATCAACAGCGCTACAAAAAATGGCCCATTGCCTTCTGTAGTAATAAATTCGATCATCAGAAATCACTCCTGTTTTTTTTGATGAATTTTTTAAATACAGCCCACCTCTAAAGGCAGCCCGGCATATTTTACCAACAAATGAACCGTTTATACCCATAGCGATTAAAATTTAGACTTAACTGTACCCTCTTATTAATTCCATGGCGATGTTAAAATTCCCATAGAATGACTATTCCACACCATTTTGCAGCCATAAAATAAATATGACACACATTCAACCCCCAAGCGCGATAGGTATATTTCGAGTAGCAAATCAAAAGAAATTTCTGACGGCCAACATCTTCGGTTGAAACAATGTAAATTTAAACTGATTTCAGAAAAATAGCCGGCACTTGAAAAGTATAACATTTACCGCACCCATAACGTTAACGCCTCTTTAATCAAAAAAAGCCGTTTTTTCACGTTTAACCAAAAATCAACTGTTAAGCTCACTGATGAAACTTATAGCCCTGTAGGGTGTACCCGCACTTGTAGGGTGGGCACGTTTTTTGTGCCCACGCGGA
The DNA here is from genome assembly GCA_021647705.1 of Gammaproteobacteria bacterium. Classification (GTDB taxonomy): domain Bacteria; phylum Pseudomonadota; class Gammaproteobacteria; order SZUA-152; family SZUA-152; genus SZUA-152. The sequence goes on along the minus strand of JAKIUF010000023.1, from coordinate 31,969 downwards.
GACGACTTAACATATACTCGTAGCGATTGAATTGGCTGCTCACACAAATCATGCTTTACCGGGTTGTAATGAATATAATCAATGTGATGATTGAGCTCATCCTGGCTACGTATTTGATGCTCCCAAAAACGCCGCTACCACAAGGTTGATTAACGGTGTTTTTTCCAAGATAAAAGGAGACGGTGACCAATGTCATTAAGTTAACAAATTGCGGTATGGCGTAGGTTGGCAGTGAGCTTGCGAACTCCAACATCACCGACTCCGTTGGGGTTCACAAGCTCACCACCAACCTACGCCCAGCAGGAATTTTGGCTTAACTTAATGGCATTGATAGCATCTTTTTTCCCAGCGACAAACTTACCATGTCTTTATTTTAGCAATTACAATTGAACAGAGACTGTTGCACCACTTATTCACCGTTCAAAAGAACAAGTACGGCTTTACTATTTTGAATCCCGCGAGAGTACTGAGCCTGAAATACATGACAACTACGATATACTTCCATGTAATTCAACAGGAACTTTTTCAGTCAATAGTGAAATTTTTTCATGGATAATTAGAGCTGGTGGCGTAGATAAATTTTACAATAAATATAAAAATATTTTCCAAGTTTGCGATGAAAAGTGTTGTAACGTAATAAATGAAATTTGTTGAGGAGGAGAAGGGATGAAGGGGGTCCAGAATAATCATATACATAAAAAACATACTTAACTATCTCATTCATTTTTTGAAAACAACACGGTTAAGTATTGTGTGTTTTTATTTTCATAGTGTTAAATATGACAAAGTAGAATTTGATAGTGAATAATAAAAACCTTAAGCAAAATGCAAGACCCCTTCTATCTATCTACATGCATCAATGTCGAATGGATACCGTTGTTGTGTTTTTTTATTCCTTCACGTAATGCATTACGAATCCATTCATCACACAAAATTTCCTGGCAGCGAAAACTCACCACCGTAAAGAAACAGGTGCCTCCGACTTTCCTTGCCCGTCGATAATGTGACATTGCTGATTTGTGTACTGGCATTGAAATTACTGCTTTGGGTCGGGTTCATTTTCCGCGTGGGCACAAAAAACGTGCCCACCCTACGGAGTTGCTCAATGTAGAACACCACCGTTTGAAATAATTCGTTCAGCATCTCGATCATAACTAGCGGCTATATCACGTAAGGTCGTAGCTAATCTTTGGTATCCAGCATTTTCAACCTCATCTGCTCGCTTGCGATACTTTGCTGCTAGTTCTCGTTCTGGTTTAGCTTCTGGGTCAACCGTGTGGACTCCCCGTGAGTTACGAGTACCTGTGCTGTATCCATCACGCAAACTAGCCCGTTCTCGGTCATTCATGGCTTCTGCTATTACAGGGTGAATCCATAACCCATTGGGCTCTTCTGGAGCGTTAACAAGCACATCACCCAGTTGAATCATTGCAACATCATAATGCCCCGAGGTTTTGACAATCTCTTCTACACCACTTAACCACGCTGTAAACGCATCAGGGTCAAATTCTGCATCCACCTGTGCACCCGGGACAACACTCCATGCAGAAAGTAAGCGATATGCATTAGTGGCAATATTACGGTGTTGCTCGGAAGGCTCTTCTACTGGCTCAGCATCCTCAGCGCGATATATCAGCTGTATAAGCTCACAGAAAAAGCCAGGATCTGATGCCAGTCGGTTTTCCAACGTTATAGGAGAACCGTCACTATGCCGATCAAGCAAAGTCACATATGCCCATTCAACATGAAACAATCTATCTTGATCAGTGGCTGTATTTTGTTGTAGGGCTTTGATAATTTCGGTGATGTAGTAGTCATCAATTCGCCCAGGCGGCTCCTCGGACTGGACAAAGCCCAAAAGAGCATCGCACGCCAAAACTGGATTTATTTCCTTCTTCTGAAATAAATCTCGGCTAAACCCTTTTATAACAGCATTGGGACGGCCAAATTCGAGCAATTTTCGGAGGGCATACTCAACATCATCATCTGTCTGATAGGTGTTGGCGTTGGTGTTTTTCCAATACTCGTCTTCATTCTCACCAAGCAACTGAGCAGCCCTATCCCAAGCGCTTTTTTCAAATGGCAGGGCGCACAATAGCAACGCTATCTGGTGAGGATTCCACCCAGTCTTGTCGACATCATCAAACCACTGCCAATCGCCCATACACCTCCGACGCCAAGCATAGGCGGCAACAAGCGCCCACCGCTTATGGTCAGACATATCCAGTAGGTTCGGTAGAAACTCTATATCAAACTCGATCAGGTCAAAGTCCGCTAGAACCTCACCCACAAGGTGAGAGTTGGAAACTGCCGAAGCAAATTCCAGAACCATAGGAAGCCCTCCTTCAGCCAGAATATCCCCTACAGCGGCTTTGCGTATTTCAAATAGCCTCTCTTGCTCTTCCTTCCAATCTCCATCGCCTTCATAAAGATATCTGTCAGCTTCTGAAAATAATCGCTTATGCAGAAGGCTTGGGCTTTTTGGTGCCAGCTGTTTCGCTATATCTTCCATAGGAAGAAGAGACTCATCTCCCAAGGACCATTCAGCCTCTGGAAAACGCCGATGATGGCCAATTAATTTACACAATGCAGCCCAGATAGGCATACGCTCGTCTTCAGGAAGATTAACGCAATGCTCTGATGTCAACTTATCCCTCAGTGCTTCAGAGGCGGGGGATGGCAAGTGATCATAGTTACTTGCCAAAGACGCAAGTTTGCCAATATCAAAGCCGGCTTGCTCAACAATCAATTCAGCACAGAAACGTGACTGTTCCCAGTACTCTCCGCGAGTAACACCTTTTTCCCAGTCGTCAGGAATCGTTTCTCTCCACTTCGGCTTATGGATGCCAGAAGTCGTTGAGTGCTGACTTGGCAACAAACTTTCAAGCAACTTCCAGCCAACCTCTGGCTGCTCTACACAAATGGTTTTAAGGGCGGCTTGCCTCTTCTGAACAGAAGCCAATGTATGGGGAAGCCAAGGAAGAAAAATGTCTGTTAGCGAATTACCTGGCCTATTTGCCCAATTTCCACCTGGGTCGTGAGAGGCGATCTCAGCGAGAACAACCGCAGTTCGGCTTAAATGGGCTTCCTCCCACGCGATACCCTCAAGCGCCCATAGAAGACCAGTTATATAATTTCTTCCGAAAACGCCCGTATCCTCTTGCTCAAACAATGAATCAAAGGGAGAAGGTGTAGCAGCAATTGCACTTTCTACGGCGGACAGGAACTCATCTGGACTCGCTTCAGAAAGGAGTGGCAGTAAGTTATTCAGGCTCCCCCAACGAACCCAATCGCTTTCCTCAAATAACCCACGCACTGATAGCAAGGCAGTTGTATCTGCCTTCCCCTGGGTGCAATTAGCTAACGAGGCAGCCCTACTGCCAATAAGCGCTAGTGTTTCTGCTAGCCCTTCGCGTAAACTCCCAGAATGTGGCAACACTTTCCCATGGATAGCTGCGGCATAACGTTCTTCACCCGGAAGTTCAAAGGATGGGTCGTCCAATCGGAGCACCTCCAGCGCAACAGCTTTGAGGGTATCAAGGTGGTCATCAAAGACCCTGCCTCCAAATTCCTGCCAGGATTTTTCACGATCTTTAAAACTCCATAGACCATTTTTATAGGCTAACGGACAATCATGGATCTGCAAAGCCTCCCGCAGATCTGCTATCCAATTACTGTAATCCTCGCCAACAATCTGCGTAACAACTTCAATGTCTGCGTCCTTGCTCTCATCCCAACTACCAATAAGATTAGCCATTGCCAGTTCTTGGGCGGATGCATGCTGATTCCAATTAGTTGCTACTAGCTGGCCCGGAATCTCTGCTCCAATCTCTTCCTTAGCAAGCTCCTTGGGGATATGAGTGACTTTCGGCTCTTTGAAATGTTCAACAAGATCATCAGGCAGAGTGTCAAGAGTGATGGTCCCAGCACTTTGATTGAACTCATATACCTCATTGACTATCTGGTACCAGATTTTATCAGGGATATCCTTATTAAACTGTGCAATATGTGATTGCAGAAGAGATGAAACGACACTCCCTTTTCTTGCTAGATCATAACCGAGGAGATGAAAGTGCTTCAGAAACTCATATAAATCTTCTTCTGTCACATCTTCACCGTTATTGGCGACCTTAAGCTGTGCCTGAAAGGCAGCAAGTTTATTCCTGACGTTGTTTGAACAAAAATTAGCCCGACCTACCTGAGTGAGAAACTCTTCAGCATCGCGGGTGTGGCGAGCCTGATCTAACAATACATTAACGCCATCGGTATCAGTCGCGCTAATAGGACCTGTGATTAGGGCGATAACATCTTTCCCTTTGGTAAAGGAGTCAGGGCTGTTAAAGTCATTCCATCCTGCCTGGATAACCTCCCTAAAAACCTTGTTGGATGCTGCGGCTGTAATTGCGATAGAGTGCTTAACTTGGCCGAGCAAACGTCGACGTTCACTGCTTGCAGGGTTTTCGATAAATGCAATTAAGTCATCGGTAGCGTAGCCCGCAATCATACCCTGCAATTTGATCTCCACAATTGGCCATGCAGGCAAACACGGTGCGTAACCACCACTTAGCATCAAGGTTACAAATGTGGCATGAATATTGGCTTCAAACCTTGACCCACCACTGCCAGTTGAAAATGGGTTGCTGAGCTGTTTTCCATCCACTATCATTAATTTACGCATTCCTTTTTTATTTTGATTTATTAGTTTAACCAAGGGTGTGCCCACAGGGCATAAAGGCATGTTTTTTGTGCTCACGCGGAGACTACTCTCCACAACTCAAATCATCAAAATTTGAATCACTCGCCGCCCAATCCGCAGAATACTTTCCTTTTTTAACATATCGATGCAATGTCGAATAGGGCCATTGAATCGGTTGCTCACACAAGCCATATTTTACCGGGTTGTAATGAATATAATCGATGTGACGATTGAAATCATCCTGGTTGCGTATTTGGTGCTCCCAAAATCGCCGTTGCCACAAGGTTGATTCGCGGTGTTTTTTCCTGGAATCGGACAACCATTCGCTGCGCTTGTAACGATCCCCACAAACAAGGCTTACATGACGTTTGATTTTTGCCCAGCGTTTGGAGAAATCTGCATCACCTTTAGGTAAGGTCCAAAGACAATGCAGGTGATTAGGTAACAACACGCATGCATCAATATCGAATGGATAGCGTTGTTGTGTTTTTTCTATTCCTTCGCGCAGTGCATTACGAACCCATTCATCACATAAAACTTCCTGGCGGCGAAAGCTCACCACCGTAAAGAAATAGGTGCCTCCGGCTTCCTTTGCCCGTCGGTAGTGTGACATTGCTGGTTTGTGTGTGTGCTGGTGTTGGAATTACTATTTTGGGTCGGGTCCATTTTCCGCGTGGGCACAAAAAACGTGCCTTTATGCCCTGCGGGTACACCCTACTAGGCTAGCCGCATTTGGAGTCGCCACAGTTAAGACATGTCATACAGCCATCCATTTTGATTACGGCCTTGGTGCTGCATTTTTTACACAACTGCGACCCGACAGGAAAGTCCGAAGCATCATCACAGTCAGCCGTTTTTTGTTCCCCTTCAAACTGTGCACGTTTTTCCGCCATGAGTTTTAGTTGGTGCTCGTCCATTTCATCATCTTTAATCAAACCGATGAGTTTCATGTGTGATTCAATGGCATCACCCAGTTCGGCCACCAGGGAGGGCATGTATTTGCCGCCCTTTTTGAAGTAACCACCACGCGGGTCAAACACGGAATGCAGTTCATCCACCAAAAAGGTAACATCGCCACCTTTGCGGAACACGGCGGAGATGATGCGTGTCAGTGCAACGATCCACTGGAAGTGGTCCATGTTTTTTGAGTTGATGAAGATTTCGAACGGTCTGCGCAATTCGTGTTTGGTGCCGGGGTTGAGTATCATGTCATTGATAGTGAGGTACAGGGAGTGCTCAGACAACGGGGTTTTAATTTTGTAGGTGGAGCCCAGTAGCATTTCCGGGCGTTCGACCTTTTCGTGCATATGCACGACGTTGCTGTCTTCATTTTCTGTTACAGCCGAGGTTTGCGCCTCAACTTCGGGTTTTTCTTCGTCTTCTTTGGTCACACTGTAACTGACGATTTTACTGCCAAGTTTAATAGCCATCTTTATCTACTCCTGCCTGCATCCGGTTCCATCCGGTACATTTTTTATACATTAATGATGAGTACGGGTTCAGGGAATTTAGAATTTCCCGTAATACCCTTCTTTCAGGGCATCGTAAAGGTTTGCGGCGGTGTGGGTTTCACCGTCATATTCGACCTCTTCATTGCCTTTGACTTCCACTACGCTACCATCTTCTAACGTGAATTGGTAAGTTGTATTTTCCAGGTCCTGTTCTTTTACTAATACGCCCTGGAAGACTTCGGGGTTAAAGCGGAAGGTGGTGCAGCCTTTCAGCCCTTCGTCGTAGGCGTACATGTAAATGTCTTTGAATTCTTCAAACGGGAAATCCGTGGGCACATTGGCGGTTTTGGAGATGCTTGAATCAATCCATTTTTGCGCGGCGGCTTGTACGTCTACATGTGCTTTGGGGGCAATATTGTCGGCAGAGACAAAATAATCCGGCAGTTTTTCGCTGTCGTTTTCCGTATAGGGCATGGCGCTGGCGTTGATTATTTTCTGATAGGCCAGTAATTCAAAGGAGCATACATTCACTTTTTCTTTGGTCTTTTTACCTTCACGAATGATGTTGCGCGAGTAGTGATGTGCGAAGCTGGGCTCGATGCCGTTGCTGGCATTGTTGGCCAGTGACAGGGAGATGGTGCCTGTGGGTGCAATGGAGCTGTGATGGGTGAAACGACAACCCAGCTCGGCCATTTTTTCCACCAGCTCAGGGTCAACTTCACCGACCTTTTGCATGTAGCGGCTGTAACGTGCGTGCAGCACTTTACCTTTTATGCTGTCGCCCAGGTTGAAACCATCGGCTTTCATTTCCGGGCGTTTACGCAGCATTTCTGCATTCACGGTAAAGTCTTCTTCCATGATGGGTGCGGCACCTTTTTCTTCTGCCAGCTCAACGCCGGTTTTCCAGCCCACCATGGCCAGTTCGCGGGTGACTTCTTCGGTAAATTTCAATGAGTCTGCGTCGCCATAGACCATGCGCATCATGGTGAGTGTGGAGCCCAGGCCAAGATATCCCATGCCGTGACGGCGTTTGTTCAGAATCGCTTTGCGCTGACCTTCCAGCGGCAGGCCGTTGATTTCCACGACGTTGTCCAGCATGCGAGTGAAGATACCCACGGTCTTGCGAAATTTTTCCCAGTCAAAATAAGCTGTGTCGGTAAAGGGTTCCGTCACAAACTTGGTGAGATTCACTGAGCCCAGCAGGCAGGAGCCATAGGGCGGGAGTGGCTGCTCACCGCAGGGGTTTGTGGCTCGAATGTTTTCGCAAAACCAGTTGTTGTTCATCTCATTCACTTTGTCGATGAGGATGAATCCGGGTTCGGCAAAATCATAGGTGGAGGTCATGATCATGTCCCACAGGCGGCGGGCCTGTATGGTGCGGTAGACTTTGCAGGCCACCAGGCCTTCGTCGTTGCTCACATAACCTTTTCGGGTGGGCCATTCGCGCCAGACCACTTGCGCGGGATCATTGATGTCAATGTTATCGATTTCGATCTCTTTTTCGCTCAGCGGAAATGCCAGACGCCAGTCTTCATCAGACTTCACGGCTTCAATGAATTCCTGGGTGATCAATAAAGAGAGGTTGAATTGACGCAGGCGACCGTCTTCACGTTTGGCACGGATAAAGTCCATGACATCCGGGTGACCCACATCGAAAGTGGCCATTTGTGCGCCACGACGACCACCGGCAGAGGATACGGTGAAACACATTTTGTCGTAGATATCCATGAAGGACAGTGGCCCGGAGGTGTAGGCACCAGCACCGGCGACAAAGGCTCCTTTGGGGCGAAGGGTGGAAAATTCATAACCAATGCCACAACCGGCTTTTAGCGTCAGCCCTGCTTCATGCACTTTTTCCAGAATATCATTCATGGAGTCCTGCACGATGCCGGAGACGGTGCAGTTGATTGTGGAGGTGGCAGGCTTGTAGGCCAGCGCTCCAGCATTGGAAATAATACGCCCGGCAGGAATCGCGCCATGGCGCAGAGCCCATAAAAAGTGCTCTCCCCATTCTTTGCGTTTGGCATTCGTTTCTTCGACATCTGCCAGTGCCTGGGCAACACGGCGATAGGTATCGTCGATGGTTTCATCCACCACCACGCCATCCTTGCTTTGCAGGCGGTATTTTTTCTCCCAGATGTCCACCGAGGCGGCTTGAAAAGGAATGTCTTCAACACTGGAAGTAATGGTATTCAAAGTAGCAGCTTTCATAAGACGGGCAGCCTCGTCACGGGGTTTTTACAATCTGACCAACAACTGCGCCGGTCGGCTTGCGCCGTCCGCTGACAATCGTGGACTCTCCAAAGACTAAAACACAAGATATTGTGTATGCGGCATAGGATAGGTGCAAGAATGAGCACTGTCAACGTAACCTTCAATGGATATATTTATAACTAATAAGCAATAAAAACAACCTATTATATTATTTTGATAGTGTAATTCTGTATATACAATTCTGCCTGGGAGAAAAATAAAATTTTTTAGGGACACAACATGTAGTGATCAACAAATAAACAATACCGTCCGTATTACCTCAAAATTTCAACAGGAAAAATCATTTTTACCCCTTGATTCACCCTTTTCCACCCCTACATTTGAGATAGAAGGTGCGGTTTTTTCACCCCACCGAAAAGAGTATTCACCACCCTGCACAAACCAACGAAAAGGAGGACATCATGAATATTATTCAATACGATCCCTGGCGCAGACTTCAGCAGTTACAGCGGGAAATGGGCAGCCTGTTTGACCCCCGCCTCAACGCGGATGACGACAGCGCAAGTATGGCCACCAGTGATTGGGTGCCTGCCGTGGATATCAAGGAAGAAGATGACCGGTTTTTGATCATCGCCGATGTGCCCGGCGTTGAGCCCAATGACATCGAAGTCCATATGGAAAACGGTGTGCTCTCTATCAAAGGTGAGCGACGCGAGGAACACAAAGAGGAAAAAGAAGGTTACAAACGCATTGAGCGCACATACGGTAACTTCCATCGTCGCTTTAATCTGCCCGACACCGCAGATGCTGAGGGCATTACCGCGAAAAGCCGTAATGGCTCACTGGAGATCAGCATTCCCAAACGTGAAGAGCTGACACAGACCCGGCGCATCACTGTGGAACATTGAGCAGCCAATGTCTGATGCTGGTGAGTGACGTGTTACCACTGCAAAGGTCGCAAAGAGCACAGGGCTTGCTGTTTTTCTTTGCGGCCTTTGCGTTAAATGTGGATTAAGCAGTAGATCACTTTGTTCACGTTTTTTACTGGACATACCGATGTTCCAGCGTGTTTTTAGCCGGAACGCCGGGGGGGGGTTAAACGTCTGGGCAAACGTTCTTGGTGTATATCCTGCTTAATCAGGCAGAGTCGTCTCTCCCTGCCACAGATTTTCCAGGGTTTCACGTTTACGCACCACGGTGTATTGATCACCATCCACCATGACTTCAGCAACCCGTGGCCGCGAATTATAGTTAGAGCTCATGCCAAAACCGTAAGCTCCCGCTGAGCAAACCGCCAGCACATCACCTGCTTCGATAGTGAGTTGGCGCTCCTTGCCTAAAAAATCACCCGTTTCACAAATCGGTCCCACTACATCGTAAACATCCGCATGGCTGTCATTGTCGCGCGGCTCAAGGGGAATAATGTCTTGCCACGCGCCATACAGGGCAGGCCGTAACAAATCATTCATGGCGGCATCCACTATGGCAAAACTTTTTGCCTCTCCCGGTTTAATATACTCCACTTGTGTCAGCAAAATACCCGCATTACCGGCAATGGCTCGCCCCGGTTCCAGCACAATTTCCAATCCCCGTTCTTTCAACGGAGTCAGAATCGCTGCGGCGTAATCGGCAGGACTCGGCGGCATTTCATCACGATAGGTGATACCGAGCCCTCCTCCCATGTCAATATGTCGTAATTTGATACCTTGGGCTGCAAGGTTGTCAATCAACAACAGTACGCGATCCAATGCATCTACAAAGGGGGAAATATCATTGAGCTGTGAGCCGATGTGACAGTCAATACCCTGCACATCGATGTGTGATAATTCAGCGGCATGCTGATAAACCGCTTCGGTATATTCAATATCAATGCCGAACTTATTTTCTTTCAGCCCGGTAGAAATATAAGGATGGGTTTTTGCATCCACATCAGGGTTCACCCGAATTGACACTGGTGCGCACACGCCCACTTCACCGGCGATGTCATTGAGTCGCTTCAGCTCGGCACGAGATTCCACATTAAAACAGCGAATACCCAATTCCAGCGCATACCGTATTTCATCGGCGCTCTTGCCCACACCGGAAAAAACCACCTTTGATGGTTCACCCCCTGCGGCAATCACCCGGCGTAATTCTCCCCCTGAAACAATATCAAAACCGGAACCCAATCTGGCCAGAACATTTAATACCGCCAGATTGGAATTGGCCTTTACGGCATAACAGATCAGATGTGCGTGTTCCGCAAAAACGCTATCAAAGGCACGCCAATGGCGCTCCAGCGTGGCACGGGAATACACATAACATGGCGTGCCGACGTCATCGACGATACGGCGCAGATCAACGTCTTCCGCAAACAAATGTCCGCTGCAATAATCAAAATAATTCATGGTTTTTTTACGGCTCTTTCTTTATATTCAACGGAGTCAACAATCCCGGCTGACACTGTGGGCTGTATCAAACTTCCCTTTTGGCCACAGGCAGTCAACAGACTACCAGCACCTAATATCGCAATCACCCAACAAAGTAAATATTGCGCCCAACAAAATTTCATGAATAATCCCCATAGAAGATGCACATTATAAACTGCCAGCCACAGGCAGCGATACCATATTAAAGGAGAGAACCCTGGTGAATGCAGGTGAATTTAGCCAAAAAGTCGATGACACTCTGTCGGCCATTGAAGACGCATTGGACATAAGCGATGCCGAGCTGGACTGGGACTTTGCTGGTGGCATATTGACCATCGAGTGCGAGAATGGTTCGCAGGTGATCATCAATCGTCAGGCTCCTACCCAGCAAATCTGGGTCGCCGCCCGCTCCGGGGGGTTTCATTTTGATTACCACGCTGATGAAGACTGCTGGAAACAGGATGGGCTGGAACTGTTTGCCCTGCTCAACAAAAGCCTGAGCGAGCAGTCCGGAGAAACAGTTAAACTGGTGGCCAACGCATGAATAACGCACTCATTGATCCCCCCATCGAGATCGAAACCGGCACCGCACCTACGGCATCGGTCATTTGGCTACATGGCCTCGGTGCTGACGGTAATGACTTTGTCCCTATTGTCCCCGAACTGCCATTGCCTGATGCGCTCAATATTCGTTTTATTTTCCCTCATGCGCCCGAGCAACCTGTTACCTGTAATGGTGGTTACACCATGCGCTCCTGGTACGATATTTTTTCACTGGAGGATTTTGAGCACGAAGACGAAGCAGGGCTCATCGCTTCCCAACAAATACTCACCTCGTTGATCGAAAATGAAAACCGGCGCGGTATCCCCACACAACGCATTATCATCATGGGGTTTTCACAAGGCGGAGCTGTGGCTCTGTACACCGGCCTGCGCCATACACAAACCCTTGCTGGCATCAGTGCCTTATCCACTTATCTACCATTGCAGAAAACAACGCGGGATAAATACAACATAAAAAACCAGGGGACTCCGATTTTTATGGCGCATGGACACCGTGACCCCGTCGTAAAATATGAATATGGAAAAAAATCCTGCGCGTTATTGAAGGAACTGAATTACGACATTCACTGGGAAAGCTATGATATGGAGCACAACGTGTGCAGTGAAGAAATTATCGCCATAGGCACATGGCTTACTGAGTGCCTGAAAACGTAATTTAAAACCTGATAACAGACATACCCTCCAATGTCATTAAGTTAACCTGCTTGTTGTAGGTTGGTGGTGAGCTTGCGAACCCCAACGGGGTCGCTGATGTTGGGGTTCGCAAGCTCACCACTAACCTACGAATTTGTTAACGTAAGAAATGGAAATTAAATAACATTGGTAACCCTCTTTAAAACGAAATTAAAGTGTTTATAGATTTTTTGTTCTGCTCTATTCAACACAGAATAAAACGGTGGAACAAGCGCAGCGGTTCCACCAACGGGTTATTTAGAGACAACAAACCACCTCCATACTCACGACCGCTGACAAAAAACCTGCAACAAAAACCCGATGACCTGAAACAGAGAAAAGCTCCCATACAATAACAACTCACTGACAAACGGCGATTCAAGGTGGACATCCATAGCGGATCAAACCTGGAATATACCCTTTTCCATTTGGTGGAACCGCTACGCTTGCTCCACCCTACCCGGTTTAGCCTGACGGCTATGCTCTGCGCCCCCGAAACAATTAGAATATCAGATAATTAGCCTACACTCATATTTGCCTCGTTTACAATAACGCACTGTATCCTCTTTAATTACATACAGCCAAATTGCCTCGCACGCGCCAAGAAAAACGTTATCATTTTTTTGGTTCCCTCATTTTAAGTAAATTTTTATCATTTTTTTGGTTCCTTAATTTACGTTGAAAAAATGCAATACTACCAAGTAAACCTGATATCACATGCACTAGTATGCCCTTGCGGCAGGGATTTCCGCCGCCTGCAAAAATAGAAATATTTGCAGTTATTTTTTATTCAGGAGAATTAAAATGAATATCATAAAAAAACATGCAACACTGGTTGCCATTGGTAGTTTATTACTTAGCGGTACTGTTCTGGCTAACCCGCCTAAACCCAATGTGTTTGATGGTGGTAATAAATGGCACATTACTGGTTATTTTGATTCCACCAGCAACCATGCCCAAGCAGCAACACAGGAAATCTGTTTCCTGCCATATTCCGTAGTCGGCACCAGTATTCAGGGAGTCTGGTATTCAACCAGCTACCCTGATTGGAATGGTCGTTATTATCAAGAAGGTGACGAAGTCAAAATGACCGGTGATTTTGCCAAAGATACGGGACATGACCACATGACACTGGTACACACAACCTACGACGTTCCTGGGCGTGTGCGCGGCATGGCATTCAAAGACTGGACTGAATGGCGTGAAGATGGCAAGTTTGGCGGAATCATTGGCTGGGGCAATGCCACAATGGTACGTGCCGGACGTTGTGCATATCCAAAATTCAGTAACGACAAGGTGGCGCTGGAGAACGAAGCACAGAAATTATCCAGTTCGCTACCGGAGCGTTTGACGGCTAAAGGTGAAATTGCGCAGTCTCCCGGACAGCCTGATCTGGAAGCCCTTGATACTTATCTACAACGTGCAGGCGTTCAATAATACTGACAAAGCTACCCGTAATATTGCGGGTAGCTTTTTACAGTAATTGGTATAAGAATAAACCTCACAGCACGCACAGCCGCTCACCCGCAGGAAATTCTCGACAGGCTTGTCGGGGGATAAGCGGAATAACACAGTCACTTTTTTAGAGGAAATAAAAAATATGAGCGTTCTAATCGGAGATACCATCGTGTGTGGGCAACACACTGGCGGCGATGTTCAACTGAACATTTTTGGTGACGAATTTTATGCCCGCTATGAAACACTTGATGGATACACGGTTGTCTTCGATAAAGACCATGGCTGCTATTGTTATGCCTTGCTTGCATCAGGGCGTTTTGTTTCAAGCGGTGCGCCTATCGGCAAGCCTTTACCGGACGGGCTGAGAAAACATCTCAAAGAAGAGTCCGCTGTGTATAACGAAAAATTTGAGCTGAATTACAATCGCCTCCGCCCACGGGAAACCGACCCGGACTTGAGCGCGACGCGCACTATAGGACCGGATGATGGTTTGCTATCCGGGCGTAAGCTACACCAGGGAACTGTTCGTGGACTGACGATCATTGTTGATTTTGATGATGTTGTCACAAACATTTCCCGCGAGGCCGTCGAAGCAATGTTTAACGCCGAAAACTATCGCGCAAACGGAAACTACTGCTCGGTCAATGAATATTTCAAAACCGTCTCAAGCGGAAAACTCAATTACATCAACACGATTGTCGGGCCAATAAAGTTGCCCAAAAGGCGAAGTTATTACATCAATAACTTACTGGTTAAAGAAGCGCTGGATATCGCTGTTGAAAAATTTAATATTAACCTTGCGGATTTTGATTCCCGGGGGGAAGGGATTGTGGATGCAATCAATTTTCTTTATGCCGGAGACTCCCAATATAGCGGTAATCTTTGGCCACATAACTCTGTTCAACAATTGCAATACGGTGCGACTCGCACCCACTACTACCAGCTCACCGGGCTTGGGACATATGCTGTCGATCTGAGGATTGGAACAATCTGCCACGAAAACGGGCACTTGCTTTGCCGCTTCCCGGATATGTACGACTACGGCAAGCGTGATGGTGATTTTGAAAAAAGCCAGGGTATCGGTCGCTACTGCCTCATGGGCTCGGGCAGTCATCTCAATCAGCGACGCACGCCTTCACCGGTATGCGGTTATTTACGCGAACTCGCTGGCTGGGTTGATAATGTGCATATTCTCAATTCATCCGACACAATCACGGCTCCGCATAGCAGCTACAATACCATCTGGAAACACGAAACCACGCTGCCCAATGAATATTTCATCATTGAAAATCGTAGCCAGCTCGGGCTGGACAGTTACCTTCCATCAAGTGGACTGGCGGTTTACCATTGCGACACACTGGGCTCCAACGAATGGCAGGATGGCACCCGAAACAAACATTACCAATGTGCCCTCCTCCAGGCTGACGGCAGCCTTGATCTCGAAAACAACCGTAATGCCGGTGATGCCACAGATCTCTTTGGTGGCGTACCCGGTGTAGCAGTCTCTGATGTAACAACCCCTTCATCCCGCATGTGGAATGGCACAGACTCCGGCCTTGTTATTTCAGAAATCAGCACCGCTGGCGATGGCATCACATTCACTGTTGGAGAACCCAAAGGTCAACCCATTGCCGAAGCTGAAACATTCCCAAACGTACTTATTCCTGACAATGACCCCAAGGGTGTCACCAGCTTTCTGGACATAAAGCCCTCCGGTGAAATTACTGATCTTTCTGTCAATATAGAAATCATCCATAGCTGGATCAGTGACCTAAAAGTCTCACTTGTTACCCCAGGTGGCACGGAGGTGGTGTTACATAATCACGAGGGTGCCGATGGTGATGACATCAAAAAGACTTACAGCAGCGCAACATTGCCCGCACTGGCAGAGTTGGCGGGAAGCGACGTTGGCGGAAGCTGGTCAATT
This sequence comes from Gammaproteobacteria bacterium, assembly GCA_021647705.1. Taxonomy (GTDB): domain Bacteria; phylum Pseudomonadota; class Gammaproteobacteria; order SZUA-152; family SZUA-152; genus SZUA-152. Next base: position 16,579 of record JAKIUF010000023.1, on the reverse strand, counting down.
ACCGTTGTTGATACCGCCTCTCAGGATGTCGGTCGGCTGGTACGCTGGAGCATTGCGGCCGAACACCAACGCCGTTCCACAGTAATAACAGAAAACGTAAACCCAAACCTCCCCATTCCTGATGCCAACGCCCAGGGAAATTCAAGCGAGATTCAAATCCAGCAAGAGGGAGAGGTCAAAAATATCACCGTCAACATTGATATTGTACACACGTATATTGGTGATCTTCAGGTTGAGCTTTTTTCCCCGTCCGGGCAGGTTGTGCGATTACACAATAATAAAGGTGGATCGAACAACAATCTCAAGCGGCTGTACGACACCACATCAACACCTGATCTCAACGATGTTCTTGGTGAGTCTGTTCGTGGTAACTGGAAACTCCGCGTACGTGACCTCGCAGCCCAGGATGTCGGAACACTTGTTTCCTGGGGCATCACCCTTGAGTATTAACTGATATTACGCAGGTCTCAAATGTAAATTAAGCGCTAAAAATATCTGCTTTAAAATCACCGGGTATTTAACGCAGAGGTCGCAGAGACACAGAGGACACAGAGTTTTTAGTGTTTTTCTCTGCGTTCTTTGCGACCTTGCGCGAATATCCGGTAATTGTTTAAAGGCAGATATTTTTTTAAGCGCAATATTAAATATATTCGACTCATTACGACCGGTTCTCCGCTGATTTTGAGCCCCGAAACCTAAACAATAAACAATAAACAAAGAGATTAAAATAAACACTTTCATACCAGCAGTATCCGCTGAGCAATGAGCGCGCCATTAACGGGGATTAACAATTTCGGATTTCAGCTAATGAAAACCGGGGTGGAAGAATTTACCCCGTTTGTTGAAAAAACAAGTGTCTCTTTGTGGGCAAGGGACCTATTTTCCCTGCCCCTTTTGTAAGAGCGTGATTGAAATACCATTCATAACAAAGACTATTTTTTATATTTACTGGATTTTTTGTCTTTGTTTTTCTTAGCTTGCTTGATCGCCTTTTTTTGTGCCGATTTTTGTGCCGCATTTTTTCGGGCAACTTTATCCGCTTCCAGTTTTTTAAGTTCGGAGATCATTTTTTTCAGCCGCTCCTCAGCTTTGGCGACGGCGGCTCGCGCTTCACGCGCATGCTTGGCAGCCTTGCTGGCTCGGCTTTCGGCTTTTTTAGCGCTTACAGCAGCCTTGGCGATTTCATCGTAAGACTTCTTGATCACCTTTTTTAGTTTTTTTTGTTTTGTTTTCTCTTTACTCATCATAACGCTCCTCATTTTGCGTATAAAAATTACGACCAAGCCATCCAAATGATATGTCGTGATTGTTATTTATCAGAACCACAAGACCTACCAGTTCACTTGGTTTATTTCATGAGTTCCCCTGGTATTTTCATTTATTATGAAAATCGGTTATCTCATCTTTTTCGTGGATTTGCTTTGCTGACCCGGCAATAAGAGGGTCGAGCTTGCCAACCACATCATGATCTTTGTCCGGATAATCCAATTTGCTTAAAAAATGACGCATGCAGTTAATACGGCCACGTTTTTTATCGTCTGACTTTATCACTGTCCAGGGTGCATCTCTGGTGTCAGTGTGAAAAAACATCACATCTTTGGCTTCAGTATAATCATGCCATTTACTAAGAGAGGCCATATCTACCGGGCTCAGCTTCCATTGTTTGAGTGGGTCTTTTTGACGTGACTTAAAGCGACGGAACTGTTCTTCACGACTGACAGAGAACCAGTATTTGTAAAAAATCAAACCAGCATTGACCAGCATTCTCTCCAGCTCAGGGGTTTGACGTAAAAACTCAAGGTGTTCGTGGTCATCGCAAAAACCCATAACCTTTTCAACACCTGCGCGGTTATACCAGGAGCGGTCAAATAAGACGATTTCCCCTTTGGAGGGAAGATGCTGGATATAACGCTGAAAATACCATTGATTCCGTTCCCTGGCATTCGGTTTTTCCAGGGCAACTACCTTGGCTCCTCGTGGATTAAGGTGCTCCATGAAGCGTTTTATGGTCCCTCCCTTACCTGCGGCATCACGGCCTTCAAAAACAACCACCACACGCTGTTTGGTGTCCTGAGTCCAGCTTTGAACTTTGAGCAGTTCAATTTGCAACAGATGCTTTTCCAGCTCATAGGTAACCGTATCCATTTTGGTTTGATAGGGGAAAGAGCCATCTTCATTCCAGGCAATGCTGGAACCTTCAACATTTAGATCAAAAATGATCTTTTTCTTTTCTTTGGCCTTTTCTGTATTTTTATTGATGTCTATATCTAACTGTTTTGTCATCGGCTATACACCAAACCCTGAGGGCCCATAAAGAAGTGAATATCGCTTATACTATAGCCCTATACGCAGACTATAGAAAGAATAAAAGCCCCCTATTTTCACCCAAAACAACCAGGATATTTAGCGATTATTTTCAGCCTGAAAAGGTGGTAAATTTATGCTGAGAAGGTAACTGAATAACCCGGCAGGAAAAGTTGTTGTGTTTTAGTTACTTGTAAAAAACCATCTTAAAAAGATCATTGTTTGCGTCGTAAAAACACCTTTTCTATCTCAACCAGAAACAATACCGTGGAAGCGACCAATACAATGCGTAACCAGATATCGATACCAATAGCCACCGTACCAAATAAGGTTTGCAGTAGTGGCAGGTAGGTGAAACCTAATTGAAACGTGACAAGCACCGCTATAGCGATTAATACATAAGGATTGCCGACAAACCCGGCACGGTTAAATACCGAAGCGGTAATGTAACGGGAGTTGAACAAATAAAAAATCTCAAATATCACCAGCGTATTCACTGCAACAGTGCGCGCATGTTCGATGCTGGCACCCCTCTGCATTTCCCAGAGGAAAAGCCCGAAAGTACCCCCCATTAAAATTAACGAGACAAAAATAATACGCCACAACAGGTGAGCATTCAGTATCGGCTCCCGAGGGTCACGCGGCGGGCGCTGCATGACATTCACTTCTGGCGGCTCGAAGGCCAGCGACAAGGCCAATGTCACTGCCGTTACCATATTCACCCAAAGTATCTGCACGGGGGTCAGTGGCAACTGCTGGAAGCCTAAAACAATGGCCGCGAGAATAATCAACGCTTCTCCACCGTTAGTGGGCAGAATAAATAAAACGGCCTTTTTGAGGTTGTCGTAAACCGTGCGACCTTCTTCCACAGCATGAATAATGGAGGCAAAGTTATCGTCGGCCAGTACCATTTCGGCGGCCTCTTTTGCTGCTTCAGTGCCATTTTGGCCCATAGCCATGCCCACATCAGCGCGTTTCAGGGCTGGCGCATCATTAACACCATCGCCGGTCATGGCCACGATTCTGCCGTGTTCCTGTAATAACCTGACCAAGCGTAATTTATGAGCGGGATTCACCCGCGCATAAACATCCACCTCCTGTACCCGCTGACGTAGCTCGGCCTCACTCATCCGCTCAAGCTGCTGCCCGGTAATGGCATCATCAACGTTAACCAGTTGCAATTGTCGGGCAATGGCGCGAGCAGTGGAGGCATGATCACCGGTAATCATTTTCACCCGGATACCTGCTTCACCGCACGCTTGCACCGCAGTAATGGCTTCTTCACGCGGAGGATCAATCAGGCCGAACAGACTCAGCATAGTCAGGCCGTTATTCACATCGTCAAACGACAACTCTATCTGTTGGCACTCGACGGCTTTGACGGCAATAGCCAGTACACGTTGCCCTTGTCTTGCCATCTCTTCAATACGGGCCAGCCAGTATTTTTTATCCAGCGTTGATTCGCCTGACAGATTTTTTTGTCGCGCACACATCGCCAGCACCCGCTCCGGTGCACCTTTGAGAAAAATAAACGCTTCACTGCGATGACTGTGATGCAATGTCGCCATGAAGCGATGCTCGGATTCAAAGGGGATAAGATCGGTACGCGGGTATTGTCTGGTCTCAACGTCAATATCCAGCCCTACCTTTAAACCGGCCACCAGCAACGCACCTTCCATGGGGTCGCCCTGTACCCGCCATTCGTCATCAGCATGCTCCAGTGAGGCGTCATTGCATAACATTGCTGCGCGCAAGGCTTCCAGTAACAATGGTTGTTGCTCGGGTAACACATCCTGGTTTTCCACTGGCGGATTGCTTATTGAAAGGATTCCGTGAGGGTCGTAACCCGTGCCACTCAGGACAAACAGCTGGTCGGCCGTGGCAATACTGCGCACCGTCATTTCATTGCGGGTCAGGGTGCCGGTTTTATCCGAGCAGATTACCGATACTGCTCCCAAGGTTTCAACGGCAGGCAGCCTGCGAATAATGGCGTTGCGCCGGGCCATACGCTGCACTCCCATTGCCAGCGTGATGGTCATAATGGCAGGCAAACCTTCGGGAATCGCCGCCACGGCCAAGCTGACAGCCGCGAGAAACATGTCGGCAGGTAAATAATCCCGCAACCACACGCCGAAGACGAAGGTAATAGCGGCGATGCCCAAAATAGCAGCCGTCAACCAGCGACCAAACTGCGCCATTTGACGCAGCAATGGCGTCGTCACCGATTCCACTTCCGATACCAGCGTGCTGATGTGGCCAATCTCGGTTTGTGCCCCCGTGGCCACCACCACGGCACGGCCCTGACCATGAGTCACCAAGGTACCGAAATAAATCATGCAACGGCGATCACCGATAACCGTTTGTTGCGCCACAGCATCGATGCTCTTTTCTACCGCCAAAGATTCACCAATGAGCACCGACTCCTGAACCTGCAACCCTTTAACACGAAACAGACGCAAATCTGCGGGCACTTTGTCGCCGGACTGCAACAAAACAACATCACCGGGCACCAGCTCTTCAGCCGGGATGATAGATTGTCGTCCATCCCGCAATACCATGGCATTAAGCGAGAGCATTTTCCGAATGGCGCGCAAAGCATCCTCAGCCTTGCCTTCCTGCACAAAACCAATCAGTGCATTAAGCACCACTACACCAAGAATCACACCGGCATCCAGCCAATGTTCCAGCAACGCCGTCACGAGACTCGCCGCCATCAACACATAAATCAGCACATTGTGGAATTGACAGAAAAAACGCAGCAACAGGTTACGGTTTTTTGCTTCCGCGAGCCGGTTTGGCCCATATTTGACCAGACGCTTTTCGGCCTCGGCTTTTGTTAATCCATCGACACTTGTTTCGAGCGATGTAAAAACAGTACTTACACCTTCAGCATGCCAGCTTTCCGAAGATGATACGGACGCAGTCGGCTGGGCATGACGCTTGCCAAACAGGGCTAATAACCCGTTCAGGACACCCATGCCATCACCGGCAAGCACCACGCAACATCGTGGCCATCAGCTCATTTTCGCAAACCTGCTCCTGTTCCAGGGTATAAACATTGGCAAGACTGGTCTGCGCAATATTCCGCAGTGCGTCTTCAGTAAAATAACCCTGATGCCCGGTGATCAATACATTGGGAAACGTCACCAGCCGTTCAAACACATCATCCTGAATAATTTCATTGGACAGGTCTTCAAAAAACAGGTCGCCTTCCTGCTCATAAACATCCAAACCCAGATAGCCAATTTTTCCCGACTTCAGCCCCGACACCAGAATTGCCGCATCAATCACCGCTCCCCGGCTGGTATTAATCAGCATCACGCCATCCTTCATTTGCGCCAGCGCAGCGGCATTAATCAGATGACGGGTATCGCAGTCCAGCGGGCAATGCAGACTGATAATGTCGGACTGCGCATAAAGTTCCGGCAGGCTCACATAGCGTGCTCCCAGCCGTACGCATTCATTATTTTTCTGGGGATCGTAGGCCAATACACAACAACCCATGCCGGACAAAATGCGCACCACCACAGAACCAATGCGCCCGGTGCCAATCACCCCAGCGGTCCGGCCATGCATATCAAAACCCAATAAACCCTCTAACGAAAAATTGCCCTCCCGTACACGGTTATGGGCGCGGTGGATTTTGCGATTAAGTGACAACATCAGACCCACCGTGTGCTCGGCCACTGCATAGGGAGAATAAGCAGGAACCCGCACCACTCTCACACCCAATTTTTCTGCGGCAAGTAAATCCACATTGTTAAACCCGGCGCAGCGCAACACCACCAGCCGAATATCCTGTTGCTGCAAAGCCGAAAGAACGTCGTAATCGAGTGTATCGTTAACAAATACGCACACGGCATCGGCCGACAGTGATTTCAGCTCTGTATGCCGGGACAGATGGTGCGCAAAATAAACCAGCTCAAAACCAAATTTCTCATTGGCTTCGTCAAAAAACTTTTGCTCATAGGACTTGCTGCTAAAGAAGACGATTTTCATAGTCGGCCACCAGCGTCACATCGTTGGAAATTTCATTGGGCCGGTCACTGCATTGATAAATGCCTACCCATACCTGAACTATAGCTGTAAATTCCGAGCTGACGGTCGCGATAGGATCAACAGCTGGCAAAATGACCGCACGATTTCCGTGCAATAAAAAACCGGCAAGAGAAACCCTAGCCGGTTGATTTTACTGCTAAATATGGCGCACCCGAAAGGATTCGAACCTCCGACCGCCTGGTTCGTAGTTTTAATGCCAGAATTATATTTTCTTATCAATCAATAACTTAAGAAATTCTTGATCTCGCAAAATACATAACAATCACCCATTTCGGTCTACTGTTACGCGCAAAACCCGCACAAGTTATCCACAGGACTAATGAACTTTATCTATATCTTATTTATAGTGATAACGACCGTTTTGATAACCGATTCTCGCGTTCATTTACAGCATCAAATCGACCGCTCGACAAGTTAATTTTTATATACACAACAATAGAAAGACACTAATAATCCATATTGAGTAATCTATCTACATTTTACTGATTTTCTGTTTTATAAAACTGATGCTCAATGCTACAGGGTCATCATCACCATTTTGGGCTCTCTTCATTCTAGAATCTAACTGCTCATAATCAATTAGCGCATATTTCAAGTCTGCTTTTTTGGTTGCTTTAGTCAATAGATACTTCACTGTATCCACATAACCATTCTTTAAAGAATGAAACACCATCGTTTGGAACTTTGTTCCCCCAGATCTATAATCTTCATTGTTACTAATTAGCGTACTAAAAATATGTCTTATAGTCCTATCCTGGTTCAGGAGGCTGCCCTTTCCTTTCAAACCTTGACTTCTGATCTTTCCAAACAAATGATCAAACGTGTCAAATGAGTACAGATTATTTATCTCTGCAAAATTAACTCCATCTGCACTTAACTTTTCTATTAAATGGATATTCCACTGGAACGCAGCAATAAGCGCATAATCGTTATTACGAAATGATTTATATTTTTCTAAAGATTTACCCTCTGCTCGAGTATAGTTATTTTTTCCTGTATTAAATAAATTGTCATTTATATCAATCCTTGATCTCTGAGATGAGTCTCTAAAGACACTGTCCGGAGTCATAGTAACTAAGTTTCCATCTCTCACGCTATAGAACAGCTGTTCTGCAAATCGAACTTCAACTCCTGACTTTCCTAGCGCTTTATTATAAGAACCAAAGGTGTTTATATATGAGCCATCCTCAAAGAATTCATAATAATAAACATCGTCATTACTACTATTGAACCATACACCCACCAGTTCATGATCTATAGGCGATGCCTTTAACTTAACATTTTCCGTTAATATTGGTTTAAAAATCCAATCAACCTGATTAGAAAAACTAAAATCTGCTCGAACAATAGTTGCCCCAGTAAAATCAGCATTTTTTAAATTTGCCCCATTAAATAATGATTCTCCTATTACCGCATTTCTAAAGTTAGCATTTTCTAAATTAGCATAAGCAAAGTTTGTTGTACCAATTCTTGCTCCTGAAAAATCGGCCCCACTAAGATTAGCCCTATAAAATGTTGTATCGCGGATGGTGGTACCTGAGAAATCTGCCCCTTTAAGATTTGCCCATTTCAATTGATACCTTGACCATAATTTGTTTTTCTTTGAGAAATTGCTGCCACTCGCCTCACTCCAGTTATAGTCTAGATTATAGTCACCCAATATAGTGAGATCACAGTTATTACAAGTTAATGTATTATTAAATTTCGTCAGTAACGCTTTTTCTCCTACCTCTCTTTTCTCGTCTTTAAGCATCGCTCGCTGAAGTATCGCTCTGTTCCTTTTTTGTTTTTCAATTTTGGCCTGCTTTTCCTTTTCTTTGCGCGCATCATCATATCGGTAAAATGAAACTGCATTGTATTTACCACCATAAAACGTAATATCATCTGTTTTATCGTTATAAACCGCTCTCATTCCTTTGAATTTATCATCCCCACCAGAGCTTTCTACTTTATAAAAAGTAATATTATCCTCCTGACTTTCCCAATACATACTCTTGTAACCATCCAAGTAAAAATAACCGCCTGACCTTAGGCCGTCCAACTGTAGCCTTGCAAGATTGCCATTCTTACTCTTCCAGTGACCTTCTAATTTATGTTTCTTCTTCTGGCTAGAAGTATGTTTTCTATTATATAAAGCTTCAAACTGCTCTTTACTAACAGGTGAACCTTTTCGTTTCTTAGCCGGAGACCAATCATTATCAGAATCCCCTATACTCTTTATTATATTTTCATACGCTTCTTTGTTTAATTTTTCCTGCTCTGGAGATATTTTTTTCACTGACCTATTTTGTTAAGCTCCCCCAAGCCTATTATTTTGTTCCTGCATCAACTTGATCATTTTTTCAAATTGTTTAGCCATTTCCTTTTGCTGGGCATTTAAAGATGGAGGAGAAATACCTTTTGGAGGATCGTTCACACCCTGATTATTGTCTATCGCAAAGCTATTAATCGATATAAACAATTGGCAGATAAGAATGATGAAATAACTTAAAAAGTTAGTTTTATACATTTTAATATCCATTTTTAAGTCGAATAATTAATTCCAGAGCCCACGAGGCTATATCTGAATCAACTAGTTAAAAAAAAGAATAGCGCTTGAGATTTTACTGCCAACAGACTTGTAATTGAATATTTTCCACAATGCTATCTTTATCCTATGGTTGTCAACTAACAGTAGCCATATCGTCCTATACCAAATGATCTTCCTTTCAACATATGCGGCATGGGCTTCGCTACGTGTGCCACCCTAATCCTCTCATACCCAACACTTATATCAAGCGGGGAAACTCCTACAAACTCAAAGAAGTATGGGGTTTAGTTTTGATTTCATCATTTTTCTTTCAAATCAATGACTTAAAAAATACCGAGTCTCCTGATTGGAAATTTCATTGGGCCGGTCACTGCATTGAGAATGCCTGCCCATACTTGAACTATAGCGGTAAACCCCGAGCTGACATAGCTTGATTGAGCGCGAATTGATGCAACCCGGCCAGGGATCATTAACTGAAACTGGAGGCAGTCAGCCTGACCGCTTTTATCTTGCCGCAGTAAGTAGTAGAGGGCTCTTACGATCAATATGAATGGTAGCGACAGTGCCTTATTTTGGCGATACTGGTTCGTCTTTCGTCACACGCCCATACACATCATCCAACAAGGCCGACACAATCAAACTTCGCATCTCCGGGTTGGACATAAAATCATTGACGATTTTTTCATTGCGCCCAATACGTGCAACAAAGGCTTGCGTGGCCTTGGGTTCAAACACCACCTTGAATTTTTCCTTGGAACCTGCCCGAGCCTGTTCTGCCAGTTTTTCATCCTGCGCCATGTCGCCGCTGATCTGCTCGAACAGCAATTTGTCCTCTTCAGTGAAATCAGTGCCAAAACGATCATTGATGATCTGAATAATGGCCGACAGTGGTGATTGTTTCTCCTCCGGCACGCCACCCGTACCCAACTCGGTTGCGCCATAAACGGGCCTTGTTTCCCCTACCTCCAGCGCCAGGTTACCTTCAAAGGTTTTATCGTTACGATAGGAGGTCAATTCCACATCATCATCCAAATCCAGCACCCCGCCATTAGAACGATAAGGCAGCTTGGTTAATAGATAACGCCCATAGGCATAGTGTTTTTCCAACTGCACATCCTGCCAATCGATAATCTGGCTCAAAAAACTGTACAGGCGCACAAAGCTTTGCAGACTACTTTTAAAATCTTCCCCTTCGTCCGTGTAGCACTCTTCGCCCACAGATGCGGTGTTGTCCCGAAACTCCTGTTTATAGCGCTCCACTGCCGGATCTATCCAACGGTTCAACTGGCCGTGGTCGCGCTGAGTTTGCCTCGTTTGTGGCTTGTAGTAAATTTCCGCAAACGCCTCCACCTCTTCACTGCGCAAGATGCCGAACTGCTGAATCTTCGTATCCAGGGTATAAAGCTGATTCGGGTCGGTCGGTTCTTCAATTTCAGACGCTTCAAAATAGGGTTCGAAGCTCTCCCTGATCTCTTCCACCTCGTTGGCGAAATCCAGCACGAAAGTATCCACCTTGCCCGGTGCGATGCGGTTCAAGCGGGACAAGGTTTGCACCGCCTTCAAATCTTTCAGCGGCTTGTCCACAAACATGGTGTGCAGCAGCGGCTGATCAAACCCGGTCTGATATTTTTCCGCCACAATCAGAGTATGATATTCCGATGATGCAAAACGATCCGGCAGCTCCTTTTCACCAAAGCCATTCATGCCTGCCTCGGTGTAGCTGATGTCATTCAGATCAGGGTCTTCCACCGCACCCGAAAAGGCCACCAGTGTGTTGATGTCGGTATAACCCTTCTCCTTGATGTACTGGTCAAACGCCTGCTTGTAGCGCACCGCGTGCAGGCGCGAACGAGTCACCAGCATCGCCTTGGCACGACCACCAATCTTCTTGCGGGTGAAGCGCCGGTAATGTTCCACCATGATCTCGGTCTTCTGAGCAATATTGTGCGGGTGCAACGACATAAACCGGGCGATAGCGCGTTTGGCCTTTTTCTCGTCCACTTCCGGGTCATCATCAATGGCCTTGGAGAGTTCGTAATAGGTCTTGTAGGTAGTGTAATGCTTCAACACATCATGGATGAAGCCTTCTTCAATCGCCTGCCGCATGGAATAGAGGTGGAATGGTCGTGGTATTCCTTCACTATCTTCCACCCCAAACATCTCCAGCGTTTTATGTTTGGGCGTAGCAGTGAAGGCATAAAAACTGATGTTCTCCTGCCTGCCGCGTTTTTTGATTTCGGCCAGAATAATCTCTTCACTGCTGGGTTCTTCAGGTAGCTTTTCATCTTCCCCTTCCGCCGCGTTCAGGGTGTCTTCTTCGTTGTGCTTGCCCAGCACCACACGCAAATTGGCCGCACTGCGCCCGCTCTGGCTACTGTGGGCCTCGTCCACAATCACCGCAAACCGCTTGCCGCCAAAGTCGTTTACCTTGTCCAGAATGAAGGAAAACTTTTGCAGGGTAGTGATGATGATCTTCACTCCGCTATTCAGGGCATCAGCCAGATCCGCAGACGATTTTTCATCGTCAATCTTCTCCACCACACCCCGCTTGTGTTCAAACTGATAGATGTTGTCCTGTAACTGCTTGTCCAGATTGCGTCGGTCGGAGATCACCACCACCGAATTGAAGATAGGCCGATTGTCATCATCGTGCAGGCTGGCAAGCTGGTGGGCCGTCCATGAAATGGTATTGGTCTTGCCCGAACCGGCGCTGTGCTGAATCAGATAGTGTTCACCCACGCCCTGCGCACGGGTACTGGCCAACAGTTTGCGGGTGGCATCAAGCTGGTGATAACGGGGAAATATCAGGGTCTCCTTGCGGCTCTTTTTACCGGTTTCACGGTTGCGGGACTCACTCACCTGCACATGAATGAAGCGGTGAATAATATCCAGCCAGCTATCGCGCTGCCAGACCTGTTCCCACAAATACCCCGTCTTGTAACCCGTTGCATAATCGTGCTGATCGGGATTGCCCTTGCCCCCATGGTTGCCAGTGTTCAATGGCAGAAAAAAGGTGCCTTTGCCTGCCAGTTTGGTGGCCATATAAGCCTCATCCGTATCTACGGCAAAATGCACCAGCGCCCGTTTTTTGAATTGAATCAGCGGGGTCTTATTGCTAGGCACACGATCTTTCAAATATTGGCGGATGGCATTGATCGACCGCTGACCGGTGAAAGCATTTTTCAACTCCACCGTAGCAATGGGCAGACCATTCAGGGAGAGCAGCATGTCGATGGACTTTTTACTCTCCAGGTCGTAGTAAACCTGCCGCATCACCGTCAGACGGTTCTGCCGGTAGCGTTTTTCGGTGTCTGGGTTCAGGCCGGTGGCGGGTTTGAAATAGGCCAAATGGAGAGTCTGCCCCCGATCCCGCACGCCGTTGCGCAGTACATCCAGCAGGCCACGACTGTCGCATTCCGATGCAATGCGTCTGACCACCGATTTTTCCATATCGCCGCCATAGCTGGCAGACAACTTATCCCACGTCTCGGGCTGGGTTTGTTGGATAAAGGCCAACAGGGTTTCAACGTCCAGCGCCAAGGCGGCATCAAACTGGTTGCTGTCGGCCTTTTCATAACCGGCGTGATCCACCAGCCAGGCTTCTATGGCCGCTTCAAAGTCTTGTTCAGTCGTTGCGGGTATATTTATTTTGGTCATAGAGAGACTTTCCAGTATCCACCTTTCTTAGGGCCGATATACGCAAGTTTGCCTTGTTGTTTGAGTTTCGCCGCCGCTCGTTCTACGGTGCTGGTGGAGCGGCCAATAATATTGGCAAGCTCGGCAAGTGTTAGCTCAGGTCTTTGTTGTAATAATTCAATCATGGCTGCGGGGGTTTCTACCCGCGTTTCTACCCGCGTTTCTACCCGCGTTTCTATTTGTGCATTAACGGCATCTTGCAAGCTGCTTTGCATAGCCTTTAATAAAAAACCAATAAAATCAGTGCAATCCGCTTGTTTGTCGGCTTCACCCAGCAAACGATAATATTCGTTTTGTTGCTGTTTAATCACGGTTTCAACCGGCAAATAAGCCAGTACCGGTTGCCATTGGCTCAATATCAGGGTTTGCCACAAACGCCCCATGCGGCCATTGCCATCACTAAAAGGGTGGATAAATTCGAATTCGTAATGAAACGCGGCCGAAGCGATGAGGGGATGGGCTTCGGTATTGGCCAGCCAATTCAATAAGTTTTCCATCAAACGTGGCAACTGCTTAGCAGGGGGTGCCATGTGAATCAGTTGTTTGCCCTGGTAAATACCCGTGCCGCCACAACGTAATAGACCGGCATCATTCATCAGACTTTGCATTAAAATACCATGCGCTGTCAGTAAGTGTTCGAGTTGGTCTGGCTGCCAATCAGCCATGGCTTCATAAGCGGAAAATGCATTTTTTACCTCCTGAATTTCCCGTGGTTGACCGAGGACAGTTTTACCTTCAATCACCGCCGTTACCTGTTCGATGGTTAAGGTATTTTGTTCCACTGCCAGCGAAGCCTGAATAGTTTTAATACGATTGCTACGCCGCAGTTTTGGCACCAGACTGTTTTGGCTTACCGCTTTCCACTGGCCAATCAGTTCGGCGATCTCAGCGACTTGTTTAGTGAGACCATGAGTGAGGGTAAAGGGGGGTTGGTAAGCTTTGCTCATATTGGACTAATCGCTGGCTTTGCTTTTTCTGGTTCCCATGCGCCTGCGTGAGAACGAGGGATCAGTACTGCCCAACCCGTGGTCATTTTAGGTGCTTCGCGATGGTTAATCATTTTTCAAAACTCATGAACTTGCCCCCAAAACAAAACGTGCCTGTTCATGGCGCAGCATTTCATAGGGCGACATAAACTTAACCCCTGTTCCTACACAGGCATTGGGTATCTTGATTTTTTTGACTGAATTAGAGGGTATTTCATGGGTTACTACGGTGTAGCCATTCGCCAGCGCATGGGCAACCAGATAATAGTCGGCGACCTGAAAAAAGGTGGTAATAGCGGTTGCTTCATAACCATTACCTGTTGCCCATTGACTGACCTCTCCCAAACTTTGTAATACCGCTGCATCAGGATTAAGAAAAAAATCAGGGTCACGCTCTTTTGCCCAATCGGACAGATCATCATCACCCACTTGAATTTCATCACCAATTTTTTCAATGCTGAACACCTTGCCCGCCCGGTTCTGTTCAACCAGCCATTGCCAGAATGCGGGACAAAAATCCAGGCCATAGTGCAGGTTTTTGGCCTGAATAAACACGTTGGCATCCAGCAGATAACTCATTAGCGCAACCCCAGCCTTTCCGCTTCCTTGTAAAAGGTATCGGACTTGCGAATATTCAACATGCGGAACGCATCCTGAAATAAGGTCTGCCCTTCCAGTGTGCTGCTGACGATGGCCCGGGCAAAACGCTTGCTGACACGGGCACCCAGATTATTGTAGAAATCACCACCGCCACTGCCGCGCTTGTCCAACTTGCGCAGCCTTGCCAGCTCTTCATGGTAATGTTCCCAGAAGGTCTCCTGATCCATTAATCCCATATCAGAAAAGCGACGCAGTATCACCAGCGTGCTCACTTTGAATTGACGCGCCAGCCTTTGCATTTCATCCGGCAATTCGGCATTGGGGTTGTATAAGCGGCTGACGGTTTCCAGTGGTACCAGCAGCTCAGCGGCTACGGCATTGCACCAATGCTCTGTTTGTTCGTCGGGCAATACGGCGGCCTGCGCATCGGAAACGCCACTTTCACCCAGCCAGATATGCGCCAGCTCATGGGCCAGGATAAACATCTGCGCTGCTTTACTATCACTGCCATTGATAAAAATCAGTTGCGCCAGATCATCTACCAGAGCAAAACCGCGAAACTCTTCCGGGTCTAATTTACGGTGGGTATTACTGCCGACAACGCCGCTGACCATCACCAGTACACCGGCATCTTCCACATGGGCAATAAACTGACGCAGGGCTTCTGTCCATGTGGGCATAGCGCGGCGTTGTTCCAGATCAAAGCCCAGCGCTTCACGCATCTGTGCCGCCACGCTGACGATATCATTTTCAATCGTTACAGAGCCCACAAAGGTAGGGGCATCTTCACCGTGCAGACGCAGATAATCCCGATACCACGCCTGCCGCTGCTGACAGACATAAAGGGTATCCAGCAAGTCCGGGCTGGGGCGATGAATACGGCTATTGGCCATGGTGCGAAAATCGGGCACAGGCAGGGTTTCGACCGGCGGCTCAGGCAGGAAAAAATAGCCAATCGCCGTATGGGTTTTATTGGCGAAGTTTTCCAGTTGTTTCAGGGTGGGCTGTACTTCGCCTGTCAGCCAGTCGTTGATTTTGGGGAAGGCCTTTGTCAGCGCATCGGCAGTTAAATCCGCCCGCGCAAGCGCCCAGTGCAGCAGTTCAGGATTAAGGGTGACGCGGGTCATGCGGTTACTTTACCCTGTTTTCTGGTTCCCATTTCTGGTTCCCATGCTCCTGCGTGGGAATCCATACCGCGCCTAAATTTGATAACTCTATGCATTCCCACGCAGGAGCATGGGAACGAGGAGGAACGGGTTGCTGTCTGGTTGCTCTTTTTGCCATCTGCGGCAGTTGTTAAGTAATCCTTAACAACTGAAATATCAGATAACTCTTTTTCTTTCAATATGTTAGATACATGCGTACTGATGTTTGCTACCGAGGTGTCAAAAAGTTCGGCCAACTCGTTTTGGCTCATCCACACCATCCCATCCCGCGCATAAAGTTTTACGCTGGCTTTGCCATCAGCGGTGTTGTCGATGACGATATTTTGTGGCGTGTTATCCATTGACGAGATTCCTTACGTCAATCTTGCCGGTGACGGCGGCGGATATTAGGGCGGTGCGGCGTTCTTTTAGTAATTGAATAGCGTTATTACACTTATCTACCAAGACACCAATTTTTACGTCTTCCTTATCAAGGAAAATTACAATTTTCTCCTGCTCATTTAAACTTGGCGCAACAAAGAAAGAACTGTAAAGGTTTTCACTAGACATATTTGACTGCACTGTACCTAAACCTTGCGCCTTTAATTGGCTTCTCAGATTATTTGACAGAAGAAGATACTTAACATAACCAGTACTAAATGAATTATTTACTATCAACTTCCCAACCCGCTGATTAAGTAAATAAGCTTTGCTTGATTCCAAACCTACCATGTAAGCAGGAACAGCTAGAAAATCTAGTGACGGGCTCATATCTGTCATCGCAACAATCAAATCACCTTCCTTAAGTTCATACTTAGAATAGCTATTCCTGTATTCACCAGGCAAATATTTCACATTGTGCTTAAGATCAATAAATCCACCTTTCTTGATGTTACCCATCCTTATATTAACCACATCAGAATCAGCAACATATTCACTACTTTTAAATGCAGCCCCTTGAAACAAGGCCAACGCATGCTTATAACGTTTTATTTCCCAATGCTCAGGAATCTTCCCCAACCATTCAACCCCACTCTCTTTCATTTTGGCATCAGGGTTTAGCCCTTTGGTGACGGCATGGGAGATCACCGCCTGACGTTTTTCCTGTAGCAGTTTGATCAGTTGTTGCTGCTTTTCAATCAGGCGGTCTATTTTTTGGGTTTCGCGGTCAAGGAAGGTGGCGATTTGGGTTTGTTCTTCAAGCGATAGCTTTGTAACACCTAGCCCCCTCAGCGCCCCTAAAGACACAAAGTTTTTAA
>JAKIUF010000081.1 GCA_021647705.1 Gammaproteobacteria bacterium | reverse complement strand
TCAAAATCAATTTTTAACCACCAGAAAAAGGTCATGCTGGACAATAACAAGGTGGTGGTAACAAACCAGGGCACGATACGGTCAGCAGTACATTGGATGGGTGCTTTGGATGCCTGTGCCTCTTCGACCAGATTAATAATCCGACCTAATGACGTATTGCGCAATATTCCGGCAACACGCACCGTGAGTGTACTGTCGGTGTTCATGGTGCCTGCGGATACTTTGTCACCTTCCTGCTTATCCAGTGGATGGGACTCGCCACTGAGCATGGATTCATCCACTTTACTGTGACCTTGCATAACCATGCCATCCACAGGAATTTGTTCACCGGGTTTGATGAGCACCAGGTCACCCGGTTTGATGGCGCGTATGGGTAGCAATACGGATTCACCGTCACGCAATACGGTTGCTGCTCGTGGTTGCAGTTCAAGCAGCCGCTGTGTGGAATCAACGGCTTGACGTTTGGTCATCGCTTCCAGGTAGCGACCCACCAGAATAACGAACAGGAAATTCACGACGGTGTCGTAATATACTTCGCCGATAGCAGATGGATTAAGGGTGATGTACACCGAATAACTGTAAGTGACTATTGCACCAATGGCGATGGGTAAGTCCATGGTGAAATGCAGGCGCTTTATTCCCGTCCAGGCACTGTGTAAAAAAGGATAGCCGGAATAAAGCAAAGTGGGCGTGGCGAGAGAAAAACCGACCCAGTGGAACAGGCTGCGAAATTCACTGTCACTGGCTCCGCTGTAAAGCGCAATGGAAACCCATAACAGGTTCATCATCGCAAAGGCGGCGAATGCCATGCGTAACAATAAGCTGCGGTTTTGTTTTTTAAGGCGTCCTTCGGCCACTTCCGGGTCATACGGAACGGCGGTATACCCTATTTTTCCCAGGTGCCCAAGAATTTGGGAAAGTTTGATCTGATTGTTATCCCATTTCAGCAGCAGCCGTTTGCCGGATAAATTGACTCGGGCATTGAGTATGCCGGGTAATGGGTTGAGGGAGCGTTCGATCAGCCAGACACAGGCGGCACAATGGATGCCTTCTACCAGTAAATGAATTTCACGTTGTACACCCAAATCCGTTACAAATTCAGCCTGCACTTCGTCGAGATCATAAAGAGCTTGATCTTTGCTTGTTTCTACTGGCGGGGCAAGGTTGCCTTGCGGGATGCGGTCATAAAAACCATCCAGCCCGGCATCATATATTGCACTGCATACCGCTTGACAGGCGGGGCAGCAAAACTGGCGCGTGTTGTCATTGATCGCTGTTTCAAATGTCAGTTCTTCCGATAGCGGTAGATTGCAATGAAAGCAGTTGTCACTGGTATCCGTCATGCCGACAGACAGGGTATTTTCCGTGTGCAGTGGCGGTACCGCGCTCACGGTCTTTACGGTGCTTTTTTCGTTGTGGGCATGTACACCGATATCCTCTGGGTCTGGTGATACATGTCGTCACCATGAATCACTTTAAGATTGATATCCCAAGCGCCGGGTAAAGGGAAATAAAATTTTGTCTGGTAGAGTCCGGGTGCGATTTGCTCGACAGGCATCACAAAATCAGCACTGACATCGGAGGGGCGATAGAGGGTGAATGTTACATCAGCATCCATGATGGATACACCGCGTGAATCTACTGCGCTGAAGCGATAGGTATCGGTTTTGTTGAGGATGATGCGCTCCGGGATTTCTATTTTGGTTTCCCAGTTGAGATTATTGCGTTCCGCAGACCAGGTCATGACATTTTTTTCATGTTCGCGACCCTGTTCATAATAGTCATTGCTGACCAGTCCCGGATTAGTGCTGATGGCAAAGCCAATAAATATAAAATTAACAATCAGAAATACAGCAACAATGCCCAGAAAAGCCAAAAACCAGGGGTTTTTTGTTGCCTCTTTGTTTGCTTGTGAGCAATGGGATTGAAAAAAGCTTTTCTTGGTAGCAGAAAGGGTTTGTGTTTTATTCATGATGCTTTGCCTCATGTTTTATTTACTGGGCGGGGCCAAAAAACATACTCTTGTATTCGGCAAACAGTGTCGTGTCATCAACATTTTCTACCCGAAAAATAACCGAGATACGCTCTGCATCCAGTTTATCACCGGGAATACGCAAAAAAACAGTATGGGCGGTAACCCGTCCCTTTTTGGTCATAAATGGTTTACCAGAATTAATCAGTTTTATGGTGTCATGGTCACTTATCGTCAATATGACTTGCATGTCAGCATCTGTTTTGTTGAGTACTTTTAGCACATATTTATTCTGTATCGCACCATCACTTTGTAATACGAACAAGGGTTGTCGTTCATGCAGGACTTTTAATTCCAGTGCGCCAAGGTTTGCCAGGCCATAGATAATTCCACCAATGGCTGCCAGCATAATGGCAAAATAAACCAGTACGCGGGGGCGTTTATGGATTTTTACCGTGGGTTTACCTTCAATTTCATCCAGTGAGGCATAACGAATCAGCCCATGGGGGCGATGGATTTTGTCCATGATAGAATCGCAGGCATCGAGACAGAGTGCGCAGGTAATACAGCCTTCTTGTTGGCCGTGCCGAATGTCGATGCCGGTAGGGCATACTGCGACACATTGTTTACAATCAATGCAGTCACCTTGTTCCCCACCTTCGGCACGGCTGCCTT
>JAKIUF010000022.1 GCA_021647705.1 Gammaproteobacteria bacterium | reverse complement strand
GCGATATTTGGCTGAGTTTTGTTACCGCTTTAATCGTCGTTTTAAGCTGGAGGATATGCTGCCAAGGTTTGGTTATATTGCAGCGAGAACACCACCCATGCCCAATAGACTTCTAAAGCTGGCTGAGAATTATGGGTAATCAGGTAACTTAATGACATTGCCCGGTGATCCTTAAAACAGATATTTTTAGCGCTTAATTCATATTTGTGGCCTGCGTAACATCAGCCATTAAGTTAAGAACTGGTGTTATGCAGTCCTCAAAGCTGGCACGCCTGGCCAAACAGCTGACCCACGAGGTTGTCATCGACCACGACTTCGTCAACCGCGCCTTTGCCGCCAATGGCGGGGCCAAACAACTCAATAAAATGCTGGATCAGCAACTGGATGAAGTGGTCGCCACTTTGTCGGAATCACTTTGAGGGGCTGACAGGTCGATGGAATAAACAGACACCTGCTAATATGCATAGAAAATCAGAAAAACTATACATAACCATGGCAACCTATCTAAAAAAACACATTTGTATGCTTAACACCTTACCCTTTAAAGACTACAGTCGGCTGGAAACCCGCGCGGTATTAAAAAAAACCGCTCAGGCGCATCGCCGCCTGGCTGAACTGAAAGGGCTGGCGGCCAGCATCCCTAACGAATCCATCTTGCTCAACACCCTGACATTACAAGAGGCCAAAGACAGCTCGGCAGTAGAAAATATCATCATCACCCATAATGAGCTGTACAAGGCAAACCTGTTTTTCCATACCAGCGAAAAACCGGCCGCCAAAGAGGTCAGAAACTATGCCGCCGCATTAAGGCAAGGATTCGATGCCGTCAGAAGTAACGGCATTATCCACCTTGCCAACATTCTGTCGATCCAGCAAACCATCGAAAAAAACAATGCTGGTTTACGGAAACTGCCGGGCACAACACTGAAAAATGCCGCCACAGACGAAATCATCTACACACCACCACAAGACGCCAAAGCAGTAGAACGCCTGATGCACAATCTGGTGGATTACATGAACATCCACGATACAGACGACCTCGACCCGCTGGTCAAAATGGCCATCATTCATCACCAGTTTGAAAGCATTCATCCCTTTTATGATGGCAATGGCCGAACCGGGCGCATCATCAATATTCTCTATCTGGTCGCCCAAAACCTGCTGGATTTACCGATACTCTATCTCAGCCGTTACTTTATCCAGGACAAGGCCGAATACTACCGCCAGTTACAGGCCGTCAGAAATAACGGAAAATGGGAACCCTGGATACTGTACATGCTGGAAGGTATCCATCAGACCTCACAGCAAACCATTGCCCTGATCCTCGCCATCAAACAGTTGCTGGCTGATTACAAGCAAGGCATTCGCCAGCAGCTGCCCAAAATTTACCGGCAGGAACTGTTAAACAACCTCTTCCATCACCCTTACACCAAAATCGACTTTGTGATGGAAGATCTCAACATCAGCCGCATCACTGCCACCAAATATCTGGAACAACTGGTCAGCAAAGGATTCCTGCAAAAGGAAAAACTGGGCCGGAGCAATTATTACATTAACCAGCCGCTACTCAAGCTGCTGATCGAAGGATAAAACACCATGGGCAACACCCAAATTGTCCAGAAACTCTGGAACCTCTGCGACGTGCTGCGCGACGACGGCATCAACTACTCCGACTATGTCACCGAACTGGTGCTGCTGCTAATACACTAGGCTGATCCTTTATTTTCTAGCAACAACTTCCATATACTCTTCATATTCTGGAAGGTCACTATCATCAGGCCTGGCCTCTTCATACATTTTTCGCAACTTTACTGATAATTCATCAAATTGAACGATTATCTCACCAGCATTATTTTTCGCTTCCTCATTATCACTTTCAATTTCAGCTTTAAGTGAGCGTATTTCTAACTCTGTAAGCCTGATTAAATTCAATAAATCTCCTAATTCAAGCATTTCAAACGCTCCTCATACCTTTAGCTATTATGTCTAAAAGAATACAAAAATCCTTAACTGGCATATCCCAATGTGGTCTGATCGTATAATGTGTGGCCTTGAAGTTTTTCTTATAACTATCTTTAGTTATAACAAGACCGAAAGGTATTTCTCGCCCCAGCATGAAACAATCTCATGACTTTACCGGAATTCCTTTTTTATCAAAAAGAGATATCCCGCCACTTTTGCAGTCAACCCACAAAACGTCTCTTTTCTTGTACGTTTTTATATCCTCATTTCGCACCCTACCATCTGAAAGAAGGAAAGATTTAAGTATTGGGTAAAGCGCTGGACTGTTGTTATTTGGATTATCTCCTCTGAAAAGATTGACATCTAAATCATACGATGAATCAAAAAGTTCTCCCAACTCTCTTTTTTTGATAAAAAATGAGTTTTCTTTCTTTTTGAGCATAAAATTTCCTTATTTATACTATATTCGATGACAAGGTCAGGTCGCTTTGGCAGGCTTAAAACCCTGTTTGCTCGTATACGCTCCCATGCTGGAGCGTGGGAACGAGAGAAAAAAATACAAAAGGGGACATTGCTTGATATTGCACAAAAGACAATGAATCTTGTGCAATATCAAGCAATGCCCCCTTTTACTGTGAAATGAAATGCCGGAAAAAACTTACGTTTTTGGCAACGTTACGCCGGTTTGTCCCTGGTACTTGCCACCGCGATCCTTGTATGAGGTTTCGCACTCTTCATCACCGGTGAAAAACAACATCTGCGCTACGCCTTCATTGGCATAGATTTTTGCAGGTAACGGCGTGGTATTGGAAAATTCCAGGGTCACATGACCTTCCCATTCCGGTTCCAGCGGGGTGACGTTAACGATAATGCCGCAACGAGCATAGGTGGATTTTCCCAGGCATACCGTTAGCGTGTCACGCGGGATACGAAAATATTCCACCGTACGCGCCAGCGCAAAAGAATTAGGGGGGATGATGCAGACATCAGACTTCACATCCACAAAACTCTCTTCGGCAAAATCTTTGGGATCAACAATGGCCGAGTTGATGTTGGTAAAAATTTTGAATTCGTCGGAGCAACGCACGTCATAACCATAACTGGATGTTCCGTAAGAAATGATGCGTCCGCCATTGGCCTCACGCACTTGTCCTGGCTCGAAGGGCTCGATCATGCCCTTCTGTTCCGCCATACGGCGAATCCACTTGTCTGCTTTAATGCCCACTACAACTCCTCCTTCGACTTCAAACCGTAGGGTGGGCACGTTTTTTGTGCCCACGCAGATACAGAATCAACGCATGCGCACACACTACGTGCCCACCCTACAATTTGCGATTTTTTTTGCTTAATTATTCTGAATCACAATATTCGGAAACTTGGCACTGAATTCCCGTGCCTGCAAAGAAAGTTTGGCCGAGACACGACGGGCAATTTCACGGTAAATCTGTGTGATGCGGCCATCGGGGTCAGACACTACCGTAGGCTGGCCCTCATCCACTTCTTCACGAATCTGCTTGTCCAGCGGCAACGAGCCGATGAAGTCCACATTGTACTCCTCAGACATGCTCTGTCCGCCACCCTGACCAAAAATGTGTTCTTCGTGGCCACATTCGGAACAGATGTGAATACTCATGTTTTCCACAATACCCAGCACGCTGACTTCCACTTTTTCAAACATCTTCAGCGCCTTGCGTGCATCCAGCAAGGCAATATCCTGCGGGGTGGTGACAATTAGTGCACCGCTTACCGGCACTTTTTGCGCCAGAGTCAGCTGGATGTCACCGGTACCCGGCGGCAGATCGATAATCAGGTAATCAACGTCTCTCCATTTTGTGTCGTTAAGCAACTGGTCCAGCGCCTGGGTCACCATGGGACCACGCCAGATCATCGGCGTTTCCTCTTCGATAAGATAACCTATGGACATGGACTGTACGCCGTGGCCCATCAGTGGTTCCAGGGATTTACCGTCTTTAGATTCGGGTTTGTCCGTCACACCCAGCATACGTGGCTGGCTGGGGCCGTAAATATCAGCATCAAGGATGCCTACAGTGGCTCCTTCTGTTTGCAAAGCCAGAGCCAGATTAACCGCAGTGGTCGATTTGCCTACACCGCCCTTGCCCGAGGCAATAGCGATAATATTCTTTACACCGTCAATCGGCTGCACACCTTTTTGCGCGGCATGCGCTTCAATTTTGGTGCTGACATTAATCGCAGCATCACTGATACCGTCAATACCAATGATCTGCTCTTTCACTTTATCCACCAGTGCCGCTTCGTGTCCTTTGGCGGGAAAACCCAGCTGCACATCTATCGTGGCTTTATCACCCTCAATGGCGATGTTTTTGATACACTTCGCGCTCACCAGATCCTGTTGTAGGCAGGGGTCGATATATTGTTTAATCGCAGACTCAACCTGCTCATGGGTAACGCTACTCATGTTCACTGCTCCTGTTCACAACGAGAAAGGGACTTACAAAGAGACGCGAGTTTACACAATTTATCCGTGCATCGTAATATTACCTTTTGCATAAACCGTTAGTATTTAAGGGGTTTCTAGCCCGGCAACATTTATCCTTTATTGTGTTATTAACCGCGTAAGATCCAACGCAAAGACGCAAAGACGCAGAGGCGCAAAGAACGCAAAGAATTATTGCCTTAGAAAACAAATAGTTAAAAACAAGAAAGTGAAAGACAGATAACCCTTTGTGATCTTCCGTGCCTTTGCATCTTTACGTTAGATTTTTTAATGAGAGCCCAATTAATGAACCACCCAGTCCGCAAAATCCTCGTCACCAGCGCCCTGCCCTATGCCAATGGCAGTATCCACATGGGGCACATGGTGGAATATATCCAGACCGACATCTGGGTGCGTTTCCAGAAAATGCGTGGTCACCAGTGTATTTACGTGTGTGCGGACGATGCCCACGGCACGCCCATCATGCTGCGCGCACAAAATGAAGGTATTACGCCGGAAGAACTGGTGACACGTATTGGCAAGGAACATCGCACGGACTTTGCCGCTTTCGACATCGGTTTCGACAATTACCACAGCACTCACAGCGACGAAAACCGTGAACTGGCGGAAACTATTTATGGCCGACTCAAGGAAAACGGCCATATCGTCAGCCGCATCATCGAGCAGGCCTATGACCCTGAAAAAGAGATGTTTCTGCCAGATCGTTTTGTGCGCGGCACCTGCCCCAAATGCGGCACCGACGACCAGTATGGCGACAATTGTGAGGCCTGCGGGGCCACTTATGACCCCACTGATCTGATTAACCCGGTATCAGCAGTATCCGGTGCCACGCCTATTCGCAAAAAGTCCGAACACTTGTTTTTCAAACTTGCCGATTTTCAGGACATGCTCACCCAGTGGACCCGTGCCGGGCATTTGCAACCCGAGGTCAGCAACAAACTGGACGAATGGCTGAACGAAGAACTGCGCGAGTGGGACATCAGCCGTGACGCGCCTTATTTTGGTTTCGAGATTCCCGATGCCCCCGATAAATACTTTTACGTGTGGCTGGATGCACCCATGGGTTATTTCGCCAGTTTCAAAAATCTGTGTGAGCGCCGCAGCCAGGAAGGGCGCGACGATATTAATTTCGACGACTTCCTCGCCAAAGACAGTGACGCCGAGCTGTACCATTTCATTGGCAAAGACATCATCAGCTTCCATGCGCTGTTCTGGCCAGCAGTACTGGCGGGAGCCAATCTACGCACCCCCACGGCCATCTATGCGCACGGTTTTCTGACCGTTAACGGACAAAAAATGTCCAAATCCCGTGGTACCTTTATTAACGCGCGCCATTACCTGGATCATCTGGACCCGGAATACCTGCGTTATTATTTTGCCGCCAAACTCACCAGCCGCATTGATGACATCGATCTCAATTTCGAGGATTTCATGGCACGGGTGAACAGTGACCTGGTAGGTAAAGTCGTTAATATCGCCAGTCGCTGCGCCGGATTCATCAGTAAAAAATGCGATGGACAACTCTCTGCTCAATGCGGTGAACCAGAGTTGTACCAACGTTTTGTAGATGCTGGCGAGACCATTGCCACATTGTACGAAGATCGTGAATTCAGTCATGCCATGCGCGAAATCATGGCCTTAGCTGACCTCGCCAATCAGTATATTGATGAACAAAAACCCTGGGTGCTGGCCAAAGATGAAGCTACCACCGCGCAGGCACAGGCAATCTATTCCACTGGTGTCAACCTGTTCCGCATACTGATAACGTACCTCAAACCGGTGTTGCCGGTAATGGCGGAAAAGGCGGAGGCCTTTTTGAATATCGCAGCACTGAACTGGTATAGCTGTGCCGAGCCGTTAACGAATCACGTCATCAAAAAATTCAAACCACTGATGACCCGCGTCGAACAAGACAAAATCGACGCAGTGCTGGCCGATGCGCAAAAGACCTTGGCGGCAAAACAGCCTGCCAAACCCGTCAACAAAAAAGAGGTCGGCAACATGGACCCCATCGCAGAAACTATCCAATACGACGACTTCGCCAAGATCGACCTGCGTATCGCACGCATCGCCAAAGCCGAACACGTCGAAGGTGCCGACAAACTGCTGCAACTCACCCTGGATCTCGGCGATGAAACCCGCAATGTCTTCGCGGGTATCAAAAGTGCTTACGCACCGGAAGACCTGGAGGGCAAGCTCACCGTAATGGTGGCCAACCTCGCGCCGCGCAAAATGCGTTTCGGCATTTCCGAAGGTATGGTGCTGGCTGCCGGACCTGGTGGCAAAGATTTGTGGATACTGGAACCGGGCGAAGGAGCACAGCCGGGAATGCGGGTTAAATAACGGCAAAAACGGACGGAAAAGAGAGGCAAGGATAAAGACAAAAGACTCCCCCCTTTGCGGGTTTGGCATGATGCCTACAGGAAACGATATACTCCACCTATCTATCTTTATTACCTAACAGTCTTTTTGTCTGCGTAGAGGGTGGTGTAAATTTGCTCGTCGCCTAATGATCCGATTAACCGCTCACCTAACAGGAAGCACCGCAGCTCGCACAAACCATGTCACAAACCATTCCCTATAATTCATGAGTGAATACGCACTCATTCTCATCAGCACCGTGCTGGTCAATAACTTTGTCTTGGTTAAGTTTCTTGGGCTGTGTCCATTCATGGGGGTATCCCGCAAGCTGGAAACTGCTACCGGCATGGCGTTGGCCACCACTTTTGTACTTACCCTTTCCTCAGTTGCCAGTTATCTGGTCAATGAATATTTACTGGCACCGCTGGATCTGGAATACCTGCGCACCATTACCTTTATTCTGGTCATCGCTGTGGTGGTGCAATTTACCGAAATGGTTGTACACAAAACCAGTCCATTGCTGTATCAGGTACTGGGCATTTTTTTACCACTCATCACCACCAATTGTGCGGTACTGGGCGTTGCATTGTTAAACGTGCAACAACAGCATGGTTTTTTACAATCCGCTGTTTATGGCTTTGGCGCTTCGGTGGGTTTTTCACTGGTATTGATTTTGTTTGCCGCCATGCGCGAGCGCATCAACGTCGCGGATGTGCCCGAGGCCTTTCGTGGTGCAGCCATTGCATTGATTACCGCCGGACTGATGTCCATGGCCTTCATGGGATTTTCCGGTCTGGTAAAGGGCTGATTAAAAACTCATGTTAGCCGCCATCATCGCTTTAAGTATTCTGGCAGCCCTGTTCGGGCTGTTGCTGGGTTATGCGGCAATCCGTTTCAAAGTCAAAAGCGATCCCATGGTGGACAAAATCGACTCGCTACTGCCACAGACACAATGTGGTCAGTGTACTTACCCCGGTTGCCGACCCTATGCGCAGGCCATTGCCAACGGCGAGGCAGACATTAATCAATGTCCTCCCGGTGGAGAAACCACCATCATCGCACTGGCGGACTTACTGGGGCGTGATCCCAAACCACTGAATGCAGAAAATGGGGTCGAGGAAAATGTCAAAACCGTGGCCGTTATCGATGAAAAAATCTGCATCGGCTGCACCCTGTGTATTCAGGCCTGCCCGGTGGATGCGATTCTCGGTGCCGCCAAACAAATGCATACGGTAATTGCTTCCGAATGCACTGGCTGTGATCTATGCCTGCCACCCTGCCCGGTGGACTGCATCGAAATGGTGCCCGTCAGCACTGACCTCAATAACTGGAAGTGGTCATTCCCGGAAGAAGCGGAAGAAACAGACAACAAACAGGAGAAAACAGCTTGATGCGACGCCTGTTTCAATTTCATGGTGGTGTTCATCTTAAAGAACACAAAAAAGATGCCATGACGCAATCCGTGCAGGCTGCGCGTCTGCCCAAACAATTGGTGTTGCCTTTGCAGCAACACATTGGGGCACCGGCTGAAGCCATCGTCGCCGTGGGCGACAAGGTATTAAAAGGTCAACTCATCGCCCGCCCCGCCAGTACCATCAGTGCTCCGGTACATGCCTCCAGCTCCGGCACCGTAGTGGCCATTGCCAACCACCCCGTATCACACCCTTCGCATCTGGATGCACCTTGTATCATCATTGATACCGATGGCGAAGAGCGCTGGCACACAGACAGACACTCCATCACCAACTACCACGAGCTGCCACCGGAAAAAATACGGGCACATATTCGTGATGCCGGTATCGTTGGCATGGGGGGGGCGGGCTTTCCGGCACATATCAAACTCACTCCCGGTGATCATGTGGTAGACACACTGATCCTCAACGGTGCTGAATGCGAACCCTACATTACCTGTGATGAAATGCTGCTGCGCGAGCGTGCGCTGGAAGTTATCGTTGGCTTACGCATTATGCGTTATGCCTTGCAAGCCAAACGCTGCATTATCGGTGTCGAAAATAACAAAGCGGCTGCATTCCGTGCCTTGCAGGAACAGGTACGGAACACCGGTGCCGACTTTATCGACGTCATCCAGGTGCCTACAGTGTATCCCACGGGTGGCGAGAAACAACTGATTCAGGTACTCACCGGCAAAGAAGTGCCTGCCGGTGGATTACCACTGGATATCGGCATAGTCTGCCATAATGTTGGCACCGCCTATGCTGTTTACCGTGCTATTGAATTCGCTGAGCCGCTTATTTCCCGTTATGTCACCGTTGCGGGCAGCGTCGCCCATGCACGTAATCTGGAAGTGCTCATCGGCACACCGGTCATTGACCTTATTGAAGAATGTGGCGGCAATCGCAATACCCTGAGCCGGGTTATTCTGGGCGGGCCCATGATGGGCACCGCTCTGCACAACGTAACAGCACCCGTCACCAAAACCACTAACTGCATTTTGGTCAATTCCACCATAGGCGATGTGCCACTGCCTTCACGCGACAAGCATGCCATGCCCTGCATCCGGTGTGGCAATTGCGCAACTGCTTGTCCCATTGATTTGCTGCCACAACAATTATACTGGTACGCACACGCCAAGGATTTTGACAAAGTACAGGATTATCACTTATTCGACTGCATTGAATGCGGCTGCTGCGATTATGTCTGCCCCAGCCAGATTCCACTGGTGCATTATTTTCGCTATGCCAAAACAGAGATATGGGCACAGCAACACGAAAAAGCCCTGGCAGATATCGCCCGTGAACGACATCAGTTTCGTGAGCAAAGGCTGGAACGTGAGAAACGTGAGAAACAGGAACGACACAAGAAAAAACGTGCGGCACTCAAACCAGCTGGCAATGCTGCCAACAAAGAAGACGAGGCCAAAAAAGCGGCCATCCAGGCGGCAATGGAACGTGCCAAAACAAAACGTGAGAACAACAGCATCAAACCCAAAAACACACAGAACTTAACGACGGAACAACAACAACAAATCAGCGAAGCTGATACTCGTCGCACGGAATTAAATAAAGGCATCATCAACAAACAGGATGTCCAACGGAACCCCGTGCAGGACAGCAAGCCATGAATCTTGATACACCATCATCACCCCACATCCATTCCGGCGTCCACATCACCGGCATGATGGCGCGCGTCTGTCTGGCGCTGGTACCGGCAATCATTGCTTACACCTGGTTTTTTGGCTGGGGTCTGATCATCAACATTCTGATCGCCGTGGCTACGGCACTGTGTGCCGAAGCACTGATGCTGCGCATTCGCCAACGCCCCATTGCACCGTTCCTTACTGATGGCAGTGCTGTACTCACAGGCGTGTTGCTGGCCTTTTGTCTTCCACCTTTTTCACCCTGGTGGATCACCGTAATGGGCACCGCCTTTGCCATTATCGTCGCCAAACAATTGTACGGTGGACTGGGTTATAACCCTTTCAACCCGGCAATGGTGGGTTATGTGATGCTGCTGATTTCCTTCCCACTGGAAATGACTCAATGGGTGCCACCCAACATCGTCAACCAACTGCAAATAGGTTTTCTGGATACACTGAATATTATTTTCACCGGCAGCTTTCCCTACTTGCTCAGCATTGATGCACTGAGCATGGCCACGCCGCTGGATACGGTAAAAACCGAACTGGGGCTGAATCTTACCGTCAGCGAAATTGTGCGCGGCAATGCCATCTTTGGTGATTTTGGCGGCGTCGGCTGGGAATGGGTGGGCAACTGGATTCTGCTGGGTGGCGTATGGTTGATCTACAAACGCATTATTACCTGGCATATTCCTCTGGCCTTAATGGGCAGTCTGTTTGTCATTTCGTTTTTCTTTTTCATGCTGGACCCAGACACCTATGCATCCCCCATGTTTCACCTGTTTGGTGGCGCTACCCTGCTAGCGGCCTTTTTCATTGCCACTGACCCGGTCAGCGCCAGCACCACGCCACGGGGGCGTATTTTTTATGGCATCGGCATTGGCATACTTATTTATGTGATTCGCACCTGGGGCAGTTATCCTGACGGTGTAGCCTTCGCAGTATTACTGATGAACATGGCAGCACCCACCATCGATTATTACACCCAGCCACGGGTCTTTGGTTATAAAAAGAATTATGAAAAACCGTCGTCTAAATCCGGTGATGGAGGCAACACCTGATGTTAGGCAAACATATGGGCCGCAGCGCTATTCTGTTGGGTCTGTTTGCCTTGGTGGGTACCGGGCTGGTGGCGCTGATTTTCACAGGCACCGAAGAACGTATCGCCGAATCTGAACGTCAGTTCATGCTACGCAATCTGCACGCGGTGATTAAACCGGAACTGCATGACAACGATATTTTCCATAACATGATTACCGTCACTGATCAGCAACGGCTGGGCACAAAAGATCCTGTACCGGTATTCCGTGCGCGCAAAAATGGTCAACCGGTAGCGCTGGCTATCACACCGCTTGCTCCAGATGGTTACGTCGGGCCCATCAAGATATTGGTAGGTATCAGCTTTGATGGCACCGTACTGGGTGTGCGTGTGCTCAGCCACCGCGAAACACCCGGACTGGGTGATGGCATCGAAGAAAAACGCTCGGATTGGGTATTTGGTTTTAACGGTCGCTCACTGGGCAACCCGCAAGACAAAGGATGGGCAGTACATCGTGATGGTGGCCAGTTTGACCAGTTCACCGGAGCCACCATTACTCCGCGGGCAATCGTCAAAGCCGTGCATAACGCGCTAAAATTCTATGAACTGAACCGGGATCAGCTGTTCCAAAGGCCATCCCTTTCACCCGAAAAAGTGCATACAGAAATTACCCCGGAAAAAGCCCGCCATGAATAACGACAACACCGAAATCCTCAAAGAAGGCCTGTGGAACAACAACGCCGCGCTGGTGCAATTGCTCGGCCTCTGTCCGCTGCTGGCGGTTTCCGGCACCGTGGTTAATGCTCTGGGATTGGGTATCGCAACAACGCTGGTGATGGCCGGTTCCAACGTCACCGTGTCACTGATTCGTAATCTGGTACGCCCGGAACTGCGCATTCCCTGCTTCGTGCTGGTTATTGCCTCCTTCGTTACCGCAGTGGAACTGCTGATGCAGGCTTTTCTTTACGACCTGTATCTGGTGCTGGGCATTTTTATTCCCCTCATCGTCACCAACTGCGTCATTATCGCCCGTGCAGAATCCTTCGCCTCCAAAAACACGGTAGGACGATCACTGCTGGACGGACTGAGCATGGGTATCGGTTTCACTCTCGTATTGTTATTGCTTGGCGCGCTCCGGGAAATTCTCGGCCACGGCACCCTGCTTGCCCAGGCCGAGTTAATGTTTGGCGAAGGAGCCCAATGGCTCACCATCACCCTGTTCGACGACTACCGGGGGTTCCTGCTGGCCATCCTGCCGCCCGGCGCTTTTTTAGCTTTGGGGCTGCTCATTGCGGGTAAAAATGTCATCGACAAACGACGTGCGCAACGCACGGCGCAAACGGTAGCCGCACCGGCACCGGTCGAATCCACTACCTGAGCCCGGTACCACCCCACAAAAAAATAGCCTGGGCCTCACCGTTAGTCAGACCATATAGCCCGCTCGTCTCGAAGAACCTGTTTTTTTACCCTTAATACTCTCCTGAATTCCCCTGAGTGCTACCGCAACCACCTCCGAACACACACAAAATAAAGCTTTTATTTCAACAAGTTACAAACACTTCTCTCTACCCACGCAACCCCAAACCCTGGATTTGTCGAAATTTTGACCAGCGGCTACATATTCCAGATCAATGGTCGATAAAACGGCTACCAGATGGCCCTTCAGCGATTAAAATTTGTACAACATTTTGTAAACACTCGCATGAGTAAAAGCGTATGAACAAAAATAGACAGACAACAATGCGTGGTTTCACGCTAATCGAAGTACTAGTGACCCTTGTCGTATTGGCGATTGGTTTGCTGGGGCTCGCCGGTCTGCAAGCCAGCAGCCTGAAGCACAACAACAACGCCTACCAGCGCACCCAGGCCACATTCCTTGCATACGATATTCTGGACCGTATGCGTGCCAACCCCTTCGGAGTTGAAGCAGGCAGCTACAACGCTATTGATACCGGAGGAGGCCCACTGACAGACCCGGGATGCATTGACACCAATTGCGACCCGGTAACATTGGCTACCAGCGATACCTTCGAATGGGCAACTCGTCTGGCCGCTGTTCTACCATCCGGTCGTGGCATTATCGCCGGTACCAACGCCAATGCACCCTTCACCGTCACCGTTATGTGGGACGACATGCGCACGGGTGCCACCGGTACAAATTGTGTCCCGGCAGACCCCAATGACATGACCTGTTTTTCTGTTACCGGGCAAGTGCTTTACAACCGTTTCTAAAACCTCGTTTCTATAAATATGAAATCATGCTCATGAAAACAATACATACAATGCGCCCACAGCAAACCGGCCTAACGCTCATCGAGATTCTGGTCGCCATGGTGATCAGCCTGATATTGATGGCTGGGGTATTGCAGATTTTTCAGTCCAACAAACAAAGTTTTCGGGTGCAGGAATCCCTATCTCTCATTCAGGAAAATGGTCGCACAGCCATGCGCATTTTAGCGGAAGAGCTGCGTATGGCGGCTTTCTGGGGCTGTCGTAGCCAGGATATCAGCATCATCACCGATAACCTTAACCCTGGGGGTGCAGACTTTGAAAATCTGCTTAGCAACGGTGGCATTGCAGGCATCAATGGCGCTGGTATCGCTCCTGATAGAATCACTATCACCGGAGCCCGAAGCAACAGACTCACATTATTAAATGCCGCTATGGGAGGGGTGGGCAACGATATCCCTGTGACCAACGGCAGCGGCATACAGCCGGGTGATATCATGCTCATTACCAACTGCGCAAAAGGCGATATTTTCCAGGTCACCAACGCGACATCTCTCGGCCCCGTTGACCCCATTGAACATACCGCTAGTGGCTCGCCGGGTAACCTCACGGACAGCCTGAATTTCAGCTATGGTGGCAGTAACACCAAAGCCATGATATTTCAGGTACGTCGAGTCACCTACTCCATCAACGCCGACCTTGACAGTGGTGAATCCTCGCTGATCCGCACCGAAGGTGGTGTTAACGAAACGTTGGTGGAAGGCATTCAAGACATGCAGATTACATATGGTCAGCTGATTAGTGGAGCCGGTGACATGCGCTATGTCCCCGCTGGTACAGCCGGACTCAAT
This sequence comes from Gammaproteobacteria bacterium, assembly GCA_021647705.1. GTDB lineage: Bacteria > Pseudomonadota > Gammaproteobacteria > SZUA-152 > SZUA-152 > SZUA-152. The sequence goes on along the minus strand of JAKIUF010000022.1, from coordinate 57,886 downwards.
ATGGACGAGGTGCGCAGCGTGCGCATTACTCTTACCGCCTTCAGCCTAGCCAGCAACGTGGCGGTCGGTGGCGACGGTCGTCTACGCCGCACTTTCAGCAACACTATCAGCATTCGTAACCGGAACCAATAATGAAACATATTAATACCCACAAGAGACCACACATGTCTCCATTCACTGGCCTAACAACATGCATGCTGTCAGTCACGCGCAAGCACCAGACTGGCGCAGCACTCATCGTCAGCCTGATGCTACTGATCGTACTCACATTGCTTGGGCTGTCCGGCATGCAATCCACCATTATGCAGGAGCGTATGTCCAATAATGTGCGTGATAAGGGCATGGCTTTCCAGGCTGCGGAAAGTGCCATACGAAGTGGTGAAGACTGGGTAAGAAGTGCAGATACCGATACACTAAAACCGGATGATGGCAGCACGTGTACTCCACCCTGCAACATCGTCCAGCTGGATGATTACGCCAACATGACCACAAAAAACTTTAGCTGGTGGCAAACCAATGCTCGCGCCTTTACTTTTCCCAGCAGCACATCCAACAGCACACCTGCTGCTGACCCACGTTTCATCGTGGAATACCATAGCGACATAAAGCAAGGGTATAGTCTCGACCCTACGGAGGGCCCACCCCCTCCTAGCTTGTACCGTATCACTGCCATCGGTGTAGGTGGCACCACCACTGCTGAAGCCATGATCGAAACCCTGTGGCTGAAACCATGATCGAAATCCTGTACGCCAAAAAAATGATTAACGAGGACATGTTTATGAAAACGCTACGTATGCTTCCCCCTGTTGCTATCGCCCTCAATATACTGGTAACAGGATTGGTGCTGACCGCCAGCACCAGCCAGGCTGCTCCTTTGAATCTGTCCGACAACCCCCTGTTTGCCGCGCAATCTGCGCCACCGCTCACGCTGATGACTATGGGCCGTGATCACAAGCTCTACTACGAAGCTTACAACGATGCTTCCGATCTCAATGGTGATGGTGTACTGGACACCAATTACAAACCGGATGTCATCGATTATTACGGCTATTTTGGTTCCAATATCTGTTATGTCTACGACGGTGGCAACAACCGTTTTGAACCCAGCTCCATCACTACCGACAAAAGATGTTCCGGCGGTAGCGAATGGTCCGGTGATTTTCTGAATTACCTCACCACCTCGCGCATCGATGCCTTGCGCAAAGTTTTTTACGGTGGTACCCGTTCCGTAGACACCAACTCCGAAACCGTGCTGGAACGTTCCTATATCCCACAGGATGCCCATAGTTGGGGTAAAGAGTACACGGATATTGCCACCAGCGGTTTTGACATTCGTGAATACTCGCCGTTGAACCTGCCTGTTGCCGGCCTCCGCCACCTGTTTGCCAACACAACTCTGGTGAGTGAAAACGATGCACCCCTGTTGCGGGTATTAAACGATACCGATTTCCGCGTCTGGGAATGGCTTTCCAAAGAACGCCCGGTGGCAGGAGCTACCTGCATTGACGCTGGCACAACCTGCAACCAGGGCACCTCCCGCATCATCGACTTTGTGGTTCGCGTCCGGGTCTGTGTCACTGGCCTACTGGAAGCCAACTGCCAGGCTTACCCCAACGGCAACAACAAGCCTGTCGGTCTGCTGCAAAACTATGGTGAAAATGACAGCATGTATTTTGGCCTGCTCACCGGTTCCTATGAGAGAAACACCTCCGGCGGCGTGCTGCGTAAAAATATCAGTTCTATTACCGATGAAATCAATGCTAATGACGGCACTTATACCGCGACCATCGGCATAATTGGTTCCATGGATCGTTTGAGAATTGCTAATTTCCGTTATGGAGATAACAGCTATGAGCCTGGCTCGCCTGGTGCGTGGATTGTTAACCGCCCCATGAATGAGGGCGAATTTACTGATTGGGGTAACCCAATTGCTGAAATGATGTACGAAGGCATGCGTTATTTTGCTGGCAAAGCATCACCTACCTCGGCATTCAACATAGCCAACTTCGGCAACGATGATGCTGCTCTTGGCCTGCCACTGCCAAACTGGATCGACCCCTATGATATCGGCAACGGCGGCTTCTCTTCCTGCTCCAAACCATTCCAGATTGTGATCTCAGACATCAACCCGTCCTATGATTCGGATCAGTTACCCGGCAGCTTCTTTGGCAGTTTCACTGGCGATGTCAGTAGCTTGGACGTGTCAGTTTTGGCTGACACTATCAGCAGCAACGAACCTAGCGTCGCTGGCAACCACTTCATTGGTCAAGTTGGTGCAATTGCCGATGGTGCCCCCACTAGCAAAATGGTGACTACCTTGAGCAACGTTCGTGGTTTGGCACCGGAAGAACCCACCAAGCAAGGGAGTTATTATTCTGCCAGCATCGGCTATTTCGGCACCATCAACGACATCAATCCGGCCGACGGTAAGCAAAAAATTGATACCTTTTCGGTGGCTCTGGCCTCACCATTACCCAACATCGAAATCCCTGTAGGCAACAGTACCATCACCTTGGTGCCATTTGCCAAATCTGTGGCCGCCGACTGTTGGGTTCTTCCTCCGATTAGCCGAGTCCCGGGCGATTTTCAACTCACCAACACCATTGTGGACTTTTATGTGGAGTCCCTCACGCCCACCTTTGGCAGATTCCGCATCAACTTTGAAGACGTAGAACAAGCTGCCGACCATGATATGGACGCTATCGCAGTATACGAATACACGGTCAACAGCAATGGTACAGTCACCATTAACATGGATATCGAATACTCCTCCGGCTGTATCGTCATGCACATGGGTTACGTCATCTCCGGCACCACCGCCGATGGCACCTACCTAGAAGTTCGCAATACTGGAGGCAACCAACAGGTAGATTATTTCCTGGATACTCCCAACATTGCTGGAGTGGATTTACCAACAACAGCCACACGCATTTTTACGCCTCAGTCCTCAGGTGCAAGCACCACATTCCTCAAAGACCCACTGTGGTATGCCGCTAAATGGGGTGGTTTCCAGGAAGACAGTGCCACTGCCAACAACCTGCCCGACCTTGCCTCTGAATGGGACGAAGACGGCGATGGTAACCCGGACAACTACTTCCTGGTAACCAATGCGCTGGACCTCAGCAACCAGCTGTCCAGTGCCTTCAACGAGATCATCGCCCGCAGTGGTGTATCCGCCAGCTCTGCAGCACTCACCAGTGGTCAGATCAACTCGGATACTGCCCTGATCCGCTCTACTTTCAACACTGGCACCTGGACGGGTGACCTCAAGTCCTACGCGATTAATAACGACCCAAATGCTGGTACCATCGGCGCAATCATCCCCACCCCCATCTGGTCAGCAGAAGCTCAGCTCCCCCCCCCAGGTTCTCGTAATTTTTTCACCCATGATGGTGGTACTTCACCTGGTGGAGGGCGGGACTTCGCATGGGATGATCTCACCTCCTATCAACAAAACCGGCTGGATGAAAATGCCAATGGCAACTACGATGGTTATGGTCGTAGCCGCGCAAAATTCCTGCGAGGCGTTACAGGTCTTCCCGGCTTTCGTAACCGCGTTGATGAAGACGGCGACACTCACATCCTCGGTGATATGGTCAACTCCAGCCCGGTTTATGTGGGCAACCCGCGAGCACGTTATCCCAATAACTGGGGCAGTGGTGCGCCAGAAAACACTTCACCTTATTCGGCCTTTTTCAACACTTTCAAAATCACCCCGCGTGTCCCCATGGTCTATGTCGGTGGCAACGACGGCATGCTACATGGCTTCAATGCCGAAACCAGCGGCAGCAACATGGGCAAGGAACTGCTCGCCTACATTCCCAATGAGGTCTTCCCGCGCCTCAGCGACCTGACCTCGCCCTCTTACAGCCACAAATTTTATGTGGATGGCTCCCCCAGCGTTGCTGATGTTTTTTTCGGGGGCAGTTGGAAAACAGTGCTGGTAGGAGGCCTCAATCGTGGTGGTCAGGCTATTTACGCCCTGGACATCACCAACCCAGCCAGCATGGATAAAACCAAAGTCCTGTGGGAGTTCTCCGACAAAAATGATGGCGTTGCCGATGATGCCGGCACAGAATTCGCCCTGGGCTACACCTACAGCAAACCCGCCATTGTGCGTTTACATAACGGCGAATGGGCAGCCATCTTCGGTAATGGCTATAACAATACCGAGAACGATGGTGCTCGCAGCACCACTGGCCATGCCGTGCTATACATCGTGGATATCGCGGACGGCTCAGTGATTCGCAAAATCAACACCAAGGCCGGTGGTCTCTCCGACCCCAATGGCCTGGCCACCGTGACACCAGTAGATATCGATGGCGATTTCATCGTTGACTATGTGTACGCGGGTGACCTACTGGGCAACATGTGGAAATTTGACCTCAAAGACTCATCTGCCAGCAATTGGAAAGTCGCGTATGGCACAACGGCTACCCCCTTGCCACTGTTCGTGGCCAGGGATTCTACTTCCAGCAATAAACCACAGCCCATTACGGCCAAGGCCAATGTCGGCTTTTCAGCCAACGGCGTAGATCTGATGATTTACTTCGGCACGGGCAAATATCTGGAAGCTGCGGACAACACCACCACAGGTTCACAAGATCAAGCCTTCTACGGCATCATTGACAATGGTAATCCCGTTACCGGTCTACCTGCTGATGTACTTCTGGAGCAAGAAGTAGAACCATTTGTGAGCACGTCCTGCACCAATTTTGATGGCACAGCGGGATCCTGTGACATTCGTGTCACCAGCGACGAAGCCCTGGGCAGCGAGAAGGGCTGGTACATGAAACTGCCTGACCCCGGTGAGCGCGTTATTTATCGCCCGATACTGCTGGCCGGCACCGTATTGTTCGTCACTCTGATTCCCAGCGGCGATGAATGCAACCCGGATGGCTCCGGCTGGTTCATGCAAGTGGATGCCTACGATGGCAGCCGCCTGGATAACTCCCCCTTCGACCTCAACGGTGACGGTATTTTCGATGATGCCGATCAGGTCTCCTATGATGATGGTGGCACCACTGTCGATGCTTCAGGCAGCGGTCGTCGCATCGAAGGGGGTGCTCCCACTGGCGCGCCCGCCATCCTGAACGACAGCACCCGGAGGACTAACATTAACTATACGGATACCACCAATGACACCGATATCGCACTCGGCAACGACCAAGGGCTCTCGGCAGACCGTCAGTCCTGGCGTCAGATCAAGTAAACGGGAGTAACGCAAATGAGCAATACACCTATGATCTGTTCTCCCACTGGGCAGGCATCGCCCGGTGGGCAAACCGGTTTCACACTGCTTGAGTTGATTATCACCATGGCCATTGCCGCCATTTTGCTGACGATAGCGGTGCCGAGTTTCCAGACCACCATTGCCAATAACCGGCTGGCGACACAAACCAACAGTCTGGTTACTGACATCAACATTGCCCGCAGTGAGGCAGTAAAACGTGGTACCGGTGTCGTATTGTGCAGCAGCGCCGATCCTAATGCCGCCACTCCTGCCTGCCTTGGTGCTGGCAATGCGTGGACAGGAGGCTGGATAGTGTTTGTTGATGCCAACACCAATGGTGCCTTTAATCCACCAGGCGACACTCTCATCAAGGTCAGTCAGGCCATTGGCGGTACAGCCACCATACTGACCGCCGGTACCCTCAATACCTTTACTTACAATGGCGACGGTACCAGCGCTGCTGCCACTTTCGCTATTTGCGATGATCGAGGGCATACCTTTGGTCGTCAGGTGCAAATTCGCCCTACTGGTCGTCCGCGACTGATCGGTAATCCACTACCCGCCGCTGTAGACTGCGCCCCCGTCTGATCAGGAAATACAGATATTGAAGTTAAACGGTGCTACAGCGATACTCATCGCCCAACACGAGAGATGCACACAAACAGCACAAGGTAAAAATATGTTTATCCAGCCCACACAACACACCCGACATCAGCCCACATTCATGCAAGGATTCACCTTGGTTGAATTACTGATTACTATCGCCATCATCGGTATTCTCGCTTCTATTGCTTTACCTGCCTACCAAAACTCAGTCATAAAAGCGGGAAGATCCGATGGTAAAGCCTCATTGTTAAGTGCTGCCCAGACAATGGAACGTTGTTTTACCACCACCAATGCCTACAATGATCTCCTCTGCACCGCCCCGTTCCCACTACCATCCGGCGAAAGGAAATACAATTTGACACTTGCCAGCAACGCAGCAGATTTCACCATCACAGCCACACCAATCGCTGGTCAACTGAGGGACACGGAATGTGCCACCCTGACACTGACCCACACAGGGCAACAAGGTATCATCGGCGGCACGGGCACCGTTGACATTTGCTGGTAATAACAAGATCGACAAAACCACCGCTTTAGGCTGAGCTGCCCGTCACTTTAGGTTAGACCGTCCATCGGCCAATGAGCACCATCCGTCGCTCACCCTCTAGCCCTGAAAAAAAAAGCCGGTATAGTCCGGCGCATGAGCAGGCAGAATGGATTCTCACTAATTGAAGTTATTGTCACTATGGCCATCGCTGCCATTGTGCTCTCTATTGGCATTCCCAGTTTTCAGTCATATACCCAGAACAATCGCCAAACTATCGCCATCAACGGACTGGCCACCGCATTGCAGTTAGCACGTAACAGTGCTGTTTCACGCCGGATACCTGTTACTTTGTGCAAAAGCCCTAACGGCACCAACTGTGTCATTGGCGGCGGTTCGGGTGACTGGTCGCAGGGCTGGATGATATTCACTAACCCCAATGGCATTAATGGTGTTGCGGGCCTGGACCCGAACGCAGGCGAAGAATTACTGCGTGTTCATGGCAGACTGCAAGGCAACTCTACACTCATTGGCAATAATAATGTCATTAACCAGATAACATTTTCACCGCAAGGTCTGGCCCTTGGCAGCAATGGCACCATCACCAACTGTGATTCTCGCGGTAACACAACGGCTGCCGCACTGGTTATTTCTGTAGGAGGACAAGTACGTCAAGCCGAGGACACTGACAACGATGGCATCGTCGAAAATGGTGCCGAAGATCCTGTTCCATGCCCATGACTTCACGCAACACCACAACTCGCAAGCCGCGTTCCTGGCGTAGACACAACGGCGGCTTCACTCTCATCGAAGTACTGGTCACCATCGTCGTGGTATCCGTTGGCCTGCTGGGGCTGGCTGGGCTGCAAATCAATGGCCTGCGCGCCAACATGAGTTCCGAAACACGCAGCAAAGCGACCTTGCTGGCAAACGACATTGTGGAACGCATGCGCGCCAACCTTACGGGTGTCGATGCCAATGCTTATAACAACATCATTGTTAATGTCGAAAATTGCGCGGCACCTGCTGCAAGACTTTGTGGCAATACCAGCGCAGGAGACGCCGTCAATTGCACAGCCCCCGAAATGGCAGCCTTTGATAGGTGGGTATGGGGCTGCGGCACCGCAGCTGCCGGTGTCAAGAAAAGCGGAGTGACTAATCTGTTACCTAACGGCACAGCCAGCGTGACCTGCAACGATGACCCATGTTTACCCGGCTCGCCACATACGGTGACAGTGAGCTGGAATGAGCTCAGCCCCACGGATGGCGCAGCCACACCACAAACCATACGACTGGTAGTCATACCCTAGGCGGTGTAATACCTCCTGAGCCTGGATGCCCCAACATGAAAAAACCTGACTTCAAGCGTAAACAACACGGCTTCACGTTGATAGAAATCATGATAGCCATCACCATTGGCCTGGTGATGCTGGCGGGCATTTTGCAAATCAGTCAGGCCAACAAAGCCTCCAGCCGATTGCAGCGCAATATGGGTTTTGTGCAGGAAAATATGCGTATCGCCATGGAATTACTGACCCGGGATATTCACATGGCCGGTTTTAATGGTATTGCGGTCGATCCCACTGCCACACCACAGCCCGCCTTTCTCAATGTGGTTGCTCCCACAACTGATATCCCCGCTGTGAACGACGTTCCCCGCTCCAGAACAGCTGATGGCGGCGCTGACAACAACGACCAGATCACTCTGACCTATCAATTCAATACAGATTGCCTTGGTCAGGCTGTCCCCGTTCCTGCTGCTGGCAATCCCTTTGCCACTAATCATTATTTCATTCGCAACAATCGCCTGATGTGCCGTGGCAACATCGGTGCTGAACAGCCCCTGGTCGAAGGCGTAGAGAGTCTGCAAATCCTCTACGGCGAAAACACTGATGGCGACCCACGCTCCACCAACCGTTACGTGCGTGCGGATCAGGTTGCCGACATGGCCAACGTCGTCAGCGTGCGTATCGGTATGCGTTTTATCAGTCGCGAGGCTGTACGTTCCGCCATCGATACCAATTCTTACGCCTTGCTGGATGCAACACCATTCGAGCCCAACGATCGTCTCCTGCGCAGGGAAATTACAACCACTATTTCCCTGCGTAATTGACGTGTAGAAACAGGAGCACATCATGCACACATCACACAACATGAAAACTCGGCAGCACGGTGCCGTACTGGTCATAAGCCTGCTTATCCTGCTGGTGCTCACCCTCATTGGCGTCAGCAGCCTGGGTGGTTCGATTATGGAAGAAAAAATGGCGGCTAATTCACAAATCGCCACCACCACCTTTCAACAAGCTGAATCATCAATACGTGAAGCTTTCTTTACTGAGTTCACCAACCCCTTTGGGGCAGTGAGTGATGCTCGTAGCGATGACCCTCTTGTCAATCGTGATCGCACTGTAACCATTGATGGTGTCATCACCACCATTACCAGCACCAGTCAACACAGGTACGACCCTGATACTCTTGATATTGCGATGACAAATAGCAGTGGCAACATCTTTGTAGCACGCACTTTCGAGATTGTAGGCATCGCCCAGGTGGGTGCTATTCGTAGCGTCAATATTCAGGGTTACCGCGTATTAAACGTAATGGCGAGTCCCTGAACACAAAATTGTTAACCGCAAAATCGAAGAACCGTTACAACGCAACGGGAGACTTCCTGTCAAAATACATAACCACAGGCATACACTATGAAAACTAAAATCAAACGTCGCCTCTTCGCACTATGCATCAGCATGCTGTATGTATTAGCCGCTGGTCACCCTGTACTGGCTGAGGATATCGAAGTGCTTGTCGGCCCTGGTGGTTTGGTTCGCATGAAACCTAATGTGCTGTTTATCATGGATACCTCTAGCAGCATGGGTTGGGATGTCGATGCGACAAACGAAAATCGACTCCAAAATGGGCCCTCGCGTCTGTCCATCCTGCAAAATGTGTTTAAAGACCTGATGGAAAACCCATCCTACCAAGGAATAAATGTTGCCTTGATGCGTTTTTCCAACAACAACAATGGCGGCTATTTTGTCTCTCCCATGCAGGAGCTGAACAGCGACACCCGGGAAAACATTATTCGCGCATCTCGTAATTTGGGCACCGATGGCCAGACTCCCTTATCCGAAACACTTTACGAGGCCGCGCTTTTCTGGGGTGGGGAGACTGTTGATTATGGTCATCGCACCACCGATAACACCAACGTTTCGGGTGTCTCCGACAATGACAGTACACACACCAGACCCAAATACATCAGTCCCATCAGTAACTCCGAATGTCAGAAAAACTACACTATCCTGCTCACCGATGGCGGACCAGCGGAAGATATGCTGGACAATGTCAGGTTAAACACAAACGGGCAACGAACAAAAGCTTACCAATATATCCACGATAATACCAGCTGTCTCAAGAACGACGATGGTGACTGTCTGGACGACATCGCCAAATACCTGAACACTGTAGATCAATCCAGCAATATCCCCGACACACAAACGGTACAAACCTATACCATTGGATTTACCTCAAATCAGACGCTACTACAACAGACGGCCGACGCTGGCGGTGGAACCTACACTGTTGCTGATGATAAAGAAGAGCTGGAAGAGGCCTTCACTTCCATCCTCAGAGTCATCACCAACGCCAATGACAGTTTTTCCCCACCCGCGTTAGCCGCCAATACCTTTAATGGCATCTCACACATAAACAGACTGTACTACACGCTATTTGAGCCTGCCGCAACACCCAAATGGGATGGCAACGTTAAGCCCTACGAACTCAATGATGCTTATCAATTAGTCGATGCTGTTTCACGCCCGGTTATTGGCGAGGATGGCATGTTTTTGGAGCAATCACGCAGTTTTTGGTCCAATACTGATGATGGTGCCAATATCGTTATCGGTGGAGCCAACCGCCGTTTACCGGCCAAAAATGATCGCAACCTGTACACCTACACAGGTGACTACGATGATGAAACAGGCCTGATTCCCGACACTCCAGGAATCAGCACCTTCAAAAATACGTTAAAAAATGCCAACAGTAGTAACTTAACCGCAGATATGCTGGACATCAGTATCACTGATGACGACGATAAAGAAGACAGCACAAGAACCAACGCCGAATTCACCCATGTACTCGATACTATCCGTAGCGCCAAGATTGGCGCACCATTGCATTCACAGCCGGTACTGGTCACTTACGGCGGAGATAACGCAGAGGATGCCGACCTGACCCTGTTCGTTGCCACTAATGACGGTTTCCTGCATGCACTTGATGCTTCACCCGGTAAAGAAGGCACCGAAGAAGGAGGCAAGGAACTGTTTGCCTTCATTCCTAAAGAGCTGCTACCCAATCTGCCAAAACTGGCTGGCAAAACTGGCTCCATGGTTTATGGTCTGGATGGCAGCATCTCAGCCTGGGTCAAAGAAAGTGATGACTCAGACTCTACTATCGATGCTAATGATGGAGATCACGTCTATATTTATGTCGGTATGCGCCGTGGTGGTAACAACTACTATGCATTAGACGTTACTAACCGCACCGCTCCCACTCTAAAATGGGTCATCCGAGGCGGTCCTGATAACACGCCGGGTTTTGAAGAGCTGGGGCAAAGCTGGTCCAAACCCACACTGGCATCCATCAAATACGGCGCTACAACAAAAAAGGTGCTGATTTTTGGTGGTGGTTACGACAAAGCACAAGATGACAATCCGCTGAATGCCGATGGACGGGATGACAATGATGATACGATCGGCCGCGCCATTTTCATTGTAGATGCCACCACTGGTGAACGTTTGTGGTGGGCTGGCCCAAAAGACAGTGATGCCAGTCTGGAACTGGAAAAAATGACGCACAGCATCCCCTCCGATATACGCCTGATGGACAGCAACCACGACGGTCATACTGATCGTTTGTATGTGGGTGACATGCGTGGACAGATCTTTCGTATTGATCTCAAATCCACACTGACAGATAGTACCGGCGTATTACTGGCCAGCCTCAGTGGTGAAACCGAAGCCGACAATCGCCGTTTCTACTATCCACCCGATGTGGTACTCACCCAGCGCCGTGGTGCGCCCCCTTATGTTTCCATCAACATTGGCTCCGGTTACCGGGCCCATCCGTTGAACCATCTCACCATTGATGATGATGACAAACCTCGTGTGAATGACCGGTTTTATTCGTTACGTGATCTCCATGTAGGCCTCATTCCTACAGATGAAACCATTACACCTATAAGCGATGGCAGTAACGGTAGCGATGAAAACCTATTTGACGCTACCAACAGTCTGGTCGCCAATAGCACTGATATCGACGCTTTAGCCGCCTCCACTGGCTGGTACATCACACTTGGCGATGGCAGCGGTGAAAAAGTGCTGGCCCCTTCCATAACCATCAATGGAGAAATTTTATTCACCACGTACACTCCTCCGGAAGCCGTCGAAAACAGTGAATGCGGACCACCTCCCGGCCAGGGACGCCTCTATCGCGTCAGCCTGTTTGATGCCACACCCACACGCAGCAATGAAGCTGATCCGGCGTTAGAAGATCGCGCCACACTCCTGACACGTACGGGCATACCACCAGCCCCCACCGCTGTGTTCAGAGAAAATAGCGATGGCAAAATTAAAATAGTTAACTGCGTAGGTACCGAATGTGAAGGAATAGATAACCCCAACCCGATACAGGAAATCTATTGGCAGGATGGAACTTAAAGGCAAGAGTAAGTAAAAAATGCCAACGCCCCCCCCCCGCTATCCCGCCTCTGGAATAGCGGGGTTTCTAACGAGGGTCGATCAGGATGCCAAATTAACTGATGGGTGTCTCTATTTTCCTTGATAGCGCTACCGTAAGCGGCCGTTTCAGTTTCCTGTTCTCCGAAGATGTTATATACCCGTAACGATTGAAATTTAGGTCTAATTGCACGCCCTATTTACCCCATGGCTGCGTTGTTGTCCTTGCAATAGAACGACTATTCCGCGTCATTTCGCATTGCCTATGTTGTACCTGTGAGAAAGCTATTGTTTATTTTTCAATTTCAATATTTTTTCCGAGAGCAACCAGATAACAACCATATGCAGGTTCAATTTCCAATAAAACCAAATTTCCTTTGATAACCTCATTATATTTTTCAACTATAAATGCTTTTTTGTCAGGATATTTTTCAAGAAAATCACTTGATAATTTGTACACGTAGTTCAGATTTTTCAGAACAACATCAGAATGCTGAGCACAATTGTGCCCCGTATACGAATAAACTCTCGATACTATATTCCCCTCTTCAAAGTCACTGACTCTCAGCTTTATCAATCCTTGGACATTGATACTCTTTATTCTCTTCTCATGAAGGGTATTTATTCTAAGCAGGCTATCATCTTGTAGTTCTAGTTGAACAGAAATAATCTTAGCATCATGGAAACCAGGAATCATTTTATCCATCACTTTAAATTAGGGGATTGGTGAATATGGAGTGGGTGGCCCACGATCTACATATGTAGGCGGCCCTCCATTTAATGGTCTGCCCCAATCATGCACATGGCCTGCATTACCCGGCAATGCCTCACTTGGATGACAATTAATTGATAGGTGTCTTTATTTTCTCTTTGAAGCTTCTACCAAACGTAAACCCACCGCCAACACCAGCATATCCACTAATACTTTTTCGCCACATTAAGCTTCACAAACTCACCACTAACCTACGGCGTACTGCTATTTATCAGCAATAGCATTGCTGCATGCGCCTTATTTTTTGCTTACCAACGCCTTGGGCAACGAAAACACCACATTTTCCACCTGTCCATCAGACTCCAACACTGTCGCACTCGTGAGTGTTTGCAAGCGCTCAATCACTTCACGTACCAACACATCAGGCGCAGAGGCACCTGCGGTAACACCGATATTGCTTCCTTCACTCAACACAGATAACCACTCTTCCTGTATTTGCACGGCACCGTCAATCAAATGAGCACTGGCTCCCAAGCGTTCCGCCAGTTCACGCAGGCGATTGGAATTAGAGCTATTGGCAGAACCCACCACTAACACCAGCTCACAATGCGCAGCCAAATCCTTTACCGCATCCTGACGGTTTTGTGTGGCATAACAAATGTCATCTTTTTTAGGTCCATGAATATTGGGGAAACGCTCGCGCAAGGCATCAATAACCTGCCGGGTATCATCCATCGACAAGGTCGTCTGGGTCACATAGGCCAATGCATCGGCATTGTTTACTTCCAGCGTTGCTACATCTGCGGGGGACTCCACCAGATACATACCCTCACCAGCATACTGTCCCAATGTCCCCTCTACCTCCGGGTGACCGGCGTGGCCGATCAACACTACTTCTTCCGCAGCTTTTTCGTGACGCACCACTTCCATATGCACCTTGGTCACCAGTGGGCAGGTGGCATCAAACACTTTTAGTTTGCGCTTTGCAGCTTCTTTACGCACAGCCTGTGAAACACCATGCGCACTGAAAATCACGGTGCCATTATTCGGCACATCCTCAAGTTCATCGACAAAAATTGCGCCCTTGTCACGCAGGCCATCCACGACAAAGCGGTTATGCACGACTTCATGACGCACATAAATCGGCGCTCCAAACAAATCCAGCGCACGCTCCACAATTTCAATGGCGCGATTAACACCGGCACAAAACCCGCGGGGATTGGCTAATAAAATTTGCATCTCAACGTCTCTTTTCAATATCGATTAAGCACCAAAAATATCTGCTCTCAAAAAAGAGCCGGGTATTAACGCAGAGGTCGCAGAGGCACAGAGACGCAGAGAAAAACACTAAAAACTTTGTGCCCTCTGCGTCTCTGCGACCTCTGCGACCTCTGCGTTTATAACACGCCACTTGTCAGCACCACTACAACATAATTTTCCAATGTACTGGAACAATTACCCGAGGGTTTAAACCTCTGAATTCCGGCCTTTGCTGGAAAGGCGTATTCATACCAGGAAAAAACAGACTAATTACAGTTATTGCATCGCCGGCGGCTCTTCACCACCTGTCACTTCCAGAATTTCCACTTCAAACAAAATTTCATGGCCGGACAATGGATGATTAAAATCCACCATCACCTGCTTGTCGTTCACCTCGGTAATCATCCCCGGATATTCCTCACCATCCGGCAACGCAAAACTCACAATCACTCCCCGCTCCAGTTCCATCTCTTCGGGGAAGTCAGAACGATCCATCGATTGAATATTTTCAGGGTCAGGATACCCATAGGCTGTCTCAGGACCAATTTTCAGGCTTTGTTTGTCGCCCGCCTTCAAACCAAACAAGGCTAGCTCCAGACCTTCCACCAACGTTTCATCACCCATCACAAAATGCAGTGGGTCATCACCCTCTGTGGTCTCGGCTACGGTCCCATCCTCTAAAGAAATAGTGAAGTGCATAGACACTCCACTACCGTGATAAATGGCGACTTCATCCGTCACATCACACTCCGTTTTTTGTCTTTGTTTTTTTCACGCCACCATCTTTGGCATCATCACGTTCGCCGCGAAAGCTGTCGATGATCAACAGCACTGCACCCACACAGATGGCCGAGTCGGCAATGTTAAACGCAGGCCAATGCGATTGCTGGTAATACACATCGATAAAGTCCACCACATAACCCAGCGTCACACGATCCCACAAATTACCAATAGCTCCACCCAGCACCAAGGCCAACGCCACAGCCAGCCAGGTTTCCGTCGATTTAAGGCGTGTGATCCAGATCGTGATGCCGATACTCACCACCAATGCAATCACACTGAAAAACCAGCGCTGCCAACCTGATTCAGAGGCGAGAAAACTGAATGCTGCACCGGAGTTATGCGCCAGCGTCCAGTTAAAGCCGGGGAATACCGGCACGGGTTGATATAACACTAAATAGTGTGATGCAACGGCCTTGGTGGTTAAATCCAGCGCTGCCACCAAAGCGGACAACCATAACCATTTCAACATGCTGTTTGAACTCGACATATTCAATACTCAGGCAAACCGGCGTTGTTCGCCGGAGCCCTCTACGTTATCAACACAACGACCACACAGTTCGGGGTGCGCATTATTCGTACCGACATCCTCGCGATGGTGCCAGCAGCGAGAGCATTTGGCATGTGCCGAAGGCGATACCGCGATATAAAGCTCGTCACCGTTTTCGAGTGTGGCATGTGCAGCACCATCGGTTTTTTCAGCATCGCGTTCCTCTTTGCGATAAACACGCGCATACGATGTAATCAATACAAAACGCAATTCATCATCCAGGCTCGTCAAGCGATCATAGATGTCTCCCCCGCAATATAAATCCACTTCTGCTGCCAGTGATGAGCCAATATCGCCAGCAACACGCAAGGTTTCCAGTTCTTTACTCACTGCCTCGCGCACTTCCAGCACCTGTTGCCAAAAACCCGCCCCCATATTGCCATCGTCAATTTCAGGGAACGTGTACCACTGTTCCAGAAAAATGGATTCACTGCGTTTACCCGGAATAAACGACCAAAGTTCTTCTGCCGTAAAACTCAAAATTGGCGCAAACCATCGCACCATGCCTTCGATAATATGATACATGGCGGTCTGACAGGAGCGCCGTGCCAAACTGTCTGCCTGTGTGGTGTACTGGCGATCTTTAATCACATCCAGATAAAAACTGCCTAAATCCGTATTACAAAAGTGATGCAGTTTTTGGTAAACATGATGAAAATCGTAACGGTCGTAAGCATCAACAACATCTGTTTGCAGTTTGGCTGCATGGGCCACAACCCAACGGTCCAGCGACAACATCTCTGCCGGAGCCACGCTGTGTTTTATCGGATCAAAACCCTCCAGGTTTGCCAACAGAAAACGTACCGTATTACGGATACGACGATAGGCATCAGCCGTACGTTTGAAGTTTTCATCCGAGACAGTCATCTCGTTACGATAATCCACACCTGCTATCCACAAACGCAGAATATCGGCACCCAGATTATTCACCACCTTTTGTGGCGCAATCGCGTTACCCATGGACTTGGACATTTTTAGTCCTTTGGTATCGACGGTAAAACCATGGGTCAACACGGCACGGTATGGTGCCTTGCCAGTGGTCGCTACCGAAGTGAGCAACGAAGACTGAAACCAACCGCGATGCTGGTCCGATCCTTCCAGATACAAGTCTGCGGGACGCTGCAATTCGTCACGACGATCCAGCACACAGGCATGAGTCACTCCAGAATCAAACCACACATCCAGCGTGTCACTCACTTTGTCATATTCACTCGCCGCATCACCCAGCAACTCTTTTGCATCCAGCTGGAACCAGGCATCAACACCTTTCTCCTCAACACGCAATGCAACCTGTTCAATCAATGTTGCGGTATCGGGATGTAATTTGCCGCTCTGCTGATGCACAAACAACGGGATCGGTACTCCCCAGGTGCGCTGGCGGGAGATACACCAGTCCGGGCGATTGGTGACCATGCCTTCAATGCGTGCCTTGCCCCAATCGGGCATCCAATCTGTTTTTTCAATTTCTTTCATCGCCGCATCACGCAGGCCATTTTTGGTCATGCTGATAAACCATTGTGGTGTGGCGCGGAAGATGATCGGCGTTTTATGCCGCCAGCAATGCGGGTAGCTGTGACGCAGTGCTTCTTCATGCACCAGCGTGCCTTTGGTTTTCAATACCTCGACCACTTGCGGATTGGCTTTCATGACATGCTGTCCTGCAAACAATTCTGTGTCGGGCAGAAACACACCGTTACCCCCCACGGGGTTTTCCACTGGCAGGTGATACTTCATACCCACCACAAAATCCTCCTGACCATGACCGGGCGCGGTATGCACACAGCCGGTACCGGATTCAGTGGTGACATGATCACCCAGAATCACCGGCACTTCCCGTGCATAAAAAGGATGCCCCAGTTTCAGGCCTTCAAGATCAGTACCACGGCAATAGGCAATCACACGATAATCATTACGGCTCCAACGCCCCATGGCATCTTTCAGCAAAGCCTCGGCAAGAATCAAACGTTCCGGTCCATGCTCGCCTTCCGTTTGCACCACGGCATAATCCAGCTCCGAATTCACTGCGACCCCCTGATTGGCAGGCAGTGTCCATGGCGTCGTTGTCCAGATAACCACAGAGAGGGGGCCTTCACCTGTGTGTTTTTTGCCGTCACTGTCTTCGACATGATGCACGCGCGCAAACAACGCCAATTCATCCAGCAGCGCAAAACGCACATCAATCGCTAGCGAGGTTTTATCTTCGTATTCCACTTCCGCTTCGGCCAGTGCCGAACCGCAATCAGTACACCAATGTACCGGCTTGGAGCCTTTGTGCAGATGCCCCGCGTCGATGATTTTGCCAAGCGTGCGGATAATATCCGCCTCAAACTGGAAGTCCATGGTCAAATACGGGTTATCCCACTCACCGAAAATACCCAGACGTTTGAAATCCTCACGCTGACCATCCACCTGTTTTTGCGCGTACGTGCGACAGGCCTCACGAAAAGTAGCGGCATCGACTTTTGCTCCGGCCTTGCCAATCTTTTTTTCCACATTGAGTTCGATGGGCAGGCCGTGGCAATCCCAGCCCGGCACATAAGGCGCATCAAAACCGCTGAGGGTTTTGGATTTAACAATGATGTCTTTCAGCACCTTGTTCACCGCATGGCCGATATGAATATCACCATTAGCGTAGGGTGGGCCGTCATGCAGGATGAATTTCTCCCGGTCCTCACCCGCCGCGCGCAACTTTTGGTACAAACCTGTTGCTTCCCATTTTTTCAGCATGTCCGGCTCGCGTTTAGCCAGGTTTCCACGCATGGGAAAATCGGTTTGAGGCAGGTTCAGGGTAGACTTGTAGTCGTTCGACTCGCTCACGTTAGGGCATCTCTCATCAAAGTTAAGGGTTGACTGGACAGCCTCGCAAGGAAACCACCAAAGCGGAGCATTTTACCCGCTCACCATGGTCGACGGCTAGCCAACATCACGGAAAAACCGTCATAGTCACCGTTTCTTCATATTTCCGTGCTAATCTTCTCGTCATGACAGGCAAAACCTACCAAGCAAGCCGACGCCTGCTCAAACTTATCGAATACGCCGGACTGGCCATCATCACCATCGCCACCCTCATTGCCGGTGCCCAGGAAATCCTCCGCATGGTGGATGAGCGTCTGGTCACTCTGGCCGACCTGTTACTACTGTTCATTTATCTTGAAGTCGTCGCCATGGTGGCTGTCTACCTGGACTCCGGCAAACTGCCCGTGCGAATGCCACTGTATATTGCCATTGTAGCGCTCGCCCGTTATCTGGCACTGGACATCAAAAATATCGACAGCTGGGAAGTGATTGCTGTCGCCGCCGCCATCCTGATACTGGCGGGGTCTGCATTGCTCATCCGTTATGGCAAATACCGCTACCCCTTCCCGGAAGGCGATCGCGACCAATATCGGGAACCCTCGGATAATAAACCGGAATAAATCTGCCAGCGCACCGATTATGACCGTGCAAAGAATGCCCGCGCCTGCTCGGCATCCTGTGAAATCTGCGCCCTTAACGCATCAAAAGAATCAAAGCGCCGTTCATCACGCAGCTTCAACAAAAAATCCACATGCACATGGCGGCCATAAATATCGCCGTCAAAATCAAACAAATGCACCTCCAGCAAAGTGCGCATTCCTCCCACCGTTGGCCGGGTACCCAAATTTGCGACCCCGGGCAGCGGTTCACCCTCAAGGCCAAACAATTCCACCGCAAACACCCCGCGCAGCGGCGTAGCAATACGATGTAAATGAATATTAGCCGTGGGAAAACCAATGGTGCGTCCTTTTTTATCGCCATGCGCCACTCGCCCGCTCATGCGATACACCCGCCCCAGCAACTTTTCCGCACTATTGAGATCACCGTTACCCAGCGCTGCCCGCACCCGTGTGCTGCTCACCCTCTCCCCATCCTGAGCGAAAGTATGCATGTTCACCACATCAAAACCATGCTGCCCGCCTGCTACCTGTAACATGGCAAAATCACCCACACGATCTTTGCCAAAACGGAAGTCATCGCCAATCGCCAGGTATTTCACACCCAGGCCGCCCACCAACAAACGTTGAATAAATTCATCAGGAGACTGTTGAGAAAATCGCTTGTTGAAACGCAACACCAGCACCCGGTCCACTGCATAACGACGCAATGCCTGCACCTTTTCACGAAAACGGGTCAAGCGGGGGGGGGCTTGTTCGGGACGGAAAACTTCCTGGGGCTGAGGCTCAAAAGTAACGACGGTAAGCGGTAAGTTGAGTTCGTCCGCTTTTTCCGCCAACTGGCCAAGTACGGCTTGATGGCCGAGATGTACGCCATCGAAGTTGCCGATGGTGGCGACGCAGCCATGGTGATGGGGCTTGAGGTTTTGGAGGTTGCGGATGATTTGCATGGGCGACGTAGTGTGACAAAGGTTTACGCGCGAGTCACTGCTATTAACTGATGTTACGCACTCAAATTAACGAATCAATGACTGAAGCCTACGCAATACCAGAAGATTTTGGACAATCGTTCCAGTGTACCGGGAGGTTATGTTGTCGTGGTACTGACAAAGTGGTGTGTTATTAACGCAGAGGTCGCAGAGGCGCAAAGGACACAGAGAAAAACACTAAAAATTTTGTGTCATTTACGACCTCTGCGTTAAATACACGGTGATTCTTAAAACAGATGTTTTCATGCGTATGCTGACTGAGCCTGAATAATGAAAACCCAATGCAAAGGCGCAGGGATCCACAACATTTGAGATTTTTATCGCTTTTGCCGTTATCCTCATAACCCTTTGCGCTCTCTGCATCTTCGCGCCTTTGCGTTAGATTTTATGACGCTGTGATTCATGGGCGAAAAACAGCCTGTACCGCCGAATGTAACCCAATGATGTTATTCGGTTGATTGTTTTTAGCGCTGACATTCACATTGAAAGGAGCCTGGCTCGAAAAAATATCGATCAAGCAGAAATAGTCGTATCACTAAAGAGATAGTTGCAAATCCGATCCCCCTCCCCTTGGAGCCATTTGCACCTCGGCACCGGTCTCATACACTCAATATCAATAAATGCTGATTAAGTGCCGATAGTGCCACCACCGCCGCAGATACAACTCCGGCGGTGACACAGCATCCATAAAGAACACCAGGAAACATCGCATTTACGCTGCAAAGTAGAAATTCTGGAAATTAAAGCGTTGAAAAAAACAGTTGAACCCGAAAGCAATCGAGGAGAACCGGGCCATGGCCGAGCAGACACCGAAAGATCCTGAAAAACACAGCACGTATCTCCCCAAGGAGAAAAAGTCGTCCAAACCCCTCCATGATACGCCCATGCTCGATCAACTGGAGTCCGGCCCCTGGCCCAGCTTTGTCACCGGTTTGAAACGTCTGGCCTATGAGGGCAAACATGCCAACATGATGGTCGATTTGCTGGGACAGCTGGAGCATTCTTACAAAACACGGCTGGGTTACTGGAAAGGTGGTACGGTATCTGTTTACGGTTATGGTGGCGGCATCATCCCGCGCTTTACCGAATTGATGGGAGACGACGGCAAGCCCATGTTTCCCGAATCCAAAGAATTTCACACCGTGCGAGTACAGCCTCCGGCCGGTAACCATTATTCCACCGACATGCTACGTCAGCTATCCAACTCGTGGAACAAATACGGTTCCGGTCTCATCGCATTTCATGGTCAGACCGGGAATATCATGTTCATTGGCACCACCACGGATAACACGCAAAGCTTTTTCGATGAAATCAACGGCTACGGCTGGGATCTCGGCGGTGCCGGACCCTGTGTGCGCACCGGCATGTCCTGTGTGGGCGCTGCCCGTTGCGAGCAGTCCTGCGCCAATGAGCAAAAAATTCACCGTCGGCTGGTAAACAACTTCCTCGACGATATGCACCGCCCCGCCCTGCCTTATAAATTCAAGTTTAAAGTGTCCGGTTGTCCCAATGACTGCATGAATTCCATCCAGCGTTCCGATCTTGCGGTGATCGGCACCTGGCGCGATGATATGAAAGTCGATCAGGAAGAAGTGAAAAAATTCGTAGCTGACAAAGGCCGCAAATATGTGGTCGATAGCGTGATCAATATGTGTCCCACCCGCGCCCTGTCACTGAACGACGATGACACACTGGATGTAGACAACCGCAACTGCGTGCGCTGTATGCATTGCATCAACGTGATGACCCGTGCGCTCAGCACGGGTGACGATAAAGGTGTCACCCTGTTGCTCGGAGGTAAACGCACGCTGAAAATCGGCGATACCATGGGCACAGTCATTGTGCCATTCATGAAACTGGATACCGAAGAAGATTATGAAAAACTGGTGGAACTGGCCGAGGAAATCATTGATTTCTGGGCGGAGAATGCACTGGAGCACGAGCGTGTGGGTGAAACCATTGACCGCATCGGTCTGGTGAACTTCCTTGAAGGCATCAACCTTGACGTAGACCCCAACATGATTTCCGACGCGCGTCAGAGCAGTTATGTGCGCATGGATACCTGGGATGAAGAAGCCAACAAGTGGAAAGAACGTCAGACAGGTTAATCTTCAGAAACGCCAGACAACGCATCAACGAATATTGATTGGAGATAAAAAATGAGCGAACAACCACGCTTCCCCACTGAAAGTGGTGTGCCGGACGGATTCCAGTATATGCACCCGGCCTATATCAAAAACTTCGGTAACTGGGCCTATCATGACCGTCCACGCCCCGGCGTATTGCATCACGTTGCCAAAAGCGGTGATGAAGTCTGGACCGTGCGCGTCGGTACCCAGCGTCAGCTCGGCCCCTACGAAATCAATTTATTGTGCGACATCATCGACCAATATGCCGATGGCTATGTGCGTTTCACCATCCGCTCCAATATGGAAGTATCAGTAACCGACGAAGCCAAAGTGCAACCATTAATCGATGCCTTTGAAGATGCCGGTTATCCCGTGGGCGGCACCGGCAACTCGCTGACCATGATCTCCCACACCCAGGGCTGGTTGCATTGTGACATTCCCGGCACAGATGCCTCTGGTGTAGTAAAAGCCCTGATGGATGAGCTATACGATGAATTCCGCTCCGAAGAGATGCCTAACCGTGTCCACATGACCACCTCCTGCTGCCAGATCAACTGTGGTGGCCAGGGTGATATTGCCATCAACGTACAACACACCAAACCACCGAAAATCAATCATGACCTGGTGGCCAACGTTTGCGAACGTCCTTCGGTGGTGGCCCGTTGCCCGGTGGCAGCGATTCGCCCCGCTATTGTTAACGGCAAGCCCTCACTGGAAGTAGACGAGAAAAAATGTATCTGTTGCGGAGCCTGTTTCCCACCCTGCCCGCCCATGCAAATCAATGACCCGGAACATTCCAAACTGGCCATCTGGGTAGGCGGCAAACACTCCAACGCCCGCAGCAAACCCATGTTCCACAAACTGGTGGCCGCAGGCATCCCCAACAACCCGCCACGCTGGCCGGAAGTCACAGAAGTCGTCAAGAATATTCTCAATACTTATAAAGCCGATGCCAAAAACTGGGAACGCATCGGTGACTGGATCGAACGTATCGGCTGGCCCCGTTTCTTTGAGCTGACCGAACTGCCGTTCACCAAATTCCATATCGACAACTGGACCGGTGCGCGCAAGTCGCTGAATGCGTCCACGCATATTCGTTTCTAGGCCATCAGGGAAGTAACCAATGAAATTTTCCGTCATGATCAGTGAAGGCCCGTACACCCATCAGGCATCAGACACGGCTTATAACTTCACCAAAGCCGCGCTGGAAGACGGACACGAATGTTTTCGCATCTTTTTTTATCATGACGGTGTCAACAACGGTACCCGTCTGGCCTCTCCGCCACAGGACGACCGCAATATCATCAATCGCTGGTCTGCGCTGGCAAAAGAATACGCACTGGACCTTGTGCTTTGTGTTGCTGCGGCACAGCGGCGTGGCATCGCCGATGCCGACGAAGCCAAACGTAACGGCAAAAATGCCGACAACATTGCGCCCGGCTTTCGCATTTCCGGTTTGGGTCAGTTAATCGAAGCGGGGATCCAGAGTGACCGTCTGATCACTTTTGGCGATTAAACGGGTGACTGAACAGGTCATCAAGGGAAATTATTGTTATGCCTGAAACAAAGAAATTTTTGTACGTTAACCGCAAAGCACCCTACGGGACGATTTATGCGCTGGAAGCACTGGAAGTCGTATTGATTGGAGCCGCCTTTGAACAGGATGTTTCCCTTGCCTTTCTGGATGATGGCGTTTACCAGATCACCAAAGGACAAGACACCAAAG
The DNA here is from genome assembly GCA_021647705.1 of Gammaproteobacteria bacterium. Taxonomy (GTDB): domain Bacteria; phylum Pseudomonadota; class Gammaproteobacteria; order SZUA-152; family SZUA-152; genus SZUA-152. The sequence continues at coordinate 34,272 of JAKIUF010000022.1, read as the reverse complement.
GCATCGGCATGAAAAACTTTTCACCCACTTACAAAGCACTGGGGGATTATGATGTCAACAAGATTTATGTTGAACAGGAATCATTGGATGCGCGAGGCCTGACGCTGGATGACCTGTTGCCACTGACCTGGGAAGACGAAGACGATGACTGGGCCGAAAAAGACTCCATCAAAGTCATTTCCGCCGCTGAAATGGCAAAAATCATGGAACAATCCGACGTTGTATTCAGTTTTTAGGAAAGAAACGATATGTCACAACTACACACCGTTAACAAATCACCGCTTGAGCGTAATACACTGGAATCAGCTATCATCCACGCAATAAAAGGCAATGCCCTGCTGATGATTGAAGACGGTGTATACGGTGCCATGCAAGGCACACACAAATCAGCCATGGTCTCTGATGCAATGGACAACATTTCCTTTTATGTCATGGGGCCCGACCTCAAAGCACGCGGGATTGATGAAGCACGCATCATTGAAGGTATCAAAATTGTGGATTACAGCGGTTTTGTGGCACTGGTTGCCGAGCATGACGTGACACAATCCTGGTTATAACTGCGCATTATTTTATTGACACTTTTATTTAACAACAGACGAACGGAAGGAGAATCAATATGGCCCTGGAAGTAGGTGGAAAAAACATCGAAACAGATGAAGAGGGTTACCTGGAAAACCGTGACGAGTGGGATATCGATATTGCCAAAGCCATCGCCGTCGCCGAAAACCTGGAAATGTCCGACAGTCACTGGGAAGTGGTGAACTTCCTGCGTGAATATTATGAGGAATACCAGATTGCACCGGCCGTGCGTGTGCTCACCAAAGCCATCGGCAAAAAACTGGGCAAAGATAAAGGTAACAGCAAATATCTGTATGAGCTGTTCCCCTACGGCCCGGCCAAGCAGGCCTGCAAGATTGCCGGGTTACCCAAACCCACGGGCTGTGTTTAACCGCATAATCACCGGGGTTTAATAAGCTGCCGAGGCGATAATAAATTTCACCTCGACCAGCCACCTCCCAGACAACGCACTGCTAAACCTTATTAAAGTGAATATGTTCAATGAATTGGCGTAAATTTAAAGAAAACGTTGGCATGAGGATACGCCTGCGTCCTTTACCAAAAATGTGTACCAATAAATCATCTAAAAACTGGAAAGATATTGACTGGATAATTGAGTATATTGATGAGCAAAAAAAACAAATTGGATTGCGCACCCTAACATATGGATATGCTGTGACTTTAGGAAAAGATCATATATATTCTTTTATATCTGATCCGCAGCGACCATATGATGGACTTAAATATGGTATTTTAAAACTACATGTTACGTTAATAATAGAGGGTGTAAATATCAAGTTAGAGCCTACGAAAGTATAAACATAACATTTAACCAAAAAACAAATTGTTATATTAGAATCTATAAATTTTTTATCCTACGATCAGGTTGATAAATGACACTTTCAGTGGTTTACGCCATCCTTTTTTACGCGGCAACGCTGCTGCTCGTCGTGGGCGTAGCGCGTAAAGTTATCATTTATGCACGCACACCCGCACCATTAAAAATACCTGTCACACCGGCCCCCACCACCAAAGCCGGTGTTGTCTGGCGCATGACCAAAGAAGTCACTGTTTTTCAAAGCCTGTTTAAAGCCTGTAAATGGACCTGGTTATTTGGCTGGATGTTCCATGTCGCACTGGCGCTTGTCCTTTTTCGCCATTTGCGTTATTTCCAGGAACCGGTGTGGGCGGTGGTTGCCTTGATGCAACCCTTCGGACAGTACGCCGGTTTTGCCATGTTGGCCGGCCTGCTCGGTTTGTGGGCACGACGTTTTCTGGTGGATCGTGTACGTTACATCAGCAGCCTGTCTGACCACTTGATGTTAGCCCTGCTGGTGGCCATTGGTCTTAGTGGACTGGCGATTAAATATCTGGCGCATACCGATATCGTGGCGCTTAAAACCTGGATGCTGGGTCTGATGTATTTTGATCTGCAACCGTTACCCTCGGATATTTTTGTGCTGTTGCACCTGGGACTGGTGATTGTGTTGATGGTGATTTTCCCCATCAGCAAACTATTGCATGTGCCAGGCCTGTTTTTTATGCCCACACGCAACCAGGTTGATAATCCTCGCGAGGTTCGTCACACGGCGGGCTGGACGGCAAAATAGCTTTTTTATTTTTTAGCTATTTATTTCTACGAAAGAGACTTGATACGTGGCCGCTAAATTCGATACACCCGAGCTATTTAAAAATATCGAAATCATCGATACACCGAAGTATGAGGTGAATTCGATGGTACATAGCAGCCCGTATCCGGCCAAAGCTCAACACAATGAAAAACTCGGATTCCCCGGCAAGCTGGTGGACAACTGGGAAGAAAAAGCCGTTACCCGTCTGGGTGAACTGGTGGACGGCTCCCGTGCCTTGCGCACCTTCCTCGACAGTTGCGTAAAATGCGGAGCCTGCGCCGACAAGTGCCATTATTACCTCGGCACCAAAGATCCCAAAAACATGCCGGTGGCGCGTCAGGATTTATTGCGCAGTATCTACCGCCGTTATTACACCTTTGCGGGCAAGCATTTTCCCAAACTTGTCGGTGCCCGCGACATGGATAAGAGTGTACTGGATGAATGGTACAGCTACTTCCATCAATGTTCGCAATGTCGTCGCTGTTCCGTGTTTTGCCCTTACGGCATCGACACCGCCGAAATTTCCATGGCTGCGCGCGACATCATGGATACCGTGGGTCACGGTCAGAAATACTGTAACGAAATTCTGGGCAAATTACAGACTGTCGGTAACAATCTGGGTCTGCCTGAAAAAGCCCTGATCAACACACTGGAAAACCTGGAAGAAGAAGTAGAAGAAGACACCGGTGTTGCGGTGAAATATCCGGTGGATGTGAAAGGTGCTGATGTATTGCTCATTGTACCCTCTGCTGATTTTTTTGCCGAACCGCATATTGACGGATTGATTGGTTACGGCAAGGTCTTCCATCAGGCCGGTATCAGCTGGACGTTGTCCTCGTATGCCTCCGAGGCTGCTAATTTTTCCATGTTCATCGGCAGTGGTGATAACCTGAAAAAAGTGGCTCAGCGCATTCGGGATGCTGCCGAAGAACTGGGCGTTAAACGTATTATCGTCGGCGAATGCGGTCATGCCTGGCGTGTGGCCTACAGCTTCTGGAACACGCTGGTGGGCCCGTTTGATTTTCTTGATCCCAACTATCCCGCACCGCAGCACATAGTCGAATTCACTTACGATTTAATTCAGCGCGGTGCCTTAAACCTTGATAAAGAAGCCAACGATCACCGGCGCATCACCTTTCATGACTCCTGCAATGTGGCACGCGCCTCGCGCATGGGCAACATACCCGGCGGACAGTTTATTTTACCCCGTGCATTAATCACCGCCTCGGCCAATCACTTTTTTGACATGTCCCCCGAAACTATTCATGAAAATACATTTTGTTGTGGCGGTGGTGGCGGCTTGCTGACCGATGACCTGATGGAAATTCGCATCAAAGGTGCCATGCCACGCATGCAGGCATTGAAGCAGGTGGTGGATGAACACGGCGTCAACTCCATGGTGGCCATTTGTGCTATTTGCAAAGCCCAGTTCAGCAAGGCCTTGCCCGCGTATCAATTTCCCATGGACATGATTACCAGCTTGCACCAGGTGGTTGGCGATGCCATCCAGCTGGGAACTAAAACGTAGGGTGGGCACGTTTTTTGTGCCCACGCGGATATTAAATTAACGCTACAACTGAATTAAAAAACAAGACACGCGTGGGCATAAAAAACGTGCCCACCCTACATAAGACAAATAGGCAGGATGAATTTTATGCACCATTTTAACGTTGATTGTTGAATCACCGTTAATGGTGCGTAAAACACACCCGACACACCAGTGGATCAGGAGACTGACGCTATGGCGACACCAGCAGATGAAGTAAAGGCACACACGTTTCGCAAATACAAAGATGGTGACCACGAAGTCACCCGTTGGAGCGAACAGATTTTTGATGGCGACCGCACCCACAAATGCCCCACTTATGTGCATCAAACACCACCATGCCAGGGCAGCTGCCCTTCCGGCGAAGACATTCGCGGCTGGCTGAACATCGTACGTGGTATCGAAAAACCGGCCGACGGTATGGACTGGCAGGAATATGCTTTTCGTCGTTCCACCCAAGCCAATCCCTTTCCTTCGGTCATGGGCCGTGTCTGCCCTGCACCTTGTCAGGATGGTTGCAACCGTAATCAAGTGGAAGACTTTGTGGGCATTAATGCCGTAGAACAATTCATCGGCGACAGCGCACTGGATGCCGGTCTTGAATTTACCCCCGGTGCTGACACCGGCAAAAAAGTCGCCATCATCGGTGGTGGCCCCTGCGGGCTGTCTGCTGCATATCAATTACGCCTGAAAGGCCATGCTTGCACGATTTTTGATGATCACGAAGATCTGGGCGGCATGATGATGTACGGTATTCCCGGCTATCGCACCCCGCGTGATGTGCTGCATGGCGAAATGAACCGCATCATCAATATGGGCGTGGAAACAAAATCACAAACCCGTGTGGGCGAAGACATTACCCTGAAACAACTGGAAAAAGATTTTGACGCGGTACTGTTTGCCATCGGCGCACAATCCGGTCGGGATCTGCCGGTGGACAATTTCACTGAAGCCAGCAATTGTCTCTCTGGCGTTGCCTTCCTCGCCGCTTTTAATGAAGGCCGTCTGAAAGGTGTCACCGGCAAGGTGGTAGTGATTGGCGGTGGTGATACCTCCATCGACGTGGCCTCTGTGGCCCGTCGTATCGGCAAGATTACCGATGTCCACGAAAATGACCGGCCGGAACACATCATCCTCGGCCAGACGGCACATGATGTAGCCGGTGTTGCCAACCGTGAGGGCGCTGAAGTCGCCCTGCTGTCACGCCATCCCGTCTCCAGTATGGCCGCCGCCCAACATGAAATAGATGACGCCACCCGCGAAGGTGTGGAGATCATCGATTCCATTGATCCGATTGCCGTGGTTATGGGAGATAACGGTCGTGCCAAAGCCCTGCGCGTACGCAAACTGAAATGGGAAGGCAAGAACATGACGCCCATCGACGATTCTGAATACGACATCGCCGCCGATCTCATCGTCTCCGCTATCGGTCAAACCGGCAACCTGAAAGGTATGGAAGAATTTGGTAATGACCGTGGCCTGATCGACGCTGACAAAAACTTTCAAGTGCCCAATAAACCCGGCTTCTTTGTTGCGGGCGACATCGTGCAACCCCATCTGTTAACCACAGTTATCGGTCAGGCATCGGTGGCCGTAGAAAGCATCGACCACTACCTGAAAAATGAAGAAACGGGCAAACGTCCGAAAGTGGACGTGCATCATTTCAACCTGCTGAACAAGCTGCGTGAAACCCATCATGAACCTGCGCACTTTGCCCCCGAAGGTGACGCAAAGGTACGCGGCATTGACCGAGGCCAGCATGGCACCGCTGACGCTGATTTTGCCATTCATAACTACGAAGATCGTTCTGCACATCAGATTATTCCTGCAGATAAACTGTTCCTCGGGCATTTTGCCCACGAAGCGCGTCACGTTCGCACCGAAGACGTACCCGCCTCTGACGAAGTGCTGGGCCACTTTGAAGAACGCATGAATGCATTGTCCGAAGAGGACACCGTCGCCGAAGCCAAACGCTGCATGAGTTGCGGTATGTGCTTTGAATGTGACAACTGCATTATTTATTGCCCGCAGGATGCCGTGTTCAAAGTGAAAAAAGAGGAATCTACGATGGGACGTTACGTGGCTACTGATTATTCCAAATGTATCGGTTGTCACATCTGTGCCGATGTCTGTCCCACGGGTTATATCCAGATGGGTCTCGGTGAATAAAAGTAGGAGCAAGAAAAAAGATGAAAGCGAAAAGAAATATACAAAGATTCGGGCTTGTCGCTCTGGTCTTTACGCTTTTTTCTTTTGAGGCTGTGGCTGATGTGCCCGTGCCGGATATACCCGAAGCCATTAAAGGTGAGCAATGTGTGGAAGAAATCGGTTTCATGCGCAGAAATCATATGGAGTTGCTGTCGCACCAGCGTGATGACACTCTGCGCAAAGGCATTCGCACTCAAAAACACAGCCTGAAAAACTGCTTTACTTGTCATGTAGTCAAAGGTACGGACAATCAGCCGGTCACCGTAAAAGACCCACGCCATTTTTGTCGCGAATGCCATGACTACGCAGCCGTGCAAGTTGATTGTTTTCAATGTCACACATCCGTACCCGGCGGTGCTAAAACAACGGGGACAAGACCATGAGCAATGAACAGCAGACTCACAGTAAAAATAAGACTCAAGACAACACTCAAGACAACAACAAAATCGACAATTATCGCCGCAAGCTGTTAGGAGGCAGTGCCGCACTTGCCGGTGCAGCCGCCCTTGGCCCCGGCGTATTTTTTACCAGCATCGCCCGTGCCAAACCGGATGCTGAACCCGCCAGCAGTGAAGTACGCTGGGGATTTCTTATCGATACCAACAAATGTGTAGACAACTGCGACAAATGCGTAACAGCTTGTAATGACGAATTTAATCTTACCGGTTTTGGTCGTCCCGAAACCGATGCCCAATGGATTCGCACAGTAACCTTACGCGACAAAAAAACCGGGCACACCACCAAACTGCCGTTGATGTGCCAGCACTGCGCACATCCTCCCTGTGTAGACGTATGCCCTACCGGTGCCTCTTTCAAACGCCCTGATGGCATCGTGCTGGTAGACAAACATACCTGCATCGGCTGTCGTTATTGCATGATCGCCTGCCCTTACAAAGCGCGTTCTTTTGTGCATGAAACTATCGAAAACCAGAAGGAATACGGACCACGCGGCAAAGGCACAGTGGAAAGCTGTACCCTGTGTGTGCATCGTGTAGACAAGGGTGAAATTCCTGCCTGTGCCGAAGCCTGTCCGGAAAAAGCGATTTTGTTTGGCAATATGAATGATGCTAATAGTGACATTGCCCGGCGTATGGCCAGCACGGCCTCCACCGAAATCCGGGGTGACCTGCGCCTAGACCTGGGGGTGCGTTATCAAGGTATTTAACCTGGATTCCGGGTAGGTTGGGGTGAGGTACGAACCCCAACAGGTTCATAACACGGAACAGAAATATTTTTTGGCGTTGAAAATTGAAATGAATGTGTTTGTGGTGGCTTGAACATGACTTTAGAGGCGGCTTGTTGTTCTGGCGCGTTGGGGTTCATAAAAAACATTCACCCCAACCTACGAAACGGACAGACAACGAAAATGTAGGGTGGGCACCGCCCACCCAAAATTGATGAATGAGCGATAAACAATGAAACCCACCACCTTCCGCGAAATCACCGGCAACAGTAAAGGTTACTATATACTGTTAGCCCTGCTCGGACTAACGATTGCCGCCGGACTGGGCTCTGCCTGGTACATGGAACACAACGGCCACTGGGTAACCGGCATGAACAACCAGATTATCTGGGGCATGCCACATGTGTTTGCAGTATTTCTGATTGTCGCCGCCTCCGGCGCGCTCAACGTCGCCTCCATGTCATCAGTCTTCGGTAAAACTTCATACAAACCACTGGCCCCGCTTTCTGGCCTTATGGCCATCACCCTACTGACGGGCGGACTCATGGTACTGGTGCTGGACCTGGGCCGACCGGACCGCCTCATCGTGGCCATGACCACTTACAACTTCAAATCCATCTTTGCCTGGAACATGATTTTGTATAACGGCTTTTTTCTCATCGTCGGCGTCTACCTGTGGACCATGATGCAGCGCAACCTGAACAAATACTCAAAAACCGCAGGCTTTTTCGCCTTTTTATGGCGACTGGCACTGACCACCGGTACCGGTTCCATTTTTGGTTTCATCGTCGCCCGCCAGTTTTACGATGCCGCCATCATGGCTCCCATGTTCATCGTCATGTCCTTTGCCTTCGGACTGGCCTTTTTCCTGATTTTCCTGCTGGCAACCTACCAATGGACTGGTCGCGAAATCGGCTGCTACCTGATCAACCGCCTGCAAAAACTGCTGGGGCTGTTTGTGGCCGCTGTATTACTCTTTGTGGTGACCTTCCATCTCACCAATCTGTACGCCACCCAGCACCATGGCGTGGAAGACTTCATTCTCTCAGGCGACAATATTTACAGCGGCTTGTTCTGGGTGGGTTACATACTGCTGGGCACCATTTTCCCGTTGATCATTTGCTACGCCCCTGCCTTCCGTGCCTCCATGGGTTGGACAACCGCTGCCGCCATTCTCGTCATCGCTGGCGGACTATCGCAGATGTACATCATTATCATCGGTGGCCAGGCCTTTCCCATGGACCTGTTTCCCGGCAAAGAAGTCAGCAGCAGTTTTTATGATGGTGTGATCGTGACGTATTCACCCACCGCACCGGAGGTCATGCTCGGTTTGGGTGGTGTAGCACTCGCCTTCGCCGCCACCCTGTTTGCGGTCAAAATCCTGCGCTTTCTGCCCTTGAGTTTGGCCGATGCCAAGATTAATCCACATCATTCCGTACAGGGATAACGGGTATATACCCGAAACTCCCCAAAAACAAAATGGTAAAGAACATATATAAATAACTCAAAAAAATGTCCAGCCGTGAGGCATTCTCTCGGAAATCATAACCATTCGTCACTTCATAAGCTGAAATTTGGTCATATAACTGCTTACCAATCTCACGGCCAAACTCTGCACCCAGTGCCTTTCATGCAAGGGTGGATGTGTTTTTTCCCTTATCCGAAAAATCACCAACCCTGCTCCCTGTCATGATTCCGAACGTGTAAACCGATGTATCTGTCGTCGCGAACGTTTGGTCGGCCGCCCTTCTCCATGTGGCCGCTGCACCGCAGCGAGTTTACGCAGTTCTTTTTCTTTTTCACGTTTTTGAATACTGTCGGCCGTCTCCTGATAAAGCTGTTGCGCTACAGTCGCTGGACCACGTTTGTCAGACAGTGCTTGCACGATGACGGTCTTTTCATCAAAACCTTGCCGAAGAACGAGTGTGTCTCCCAGTTCCACTTCTCGACTGGGTTTGGCTCGATGACTGTTAACACTCACCTTGCCACCTTTAATTGCTTCACTGGCAAGTGATCGGGTTTTGTAAAAACGTGCGGCCCATAACCACTTGTCGATGCGAATTTTTTTTCCGCCATTGGCTTTGGAATCAGGTGTAGATTTGTGTGCCATGTTAATAATCGTCAGGAAGGCGTTTCAATCAAACATTGATTGCGCCCGGCTTCTTTGGCGCGATACATGGCTTCATCAGCACGCTGAAACAGGCTTTCGGGGTTATCATTTTTGCGCAGTTGGGCAAGCCCGGCAGAAAAGGTAATGCTGACTTGTGTGTTTTGATAATGGAACTGGCATTTCTCAACGGCAGCACGTAATTTTTCGGCAGCCACTACAGCAGACTCAAGATCCGTTTCCGGCATGAGCACGACAAACTCTTCGCCGCCAAAACGGGCAAGAAAATCGCTTTCACGCAAATGACTACGCAGCTGGTCGGCAATTAATACCAAGGCTTTGTCACCGGCTTTGTGGCCGTAGGTGTCGTTGACATGTTTAAAATGATCAACATCGATCATCATCAGTACCATGGGTTGTCCGTAGCGTTTCCAGCGGGCAAATTCCTGCATAACTCTTTCGTCGTAGGCGAGACGATTGTGCAGGCCGGTGAGCGGATCCCGCACGGCTTGTTCGTGCTTTTCTTGCAGACGTTGGCGTAACTTTTCACCTTCATTTTCCATGCCGTGTACACGGCTGTTGAGGTGGGCCAATTGGATCTCTAATTGCTGTTGGCGTGTTTCTTCTGTTTCGCGATATTGCTCAAGATGTTTGCGAATAGCATCAAGCCGACCCTGAATTTGTTGTTTGAGCTGACTGGATTCCGGCGCAGCTTCTACCTTGCTTTGAATATCCTGTACATGAGCATGTACTACAGCATCAAATTCGCGACCGCTACTCATTGATTCTTTGTACGTGTTTTGTGCTCCAGAAAGATTTTGGTCTATCTCTTTGAGATTATCTCCAAGCTGATGCAAGAAGGTCTGTAGTTCTTTATTTTCCTCTTCCATTTGCCGACGCATGGCGGAGATGAGGTTGGCAATGGCAGCAAGTGCAGGCGCAACCGAGCGCTCGGAAAGACCCTCAGCGAATCGGTCTTTGAGGTTTTCCACCTGATCAGTGAGTTCGGCAGGCAGACTTAACCTGTCCAGCAATTGAATACAAAATTCGTTGATTTGAGGTATCGCAGGTTTGTCTATTACGACATGCGCCTGCTCGCTGCTTGCGTTACGAGTATCACCACCGAACAAGCGACTGAAAAAGCCGCCGTTCTGTTTTTGTTGTTCATTATTGTTTTGTAAAGCGTGTTGCGAAACCCTATTTTCGTGTTGCATTGCTGTGTTAAACAGCTCCGACAATTCGCGCAGGGGTGCTTCCATATCGGTAAGATTATGTGTGGCATCAATTTTCTGACGCAGGGTGTTGATGCGCGCATTAAGCGGGGCAGGAAAGGACAAACTGTCCAGCCATTGTGTCAATAATTCCTGTGGATTATGGGCAGTATTTTTGTCATTACGATGTTCGTCCAGTCGTTTGACAGAGTGGGTCAGGTCACTGACCACACTTTCAAGTTGTTGCAAATCGATGTCTTTGCGCAGGATTTTGCGCAGCAGTACAAGGTCGTCGTCCAGTGTGACATCCAGTCCTTGTGCAGCCAGGGCGACGCGAGTGAGCCCTTGTTTGAGCAGAGCTTCAGTGGCTTGCCATTCGTTTTCCTGCTTTTCAAGATTATCCAGACTCGCGAGATATTTTTGTTTCCAGTTTTCTTCGTCCATAAGATGAGTTTAGGCGCTTTTTTGGATTTGACTCAGGCGGCGATATGAAACTCGTCTGGCAGGGTAATTTCCATGGCGATGGGCAGATGGTCGGAAAGCAGATGCTGCATGACATGTACATCATGCACTTGCAGGCTTGAGGAGGTAAGAATGTGATCAAGAGTGCGTGCAGGCCGCCAGCTTGGGAAGGTTTTCAGACCATGACAGGGTTCACACAAATCTGTGGCGGAAATCAGGAACTGCATTTCGTTACTGTCCGGCTGACAGTTGAGATCCCCCATCACAACAACATGCTGGTATTGATTGACGATACGTGTGACGTACTCAAACTGCCGTTGCCGAGCACGCTTACCCAATGCCATGTGCATAATGAGTAACACTAGCGGGTTGTCCTGATGGCCATAGCGCACCACCATCACACCTCGACCGGGCAATAAACCTGGGAGCTTGTGCTCGCGTATCTGCGTAGGCCGGTAACGGCTCAACAAACCATTGCTGTGGGCGGCGATTTTGCCAAAGTTACGGTTGGTTTGATGATGCCAAAAGGGAAAGTCGGCCCGGTTGGCGAGGTATTCAGTCTGATTGATAAAGCTGGAACGCAGACTGCCACCATCTACCTCTTGCAAGGCCACGATGTCAAAATCACTGATAGCGCGCGCGATACGGCCCAGGTTGTCGTAGGTTTGCGCATGAGGCAACACATGTTTCCAGCTGTCGGTCACGTAATCCCGATAACGTTTGGCAGCAATGCCCACTTGAATATTGTAACTCAGCAACTTCAACCGAGTGCCTGGGCTGGCCGTTTCAAAAGGATCAGGAATAGGTACAGTATGCATATATTATGTGTCGTCAGTTGAGGCTGCTGTCTTGATTATGGCTGTTAGATTTAATTATTGGGTATTAATAATTCACAAATGAATAATCATCTCACCCAGAGTTTCAGTAAGACGCAGGTTTTCGCGATAATCCACCGGGCAGTCGATAATACTGACGGCATCGTCCGCTAAAGCCTGCTTCAGCGTTGGCAGTAATTGTTTGGCCTCCTCAATGCGGTAACCCCTGGCACCAAAGGATTCGGCCAATTGCACAAAATCCGGGTTGCCAAATTCCACATTGGATGGCCGTCCAAACTGGTTCATTTGTTTCCATTCGATAAGACCGTAACCCGAGTCGTTCCAGATTAACACTACCATGGCTATTTTTAAGCGGACGGCGGTCTCTATTTCTTGAACATTCATCAAAAAACCGCCGTCCCCGGTCACGGCCACCACTTTGCGCTGCGGTTGAGCCAGACGTGCAGCCAGCGCACCGGGCACGGCGATGCCCATGCTGGCAAAGCCATTGGAGATCAGACAGGTATTGGGGTGTTCACAGCGAAACATGCGTGCCATCCACATTTTGTGCGCGCCCACGTCGCAGATGACCGTGTCTTCCAGATCCAGGGCCGTTCGCAAGTCCCAGATGATTTTTTGCGGTTTGAGCGGAAAACTTTCATCGTCGCGATGTTGATTCATTTCCTTGATCAACGCCTCGCGCAGCGGCCGCAATTTGTGGCCTTCATGGGGCGTAGCCTGCTCGGCGATGCGATCCAGCGAGTGTTTAATATCCCCTACCACACCAACACAAACAGGATAGTGAGCATCCACTTCTGCGGGTGAACTGTCGATGTGTACGATGGTGCGATCACGGGTGGGGTGCCACAGGCGCGGGTGGTATTCCACCAAGTCGTAACCCACGCAGATAATGGCATCAGCCTGCTCAAAACCGAAATTGACATAATCTTGTGATTGCAGCCCCGCACTGCCCAATGCCATGGCATGCCTGAATGGCAACACACCCTTGGCCATGAAGGTGTTGGTAACCGGGATATTCATTCGTTGCGCAAAATCCGCCAGTTGCTGCCAGGCTCCGGCACGCACCACACCATTACCGGCAAGAATAATGGGTTCACGGGCATTGGAAATCACTTCAGCAGCGTAGGCCACACGATTCGCTGGCGGCTCGGGCATACTGGCGTGCTTGACGCGCAACGGTGTATCGTCGATGTGCATCGACGCGATATTTTCAGGAAACTCAATAAAACACGCGCCGGTTTTTTCCGTTTGCGCGACCTTGAAAGCCTTCCGTGTCACTTCAGTGATGATATCCGGCGCAAGAATACGTGAGCTGTATTTGGTAAAACTGCGGAACAGTTGCTCCAGATCCAGCACCTGATGAGATTCCTTGTGCAGGCGATGAGTATCAGCCTGACCGGCAATGGCCACCAGTGGCGCATGATCCATGTTGGCATCGGCGACACCGGTAATCAGATTCGTCGCCCCCGGACCCAAAGTGGCCATACACACCCCAGCACGCCCGGTGAGACGACCATAAACATCGGCCATGAAGGCCGCACCCTGTTCGTGACGTGTGGTGATGAACTGGATATTAGAATCCAGCAAGGCGTCCATTACGTCGAGGTTTTCCTCACCGGGAATGCCAAAGATGTATTCAACACCTTCATTTTCCAGGCAACGGACGAAGAGTTCTGCGGCTTTCATGGCGCAATATGCTCCAGACAAGGCGGCGCAGTCGCCGTAATGCGACCGCACTCAGCTCGGCGCAGAATCATTTGCTTTCCATTTCGACCAGCTCGTTCACCACTTTGAAGACTTTGGAATTACCACCGGATTCCGTCACACCCGTGCGGTATTTGCCATTGATGATGAGGGCCGGTACACCACGGACACCGTAACGCTGCCCCATATCTTTGGCACGGCGCAGTTTGGTTTCCACTGCGAAGGAGCGGAATACCCGTTTGAAATCTTTTTCACTTACGCCATTTGCCTTAAACAGGGCCATGATGGAGGCTTCGTCACTCAGGCTGCGTTTTTGCTCGTGAATGGCCTCAAACATAGGCTTATGCACCTTATCCACCACACCGAGGACTTCCGCCGTGTAATAGGCGCGACCGTGAATTTCCCAACTAGGACGGAACACGCCGGGCATGCGTACAAATTTGACGTTTTCAGGTTTGCGTTTCAGCCAGCGCTCCACATAGGGCTCTAACGTGAAACAGTGGGGGCAGCCGTACCAGAACAATTCCACCACCTCAATTTTGTCTTTACTGGTGGTCGGCTGAGGCGGATTGACCATTTCATAGTTTTTGGCTGCCATCACATTGCCAGCACTGGTGAAACCCAGTGCAACAACCATGGCAAAGGCTGCAAACGGGAGAGTAAATTTTTTCATGGAGATTAACCTCGTCATTTATTATTAAGTATTGCCCGCAAACCGCAATACGGCTGTGCGTGAGCCTATCCAAATCGTTGAATGAACGCAATAAAACAGACTGGCTCTTCACTGGCGCAGATTATCGTTTAGGGTTTATGCTATGGCCTTAGTTTTTATGACCCCGAACAAACGGGCTCAATTTTGATCACTCAACACAACCGACCTCAAGCAAGGAGTATGACCCCATGGTCTCCGAAAAGATCGATCTGACGCAATTTTTAAATCAGCAATACCTGTGTGAATCACTGACGATCAAGGAAGTCACCACACTGATTGATTACACGGAGCTGGTCACCTTTAAAAAAGGTGATGTCATCGCCGAAATCGGCGATGTGGGAGAGGCATTGTATTTCGTTATCGCGGGTGAAACGGCGCTGTATGCGGGCGACAAGGCCGAAAGTCAGGTGGGACACATCAAGTCCGGCGAATTAATGGGCGAGATGTCATTTTTTGACCGTAATCCTCGCTCAGTACGGGCAAAGGCACTGGTCAACAACACCCGCCTGCTAAAACTGAGTCGGGCCATGTACAAACGGCTGCGCGTAGAGCACCCCTACATCGCCGTGAACCTGCTGGAGCACGCCATTGTCAGTCTCGATCACCTGTTCCGCCAGGTGAGCCAGGACGTCTCCACCTTTAACAGCTATTTTTATGCCCCAGGCCGAAAATAAGCAACGCAAATAAAACCTACTCGTCGGTATCGGGTGCCTCAGCCCCCATACCGGCGAGAAACTGCGCCACCGCTTCCATTTCCTTCTCTGTCATTTTTGCTGCGATGTCCTGCATGATCTGATTGCGGTCATTGCTGCGCGTCCCGGTTTTAAAATCCCGCAGAGTCTTAATCACATAACCGGGTTTTTGGCCCACAAGGCTGGGGATCACTCCCGGCCCATTGCCCACCCCGTTGGGTCCGTGGCAACCGGCACAAGCGGGCAGATGCGTGTAACGATTGCCACCCATATAAAGTTTTCTACCTGCCGCAGAGTTTGAAGAAGCATCGACCTTCACTTTTTGTGCCGCGAAATAGGCCGCAATATCCATGATGTCCTGCTCAACCAGCCCTATCACTATGCTCTGCATCGCAGGATCCTGGCGGGCTCCCGACTGAAAATCACGAATTTGCCTGGACAAATAATTGGCATTCTGGCTGGCAAGATTAGGCCAGTCCGGACTGAAACTGTTGCCATCCGAGCCATGACAACCCTGACAGGCGGCTGATTTAACCTGCCCCTCGCTGGCATTACCGTCGGCCCGTTCATTTGGTGCTTCTGAAGAATAAGTATGTATCGGTATACTAATCAATAGGCAAAAAACAAAGCGCAGCGACATCATGTTGCAGGTCTCCGAAGTTAAGAGAGTTTCCTTAAAAAGCCTAAGTGTAGCTTGTTATACTCGACACACCAGCAGCAAGACCTAGTCGGCGAGTTATTCGATACTGCTAAAAAAAGCAGCCAGATCTTCGATATCCTGATCACTAAGCTCGATTGCCATGCCATTCATAATGGGGTCTTTACGGGCACCTGTCCGAAAAGCCTGTAATTGCTTGCGAAGGTAAGCTGCATGTTGCCCGGCCAGAATAGGATAGGCTTCTTTAGTGCTTTTTCCACCCTTACCATGACAGACCTGACAAGCCCGCGCCTTGACACCTCCCTCCTTCACGCTGCCTACCGCATATGCATTGCTGATTCCCGTTGGCGCGATAATAATACTCATAGCCAGACTGGTCATCAGCGTAAACACACGCCTTTTAATGCTCGTGTATCTAACGTGTGTGATTGTAGTTGTATTGGTTGTACTTGTGGCCATCAGCGTTCCCATACGAGTTTGCGTTTGATAAAGTCCCGTTCCAGCGTTCCGTGCCTGACATACCAGCAACCTAGACTATTGCAGCTAGCACAAAAATGCCAATAGATTTTAGGCACTTGGCGACACATTCTCCAATTTGGACAAATACACCGTGACCTCTCCTAACTTTCAAAAAGCAAATCCAGCCATCCGTTATCGCATCGCCAGCTTCGTTATCAGCGCTGCCCGGCTCAACCAACTGCCACAAGAGTGTGGCCCTGAGGTCGCTTTCGCAGGCCGCTCAAATGCAGGAAAATCTAGTGCAATCAACCGCTTATGTGAACAAAAATCGCTAGCCCGAACCAGTAAAACACCAGGGCGCACCCAACTGATTAATCTTTTTCAATTGGATGGACAACGCCATCTGGTGGATTTACCCGGTTACGGTTACGCCAAAGTGGCCGAAGAAATCAAACGTCGCTGGCAGCAGACCATGGAAGCGTATCTTTCCGAGCGCCAATCGCTACGCGGACTGATTTTGCTCATGGATGTGCGCCACCCACTCAAAGAAGTGGATCAACAGCTACTAGACTGGTGCTGGCAGGTGGGCATGCCCGTACATGTGCTGCTGACCAAAGCGGACAAACTTAAACGCGGCGCAGCGCAAAATACCCTGATGCAGGTACAGCGGGAACTCACGGCGCATGCGCCTGACGATCTGTGCAGTGTACAATTATTTTCCGCACTCAAAGGCACAGGATTAACCGAAACCTATGCTGTGCTGGATCGTTGGCTGGACTTTGATGATAAAAGATGACAATAAAAAATCCCCGGTGGCACCCGATCATCGGGACAGCCTCCGGGGCTAAAAGCACCCGACGTTGGGGACGCCAGGCTTAAACCCGCTAGGGAGGGAAGCGGGGAGCAGGCATCGCGCCTGCTCATACACTAAGACGAGCAGGATCATAAAAAGTTGCAGCCCTCACAAAAATATTTTGTTTGACACAGTCATGTGAATTAAGCACTAAAAATATTCAACCGATAACATCATTGGTTTACATTCAGTGGAACAGGTTGTTTCCTCGCTCCGAATCACAGCGTCATAAAATCTAACGCAAAGGCGCGAAGACGCAGAGAGCGCAAAGGGTTACCTGATTACCCATGAAACGCAGCCAACCTAAGCTCAGCGTAACCTCGTAACCTCGTAACCTCAATAAATACGTAAATCTCACTCGACAGAGTTGCAAAGTATTGTGGAAATAGGACGCATATTGAGGGTTTTTCGTCATAATGAAGTTAAGTATTCGAAAATTTATTTATAACTAATTGAATTTGTTGATGTTAGATTTTCTGCTTTATGGCTGAGCTTCATGGGTAATCAGGAAGGGTTAAGAGGACAACGGGCCAAAGATATATATCCGGAGCGATTGAGATTTTAGTTTTATTTGCACGCAGGTTCTCGCAAACACCTGAATCTCCAATACTGTGAATCTCTCTGCGTTCTCTGCCTCTTTGCGCCTTTGCGTTGGGTTTTCATTAGCCAGGTCCAGCCAGCATATGCATGAAAACAGGGGGGGAGTTAGCCCTTAATTCACATTGCAGGAAGATGTTAACCCTTTCTAATGCGCTTCATCCCAGTTGCTGCCTATGCCTATATCCACGACTAACGGCACCTTGAGTTCAGCCGCTCCGGTCATTAACCGGTTGATTTCAATTTTTGCGGCCTCAATGTGTTCATCCCGAATTTCAAATACCAACTCATCATGCACCTGCATGATCAACTTGATATCCAGCCCGGCAGATTCAATCCAATTATCCACCACAATCATCGCGCGTTTAATAATGTCCGCAGCTGTACCCTGCATGGGTGCATTAATGGCCGTGCGTTCAGCATATTGACGACGCTGACCGTTACGGTGATTGATATCTGGCAGATACAAACGACGACCCAACACCGTCTCCACATAACCCTGCTCATGCGCCTGTTCGCGGGTATCATCCATAAATTTTTTCACGCCGGGATAACGTTCAAAATAAAGATCAACATATTCCTGGGCATCGCCACGCGTAATGTCCAGTTGTCGTGCCAGCCCAAAAGCTGACATGCCATAAATTAACCCGAAGTTGATGGCCTTGGCACTGCGCCGCTGCTCGTTATCCACCTCTTTCAACGGCACAGCAAACACCTCAGCAGCAGTGGCGCGATGAATATCCTCCCCCGCCGCAAAAGCCTTGAGCAAACCTTCATCACCGGAAAGGTGTGCCATGATGCGCAACTCTATCTGCGAATAGTCAGCCGCCAGCACGCTGAAACCGGCTGGTGCGATAAAAGCCTGACGAATGCGTCGTCCCTCGGCACTGCGTACCGGAATATTTTGCAGATTGGGCTCGGATGATGACAACCGTCCAGTGCTGGCCACGGCCTGATGATACGAGGTATGCACCCGCTTTGTGCCAGGATCAATGCGTTGCGGCAGTTTGTCGGTATATGTGGACTTCAGTTTACTCATGCCCCGGTATTCAAGAATCAGTTTGGGTAATGGAAAATCATGAGCCAGTTCCGCTAACACTTCTTCAGCAGTAGATGGCGCACCTTTTGGGGTTTTTTTCCGTACTGGCAAGCCCTGTTTCTCAAAAAGAATTTTTTGAATCTGTTTAGGCGAGGCAAGATTAAATTCTTCGCCCGCCACCTCATAAGACTCGTTTTGAATCTCCAGCATGCGCTGTGCCAGCTCTTCACTCTGTTTCGCCAACATATTGGCATCAATCAACACACCGTTGCGTTCAATGTGCGAGAGCACGGTCAGCAAGGGTAATTCAATGTCCCGAAACAGTTCGACGAGTCGGGGCTCCTTTCCCAGCTGAGGCCACAATGTCTGATGCAATTGTAAGGTTACATCCGCATCTTCTGCGGCATATGGACCAGCAACACTAATAGACACCTGATCAAAAGTGATTTGTTTAGCGCCCTTACCGGCCACGTCTTCAAAATGAATAGTGTTGCGGTTAAGATATTTGAGCGCCAATGAGTCCATATCGTGGCGCGTAGCAGTGCTGTCCAGCACATAGGACTCCAGCATGGTATCGAAAGCCACACCACGCAGGGTAATACCGTGATTGGCCAGCACGCTCATGTCATATTTGAGGTTTTGGCCGACCTTGGCCTTGCTCGCATCTTCCAGCAACGGACGTAATTTCTCTAATACAAAATCACGGCCCAACTGTGCGCTGGCATCGGCATCCTCCAGGGTAATCTGGTGAGCCACCGGTACGTAGGCTGCCTCTCCTGCTTTTACCGCAAACGACACACCGACGATTTTTGCCTGCATGTAATCAAGGCTGGTGGTCTCCGTATCAAAAGCAAACAGTTCGGCTTGCTGAAGCTTTTTCAACCAAGCCTCAAAAGCCGATTCGTCTAACACGATGTCGTAATTCACATCGGCCGCTGACATACCCTTTTCATCTGTTGTTACCTGTGAAGAATGATTATCTGCACTCTGTCCGGGTTTGCCTGGCAACAACTCAGACAACCAGGTTTTAAATTCCATCTCAGCAAATAACTGTGTCAGGCGCTCTGTATCCGCCGCCTGCACTTTAAGCTCAGTCGGCCCTGCATCCAGCGGCACATCACATTTGATGGTGGCCAACTGATGGGACAGCGGTAATTGTTCCAGCGCATCGCGCAGGTTCTCCCCTACTTTGCCCGTAATTTCACCCGCTCTGGCGATGATGTCATCCAATGTGCCGTACTGGGTCAGCCACTTCACTGCGGTTTTGGGACCGACCTTGGGCACACCGGGAATATTGTCCACGCTGTCGCCCATCAACGTGAGGTAGTCCACAATGCGCTCTGGCGGAATACCAAACTTATCCACCACGCCTTGCGGGTCCAATGTGGAATTATCCATCGTGTTCATCAGCGTGACATGCTGATTGACCAGCTGTGCCATATCCTTGTCGCCCGTGGACACCAGACAATCCATCCCCATCTCTGTAGCTTGTCTGGCGAGAGTGCCGATCACGTCGTCCGCCTCCACACCGTCCACAATCAACATCGGCAACCCCATAGCCTCAACAATGGCATGCAACGGGGCAATTTGTTCACGCAACTCATCCGGCATAGGAGGACGATTAGCCTTGTATTCAGCATAAAGATCATCACGGAAGGTCTTGCCCTTGGCGTCAAATACCATCGCCATATATTCCGGCTGAAAATCTTTCAGCAAGCGGCGCAGCATATTGACAACACCATATACCGCACCTGTGGGTTGGCCCTGGGAATTGCTTAATGAGGGCATGGCGTGAAAGGCGCGATACAAATATGACGAGCCATCGACGAGAATCAGTTGTTTGTTTGCTTTCATAGTGCGAGCATATCTTGATTAGAATAGAATGGTGATGGTCATAAGACCGTGGGCGATTATGGGTTGTTTTGTCTCACGGTACCATTGATGTTTTTAACCTCCTTCTCACATCAGAATTTTTGACGCGGATATTTAACACTACCCCCGTCGCAAAGAGACAAGTCTTATGCATTTTTCAAAGCTGATTTTTCCTTTTGCCACTCGCTTGGTCATAACCCTTTTATTATTTTTTACCAGCGTTGCGCTGGCCGAAGAACCGGAATCTTCCGGCGAAGTCACCATTCAGGATGCCACAACCGATATCGTTGAAGAATTACGAGTCAACGGCCAGCTTTACGCCATTCGCGTCTCCCCCAAACACGGTGTGCCTTATTATCTGGTGGACAGTGATGGTGACGGCAACCTGGAAACCCGCAAAAATGACACCGACCCAGCCCTGTTAATCCCGGCCTGGGTCATCAAAAAATGGTAGGGTTTCCCCTGGAAACAATTCTCGGAATACACACACTCCCACTTCCGAACCACCACCCACAGTCTCCCTGAACCTACGCTGAACTTGACAGCAGACCATCCCAATGGCATAAAACCGCCCAAGGTTACGGCGGCGTCCAGAAATTGCGGCCGCATACCTGACATGAGGAAGACTGCGACTGGCGACAATATATTGCCTCGCACATTGCTCTGAAAAAGAGAACGGGGGAACGAAACCTTGTCATCACGCGGAGTTTAGCGCTTGAGATGTGTTTCGTTTGCGAATTCTTTCGTTAGTTTTAATTAAATATTGGATACAAAAATCAAGAGGAAGCCCTAAATGAAAGCAAAATGGTTGATAGTTCCTGCAGTAGCAGCCTTGTTAATTTCCGGTCAAGCAACAGCAGATCTCGCACTGGCCAAAAAAAGTGGCTGTTTGGCTTGCCACGGTGTTGACAAAAAAATCGTTGGTCCATCCTGGAAAGATGTGGCTGCCAAATACAAGGGTGACGCCGGTGCTAAAGATCGCATGATCGCCAAAGTGAAAAAAGGTGGCAAAGGTAATTGGGCTGACATCACTGGCGGCGCTCCCATGCCTCCTTACTCACCTCGTGTATCTGACGAAAACATCGAAAAACTGGTCGATTTCATCATGGCCCTCTAATTTCGGCGTTTATCAGCAGCACAAAGGGCCAGCACACCGTGCTGGCTTTTTTTGTGCCGTATTTTTAGACGCCTCAACACCTGCAATACCATTAAAACAGTCTTGACGATATACCAGCGTGGAACGTTATACACAATATGTTTCACATTGCTCACATTCTGACCGGCTTAAACGTTTTTTTGACGGACAGACCAACAAAAAACTATAACCTGTTGTTTTTAATGACTAAAAAATGGTGACTGTTTTTTGACCAATTTAATAAATCTGTAACAAAACCGAGGTCAACAAACCACTTCCCTCAGCTTATGCACAAAGTTATCCACAGGTTTTGTGGATAAATGAACATCCTTCATTCGTGGCAAGCGCTTAGCACAGAGAAACGAGAAACCACCTTAAGTTAACTCGCCAACCGTAAAGTCAGACTATGCTAACACTTCAACCATCTGGTTGATTTTTAAACAGCGCTTTCGAAAACAAACAGAAAACAAGTGCCAGCCAGACAATACCGTTTATCATTCCAGCAACCACACGCACAAGAACCCCAAGGAAAAACCATGCCCGACTGGCAATCCATTTCACAGCAGGTGCAAATTGCATCGGGAGTAATTTTGGCTACTGACACCGTACGCTCTATAGGCGGTGGCTGTATTAACGCCGCCTATGCACTCACCGGCAGCGAAAACGGAAACCAACAGACCTTTTTCATCAAAACCAATACCGCTGATAACCTGTCCATGTTCGAGGCCGAAGCAGAGGGATTACACGCCTTGATCAACAGCCACAGCCTGCGGGTGCCCACCCCTATTTGTAGTGGCATTGCCGGAGAAAATGCCTATCTGGTGATGGAGCACATAACACTTCAAGGTACAGGGGACGATGCACAGCTAGGCAGAAAACTGGCGGCAATGCACCAGACCCGGTGCCCACAATTTGGCTGGCATCGACACAACACCATCGGCAGCACCCCACAACTCAATCACGAGACCGATAACTGGGTGACATTTTGGGCCGAACAACGACTGGGAGCACAACTGGAACTGGCTGGCCAAAACGGAGCAAAACGCTCACTGTTGCGCCGTGGTGAAAAGCTACAAACGACACTGGCTGCTTTTTTCACCGATTACCAACCCATGCCATCCCTGTTGCATGGTGATTTGTGGTCTGGCAATGCGGCCTTTGATGCGCAGGGCCAACCGGTGATTTTTGATCCTGCCGTCTATTTCGGTGACCGTGAAACCGACCTGGCCATGACCGAACTGTTTGGGGGCTTTTCATCCGCCTTTTATGCCGTTTACAACGCCGCTTGGCCGCTGGATGCCGGTTATGCCACGCGCAAAACGCTCTACAACCTGTACCATATTCTCAACCACTTTAATTTGTTTGGCGGCGGCTATGAATCACAGGCCCAGGGCATGATCGACCGCCTGCTCAGTGAATGTGGTTAGAGGGTGTTAACAAAAGTGGGCTTGCCAACGCACTGCGGTTACACTATCCGGCACGTAATACACCTCCCTATCCACCAGTAAAGTCACCACCTGTTGATACTTATGCCTACAACTATTATTCATAGCAATACCCTCACTTCCCAACAAACCCGACACATCACTCAGGCGCTGGGTACCGAGCCAAGCATTTACGCCCAGCACTTCCGTGTACAACACACAGCATTGGCCCCAGAAACGTTGGATTCACTGCGTGAAGCCTGTCAACTGGATATCAATACCCTGCCCGAACATTTCGATGCCGCCGCAGCGGGCCTGCTCATCACCGACATGGACTCCACTCTCATCAATATCGAATGCGTGGATGAAATCGCCGATTTTATTGGCGTGAAACCCCAGGTCAGCGCCATCACCGAAGCCGCCATGCGCGGTGAACTGGACTTTGCCGCCTCATTGAAACAGCGCGTCGCTCTGCTGGAAGGGCTGGATACCTCCGCCCTGCAACATGTGTATGACGAACGTCTACAATTAAACCCCGGAGCCGAGATATTGATCCGTGGACTCAAGCAACGTCAAATCAAAACAGCGCTGGTTTCCGGTGGCTTTACCTTTTTCACCGAGCGTCTCAAACAACGCCTGAGCCTGGACTTCACCTTGGCCAACGTGCTCACTCAGGAAAAGGGGAAGCTCAACGGCACGGTGGAGGGAGCCATTGTCGGTGCTGAGGCCAAAGCAGACTATTTGCAACAACTGTGCGAACAACTTGGCATCACTCGCCAGCAGGTCATCGCCATGGGTGATGGTGCCAATGATTTGCAAATGCTGGGCATTGCCGGACTGGGAGTGGCCTACCATGCGAAACCAACAGTTCGCACACAGGCCGATGTATCTATACAATTTGGTGGACTGAATACGGTGTTGGATTTTTTGGAGTAGTGCCATGCAAAAAATGACTGTGAAGATGTTTTCCCGTAAAAACGACAAAAAACTGCACCCTGGCTGGCCGTTTGCGCTGCTCTTAACGTTATGTACACAAACCGCCACTGCCGTGCCTTTTGGTGTGTTTGATGCCCGCACCATGGCCATGGGCGGTGTGGGAGTAGCCTCGGGACCGCAATTTGCGGTATTTAATAATCCGGCCCTGCTGGCCACAGCCGATGAAGTTCACGAATGGTTTTTATTAGCGCCGACGCTCAGCCGACAACTGGGTGACCCCGATAATGTCGAAGACAGTCTCAGCGCCTTTCAACAAGCTGCCGATACACTGGACGGCAACAATAATGCCGCCAACCGGGCTGCGGTGCAGCAACAGCTCAATGCATTGGATGGCAACCTGTACAGCAGCAGCCGCAATTCAGCCTTCGTGCTGGCAATACCCAGTCGCATTCTCAGCGGCGCGGCATTTTTTAATGTCTATGAAGCAACCACTGCTCAACCCATGATCGGCGGTGATAATCTCGCTGCACCGAGTTATGCCTCCACCCTGGCACAACGCGGGCTGCGCGTCGTTGAAAACGGTGTTGCCGCCGCCAAAGTGCTGAATGGAAGTGGTTGGATGCGAAACCTGACCGTCGGTTTCAGCGCAAAATTTTTGTTGGTTTCGGGCTATGGTTATGCTGACCCGCTACGCAGCGCAGATGTTGACATTAATCGCACCGGCAGCAAAAACGGAGGCCAGTTCATCTTCGATATCGGTGTATTGAAAGAATTTGGTGTGTGGAAAATGGGGCTGGTGGCAAAAAATATCGTGCCCGGAAATTACAAATACGGTGACAGCGGCGATGTCTTCAAAGTTGAACCACAACTACGTGCCGGTTTTGCCTACCAAAGTCGCTATTCTGTATTGGAACTAGATATCGACCTGCTGGAAAATGACCCGGTCGGTTTTGGTTCCGCTTCACAAATTGCCGCCCTGGGCTGGGAATGGCAAGTGTGGCAATGGCTGACATTGCGTGCCGGTTATAATCAGAACCTGACCGGCAATGAAGCCTCATACGGCTCCGCCGGTATTGGGCTGCTAATCAGCACACTGCAAATAGATGTCGCCGCATACAGCGGCGACGAAAGTGAAGGTATTTCAGCCCAGTTGGGCCTGCAATTTTAATTTTGCGTTAAATACTCAATGTTAAAAACTGATTTCCAGCCCCAGATTTAACATCGCGCCACGCGACACACTGCTGCCATCAATCGTAACCTTGTCCGAACTCCAGGCCAGATCCACATTAACCACCGCCAGTGTCGCACCCAGTGTGTAATAGTTGATTTCCGAGCCCGCCAGATTTTTACGAAGACCGGCACGGATGCCCGGCAACCACCAGGTATCAGTGGCATAAGCCGCACTTACCGTGGCCCACCGGTATTCATCACCAAACACATCCTCCACCGCATTGGCATCCAGTCCACCGGAAATCACCCAATTCCGGCTGGCTGTATACAAGGCCGCTTCCAGTTGGAGTTGTTTCTCCATAGTATAAGTATTGCTCGCTGCCAGCTTTTGGTACACGGGGCCACCCGGATCACTGTAACCACTGAGATCAATGGGGCTAAACTTGAATTCAGGTTCGTTGATGTTAGTCAGAGTGGCTCCTGCGCGATAATACTCACTGACCCACAGCACGCCGACATCCAGCCCCAGCCCGCTATCAGAATCCAGATTGGAATCCAGTGCATCCTCAAAGACCTGTTCAGTGCCATCAACAAGCCCACTGAAACGAATACCTGTGCGGCTGGTATCAACTTTATAATAACGCCCCCTTAAACCACCATACAACGTCGCCTCACGGGTCTTCAAAAGGGGACGGCTGTAACCCAATGCAATCTCTATAGTACGAGCAGCTTTCACCAATACAGTACTGTCATTATCAATCGTAAACCCGTTTGGAACAGCCCCCGCAAACGTGAGTGTCAAATCATCAGTGGGATCATCGATCCCCATGCTCGCATCCGCAGAATTGAAATTGACAGGATCATTCAACGCAGTTGCCCGCGCGGCTATCGAGCCATTGACATCCAACACCAGACTGCCCCCCAGAGCTTTATGCGCAACAACCAATGGCATTACCGGCAGATGGCCACCGAAAAACACCTTAGCATAACCATTGTCCTCAATATCCACCAGTAAAGCGTTGAGGCTGACCAGACGAGCGTCAATGTCGGCAACAGATGTTACCGTCTGGAGGTTTTGGAATGCCTCTGACTCTGTATCAATTCGTGAATACAGATTATCCACTTCGCCAAACTCATACCCCGCACCAACCGAACTCAAAATCCCGAACCGGTACTGATTGCCATTCTGCTGCAACACCGCCGCACCGGCAGCCGGATTAGTGATATCCGACATGATGGACTGACCATTGCTCACCGCACCATAAGTCAGATTAGACCCCGGCGGATGATATAACGGGGTAGCCTGGGCTAATAAAGGAAGCAGTGCAGCGGCAACAGTCAGCGCTGTGGCAGTCATCAATCGTTTCATTGCGGTCTCCATAGTATGTGCGCAGTTTTGGTATAGCCGATCCGGTGTCGCTGTATCGCACATCCGGTCTGAGCATAGTCGATGTGTCCATCGGCGAGGAAGCGACGTTTCTTTAGAGCCGCCATTCGGGCATTTTCAATGCCTCCGGTAAAAAGGATGGTTGGTTTACAGTCGCCAGACCATTAGAATCACGCCTTCCTTTGAATCTCTGATATTTTAAATACCCGGAAACCTACCTTGCCACTGCTTAATCGTCTCATTTCCCGCATCGAAGTTATTTCTGAATGGAGCGGCCGCGCCACTGCGTGGCTGGTGCTGGGCATGGTGCTGATTATCGGTTTCGACGTGACCATGCGCTACCTGTTCCAGGCGGGCTCCGTGGGTCTGCAAGAACTGGAATGGCACCTATTCGCACTGATTTTCTTGTTCGGTGCGGGCTATACCTTCAAACATAATGGCCATGTGCGAGTGGATATTTTTTACCACAGCCGCCACATGGACGACCGCCGCCGTGCCTGGGTGGATTTGCTCGGTGGACTGTTTTTTCTGTTGCCGTTTTGCCTGTTGATCATCATCAGCTCCCTGCCCTTTGTCACCAGCTCCTTCGCCATCGGTGAAGGCTCGCCGGACCCGGGCGGGCTGCCATACCGGTTCCTGCTCAAAGCCGCCATTCCCGTAGGGTTTGCACTGCTGCTATTACAAGGACTGGCACACATGCTGCGTAGCGTACAAATTCTATGGGGCAACAACGAAATCAATCCCCCTCCACAGACTCATCACAAAGGAACACAGAATTAATGGAAATCTGGGCACTGGTCATGCTGGCGGCCGCAATCGCCCTGTTGCTCATCGGTTACCCGGTGGCGTTTACCCTGGGTGCAGTAGCCCTGCTGTTTGGCGGCATTGCTCTGGGGCTGGAATTTTTCGCCCTATTGCCTCTGCGTATCTGGGGGGTAATGACCAGCTTCACGCTCATTGCCGTGCCGTTGTTTGTGTTTATGGGTATCGTGCTGGAAAAATCCGGTATCGCCGAAGAATTACTGGAAACCATGGCGCGTCTGTTTGGTCGCCTGCGCGGCGGCATGGGTGTGTCCATTGTACTGGTGGGCGCGTTACTGGCCGCCACCACCGGCGTAGTAGGTGCCACAGTGGTCACCATGGCGGTAATCGCCCTGCCGGTGATGCTGCGCCACGGTTATAAACCCGAACTGGCCACCGGCACCATTGCCGCTTCAGGCACCCTGGGGCAAATCATCCCGCCCAGTATTATTCTGGTGCTGCTGGGTGATGTGATTGGCGTACCCATAGGCCGACTGTTCATGGCGGCAGTAACACCCGGGCTAGTGCTGATTGCCCTGTTTATTATCTATGTGCTGGTACGCGCCAAATTCAGGCCGAACGAAGCACCGGCCCTGCCCGTAGATGATAACGCTGGCCCGCTGTGGCCTCAGGTGTTTAAAAGTCTGATCCCGCCCCTGTTTCTGGTCTTCGCCGTACTGGGTTCGATTTTCTTTGGTGTGGCATCACCCACCGAATCTGCTGCCGTGGGCGCACTGGGTGCATTGTTTCTGGCCGCCATTCGTAAACGCCTTAACCTTGGCAACTTACGCGAAGCCATGCGTTCCACCACCCGCATGACATCCATGGTGTTCATGATTTTGATCGGTGCCACTGCCTTTGGTCTCGTATTCCGCGGCATGGGCGGCGATGATCTGGTGAAAGAATTAATGACCGGCCTGCCCGGCGGCCCATGGGGCTTCCTGCTAGTAAGTATGCTGGTGATTTTCATACTCGGCTTCTTCCTCGATTTCATCGAGATTACCTTTATCGTCGTGCCCATTCTTGCGCCCATTGCCGCGTTTATGGGTATCGACATGCTGTGGTTCGCCGTGTTGATCGCCCTCAACCTGCAAACCTCTTTTTTAACACCGCCCTTCGGCTTTTCGCTGTTTTATCTCAAAGCCGCCGCCCCGCCGGAAATCCGCATGCCACAGATCTATCGTGGCATCCTGCCCTTCGTGGGCATCCAACTACTGGCGTTGTTGATGGTCATGCTGTTCCCACAAGTCACATTGTGGCTGCCGGACATCATGGATTCTATGCAGGGGTTTTAATACATTGTTTTGTACTTTGCTTAGCTGATACGCGTTTTTTTAAATCAGCGTTATTAACACAGAGGCCACGGAGGCACAGAGTTTTATTTTTTTCTCTGTGCCTCTGCGACCTCTGTGTTTATTACTCGACACACAAAAAATCACTCTCAAGATTTGAAATAGAAGGCAGAAGGTAGGGTGGGCACGTAGTTTGTGCCTACGCGCTAATTCCACATCCGCGTGGGCAAAAAGACATGCCCACCCTACAGTCTGAGGTTTATGTAATATCAGTTAATAAATGACAAAGACCGTTTTGTATTTCGGTTACCCGATAAGCAGTTTTTAAAGTCGGTATTATTAACGCAGAGGCCACGGAGACGCAGAGGCACAGAGTTTTTTATTTGTTTTTCTCTGTGCCTCCGTGCCTCTGCGACCTCTGTGTTTATTACTCGACACACAAAAAATCACTCTCAAGATTTGAAATAGAAGGCAGAAGGTAGGGTGGGCACGTAGTTTGTGCCCACGCGCTAATTCCACATCCGCGTGGGCAAAAAAACATGCCCTCCCTACAGCCTGAGGTTTTTTTAAATCAGTGTTATTAACACAGGGGCGCAGCTTTTTGCGTTCAGTGCTGATGCCCATCTGGCCCATGCACATGTCCGTGCTCCACTTCCTCAGCCGAGGCATCACGAACATCAATCACCTTCACATCAAAATTGAGCTGCACACCCGCCAGCGGATGATTGCCATCAATTTTCACAGTATCACCTTCCACTCCAGCCACGGTGACTGTCATCATTTCACCTTCCGGGCCTTCGGCATTGAATTGCATACCTGCTTCAATTTCGGCATCTGCCGGAAACATCTCCCGTGGCACACTTTCCAGACGCGCATCATCACGTTCACCGTAACCCTCTTCGGGGGGTACTGTCACTTTCAACTCATCACCTGATGCCTTGCCTGTCAGCGCATTTTCCAAACCCGGAATAATATTGCTGGCACCGTGCAGGTATAAAAAACTGCCGTCGTCAGATTGGTCGATAACAGTGCCTTCATCATCGGTAAGTGTGTAGTGCAGGGTAACTACTTTATTTTCTGCGATAGTCATGAAATTTCCTTTGATTTATATTTTGGTTGCCAGGGGGTGCTTTATCAAGTTCGCATTATTAACGCGGTTGCGTAGTTACGTAGGGTGGGCACGTAGTTTGTGCCCACGGGGTGGTTCCGCATCCGCGTGGGCAAAAAAACATGCCACCCTACAACCGCATACGCTAAAAAACAGGGTAATTTAGCCTCTGGTTTCATATTTTAATAAATTGCAAAAATCGTTTTGTATTTCACTCACCCGATAAACAGTATGTTGAAGCAGGTGCCATTAACACAAAGACCATAGAGGCGCGGAGTTTTTATTTATTTTTCTCTGCGCCTCTGTGTCTCTGCGACCTCTGCGTTTATTACTCGATACGCAAAAAAATCACTCTTAAGGTTTGCGTGCCTTAGCATAAGCAGCCTCGGAGAGTTCGCTCCAGCTGTCATTGTTATCCGCGAAGGTTTTGTAAGCCTGATAGATGCGTTTGAAATCGTCATCTTTACCAGCCTCTTCTTCCAGCACCACCGTGGACAACCTGCGCAATTCGGCAATCACTTCATCCGGAAACGCGAGCACCTGCACATTGTATTCATTTTTCAATTTCCCAAGAGCTTCAAGATTCTTCGCTTCAAACTGCGCCAGCATCCACAGATTGGATGCAGAAGCGGCAATTTCTATCGTCTTTTGCAGATCCGGCGAGAGACTGCTCCAGGCTTCAGAATTAACATTCAATTCCAGCACCGGACCGGGCTCATGCCAGCCGGGGTAATAATAATATTTGGCAGCACGATACAGGCCAAGACGCTCGTCATGAAAAGGCCCGACCCATTCGGTAGCGTCGATAGTGCCACGATCCAGCGCGGTATAAATTTCACCACCGGCCATTAATACCGGTGTGCCGCCTGCCTTGGCAAACACTTTGCCGCCAAGACCAGGAATGCGCATTTTCAACCCTTTCAGATCAGCAATGGAGTCGATTTTTTTATTGAACCAGCCACCCATTTGCACGCCAGTATTCCCCATGGGAAAAGGCACCAGATTGTGTGGTTTATACAGTTCACGCCACAGCTCCAACCCGCCACCTGCGTACAGCCACGAATTCATGCCTTGCGCATTCATACCAAAAGGCACTGCGGTAAAAAACTGTCCGGCGGGGATTTTCCCAGCCCAGTAATAGGCCGCACCGTGGCTCATTTCCACCGTACCCTGGGAAACGGCATCAAAGGCTTGCAAAGGCGGCACCAGCTCCCCCCCCGCATAAACGGTAATATTGAGTCGACCATTGCTCAGGGCTTTTACATCCTTGGCAAAACGTTCTACACCTTCCTGAAAAATAGGAAAGTTTGGCGGCCAGGTGGTGACCAGTTTCCATTTGTAGGTTTTGTTTTCCGCTGCAACAGCAGTCGTCGGTGTATTAGATCCACCACAGGCGCTCAAAACCAATACGGCAAACAGCGTGAAAAAAACCAGCAACTTACTTCGAAACATGATG
Organism: Gammaproteobacteria bacterium; assembly: GCA_021647705.1. Classification (GTDB taxonomy): domain Bacteria; phylum Pseudomonadota; class Gammaproteobacteria; order SZUA-152; family SZUA-152; genus SZUA-152. Next base: position 3,235 of record JAKIUF010000022.1, on the reverse strand, counting down.
TTGTCCTTGTTTATGTATCTAAATTTAAATATGAATCAAGCGCTAAAACACCCTTCCAAAAAACAATGCGTATTTAACGCAAAGATCGCCAAGGCGCAAAGAACGCAAAGTTTTTAGTGTTTTTCTCTGCGCCCTTTGCGTCTCTGCGACCTCTGCGTTTATCACTCGCCACTTGTCAGTATCACGACAACATAATCTTCCAATACACCGGAACGATTATTCGAGAGCTTAAGCCTCTGAAAGAAAAAATTGATGCAGACATACCAGAAAAAAGATTCCGTTGATTGATCCAGGGTTATACCGGCTGCAAATTCGCGTATTCCATCATCAGCCACTTGCTGCCAATGCCGTCAAAATTCACCTGCACCCGTGCCTGCGCGCCCTGACCTTCCACATTAAGCACCACGCCATCGCCAAACTTGGCGTGCAGCACACGCTGGCCAAGCCGCATGCCACCAACGGATGGCTCCCGCACGGAGGAAAACCCCGCCGGACGACTGGCGGCAAAACTGACACTGCCGCCGAGTCGCACTTCTTCCATTAACTCAGCAGGAATTTCGCTGATAAAACGCGAACGATGCGGATAAGTTTCGTTGCCGTACAAGCGACGGGTTTCGGCATGTGTCAGATACAAACGCTGACGGGCACGGGTAATGCCCACATAACAGAGGCGACGCTCCTCGGCGAGACGACCCGGCTCGTCCAATGACATTTGATGCGGGAACAAGCCCTCCTCCACCCCGGCCAAAAACACCAGCGGAAATTCCAGACCTTTGGCGGAATGCAGGGTCATCAGTTGCACACCATCCTGCGAGCCATCGGTTTGTTTGTCGCCCGCTTCCAGCGCGGCATGGGATAAAAACGCCGACAGCTCATCCATTTCCTCTTCGTCTTCCGGCGTTTCTTCCTGTTCAAAGAAACGTGCAGCGTTAACCAGTTCCTCCAGGTTTTCCACCCGCGCCTGCCCCTTTTCACTACGGTCTTTTTTATAGTGCTCAAGCAGAGTGCTGTGATGCAGGATGTGCTCTAACTGCTCGTAGAGATCCATGCCGTCGGCATCACTGGCCAACCGGGTGATCAGCTCAAGAAACGCCCCCAGAGCAGACGTGGCCCGTGCGGGCAACAGCTTTTGCTCAACCACGGCCTGTGCCGCCTGCCATAGGGCGACATTATGCTCACGGGCATAATCACGCGCAGCGCTAACAGTCTTGTCGCCGATGCCGCGCGTGGGCGTGTTAACTACCCGTTCAAAAGCGGCATCGTCATTCCGGTTGGCAATGAGTCGTAAATAAGCCAACGCATCTTTAATTTCTGCTCGCTCAAAAAAGCGCATGCCACCGTAAACACGATAAGGAATACCGGCCTGAATCAGCGCCTCTTCAATCGCTCGCGACTGTGCATTGGAGCGATAAAGAATAGCGTTGTCCCGATAGGGATTACCATTATCCACCCAGTTCTGAATTTGCTCGGCAATAAAACGCGCTTCGTCACGCTCGTTGAACGCGGAATATAGCTGGATAGCTTCACCGTCTTCATCAGCGGTCCACAGGTTTTTGCCCAAACGATCATCATTGTTGGCGATTAACGCATTGGCGGCATTGAGAATATTCGCTGTGGAACGGTAATTTTGTTCCAGCTTTATGGTGTGGGTACCCGGGAAATCACGGGTATATTGCTGGATATTTTCGATCTTCGCACCACGCCAGCCATAAATCGACTGATCGTCATCACCCACGGCAAATACCCGGGATGCTTTGCCTGCGAGAACACGTATCCAGGCATACTGAATGCTGTTGGTGTCCTGAAACTCATCCACCAGAATGTGTTGAAAGCGGCCCTGGTAATGTGCCAGCAAATGTGGGTTTTTCAGCCACAACTCGTGCGCGCGCAACAGCAACTCGGCAAAATCCACCAGCCCCGAGCGTTGACACATTTCCTCGTAAGTCTGGTAAATGCGGATCATCTGTTTTTGATAAAGGTCATCGAAATGCTCGATGTGTTCGGGACGCTGGCCCTCGTCCTTGCGCGCATTGATAAACCATTGCGCCTGTTTTGGCGGCCACTGTGTATCATCCAGTTCGAGACTGCGAATCACCCGCTTGATGGCGCGTTGCTGGTCTTCGCTGTCGAGAATCTGGAATGTCTGCGGTAAACCGGCATCTTTCCAGTGAGTACGCAGCAGGCGATGCGCCAAGGAATGAAAAGTGCCCACCCACATCCCGCCCACCGGCTGTTTGAGCAAGTCCTCGATACGGCCACGCATCTCCGCAGCCGCCTTGTTGGTGAAAGTGACGGCAAGAATACCGTAAGGCGACAGACCTTCCGTTGCCACCAGCCAAGCAATACGGTGTACCAGCACCCGGGTTTTGCCACTGCCCGCGCCCGCCAGCACCAGCACGTTTTCGGGCGGGGCACACACCGCCTCACGCTGGGCCTCGTTGAGTTCATCTATTATGTGGGAAACATCCATGCGGGCATTCTACCAGAACTCTTCTGCTCTCATTCCGGTGAAAAACAAAATCCGGCAGGTTTTTCACTGAGGCAAGGGAACTGAAGAAGAAAGGCTATGAACCTATACTAACGAAAACACGTTGGCTATTGCTCAAACGACCGGAAAACCTGACGGACGAACCAGCGTTTTTTCTTACTCTTCTGATAAACGCCAAAATGAATCAGTGCTCCATTCTTCTGGCATCCCCATATGCGCCTTACTCACACGGTTGTACTTGTGCATTAATTCAAACAATCGCTGATGCCATGATGACTCAGGATTAATTGATTGTAGTAAAAATTCAATAACCACTAAAACTAAATATAGTCTTACATATGGCCTGATATTGTCATCTGACACCTCAATCGGCCATTTTATCCAGCTTGAAGGGCTCTTTTTGGGTACCTTGGGAGCATTACCTAATTCTCGATTCCACAAGCGTGAGTGATGCGCACAAACATTTCGCATATATGACAAGGTCTGCAACCATGAGCGTAATAGCTCAGCCTGCGTACCAAATAATCTGGCAATCGCTTTTTGATCGCTGGCATTCGCCATACGATCATAAATCATTGAAAGTTGACCAAAGGTGAGCAACTCCATCACCACCCATGAAGGCTTTCTATTACCCATAAGTTATATACTCTGCGCAAGAACCCAGCCTCGCGAAATATCATTGAGTCGTTTCCAGCCTCGCCACAACGTTGTTATTCCCGGGTCTCCATCACCCGCCCTTCCTAAAAA
>JAKIUF010000074.1 GCA_021647705.1 Gammaproteobacteria bacterium | reverse complement strand
TCAACTCATCTTTTTCTGTGTCGCTGAGATTTTTTAGATTGGGCAGTGATTGCATGGCTATGGAGCTTACATCAAAATTCATTTGTTATTCAATAATTTGAGGGAGATCAGGCTGAGTAGTTACCAAAATATGATAATTATTTTGAGCGTAAAGGACGTGTTCTGGATTATCTGTTGGCACTATATGGCCAGAAATTTACCCAAAACACATTGCGTTACTTCAATTATTATTATCAAGAGGATGAGCTTGATGAGGTTATCGTTAAAAACAAGATCACCTGCCTTGAGTCGATAATAAAATTTAACCGGGATCGTGCCGCCGGTTTTAATGCAACGCAGACTGTATGGAATAGCGGAAATGTTTCTGGATTGCAATATAAATTATCCATCCTGCTTGGCTTTAGGCACACAGAATGCCGCTCGTTGACACTGCCACTGGCAAAGCTGGGACTAAAGGTCGTTTGCCACGATGACTATCGCACCATGAAACGTGGTGGTCATGAATTAAAGATGATCGATCCAGGTGATATAAAAGAGTATGTCATTGATAAATTCTATCCGGTGGCATATGAATGGTGTGATGAAGTACAGGCGGTGATGGAAGTGGGTGACAATATTGAACTGTTTGTCCCGCTTAAAAATAATATTATTAGTGATGCCTTGTTACAAGGTGGGGTTGACCTGGATCGGTTTAGGGCGGGCAGTCTGGCGGCCGATCATGATTACCAGATGGTGTTTCGCCCAGGTACTGAACAAGATTGGTGGTATATAGGGCGCACAGAAACACGCGAGCTGGCAGAACGTAATATTTTATTGTTGCATCGGTTTTTGATACATCTGAATGTTGAAAGCGAAGGTCTCCATTGTATAGAGCACCTGTTGCTCAGGCCACAACGTGGTCTGCACCATAATAATCTGGCAATGATTGACCAGACAGCTTTTTATTCCTCAAGGATAACAGTGATTTTTCCCGCGTGGACAGCGCGTTGCAGTGATCCACGCTTCAGAGCCCTGGCTGAAGAAAATGTGAGGGCGAATTGTCCGGCACACATTCTTGCGGATATCTACTGGTTTGATTTTGACACGATGTACCATTTCGAGATTCTCTACAAGTGCTGGTTAAATGCGCGAGATGCAGGTAATTCATCCCAAAATGGATTGAGGCACGAGATTGATGAGGCTGCAAAAGCCCTGATTTTGTTTTTACACCAGCGGCGGCGTGATAGTGCTGAATAATCAACACTTCGTAGAAGAGCTGTTTTTTGATATCTCGTTTCCAACGGAGGATGAGGCGTTTTCACAACAGGCGCTACTGGGCGAATTTGTGAGTGACACACTGGCTGGTGAGGTCGATGCTGTATTTGGTGATTGCTCGATGGTTGATTCAGTGCTCAGGATTGATCGTCTTGAAGTAGACCTGGGTACAGTGCCATATCAAAATTATCAAGCGGAATTAACAGAACGGCTGGGGAAACGGTTACGAGAGCGTCTACGTGATTATCAGGCGATAGCACACACTAAAAATGGTGCTGGTGTGACAGTGGTTGCACGAGGGATTGCCGAGCTGGAAACATGTCAATATTTTGTTCGCTATGGCTACCTGCCATGGCATTGCCGCACAGAGAGTGAGCTTGCAGTGAGTCAGATGTTTCTGCGTGTGATTGAGTCACAGTGCAGTGCCGTTATTAAAATGTTGAGTTCAGTGCAGTTACCTGACGTTGCTTTGGCACGCCTCGCGGATGTTGTACCGCTAAATGGTTTAATAACGATAGCGCGCCAACTATTACACGGTGAGTTCAATACCGTTGCACGGTTATTAAATAATCTGTCAGAGGGTCAGGTGTTACATGGCTGGTTCGGGCGGGTTAGTAGAAAGAATGCAAATGACTGTATGCGTGACCTCTGGAGAGGTGTGATTGGTACGCTACTGTATTTAGGTAGCAATGGTGGCGCTGGCGTCATAGTCGGTGCTGTTATTTTGAAACACTGTGACAGGCAGGGGAGAACGCGACTTAGAAAAGTGAGGAAGTTTCTGTGTGAACTGAAGGGATATGATGCACGTCATCAGGAGGTGAATACTGCACTGTACGACGTTATCAACGTACTTGATATTTCTATTGCAGATAATTTGGGGGTTGACCGAGAGCTTAAGGCGGAAACCCCTTTGTCAGTGCAACAGGATGAAATTGAAAGAATGATGCCGGCGATGTTAGCCGAATGGATTGAGAATGCTGATCCAGCCGGGCTTAAAAAGATTGCTGCACAGTGGGATATTGTCCTGGAAAAATATTCAGTACTGTTGAAAGGACTGGTCAGGGCCCATGGACGTAAGACAGAAACAAGAAATGTGTTGGTACAACTGTTTTCATCCAGTCAGCTGTGTGATCTGATTGGCTTGATTGATCCGCCAGCTCAGCGCTTTGTATTAGATACCGTTATATTTTTTGAGGAAAATACATTATCGACCAAGAGCTTCAATGTCACGCGCTTTTCAATGTTGGGAAATTTTTCTGACTTGAATGATGAGAAAAATTTATGGCGTTTTACATTTTATTTTATTTTGGTAGAGCGTGGTAACCGGTTTAATAAAAGGCAGTATTGTAGGAGTTTGCTAAGAGAGATAGCAGCACACGAAAATTTTTCGTATGGTGAACTGCTGGATGATTTACAACAGTGGCTTTCCTCTGTTACAGAACGAAACCGTTATGCAGGTGAATTGTTATTAATCATCAATGAACTTGTAGATGATCAAGGTCAGGATAATGTCTCACCATGTCTCCCTCTTGCGACATCACCCGATGACGAGATTGAAAGAGTGACGCCGGTAGTGCTGGCAGAATGGATTAAAAATGCTGATTCATCCGGGCTTAAAAAAATTGCTGCGCAGTGGGATATCATTTTAGAAAGACATTCAGTACTGCTGGAGAATCTGGTCAGGGTTCATGGCCGTAAGGCAGAAACAAGAGGTGTATTGGCACAGCTGCTTTCACCTGGTCAATTATGTGACCTGATTGGTTTGATCGATCCGTTAGCACAGCGTTTTGTACAAGATACCATTATATTCTTCACAGGAAGTGTGTCATCGACTAACCGTTCCAATATCAGGGATTTTTCTGAATTGAGTGATGAGCAGAACTTATGGAATTTTACATTTGATTTTATTTTTGTAGAACGTGGTAACTGGTTTAATAAAAGGCTGTATTGCGGAAATTTGCTGCGAGGGATGGCGGCGCACAATAACTTTTCGTATCATGAACTTCTGGATGATTTGCAACAATGGCTTTCTGCTGTTGTAAAACGAAATCGTTATGTCGATGAGTTACTATTGATCATCAATGAGCTTGTAGAGGATCAAAGCCGGAGTGATCTCTTGCCACATTGCTCCTCGGTGACAACACCCACTATTGAGGTAAGTGAATTAGTGGATGAGCAGATGGATAATCTGCGCTTAACTCGTGGTGCAGCAGCAGATACTGACACCCCTGGCAGTATTGACAACAGTATTCAATCTTCTTTCCGTGATGTGCTTGATTCAAGTGCTGCGGTCTATCTTGAAAATGCAGGTCAGGTGTTACTGGCACCTTATTTACCATCACTGTTTGAACGACTTGGATTACTTAAAGGTGGTCAATTTAACGATCATAGGGCCAGTGAGCGTGCCGTACATGTGTTGCAGTATATGGTTGATGGTATAGGTGCAGCACCAGAATACATGATGGTTTTGAATAAACTGATCTGTGGTGTTTCATCTGCAAGGCCCATCACCCGGGATATTATTGTCAGCGATACTGACAAAGTATTTATCGATGGATTACTGGTGGCTGCTATTGAAAACTGGAAGGGGATAGGGAATACATCGGTGGATGGACTGCGGCAGTCATTCTTGCAGCGTGAAGGAAAGTTGCAGCTCAAGGATGAACAGTGGCAGTTGCTGGTTGCGCCCCGTAGCTATGACATGTTGCTCGACAAACTGCCATGGAGTTATTCAACCATCAAGTATTCATGGATGCCGCGTGTTATTCATGTTGAATGGCGATAGGTGAGTTAATGCCTGCCATTAAAGGAACAGACTCGCTGGATAATGAGATTGACTGGTTTTGTCGGGTACTGGATACGCGTATCAGACTCTATTTTGAGCAGACGTGTGACTATGACTCGATTGATGAGATGGTACCACCGCAGTTGAAGGGTGATGATTCAGAATATGCGCGGCTGATAGCAATGTATGATTTTGATTTTGATGAACGTATGATATTAATTCTGGCACTGATACCGCACCTTCGCCCTCAAGTCCTGGATACTTTATTGATTACTAATAGTAATACCGGGCGAGGTTATGTGGAGTTTGGTGGCTGGAAAGGAAAGGTGCATGGCGGATTTTTACCGACTTGTGAAACAGCACTGTTTTTGCTGGCTGGCAGCGATCTCAATAGACGAATCAGGGTGATGCGTTATTTTGATGAATCACATCCATTTCACCATCATGGCCTGTTGACGTTTGATGATGAGGCTACCAGAGAGACGATATTCAGTCGTCCTCTTGGTGCCAGTATGGAGACGGTCAATCGTTGTACAACCGGCATCTGTCAGAAGCCGGATTTTAGCGCAAAATTTCCAGCGACCCGTATTAAAAGCACCCTTGAGTGGGATGACCTGGTACTGGCACCCGAGGTGATGGACGAAGTTGCCAATGTGAGTGCGTGGATAAAACATCAAAATACCATCATGCAAACATGGGGGCTTGGGCGTATTATCAAACCGGGTTATCGTGTGCTTTTTTATGGCCCACCCGGTACCGGGAAGAGCATGACTGCTACACTGTTGGGTGCAGAGACTGGCATGGATGTTTATCGTATCGATCTTTCTCAGGTGGTCTCCAAGTATATCGGTGAGACAGAGAAGAACCTTGCGAATGTATTTAATCAGGCGGAAAGAAAAAACTGGATACTTTTTTTTGATGAGGCTGACGCATTGTTTGGCAAGCGTACACAAACCTCCAGTGCAAATGACCGCTATGCCAATCAGGAAGTCGCTTATTTGTTACAGAGGATTGAAGATTTTGATGGTATTGTGATCCTTGCGACTAATCTCAAAACGAATATTGATGAGGCCTTTGCACGCCGCTTTCAGTCGCTTGTCCATTTTTCAATGCCTGATGCTGATGACCGACAGCGTTTGTGGCGCTCATCCCTCAATGGTCAATGCAAGATAGATGATGATGTCTGTTTTCAGCAATTGGCCGAACGTTATGAGTTATCAGGTGGTGGTATCACCAATGTGGTCAGATGTGGTGCATTGAGCGCATTGCGTAGAGAAAGTGACACTATTTGCCATAACGACCTGGTGACAGGAATAACCAAAGAGCTGAGAAAAGAAGGAAAGACACTTTAGAAAATGTTCATGACAAACTCGATAAATAATATATTGGTGAATTGCCGCCAGTTTTGGCTGATGTTGTTGCTATGGATGACTTGTGCAGTATTAATGCCCTCCGTTGCATTGGCGCAGCAATATGAAAATGGGTGTGCGGTCGCCTTACAAAAATCACATTATCATGACTACCTGTTATCGGTAGAGAAAACGCGCGTTAAACGAATTCAGGACGCCTTGAATACGATAAGCAACGAAGATGGTGATGGCGGCGTTTTGGCTGTTACTGGTGAACTTGTGGCCGACGGTGTGTTGGGTGCTGACACAAGAGAAGCCCTGTATGAGTTTTGTCGGGGATTAAAGGTGGTTCCCAGTGAAAACCTTCTGATCAATTTAGTGAAAAGACTTGATCAGGAGGCTGCATCTACTGAACAAGTACCTGGTGATATGCCGGGTGTCTGGTATCTCTTGACCAAAGATGACCTTGCAAAAATAAGGGATGACCTTGCAAAAAAAAGGGATGAAGTACTCTCGGCAAGACTCCCATCTGAAAAGGCTATGACACGTCTTGAGATGTTGCTGGATATTCCCTATCTCACCCGGGCTCAATTTTTACGTGCAGTGGCGGCGAAGAGTGACATAGATAAAAAGGTGTATCCGGAATTTATTAAGCGCATAACTGCAAATGCACTAAAAAAATCATCGACAAAATTAAAATCAATTGAAATTGATGCCAGCTGTGGTTGTGTGCGGAATTTCTCAGATACCATTTATGGCTTCTACCCCTACTGGCGTTCGACGCTGGAAAGGGATTCAGCATCTGAAACCGTTGGTGATTCAGCGGCAGCGATGGCGCCTGCCATCGATTACAGTGTTATTACCCGAATTGCTTATTCCGCACTGACGCTGGAAGAAAATGGCGATATCACATTACCATCGGATTGGAACGATGATGGGAGTCTCGGGAATTTTATCAATATTGCACATCGACATAAAACTGAAGTGGACCTGGTGATCTATTCCGATCACTGGTCTAAGTGGTCTAAGTGGTCTGATAAGAAGTTGCTGAAAACCTCTGTTACATCAGTTTATGACCAGCTGACATTGCAGATTGAATATAAGCAGCGTGGTATGATGGTTTACGTGCCATTCCTGAATAGCAGTGTTGCCTCTCCGGATGGGGTGACGCTCTATTTTGACGGTTATTTTGATCATTCAAAGACGCCCAAGGCTAGGGACAACATTGTTGATTTTGTCAAGCTACTCCATGAGCAGCTTGCAAAGCATAAACGAGACTACAAAATAAATATTTTGTTAGATGTCGATCCAACGGAACTTGTGAAGGAAGAAAAGATTTTTAGTGACCTCGAAGAGCTATTGATAAGTATAGGTGATGCTCCCGCCTATGTTGATTTGTTGTTAGTGTTCCTTGAAGAGCCGACGACAGATACAAAAAAAATTCTACGCAGCAAGATTGAGAATGAATTTAAAGGTGCAAATCGTATGGAGGTACTGCGTAAAGTTATTCCGGTATTGACGCCCTATGATGGGCATAAGCATGATGAGGAATTGGCGCCCTATGATGGGCATAAGCATGATGAGGAATTGGCGCCCTATGAGCATGATAAGGACCCGAAGACGGGTAAGAATGATAAGGGCCCGAAGACGGATAAGCACACTCAATTTGAAGATGATTTAATTTATCTGAAAAACAATTTTTCTGGTGTTGGCTTATGGCCATTGCCACTGGTATCTGACACTGATTTCCCTGAGGTGTCTCGTTTGTTGATCAAGTCTTTTGTTGCAGAGGACGTCGATGGGATACTCAATACGATTTCAAACAACTATCCTGAATTATGTGAATTTGCGTGTCCAAACCGTTGGGCATTTCGCCTTGGTATTGATCTGTTATTACTGTTTATTGTGATGTATGCGGTGTTGGCGTTGTTTTCACATCGTGTGCGACGTTTTTACAACAGGCATTCCACGGGGTTTATGTTGTATACCTTATTAATGGTGACAGTGTTTCTGGTGTCACTAATGTGTGACCCATTCTGGAAACAGAAACGCGACATCATATTTCTGGGGGCAGTATTGATAGTATCGGCATTTTTTATGATACGTAAATACAGTCAGGCTAAGCAGGGGCCATTGCCCTAGTACACTTCTCGCCACGAATGGCTGTCGTCCTTTGCAAGAGGCGTAACGCCGCCATGAGTGCTGACAGGTCAACCCTTCGGGCGATTTTGGTGGTGAATGTTGTGATTGCCATTTCTGCGGCATTATAAAACTTCAGTACCGATACAAAAATAATAGGTAAAGAGAAAGACTATTTAATTCGACTATTCGAGGGACGTAGTGATGCGATCATATTCTGAGCGAAATTCAGGCGGCAAAAAGAAGCGCAGTGAAAATACGGCTCAAGTACAACAACATGGAAACCGGTCTACTGTTCAGTTCATCGATAACCGTGCTGCTGCTGTTGCTCAACGTCAGTTGATTGATGCTATCAACGGCAGTCCGAAGCAGTTCGTCCAGCGACAGTCGTTTGGTGATGCGGCGCAGTTGCAATCTGCTGGTGAAGAAAAGTTGCAGATGAAAGCGGTATCTGGTGTTGCGCAGCGCACGGGTCCGGACGATGAAGAATTGATTCAGGGAAAGTTTGAGAGTGTGCAGCGAGTCGAGGACGAGGAACTGTTGCAGGGTAAATTCAGTGCGGAGCCAGTCCAGCAAAAATCAGAAGCAATACCCAATAACACAGGATTACCCGATAACCTGAAGACGGGTATTGAAAATCTTTCAGGATATTCAATGGATGATGTGAAGGTTCATTACAACTCTGATAAACCTCCTCAGTTACAGGCGCATGCCTATGCACAGGGGAGTGACATTCATATTGCTTCAGGTCAGGAGAAGCATTTACCACATGAGGCCTGGCATGTGGTGCAGCAGAAGCAGGGAAGGGTTCAACCCACCTCTCAGGCTGGAGACACCACAATTAATGATGATAAGGCGCTGGAGAATGAGGCTGACGTAATGGGGAGTCGAGCGTTACAAATAAAATATTGATGTTTCCTTATCAATCTCATAGCTTTTGTGTGGCCCGCGACCACCCAAAAACTAGGTCAAGCGTGGATCGAAGATGAAAGGTTCAATGATGATTGATTTGGCCAGGTTAGCAAAATCAGGGTGATCAGGATTGATTAACAAATTGGTTTGTTGGGGGACAACGGTACTGGGTACCGCCAATACGAGTGATTTTAGACTAGACAACCACTCATTGCCTATATCGATAGTGGAGTCCGGCGGGGGATCATCTCGCCAGTCAGTCGGCAGCACATCCTCCGGTAATGTCATTAGCTTATTGTTATTGAAGGAAATAGTGCAAAGTACAAAGTGATTCAACACATCGGTCCGGTGTAAATGGACAAGCCTTTCAAGTGCAGCTAATGCAATAGAATCAGAAGCGTAAATAACGGACCTACCCTTGCTGTTCCATCGGCCACCGTAAAATTTTGCGCCTTGAGGATCTAATGGTTCTGCGGTGTACTTTTTCTTTATTAATCGGTAAGCCTGCACTAAGCAATAACCCCATGCTCAAGCCGCCCGATCAAATCTTGTACTTCATCAGCTCCTGCTTCTGTATTTAGATGGTGCAGAGGGGTGTCTCCACTGAACGCTTTGGCTGGCTCACGTAACCAACTGCGGGCTGCTTCTTTATCGCCCTCAAATAACTGTAAAACGCTACGATAAACCCTTGCAACCCGATAAATGCGATCACTTTCTTTTGGATTCAGGCGTTTTTCGCTACGACGACGGGTTAGAGTAGCCGAAGGCAGTGAGATAATTTCAAGTAATTCTCCTTGTGAAATATCTAATTCTGTGATGATTTTATCAATCACTGAAACCGGAAAACCGCGCTTGATCTGATTGATAAGACCAGACTGTCCACGTCGAACCATTCCTAATTGGGCAAACAATTCGACAGAGGTGGATGCGGGTGGTTTTTTCTCATGACTTGGACGAAATTCTCGACTTGTTGAGTGTGCCATACATACCTCCAGAGCATATCCATATGGAGAACTGTATGCGATCAATTGGAGTTATGCAAGTTGTGTTGGCTGACGGCAGAGTGATAGTGAGTAAGATATACCCGTGGCGTTTGAGATTTAGGTTTACATGTGCGTCATATTTGTTTCATGGCAAGACGAAGTGACGCGTAATAGTCGTTCTATTGCAAGGACAACAACGCAGCCATGGAGCAAATAGGGCGTGCAGTTAGACCTAAATTTCAATTGCTACGGGTATATCGATATCTTTGCGGTATTTTTTTGTCGGTGAAGATCGAGCCGATCAGGGCGCGAACACCACATTTTTCCGGGCGCTATGTGTTCCCCTGGATTAAGCCACTTGTTTTTATCACTGTAGTTTGTTTAATTTTCTCATGGCTTGCGCCGGTGTCAGTCTGGCAGTGTGAGTCAGCGCTTCCCGGGTACGTTGGCGGAGTTGCAGTTTGCCGCTGCTGTTTTCCCAGTTAGTCACCGTTGGAGAGGTGACGCCAAGCAACTTCGCAAACTGGGAACTGTTCATCCCTAATTGTTTGCGCAACCGGCGGATTGCTGCCGCCGTTGGTGTAAACGGTCTTTTCTTTGCCTTTATCGCATGCTTCTTTTTAACCGTTTTCCGGCTTGTTTTCCTGACTGCTTTTTTACTAATGGCCGCTTTTTTACGAGCTAGTTTGACAAGTTCCTGCATTTCAATGCCAAACACATCAGAAAGATCAGTTGTCGCCAGTCGTCGTCCTTTTCTTTTTCCAGATACAGCCGGCCACGGGCGTAGCATCTTCAATGGCATGTTCTTCATTTGTCAGGCGTTCGAGTAGTGTCGAAATGGCCTTTTTCGGCAGGAATTTGTCGGTGGTCGCAAAGTCCAGGTCTTCGCTGAGTCGGTGATTGAGATAGATAGAAAGGGCGGTACCGCCCACGAGGAGAAAGTGGTCCAGTAACGACTCCGCAGCAATATGCCTGGCAAGTGCTTCTGTCGCCGGTTTCACGAGATAGTAGCGAGTTTTCTCAGCATCGTTCTGGTTATCGGCACCACGGATTCGGCGATATCACCGCGTTCGGTTAATCGTTTCCATGTTGCCAGGATCAGGCCCATGCCGAAATGCTGTTTCAATTTGACCAGGTCAGGTTCAGCCGGGTCGGCCAGCACCCGCGCTATAATGCGTGTGGCCGGTAACTGATTACCCGAAGACCAAAAGCGTCCCCTGGACAGCCCCAGGGTATGTGGGTTGGCCATAAACTCGCGGGTCTGGGGCCTGATGACCATTTCCAGCCCAATGCTCTCCAGCATTTGCATCACTTTGCCAATCTGGGCAGTGGCTTTACCATGTTCAACTTCCCCGATAAAGCGGGGATTGAGCTTGGTATAGGCATGTAGGTCGGACTGACGCAGACCCAATTCGGCACGCGTTTTTCCGGCAATCTCACCTAATTCGGCTGGGTTGTGTACCACGTTTTCCATTCGGTGACCCTGTAAGGATGGACTTGATAAAAGCATAGCGCAATATTCCCGATCGGGAATTATTTTACAGGCGGCCAAAGTCATGACAACGAAATTTTCCTATAAGTGGCTAGCCCTGCGCCAGTTCTGGATGAAAAACTCGAGCGATGATTGGTGAAGACGCGTCGCCCTGAGAGAAGGAGAGGGTCAAAGTAAAAAGTGGACCAGGCTATGCCCATTTACGCTCAATCTGGACCATTTTTGGTCCAGATTGTATTTTTAAGCTATTGATAAATAAATAAAAAATGGGCTGTCGAGAGTCGAATCAAAACCTTGGCTGATTGGATATGTCATTATATATTTTTCGGTACGGCTAAACGGTACTACTAACAGAGTTAGGCATGAGCTTGAGGTGGCTTGATCAGTGATTCGGCTGGCATGCCCAGACCTTTATGGAGCTTCCAGATCATTTTGAGCGTTAATGAGCGTTTGTAATTGAGGATTTCATACACACGGTTACTTTTGCCAATCATTGGCTCAAGGTCTTTGACGGTAAGTCCTTTTTGTTCCATCTCAAACTTGATGGCTTCGACCGGGTCGGGTAAGTCGAGCGGATAATGCTTACTCTCGTAGGCTTCCACCAGAGTGACCATCACATCCAGTTTTTCACCTTCGGGTGAATCCGGTGTAGCGATCATCAGCGTTTCAATTTCTTTTAGTGCCGCGCGATAGTCGGCATCAGTTCTAATCGGTTTGATGTCCATCGTTTTTACCTCCGGCGTTAAATTGTTTGTACATTAATTTTGTCGTACTGGGCATGGGTGCCTATAAAGCGGATATACACCACTCGATAGGCATAGTTAATCCATACCGCCAGCCGGTACTTATTTCCGGCAATGTTAAAAACCACTCGACCATCCTTTAGGATGCTGGCATTTCTGAAGTCTTCCTTGATCGCAGTGGGTGAGGCCCAATCAGCCTTCAATGCATGTCGGTACCAGGCCAACGTCGGTTCAATGGCATCTGAGTGCGCAGAATTGCCTTCCCGGAAGGCCTTTAGGGTCGACAGAGCAATGATTCTCACGGCTAAATAGTAGTCCCAAAATGGGACTGCTGCAATATGGCGAATGGGAATTCTCGAAAAATAAAGGAGAGAGTGGGTAAACAATAGATAACGATCTGCTGCGGATCATCTGAAATGTTTATCGTAGTTTCATAAACACAGGTTTAAAACGTGTTTCCGCTGAGTACTAAAAATAGCATCATCTCTACTTTAACATTGGGCTATTTAATGATATTCTTTATTCGCAAATCGCGAACAGAGAATGCATGGATGGTCCTTAAACCACAAGACGTACTCTTTTTATTGAAGCTTATTTCTGTGGGTAAGAAGCCTTGGTCTTTCAATAAGCTGTCGGTTGATTTAAACATGAGTCCCTCTGAGGTGCATGCGGCTGCAAAGCGGGCCGTGGCGGCAAGGCTGGCGATCAAGGATGACGGCAAAATTTTGCCAAGTATTAGAAATCTGGAGGATTTCCTGTTGCACGGCATTCAGTATGTGTTTGTGCCCGAGCGAGGTGCGTTAAGTCGTGGTATGCCAACTGCTTATGCCGCTGCCCCGCTGGATTCATCGATTGTTGCGGATAATGAACCTCCGCCCGTATGGCCTGATCCAGAAGGTGAAGTGAGAGGCGAGTCTTTTTCACCATTGTACAAGTCTGCGCCAAAAGCAGCGAAAAAAGATCCAAAGCTCTATCAGTTGTTAGCATTGGTAGATGCTATTCGAGGTGGACGTGCCAGGGAACGTAATATTGCGGCCAAAGAATTAAAAAAGAGACTGGAAGATTATGGCCAGGATGCAGAATCCAAATCTTGAAATATTGGCGCTTGCCGTTGACCGGTTGGATCAACTGGCTGAGGGGATGGTATTTCTCGGTGGCTGCGCAACAGGCTTACTGATAACAGATAGCGCTGCGCCGCCTGTTCGAGTGACGAGGGATGTGGATGCTATTGTGCAGGTCGTTTCACGTGTTGAGTATTATCAATTGTCAGAAAAGCTACGTGCGCAAGGCTTTACAGAAGACATGAGTGAGGATGCGCCAATTTGTCGGTGGGTGGCAGAAGGTGTGGTTCTGGACGTGATGCCAACTGATCCAAAGATATTAGGTTTTGGGCATAGATGGTTTGCTGCTGCGGCAGAGAATGCGGAGTCTGTGAAACTTCCATCGGGTAAAAATATACGCATGGTGTCAGCGCCCTATTTCTTGATCACGAAACTCGAAGCCTTCGCTGGGCGGGGAGGTGGCGATTACCTGATGAGTCACGACATTGAGGATATTGTTGCGGTGATAGACGGACGACCTGAAATTGTAAATGAGGTAGAACAGGCTGAAACAGAGCTTTCGCAGGAGTTATCAGGACGTTTTGCAGAATTACTACGTGATGATCGATTAGTCGAAGCGGTATCGGGACATATGCCGACGGATGACACAAGCCAGGCGCGCGCGACAATTGTTCTGAAGGTTATGAAAAAATTAGCGGAAAGTGATTGAGTGGATCATCAATAAAATAAGCGGCCCAGCAAATCAGATCCTGTGTGGATGCTGTGAGGGGATCTGAGTTTTGCGCTGTTGTGGAGACATATGAGGGGTTGGAACCTGGCGAATAGGCTTTTTGGGCACCGATCCCGGCAAGCTGACAGATTGGACTCATTAGTGGCTAGCCCTGCATCCGTTCTGGATGAAAAGCTCGGGCGATATTGGTGGTGGTATCTTGCTGAAAAGTGGAGAGGACGGAGGTAAAAAATTGACCCAAATGTTGACCAGGCTATGCTCATTTATGCCCAATCTGGACCATTTTTGGTTCAGATTTTATTTTTAACCTATTGATATCTAACGAAAAATGGGCTGATGGGAGTCGAGCCAAAACCCTAACTTATTGATTAATTAAGTGAATATTTCATTATATATTTTTCGGTACGGCTAAAAACAAAAGTCACTCGAAATAAAATCTTTTTTCTGTCTCTTCATTGTGTAGCAACATGCCGTGTATTAGTATTTAATACAAGTCTCTTTATTGAGGTAAGGCTATGGCCAGAAATACATCAGTAACACTGGGTAAGCACTTTGACGACTTTGTGCTTGAAAAAATCAATGCAGGGCGCTTTCAATCGGTGAGTGAGGTTGTGCGTGCAGGCTTGCGCAAGTTAGAAGAAGACGAAATAAAGCTGCAAGCGCTCAGGGATAAACTGCAAGCGGGAGAGGATAGCCCACTGGTCGATGCTTTTGATGGTGAAAAATTTATTGGGGAGTTACATAAAAAACACCTCAAATGATCCTTAGCAAATGACTATAAAATATCGTATTAGAGCACTTGCACAGGCCGACCTTGAATCAATCTGGTTTTATACTTGTGAAGAGTGGGGTGCCGCGCAGGCTGACACTTACCTTAAATCAGTGATACAACGCTTTGAGTGGCTGGCAGAAAATCCCACACTAGGCAAACCACGGGATGATATTAAACAGGGGTACTTCTGTTATCCCGAAGGCATGCACCTTATTTTCTATATTATAAAAAACAATCATGTTGAGATCATCGGCATACCCCATCAACGGTTGGATATTATTGAGTACCTGGCATGAGATTTACAGTGATATGAAAGGGATATTTATAACGTTAAGCACAACGAAGGTTCGCGGGTAAAAAACCCGACTATTCTGCATTTAATGCGTTTAGGATAGTTAAATCTCATGGCTAATATAAAAGCGCAATTAGGGCAGTTATGACTACAAAAGAAAACCAAATAGAACAAAGCCTGATCGCCAAGCTAAAAGACCTCAAATACACCTATCGCGAAGACATCCGCGACAAGGCAGCACTTGAGCAAAACTTCCGCCAGAAATTCGAGGCGCTGAATCGTGTCAACCTGACTGATGCGGAATTCGCTCGCCTGCGCGATGAAATCATCACCGCCGATGTTTTCACGGCAGCGCAAAAACTGCGCGAAAAGAACCTGTTTCTTCGTGAAGATGGTACACCGCTGGAATTTACCCTGGTGAATATCAAAGACTGGTGCAAAAACGACTTTGAAGTCATCAATCAGTTACGCATCAATACTGACAACAGTTTCCAGCGTTATGATGTCATCCTGCTCATTAATGGCGTGCCGGTGGTGCAGATCGAGCTGAAAACCCTGCAAATCAGCCCGCGCCGCGCCATGGAGCAAATCGTTACCTACAAAAATGATCCCGGCAACGGTTATGGCAACACGCTGCTCTGTTTTATGCAGTTGTTTATTGTCAGCAACGAAAGCGACACCCTCTACTTCGCTAACAATCCAAACCAGCATTTCATCTTTAATGCGGAAGAACGCTTTTTACCG
>JAKIUF010000021.1 GCA_021647705.1 Gammaproteobacteria bacterium | reverse complement strand
CATCTCCACCGTTAAAAAGCAGGGGCATAATGTCTTCAGTGCATTGTGTGATACGTTTGAGGGTGCTGCGCTGATTCCTTCTGAAGAAAAAAAGCTAACACCTGTGAAATCAGGCTGAGTAGTTACGGAAAAATAAAAAACCCAAGATTGTTAGCGGTGTTGCTCACCCTCTTGTTAGCCTGTTCACAAACAGTTGTAGCTTTGGATAGGGCGCCGTCGGGTTACCCCATTATCGGCGCTGTGGTGGGTCAAGGGTTCAATGATTCACCACCACCCAAGCCAGCCAAATACAGAGTAGTTACACGGCCTCAGCATGGCACGGTTACATTGCTGGATGAACTGGCTGGTATATACCAATATCAGAGTCACCCTGGTTATGTTGGTGTAGACTCTTTTAGCCTGGTGAACGGAATACAGGGAGAGGATATTTATATAAATGTTACTGAAAGCGTTCAGTATGAGGTGACAAAGACGGAAGATACCCAGGATGGTTTTTGTGACGCTGACTGTTCATTGAGTGAGGCAGTGGAAGCAGCCAACGCTAGTCCTGGCATGGATGTTATCGTTATTCCGGCTGGGCAATATCCCATTCATCCGAAGAATATAACCGATCACGTTATTATCGATGGTGAAGGTATTGGCCAAACTTCTTTACTGGGAAATGGGTTTCGCACAAACGGGGCGGATCTCCAGCTGTCCAATCTAAGCTATATCGGTAATTTATTCGATCCTAACTCATCAGGAATCGACCCCTTTATTGTCAATGTGGGAAATAGTTTAATCGCTCCTAGTTTATACCGGGTAAAAATTGCTGAGACTATTGGCTTTAATTCCCTTTATCCCAGCCTTAACGGCATTGGTAAAATGCTAGCTTTCGAGAGCGAATTTTTGAGATACGGCTGTGGTGCAGTTTTGGTTGGAAATGAAATCATAGCAAGTCGCATTGCTATCACAGAGGGTGGTATAAGTAACGCTAACTGCCTAGGCCATACTGCATTTGTAGCCATTGCAACCCAAAATTACTCTATGCCTGGAACGATTAACCTTTCTTCAAGCAGTATACATAATAATTTCTCCATGCCCCTTGGTTTAATTGGAATATGGCCAGGGAATACTGTTACATCTTTTAACATGATCAACACCTCCATTCACAATAATGCCGGTAATCCTTTTGGGGCATTGATTCAGATGTGGGGGGCAGTAGAGGCAAATATTATCAATTCCACAGTAGTCGGAAATTCCGATGCGGCAACTTTTTATGCCGGTTTCTCTACAACTGTGTGGTTAACCAATAATATACTGGCTCATAACAATGTTAATGTTAATGTTAATAATCATAGAGAATGCAGCTATGAATATGATTCAGAGTTCATCTCTCGTGGAAGTAACTTTTTTACTAATCCTAATGGCTGCAATCTTCATCAAAATGATATTGTGAATAATTTTTTTTCCTATGATATAGACACAGATCCTTATTTGCCTTTAGAACATTTTCAATACATTGTGCCTTCGTATTACCTGACAGGTATCATAGACGGTGCGGACAATGACTATTGTCCGCATGTGGATATACAAGGGTTTCAGCGGCCTTTTGGTGATCTTGATGGTGATTTAATCGCCCAATGTGATATCGGTGCATATGAAGCCCTATCGAAAAAACTAAATATCCTTGCTAATGCTGACGCAGACTACCTGGTCCTTAATACATCAGATCTACTCACCCTTACTATTACACTTGGCACTAAGGATCTATCAGCATCTGCCGAATGGTGGGTATATGCCGATACGCCTATGGGACCCTATTACTTCAATTCAGCCACCAATAGCTGGCAACCAGGGCAAGGCGCGTCATACCAACAAGGCATACTCGAATTCACTTCACAACAAACAATCCCAGTGAGTGGTTTTCCCGAGGGGCTTTACAAATTTTATTTCAGTGTTGACAATGATATTGATGGCTGGAATCTCCATGTGGTTAATGCTGCAGAGGTAGAGGTCCTTCTGGTAGCACCGAAATCATGCGATGCTAACGGAGATGATAATATTGATAGAAATGACATCGTGCTTATTATGGCTGCTAGAAATACACCTGCTACAGGTAGTAGCGATCCGCGTGATAATGATGGAGATGGTACTATTACAGTTTTGGACGCTCGACAATGTGTTCTTCAATGTGATTTAAACCATTGCGAAATTCAGGAATTATAATTATTTTTCCAAGGCCTGGTCTCTGTTTTAGTAATAAAATGGAGGCCGGCCACAAAAGGATAAATGTTTATTTTAAAAAATAGAAGTTTCAAATTACGTATTCTCTTCCTGTGAACACTCCACCGGCTAAAGCCGATGGCTTCGAGTTACGGCTATAAGCACCTCACTCGCCAACACAGGAAGGCCGATCACCTTATCCCCCATGTGTTGAGATGTAATTACTCAAATCTTCCAACCAACTATCCAGGCCTTGTTTATTAACAAATAAATCGAATCCACCCAGGCTGCGCTGTAGTTTCATCAGATCAATAATAAAATCAGAGACTGCATTGGTGGCACTCTCTTCAGCCACCAATGCAGCGTTCTGGGCATCAAGTAAATCGATGATCGATACCGTGCCACGGGAATAAGCATCAGTAACTAAATCAAGATTTTTTTTTGCTGCAGTCGCCGCATCCCTGGAAAGTTTAATGGCGGGATATGAGGCTCCAATGTCATGTAGCGATGCCCTGATGCGCTGCTCTATGCGCTTGCGCACGGCATCACGTCGGCTGAGAATTTGTTTGACGGTGAATCGACTGCTGGCGACGCGAACACTTCGGGTACCGCCTTCGAATAATGGCAGCGAAACGTTAACACCCACAGCCCAATCGGTATCGTTCTTTGCTGGCAACCCGGCCAGTCTCTCTTCATCCATCACATGCGTCACTTCACCTTGCACTGTAACGGTTGGTGACCAATAGGCACGCTGGTTGGTTTTGAGCTCTCGCCGGCTTGCCGCCAACAGAGCATCCAGACCCGCCAGTTCGGGCGAGGCGTCTATGCCGACTTCCAGCATATAGTCCCCCATGAGTTCAAAGGCCCTGTCATTACTGACATAGTCAAACAGTTCTTTGCGACTGATAAACAGGCGTGGATCATCAAGGGTGGCCGGTTCAGCAATGAAGGGGGCTTTAAGCGGCCTGTTCAACAGGCGATTAACAGCATCCCGGGTCTGTTGTAGTTGTGCCCGGGCATTAAGTAGTGCCTGGTTGGAGGTGGCCAGTTGGCTTTCCCAGCGATAAACCTCGGCGGGACTGGCGACACCGATCCGTTGCCGATCCTTGGCCAATTCCAGATTGGTGCGGCTAAGTTCCATGTTTTCGCGGCGGATGTGGATAAATGTTTGCGCTTTAAGCAGATTGAGGTAAGTAATCACCGCTTCCTGGATGATATCCAATTCCAGTTGGCGCTTAAGCGCTACTCTATTGTTTTGCAGATAGCCTTGAATCTCTACGTTGGCATTTACTGCGTCGGAGTAGATGAGCTGTGTCAATGTGAGCGCCGCTGAGGTGGATTGTCTGGCCGCTGCACCGCTGATCACTGTCGTGCTGTCATCATTGAGCCTTGAATAGCCAAGGCGGGCATCGAGTTGTGGCCACAAACCGGCGCGGGCCTGACCCACATCGCCCTGCCTGGCTTGCAGTTCCAGTGTTGCGGTACGCAGATCCAGATTGGCCGCAACCGCCTCCTCTGCCACGATGGCCAGCGAGAGTGTACGTCCCTGTGGTGCCTTCTCTTCATTAAACAAAACCGCTTTACCAAGGATGTCGAAACGAGGCGAGATACCAATAGCCCGGGCGGTGGCCATATTGATACTCAAGCGCCTTTTGCTCTCAATCGTGACGGGCTGGTTCTCCGCCAACTCACCATGCAACACACCGTGTATGTTCAAAGCGTTGCGACGAGCCAGTCGTCGCCAGTTGGTGGCAGGTGCTTCCGCCATCAGCAGGCCTTGTTCCACCAGGTGGGCATCGAGCAAACTGTAGCTGGGCAGTTTTTTTTCAATCAGAGTGGCGATGACCTTGTCCATGGCTGCTGGACCAAGCAACCCCTGCCCCGTGATCACCACACAATCGATATCAGGCGGCAGCTGCTCCGCAAGATTTTCGTTTGGCGATTTTTGCTGCACAAACTGTAGCTCAACTCCGGCCGCAGCGGTCACCTCCCTGGCGCGGTTAATTAGCCCCGGTTGAGCCTCGAAGTCAGCCTCGCTGAGAAACACAGCAATTTTTTTGCAGCTTGCAACACTATTTCACACTCAGCCCGGCACCGCGAAACAGAACAGCTTGGGCCATACTGACAAAATGAGTGGAAGGAAGCAGCTGCATAATCATTTGCAGTGCTACGGGCATGCTCTCCAGCGGCGTATGAGCACCGGATAGAAGCAACATCATCACAAACACAATCATTGCCAGCAGGCCAAATTGGGGCATGGAACGCGCCAGCGTTGCCAGATAAATCCCCAGTGAGGTGACCGAAAATAAATAAATGACGGTGACGAACAGATAGAGTGGAATAGAGCCAATAATAACGGTGCCCAATACCCCCTTAATGACTAAGTAAAGTGACAACGTCGCAGCAATAACGACTACCAGGCCGTTGGACCAAACCTTGGCCAGCATGATTTCAAACGGCCGTAACGGCATCACCAACAGATGTTCAATAGTGCCATGTTCTCGTTCACGAATGAGGGCTGCGCCGGTAAGCAGAATAGCCATCATAGTGATGTTATTGGTGAGAGCCATGGCACCTTGAAACCCTGTCGCCTCCAGGTTGGGGTTGAACTTGGCGCGAGTGACAATGTTGACGGCAGTCTTTTGATCGGTGGCCTGATCATTATTTAGAAAAGCACTCAGCTCCTGGGAAATAATATGCTGGATATAACCGGCGCCGGTGCCAGCCAGCCCCATGGCCGTAGCATCCACATTGAGCTGAATCACCGTCGGCCGCCCGGCCATCAGGTCGGCCTGGAATCGTGGTGGAATATCGATAACAAAGGCATAACGTGCGGCCTCCATACTGGCGTCGATCTCGTCGATTGCAAGCGCCACCGGTGGCTGGAATTGCGGCTGCAACAAGGCATCACCGATACGTCGCGATAGCCGGGAGTGATCTTCATCAACGATTGCCACTGCCGCATTCACCACGCCAGTCGTCGCATTCTGAGCTTCCTCCATCACGGAGAAACTGAACATGTAGACAATCAGGAACAACATCACCGGGTCATAACGCAGACTAAACAGTTCTTTTATGCCCAGTTGAAAAATATTAGCAAGAGAGCGTTTCATCATCAGCGCTCCTGTGTTTTCAGTAACATCAGCCCCAACGCGAGATAGACAACACTCAACAGGGCGATCATAAAAAAGCTGAACAGCAACCCGTCAAATCCCAGCGACTTTGTGAATGTGCCCAAACTGATCTGCTGGAAATAACTGCTGGGGAATATGTGGGCGATGGTCTGGGCACCGGGTGTCAGCGAGGCCACCGGAGCAAACAGGCCGGCAAAACTGATCGCTGGTACGGTGGTGGCAATGGCAGTGCCGAAAATCGCTGCAATCTGGGTTTTCATAAACGATGACATCAACAGACCCAGGCCGGTGGTGGCAATAACATAGAGCAGCCCGCCCACCAGCAAGGCCGCAACACTGCCTTTGATCGGTACCTGAAACAGCAAAACTGCCAACAGTACCAGGCTGGCGAAATTGACCAGCGCAATCACAATATAGGGAAACTGTTTGCCAAGTAAAAATTCCAGGGAAGTCACCGGTGTGGCATAAAAGTTGGTAATAGAACCCATTTCCTTTTCACGCACTACACCAGCAGCGCTCATCATTGCCGGTATCCAGATCAGCAGCATCATGATGGTACCGGGCACGATGGAATAGACACTCTTGAAATCCTGGTTATAACGGAAACGAGTTTCAACAGTGACGGGCGCGGCCTGTTTTCTGTGGCCGAACTCGCTACGCTGCAATTGTTCGAGATAGGACTGGTGTACACCGAAGACGTATCCACGAGCAGTCTCAGCACGAAACGGTACGGTACCATCGAGCCAGACCCCTACCTCCGGAGGGCGGCCTCGTTTGATGTCTTTGCCGAATCCCGCCGGGATTTCAATGGCAACGGTCAATTGTGCCCTGCGCAAGCCATCATCCAGCTCGCGGTAATTCTGCAAGGGCTGGCGCTGATCGAAATATCGCGAACCCGCAAAGTTTTCCAGATAACGGCGACTTTCAGGACTCTGATCACGATCAAGCACTGCATAGGCAATATCTTCCACATCAAAGGTGATGCCGTAACCAAAAGCGATCATCAAAATAATGGGACCCAACAACGCAAAGGCGATGCGAATCGGATCGCGGGCAATTTCCAGACTTTCACGGCGGGCGTAGGCCCAGCCACGGCGAGGGTCGAATGGCGCGCTACGTGATCTATGTTTCTCCTCGGCAGGATGATTTTGGTACTCCGTCGGTTTATCCGTACTGGCTGGTTCTTCGGCGGTTTGCCCTTCTCGGGCGGCCTCCTCTAAATAAGCAATAAAAGCTTCTTCGAGATTTTCAGCCCCACGGGCTTTGATTAACTCCTCAGATACACCCTGAGCCAGCACTCGACCGGCATGCATAAGCGAGATGCGGTCACAGCGCTCTGCTTCGTTCATAAAGTGGGTTGAGATAAAAATGGTCACGCCATCCTCACGGGAGAGCTGAACCAGTAGATTCCAGAATTGATCCCTCGCCACCGGATCGACCCCTGAAGTAGGTTCGTCGAGGATTAGCATCTCCGGACCATGGATCACTGCTACCGCCAAAGACAAACGTTGCCGCACGCCCAGGGGTAGTTTTTCTGTCAGCGCATCTTCCATTTCTCCAAGTCCGAAGCGCTCAATCATCTCCGTTACCCTTGATTCAATCTGCGACTTCGGTAACTGAAAGATGCGGGCGTGGAGCGCCAGGTTCTGGCGCACTGTCAGTTCACTGTAGAGTGAAAAAGCCTGAGACATGTAGCCGACCCGTTTGCGCAGATCAATATCTTTGGCATCAACAGACTGACCAAACAACCTGGCCTCTCCCGCCGAACTGGGTAACAAGCCGGTGAGCATTTTCATGGTGGTGGTTTTACCGCAACCATTGGAGCCGAGAAAACCGAAAATTTCACCACGTTCGATACGGAAGCTGACGCGATTAACCGCAACAAATTCACCAAAGCAGCGAGTAAGACCAGCGGCCTCAATCGCCGTTTCTGTGTGCCCGGCTTGACGAGGTGGAATGGTTACGGCCTGATGGCGACTGCGTTTTTCTGCTGGCAGCAGGGAGATAAAGGCTGCCTCCAGACTTTGGCTGCCAGTATGGGCTTTCAGTTCGGCAGGCGTACCAGTGGCGAGTACCTTGCCGGCATCCATCGCCATCAGCCAGTCAAAACGCTCGGCTTCATCCATATAGGCCGTAGCCACAATCACGCTCATACCCTCCCGGCGGGCACGAATGCGCTCGATAAGCTCCCAGAACTGTCGCCGTGACAGTGGATCAACACCGGTGGTGGGTTCGTCCAGGATGAGTAAATCGGGATCGTGAATCAGAGCACAGCACAACCCCAACTTCTGTTTCATGCCTCCAGAAAGTTTACCGGCAGGCCGGTCAGCAAAGGGTGCCAAACCAGTAGCCTCTAGCAACTCCTGGATACGCCAGGCTCGTTGTTCCTTGCTATGACCAAACAGGCGACCGAAAAAATCAACGTTCTCGAACACTGACAGGGTCATATAGAGATTACGCCCCAAACCCTGGGGCATGTAGGCGATGCGCGGCCCCACCACCATGCGATTCAAACCACTGCGCATATCGCGGCCGAGCACCTGCACCGAGCCGTCTTGAATCTTGCGTACACCGGAAATTAGAGCCAATAAAGTGGACTTACCAACTCCATCTGGACCAATCAAGCCTGCCACCCTGCCCGCCGGAATCTCCAGCTCGACACCGTCCAGGGCCACGCTGTTTTTATAGCGATGACTGAGTTCGGCGACACGGGCAATGGTTTTCATCGGCTAGGTCTCTTTTACTTCAACTCCTGGAAAAATTATTCTTCATCTTCCTCAATGAGCAAGTACTCTGGCCACTCGGCATCCTGAGCGAGTCGAATATAGGCGACACCGGGAATACCGGTTTTTGCCAACGCGGCATGTGCTTTGAGGAAATCAGCATCAAGTTGAACCTTGAGTCGAAACATCAGTTTTTCACGCTCAGTACGGGTCTCCACCTCTTTCGGGGTGAACTGTGCCCGTGGGGCGACATAAGATACGTGGGCAGGTATGACCATATCGGGGATACCGTCGAGCACCACACGGGCTTCGGCACCGATACCCACTCTAGCCGCCTCATGCGTCGGCAGAAAAAGCGTCATGTAAATATCGTTGGGATCGAGCACCGTTAACACCTTGCCGCCACCGGGCAGAACTTCACCAGGTTCAGCCAAACGATAGAGCACCCGACCACCGATGGGTGCGCGCAAGACACTGTCATCGATTTGGGTTTTTATCAGTTCGGTGTTGGCGATAGCGGCTTCAATCGCTGCTTCGGCATTGGAGAGCTGGGCCTGCGCTGCCGCCAACGTTGCCTTGGCAGTTTCCACAGCAGTCTCGTTACGCTGTAACTGCTCTAACGAGATACCGTCATTTTCGTAAAGCCCCTTGGCCCGCTCCATATCTTTTCGCATCAGAGACAACTCACTTTTGCGCTGGGCGATGACTGCGACTGCAAAATATTTTTCCTGTTCGGTGCGACGCACCTCGGCCTGGGCTCTGCGTAGCTGTGCTTCAAGTTCTCTGGTATCGACCCGGGCAAGGGTCTGATCAGGCTCTACCAGATCACCCTCTTTAACAAACACCTGCTCAAGCCTTCCACCAAACTTTGTAGTGATATCGACCTCGATGGCTTCGGTGCGACCGTTACCGGAAACAAAACCTTCGGGGAGTTCAGTCGGTCCCATAAACGTCAACAGAAAAGCTGTCACTAAGATTCCAAAAACGAGCAAACCAATAAGGTTGGTTTTTGATTTCCATGAATGACTATTCACTACAAAACCTCCCTGATTGGGGAAACAGGTCGAAATAATTGCTACCGCCCTAACCCACTCTATAACAACGAGTATAGTCGATGATGCAAGCACAAACGGGTACATTCTGAATGGTAAAAACCTAACTGTGAAAATACTCCACCGTCTAAGGAATACTTGTTTCCAGTGGCATTCGTAGCTGGCAGCAACTATATTCAGTACAGGCGTACAGAGCAAAAAGTGTTTAACACCCTTCCGACTAATTTGTTGGCTACATATTTACATTATTTTTACAGGAGGCGGCTATGGAAAACATAGAGAACCTGTTCGATAAAGCGGTTGCCGAAATTGAACGAATGATCAACACTAAAACGGTCGTTGGTGATCCCATCATCGTTGAAGGTAACACCCTGATTCCTCTTGTTAATATCGGCTTTGGCTTTGGCGTCGGAAGTGGCCAGAGCAGCGCGCCGCAAAAAGGTAACGATCAAGGGGGTGGAACTGGTGGTGGTGGCGGTGTAAAACCGGTCGCGTTGATCATCATCAATGACGACGGTGTTCGTGTCGAACCCATCAAATCCGGTGCGTCATCGGTATTAGAAAAAGTTGCTGAAACAATTGGCAAAGTTGCATCTGCAAAAAGTGGGAAAACATCAGAATAAGAGGCGGCCAGGTTCGTGTTGACTGGAATGGCAGTGTTCCTGTTGTTAATCACCTTACTGGTGATTCCGGTTACATTGACCTTTAAAATATCCTGGCAACAAATCTTCCAGAGTGACGTTAAGTTACTCTGGTTGTTTGGGCTTGTTTGCGTGCGGCTGTTTCCTTCTCAACCAGAGATACCTGCTCAGGAAAATGATGAATTAATTAAAAAAGTCAGTTATTTTTGGCGCTCATCTCGTGAAAAGACGATCCCCTTTGCCGTTATTCGACAAAAAGCATTTCGCCAAAGGATCACCCGATTCATCAGGGATCTTTGGCATGCTGTTCAAAAAAGAAATCTGGGTCTGCACATTCATATTGGTTTGGGTGATCCGGCAGATACGGGACAATTATGGGCGGTTGTTGGGCCAATAGCAGGAATGCTCTCCAATGTTCAAGGAGCGACGATAGAAATCAAACCTGAATTTATCGACCCCACTTTCAAACTGGACAGCAGTGGGACCATACGACTTATTCCTTTGCAATTGATCTATCTCATTATTGCACTACTGCTATCACCGTCGATTTGGCGGGGAGTGAAAAAAATGCGTACAGCGGCGTCATAAATAAATGGCTACATTGCGTGCCAACAAAGTATTCAGTAACGCTATATTTACACTCGTTGTAATAGAGTCTATCGAGTTTCAATCAGGAAAAATGACTACTGGCTGCCATTTGTATGTGAGTATAAAGCCGGTTGCGGTTGTCGTGTGTACTCCAGGTCGAACATACGCGCTGGATATGGAAGCAAAGCTGACAACCCTCGATGAACTGAGACGAAGTGTCCCTGAGTTAGATACCTTCATTTCACCACCCTTTTGATATTTGCTGCCGTCAAATTTACTAGTTGACCTTATAGGCCACAGTTTCTGTAACAAAAGGAGCATTTCCTCCTTCCAGCCAGACTTCTGCTTTACCAATAAATGCCCCCTTTGCAAGCTTCCAATGATAGGTATTATTATCGGTTGTACCCACCAGCCTATTGTTCACAAACCAATCCACTCGTTTGATACCATCCACATCAGTCAGTTTAAATTCAAAATACTCGTGATCATCGGGAATGCGCGGGTCCATGGCCATCATCATCCCCTGCCCTGGCTTTCTAATACGAATAGCAATTACAGGGGTGGCGGGTGCTTTTTGAGGATATGTGCCAGGAACAAACCATTCATCTCTCGCCTTACAATGATTATTTTCTGCTTCACCTGTTTCAATACATACACGTTGTTTGACTAAGTGATTGCTAAAAAATAAAGGTTTCACGTCACGGTTGTGATTCAATTCATTAAAAATAGAACGCAAAATAAGTGCGGGCCCTGTTGATCCGGTAATTTCATGCATTTCTGTATAATCAAGGTTGCCCATCCAGATTCCTACGGTATATTTATCATCAAAACCAATCGCCCATGCATCACGATAGTCGCTCGATGTTCCAGTTTTTACCGCCGTTTGACGAGGGAAGTTTAGAACCGAATTGCGACCAAACTCTTTATCTCTGGCAGAATAATCAGACATAATGTCGGCAATAAGGCTGGCGATATCGTCAGACAATACCTGATGGCTTTTAGTGGATAGATGCTCTCCATCGATAAATGACAATGGTTTATAACTGCCCATTCGAGCAATCACTGTATAAGCCTGCACAAGCTCAAGCAAGGTTACTTCACCATTCCCCAAAGCCAAACCATCCCCATATTCGTCGGGGTGTGAAGATAAACTCTGAATGCCCACGTTCGACAAAAAGGTCAGGAAGTTTTCTGGGCCAACAAATTGAACTGTTTTCACAGCAGGAATATTAAGAGAATTACCCAAAGCTTCTCGTAACGAAATTGGCCCGTAATAGGTACGGCTGTAGTTATGATAAGCATGCAGCCCCAGGCCAACGCTTTCTTCTAATGGGGAATCATTAATCAAAGTGGCTGCTGTCCAGCCTTTGGTTAACGCATTTGCATAAAGCAAGGGTTTTAATGTCGAGCCGGGTTGACGACTGGCAATAACTGCATTTATTTGATTAAAGGGTTGATCATGCTTGCCTGCATAAGCAACTACCCAGGATAATATTTCATTCGTCTCATGGTCAATGATGAGTACAGCACCATTATGGACGTTATAACGGTTCAGCCGGTCTATTTCATTATCAAGAATACGCTGTGTTTTATGCTGTATTTCAGAGTCAATCGTGGTATGGATATTTTTAGTGTCCTGATGATGATTATTCTCTATTTGAGTATTAACATATTCTATAAAGTGTTGTGTGTTGAATGAGGCAACAGGCTGTGAAAGTGATAATCTTTGGGCAATAATTCGTTCCGGTTTTTCAATCAGTTTGTTTTCATAAAGGCGTTCAACAAGATTTATAATTGCGCGCTCAATATTGTCAGCTTGTTGATTGGGGTCAAGCCATCGAGGTGATCGTACCAACACGGATAACACTAACATTTCTTTTTCATTTAAAGTGTGGATATCACGATCAAAGTAATAGTGTGCTGCCTGGATTATTCCTCTTCTATTGGCTTTATAGGGTACTTGATTAAGATAAAATTCAAGAATTGTCAGCTTGTCAAAGTGACTTTCAAGCATCATTGCTTCAAAACCTTCAACCCATCTTGACCAAATGGTTCTTGGCCGTGGATGAATCATGCGTACAACCTGTTCCGTGATTGTACTTGCACCCCGTACTACTTTGCCCGCGAGAATATTTTGTCTTAGTGCATTAATACGTGCCAACCAATCAGCGCCACGGTGCGAAAAAAATCGTTTATCTTCTGATTGAATTAAGGCGTTTTGTAAAAACTCTGGTACATCATGAATCTTGACTCTATTGTAGATATTCCATTTATTTTCATAAGTGACATTAAGAGAATGGCCATGACGGTCAACATAAGTGTGTTTTCCTGTCACTGAAAGCAGGTTATCCAGACTCGAAGGAAATGTTTTCATGGACAAAAATGTGGCGACGGATATTACAATGAAGGTAATCAGTACACTCGCATAGATAACCTTTTTATCAGGCCGCGATAAAAATAACACAGCCACTCCTCCTAATTGCTCACATTTAATGTTGCGGGCAACCCTTTTCCATAAACATCTGGGTCATACATTTCTTCAGCATGCACAGGCATTATGGTAAATTGACCCTCAGCAATCGCTTGTGCTGTATAAGAGAGCTGATAGTTACCTGCGGGTAAATAATCGGCATAAAATCTCGCAGAGTCATGCTTCAGCTCCTTATGATAAAAGCTCCAGAAATAACGACCATAGTATGACCAGTCAGAAAATGTATACCACCAAGAACCTTCGGCTGCCTTAAATTCACCTTTATTTACATCCACAATTGAACTCGTTGCTAAATCTGCATTCACGGGTTCAAGGCCGCCCGGCACTGAGTCATTCACAACGACAAAATGTCGTGCAGTCGGGACACTGAGAAACAAATCAACCCTGACGATTTCTCCACGCTTGATGTTCATCGGGGTTTCTAAGATGGTAAATTTCCCTTCTCGTTCCACTGAGTATTCTCGTCGTATTTCAATGCCTGAATTAATGCGTGCCACATTATCTTCTTGTAAGTCATAAGAAATTCTCGCCGAATAATACAACCGCCCACTACCCTCTTTCATGATTTTTATATTGGCGGATTTACCGGGATCATCCCTCGTTATTTTTCTGGATAAGGTGACGGAGGGGGCGGTTTTCTTTTTGAAAGATGTTTCACCAATGGCTTCCTGGTCAAACGTAACCGACACTCGCATATCCGGGTTTTCCGGTTCATATATATTGGCATAATCAACAAGCGCATTGAGACAAAATACATTTTCCTGCGTATTTTCCCAATGGTCACGATTGCCTCGTGATTGCGTAATTGCCCGAGTTAACTTAAAGGGGATATCAGCAATATTGTTGCTTGTTTTTAATTTCGTTTGCGCCAACAACAAGCTGGATAAAATCGAACAATTGGAACGTAATGGTGTTGCTAAAATATATTTGTAACTATCATCCCAGGGTTCGTTAAATTGAAATTTTCCGCCCGTTTGACTGGCGTGCCCTAAAATAGAATCTATTGTCGTGGTGATAATATCCTGTTCTACGCCATCGACTTTAATTGCCGCTTGTAAAAAATGTGATTTTCCAAATAAATCCATTTCTGGTATATGTCGCTGATAACGCTCAATGTCTGATTTTTCAATTTTTCCACTTTCCGCTAACGCCGATAAGGCAACGGCTCGTACTGATGAGGACATGCCTTTCGTGTAAAAGTCTGGAAATTCATTTCGACGCAGAAAATGTAACAAATAATCATGCAAGTTTCTTTCTACATTCTCTGGAACTGTATAGCCGTCACGTCGCAACCAGTTAAATGCCATTGCAGTATAAGCGGATAAGTATGGGCTAACATTCTTGTTTTTCGGAATCCAATAAACCATGCCCCCATTGGGTGCCTGAAAATTTGCGGCATAATTTAGCGCTTGAGTAACCTCAGCAGAGGCATCCTCCCATTTTATATTGTCCTGAAGATATTCGTTTAATTCGAGATAAGAAGTCGCCATAACCGCTTTGCTTAAGCGTTGCTCCCAACAGAAATAAGGATAGTCTTTGACATATTTAAAGGCTCCATCGATATTGCTGATGACTGATGGCGAAAGAACAACCCCTATTTCACCCACATCAGTATAAATTCCTTTTGGCACAGTGACTGATTCCGTTGCCAGTGCTGAGACTGTTGTACCATAAGTCGAAGCTGTTTCCAGTGAACGGCGTTTATTGACTGTGACACTGTGCTTAATAGCGTCCATGTCAGATTTGTCACCTGCTTGAGCCGTAAATGTTAATTCTCCATGCCCTTTACTTGAAACAGGCAACCAAATATTTTTACGTTTAAAGGCTGGTACGTTTACTGTCTGAGAAAATGTGCTTTTAGAGTCTTTAGTTAGTGGTCCCTTTACCTGTATAGAGACCGTTAAATCGCGTGATTTATCTGTTCGGTTCATTAGGTTAAAGCCTGCCTTAAAGTTATCTCCCTCGATAATCTGGTTTGGCATCACTGGTCGCAGTTCCGTTGGGCGGTTCACTTTAATATTGCTTTCACCCAGCCCCATTTTGTCGTTGGGAGTCACGGCAAAAGCCAATATTCTCCAGCCGGTTAAATTATCCGGCACTTCAAATTCAATGGCTGCTTTACCTTGGCTGTCTGGTGTTATAGAAGGGTTCCAATAGCTGATAAATTTGAATCTATCTCGCAATTGTGCGGCGGAAGAGCCTCCACCACCACCTGGGTTGACCCCTTTCTTCTCGAATTTTTGACGCCCAACCAATCGACTTATCAGACTGTAATTAGCAACATCCAGCTCATCTAATTTATTAAAACCTGCGTAGGGGTCGTAGTATCGCTTACCTTTTTTGTTCAATGCCAGTACAGACTCATCGATAACAACCACTGCGATTTCAAAAGGTTCGGTCTCAACATCGGTCTTACTTTCAACATGTATGTCTACTTTTACTGTATCTCGTGGTTTATAAACATCCTTTTCTGTTTTGACTTTTATATCCAACTGCTTAAATGGGTCAGCGACTTTTGCACTGATATACCCCATACGGTAACTGGGTTTACCCAAGTCAACTTTACCGGCCCCCATGGGTTTATCTACTCGCGGTGAAACAACAACAACAGACAAATAAAAGCCTGGAAGATAATCCGGTTTAATCGGGACTTCAATGACAGGTGTGCTGGTTTCGAGTATTTGTGTCCAGCTATCGAGTATGCCATATCGTTCGACAGTGATTAGAGCCTTTGCTCCTGGGAAGGGGTTTTTGATTAAATACCGGGCGGTTTCCCCAACTTTGTAATCTGTTTGCTCGGCAATGATTTGTAAATTTGCATCATTTGTCTGATCCCATACAACGACACCTTGACCAATCACCCAGCCATAAAGCGTGGTCGTATGTGTTCGACCTTCATTGTCATTGGTATGCGCAATAAATTGATAATATCCCGGGTTTTTCGGTGAGAATGAACAAGGTGTTGCTGCATCGATTGTTGTGATGTGGCAGCTACTCTCTTTTTCCCATGTCATAATATTTTTTGTGAGATAAGCGTTACCCGGCCCTTTAACACGGGAGGCTTTATATTTCCGATGATTAATCGTAAGAGTAACGTCAGCGCCGGGTACTAAATCCCCATGTTGATTTACCACCACAATTTCAAGGTTGGATTTTTTCCCTTTTTCGTAAAGCCAGCGTGTATTTCTCATTCCCACAAAGCGGCTACGACCCGCATAGTCTGCGGTTGCAGAAGATGCTACATATTTTCCTCTTTCATTCTTCACTGCCGATTCAACCATAAGCGTACCGTAGTAGATATCGGTTTGAGGCAATGTAAACATCGCTTCATACTGGCCAGCATCATTAAGCTTGGCTCGCACATCCAATAACTGACTTTGCTCCTGATTGAGACGCTTGCCACTGCTACCGCCAAAGATAAAGCCTGCTACTTTTGGGTTATCTGTTTTAAAGGGTTTTATTTTTAATCTTGCGGTTAAACGAACGTCGGCATCCCCAAAGGGGCCGCCGGAATGTAATGTGGCCAATGAGGTTATTTGTACCGGATCATTGGTTTTGAACAGGTCACCATTTAGTTCTGTATTAACTTTAAAGGGTGATGGTGTGAAATCACTGACCAAGACTGACATTGGTGACCAAGTGAAATATGATGTATTTTCTTTTTCCGGGTTTATGGGTGACAATTTGAAATGATACCAGCCTACAGTTCCTTGCTCGGACACTTTAAAGGAAGCATCGAATGCACCAAACTCATTGAGTGTTATATTTTTCTGCTCATAAACAATTTTATCTTGTGGATCATACACCGCCAGTTTGTAATTTTTCTGTCCAGGGGCAACCCAATGTTTATTGCTTTGGTCACGCACGTAGATTTTAAATTCAACGTTGTCGCCAAGTTTGTAAACCCCTTGTGCTGTCATGCCCCAGGCATGCGTATGGCCATTTTTCCTTTGAAGGTAGGGCCAAACACCTCTCCCTGATACCATAAACTGGTTATTCAATGGCACTAGTGCAATATCACCTTCTTTTTCTACTTTGACAAAAAAGCCGGGATACTGTTTGCGATAACCGTTATTAATAAAGGCTAAATTAGGGTCTAATTCTGCTAAGCCGGGCAGTTCTGCTAAGCCCGCTTTATTCGTTGTCGCAGTAACACCCAGATCTTCCAGTCCATTCAAGCCTTGATAACTTCCTTTGTGAAGACTAATGGATGCATTATTAACAGGCTCTCCATTGGCAAAATCGGTAACCCAGATAATAGAGTTAAAGTGGCCGATTTTTGCATGAACCTGGTACGGTGTGATTTGTGCAAATATTTCCGGGTCACGATACCAGTCGGGTGGAACAGGTTCAGGATGAACGCTACCATAAACAATTCCCGTATCATCACCTACAAGCTCTCTAACCCCCATAGGAATGCTAACAGAAACATCTTCAACATTCGGGGCGCTCACATTTTTTTTACGTCCTGATTCACTTGTGGTGTCACCCATTCTGTCGTAGTTAATGGTGACGTCCTTTAAGTTAGTCACATACATTGGCACATCACTGTCAATATTTTTTTCCAGCACTGCGACATGATGATTAATGACCAGATTCGGTTCACGATGTGCCGTATGAAAATTAAATTTTATTTTTTCAGCGAGCTTTCGACCAAACTCGTCGGTTAATTTTTGGGTATCAAAAGAGATTGAATATTTTTGGTAGGCTTTTAATTGCTCAGGCAACCATATCTGATAATTTCTTCCTTTACGGTGTGGTTGGGTTAACTGGGTCCAGTCTCGTATGTTTTCCCAGGGATCATAATTTTTGCGGCCAGCATTCAGCGCTGGGTTAAATTCAACATGTTGTTTTATCGCGGAATGAAATATGGGGGCTGAAAAAAGTAATGCCAGACGTTTTAATGGCGCACAATTTTTAAAATTGACATTATTTTCATTCGATCCATCAAGATTGCTGAGCGGAATATCCACCGCACGTCGTTCACCTTTTGGCGTACAGCGTATGCCTAAAAATTCGAAATGGGGATAAGTATCAAAACGAACAATTGTGCGAGTCTCTATCCCTTTTTCAGACCCTTCGCTGGATGCCAGACCAGGGTTAACTTTTAATTGAATGGATTCATCCAGGGGTAATTCTGTCACGGGTTCCACAATCCACACCCGCCGTGCAGTCTCATCATTTACCTGTCTAACGTTATCATTGACCCCAGGTTGGGTTTCTTCATTCGTTAATGCCATCCAATATGGCAAGGTTCTCGGCATGTCATCAGGATGCGCTACGATGGATACCTTTTTATTTTGCGTGGTTTCCATTGTTAAGCTGCGTTCTACCGAAAGTTTTGTTGCAGGTTGATTGAAGGTTACCTGGATTAATGGCGTACCGGGTGACAACCAATTCATAAAACGGGAATAGGTGACTTTGGGGCGGGTCGTGGTAAATGTATGGCGCACGAGTTTTTTTAAACCTGCACCGCTCTCCGTCATAATCCCCGGGTGCATTGTGATGTTATAACGGGTTGCCTGTTGCATTTTCGCTTCTTCACGTAACTGACAAACCAAGGCACTGGTATTCAACCAACGCCATTCACAGTTCAGTGTGGGAGAAATATCAACAGGAATATCATTAGTATCCCGCTCCATTCTACCGATAGGCACAACGGGACGATTGAATTGAAAGACAATTTGTTTACCCGCCAGCACATCATGGCCGTGCGGTGTGATTCGTAATATTTTCAGTGGCTCATCACTGGGGTGATCAGAGGAATCAAAAGCCAGGAAGGCTGAAAGTGCTGCATTGCGCTCCTGATATTCCGCCAAAAGGCAGTTTTCCACTTCGCTGGCATTACGCCTGCAATGCTCATCACGCTTTTTTAACCAGGTTTGCTGATCTGAATTGATTTGAGTTTTGATGTCATCAGTCACACGCGCCATGACATTTTGGGACAATTCGGCAAGTTTCTTGTCCTCTCGCAAGAGAGCGTCTGATTTGCAAATAGTATATTCCACCCATTCTGTTGTTTTTTGACAATCACGCTCTGGTTCTGCCGCATAAATAAGGGAGCTGAGAATGACGTAAAGAAATAGGGATATTGCAACAACGATACGGATTTTAGTCTGCATAATACTCTTCTTATAAATGGGTTAAGTCTACACCTCACGATCTGGCTTGGCGAGCCAGCATTGCAATTAACTCCTTTAAATACAAATAGATAAGATCGTTTTAATGTTGCCGCCACTTTTTGCTTATCAATAATTCCATCCTTGAGAGATTAACACTTTTGTCCTGCCCCGCTTTTTTCTTTATCCTGCCCATCATTTATGACAGATAGGCACTACACCTTATTAGGTAATACCATAACAATGCGACTACAAAAATTCACTGATATTCAAAAATGGCTTCTGGGCATTTGTTGCCTGACAAGCATTCTGTACACCGGGCCGATTATAGCCAACGTACAGACCATCACCCACGGAAAAAGCTTGATGATCAGCTGCCAGCAGGCGTTGATTGGTCTAAAGCAGGAGGCGGATACGTTAAGCGATGCTGATCAAAACAGTGCCTTTGTATGCATGGCTTACCTGAGTAGCATGATGGCCACAGCACAACATGCTAACGATCGGGCCAAATTACGCTATTCTCTGCTAACCGAAGGGCGTGCCAACCGGCACGATTTTGGCCTTTATTGTTTTGACTGGCAGCTGTCATACCAGAAAGTTGCGCGTATTGTGCTGGAATTTGGTCGCAGTAATCCTGTCTATTTGCAGCAGCCCGCGCACAAATTGGCCATTCGCGCTTTACAAACCGCGTTTCCCTGCCGCTAGTATGCGGAACAGGATATAAACCTAAAAAAAGGATCGCTCACATGACCATTTCCCGCCTTTCCATTGACAACTCCGGCTTCCAAAAAGACGCCATCGGCGATAGCGGTGTTACTGATGAGGAGATCAAAGCCCTCTCACCGCGACTCGACGGACTGCGTAAAAAAATCAGACAATGGCAGAGCAGTAATGATGTCAATTTCCTGAATCTGCCGGATAAAACTGACCTCGATATCATTGAACAAATTGGGCGAAAATGCTCCCGCATGTTCAAACACACTATTGTGTTTGGCATTGGTGGCTCGTCACTGGGTGCGGAAATGCTCTCCAGCACCCTGGGGCATCGCTCACCGCGCAACCGGGTAACGTTTTACGATAATATCGACCCACGCACCCTTAGCGAGATTGATGATGTGCAGTGGGCAGATACACTGTGCATGGTGGTTTCAAAGTCAGGCAATACGGCTGAAACCCTTGGTCAGTTTCTAACCGTGTTACCCCGTATGGAGCGTTATCTGGGTGAAGTCGGTCTGCGTGAACACACCATCATCATCACCGAAAACCCCGATGGCGCGCTGTACAAGATCGCTCAACAGCTAGGTATCGAACCCATTGCCCACCCGGCAGTGGGCGGACGTTTTTCCGTGCTTTCAGTAGTGGGGCTGTTACCCGCCTATATTTCCGGCGTGGATGTCAGCGGAGTGTTAGAAGGCGCGCGCGCCATGGCCAGACTTTGTACGGATGACGACATTCTTGAAAACCCAGCTTTTCATAATGGCGCTGCTCAATATTTGCACACTGAAAAGGGTCGCACGATCAGCGTATTCATGCCCTACGCCGACAACCTTCGCCTAGTGGTTAACTGGTATCGCCAGCTCTGGGCAGAAAGCCTGGGCAAGGTGGATGCTGACGGCCAGCACCGAGGCATGACCCCGCTGGAAAACCACGGCGTTACCGATCAGCATTCCCAACTGCAACTAATGCTTGACGGACCTGACGACAAAGTCGTCACTTTCATCGCCAACCCGGGAGTACGTCATGAAGGCCGCCGCGTTCCCATGCGTTTTCAGGAATTACCAGCCGTTGCCCCGCTTGCAGGCCACACCCTCGGCGAGCTGTTTATCTCCGAGCTTAAAGCCACCCGTGAAACGCTGTCCCGTCGTGGCCGTCCTAACCGCACCTTTGGCCTCCACGACCGTGATGCCTACGCCATCGGCGAACTGATCATGTTGCTGGAAATGGAAACGGTGGTCGTGGCAGAACTCATGGGTGTTGATCCCTTTGATCAGCCTGCGGTGGAAGAAAGCAAAGTACTGACCCGCGAATATCTGGCTGACCTGATTCAGGTAGATTTTTGAGCACGTAACACCGCATCTTTTTAATCCTTCGTTTTTTCGTTCCCACGCCTTGCGTGGAAACCCGTCATCCAATGTCATTAAGTTGAGCCGGGTTTTCTGTTTGTCGTCAGTTGGCGGTGAGCTTACGAACCTCAACGTTGCCAATATTGTTGGGGTTCGCAAGCTCACCGCCAACCTACGCTATACTGTTATTTGCTAACTTAATGGCGCTGCTGAAAATATAGCAACAATCCGACTTCCCCACATCCCGCCCAGCGTCTACAATACGCGGCTTCCAAAACAACACCGCTGTATCAACGCAATGCCACAAACTCATCAGCCTTTAGCCGCAACACTACTCGCACCCACCACTGAAAAACAGGCCGGACGACGGACTCACTGGGGACAGCTCTACGGTTGCAGTGATGCATTGGCCATCGCTGAAGCGGCACAATCTGCTGATGGCCCGGTGGTGGTTATCACCCCAGACACCCCCTCCGCCACACGGCTGGAATACGCCATTCGTTTTTTTTGTGACAGCCAATACGCTGACAATAGCAACGACGACCCGCACAATGGTTTGCCCGTACTCACCTTCGCGGATTGGGAAACCCTGCCCTATGACGTGTTTTCACCGCATCAGGATATTATTTCCGAGCGACTGGCCACACTCTCACGCTTGCCGAACCTGAAGCGTGGCGTACTGGTGGTGCCCGTCACCACTCTGCTGTACCGGCTGGCCCCCCAAAGCTTTCTCGAAGGCAATTGTTTTCTCATTGATACCGGCCAACAACTGGACCTTGAGGCTACCCGCAAGCGGCTGAACATCGGCGGATATCGATGTGTTTCACAAGTCATTGAACACGGTGAATTCGCCGTACGCGGTGCCATTATTGACCTGTTTCCCATGGGCCACAGTCATCCGTTCCGCATCGAACTGTTTGATGATGAAGTGGAAAGCATTCGTACCTTTGACCCGGAAACGCAACGCTCCATTGACAAGGTCACTAACATTAATTTGATGCCTGCCCGGGAGTTTCCCTTTACCCCGGAAGCTATCACCCGCTTTCGACAGGCCTGGCGTGCGCAATTCGAAGGTGATCCGCAAGCCAGCACCATTTATCACGAAGTCAGCAGTGGCAACACACCACCGGGCATCGAATACTACTTACCGTTATTTTTTGACGACACGCAAAGCCTGTTTGATTATCTGCCCAAAAACAGTCTTGTTATCAATATTGATGGCGCACAAGACGCTATCGGCACCTTTTGGTCAGACGTGGAAGAACGTTATGAGCAAGGTCGCCATGACACCAGTCGGCCACTGTTGCCACCGAACCGGCTGTTTCTGCGTGAAAATGAATTCTTCGAACACATTGGAAAACAACCGCGCGTTGACTTGCAGCATTTTGAACTACAGGACTTTTCGTCACAGTCCGGCACACACAATTTCAACACCCGAAAGCCGCCCCAATTAACCCTGGACGCCCGCGCCGAACAGCCCGCCTCACGCCTCACGGCCTTCCTCTCTGATTTCAATGGCCGTGTACTATTTTGTGCAGAATCCACCGGCCGACGCGAAACCCTGCTAGGCATACTCAAGGATTGTGGTTTACACCCCGCCCAAGTCACAGGCTGGAACGATTTCCTCGCCAGCGATGCACAATACGCTATCGCCGTCTCTGCACTGGAAAGTGGCCTGTTGCTCACCAGCAATAATATCGCGCTGATTGCAGAACCCCAGCTATTCGGTGAACAGGTACTGCAACAACGTCGCCGACAGCGCAAGGCACGCGATGCCGACCAGGTCATCAAAAACCTTGTCGAACTGGAAGTAGGAGCCCCGGTAGTCCACGAAGACAATGGTGTAGGTCGCTATCTTGGGTTGGAAATTATTCAACTCGGTGAAATGACTCAGGAATTTCTGACCCTCGAATACGCCAAAGGTGACAAACTGTTTGTACCCGTCAGCCACTTGCACCTGATTAGCCGCTACACCGGAGCCTCACCAGAATCTGCACCGCTACATCGGTTAGGCAGCGGGCAATGGGAAAAAGCCAAACGCAAGGCACGCGAAAAAATTCACGATGTCGCCGCAGAACTGTTATCGATTTACGCGAAGCGAGAATCCCGCAAGGGACACATTTACCATGTGGACGACAGCCAATACGCTGCGTTTTGTGCCGACTTTCCCTTTGAAGAAACCCCCGATCAACAGGATGCCATTGAAGGCGTATTTAACGATTTATGCTCAGACAAACCCATGGACCGGCTGATCTGCGGTGACGTGGGTTTCGGCAAAACTGAAGTCGCCATGCGCGCTGCATTTATTGCCGTGCAGGACGGCAAACAAGTCGCCATGCTGGTACCCACCACCCTACTTGCACAACAACACTTTGAAAACTTTCAAGACCGTTTTTCCGAATGGCCTGTGCGTATTGCCTCGGTCTCACGCTTCCGCTCCAAAAAAGAACAAACAGAAATTCTCAAAGAACTGGAAAACGGCACTATCGATATCATCATCGGTACCCACAAACTGATCCACGGCGACATCCAATACAAACGCCTGGGACTAGTGATCATTGATGAAGAACACCGGTTTGGCGTGCGTCAAAAAGACAAATTCAAAGCGCTGCGTTCAGAAGTGGATTTACTCACACTTACCGCCACCCCCATTCCACGGACATTAAACATGTCCATGTCCGGATTGCGTGACCTGTCCATCATCGCCACAGCACCGGCACGACGACTGGCGGTAAAAACCTTTGTCAATCAATGGAACGACGCACTGTTAAAAGAAGCCTGCCTACGTGAAATCCGTCGTGGTGGCCAAGTGTTTATCCTGCACAACAGTGTCGAAACCATCGAAAAAATGCGTCGCGACATAGAAGAGCTTGTTCCCGAAGCCGCGGTGGAAACCGCTCATGGCCAGATGCGTGAACGCGAACTGGAACAGGTGATGACAGGTTTTTATCATCACCGGTTTAATGTACTGGTTTGCACCACGATTATCGAAACCGGCATCGACATTCCCAACGCCAACACCATCATCATCAATCGTGCAGACCGCTTCGGGCTGGCCCAACTGTATCAATTACGAGGTCGTGTCGGTCGTTCGCATCATCAGGCCTACGCCTATCTGGTCGTAC
The DNA here is from genome assembly GCA_021647705.1 of Gammaproteobacteria bacterium. Lineage (GTDB taxonomy): Bacteria > Pseudomonadota > Gammaproteobacteria > SZUA-152 > SZUA-152 > SZUA-152. Next base: position 50,167 of record JAKIUF010000021.1, on the reverse strand, counting down.
CACCCAAAAAAGTGATGACTGCCGATGCCATAAAACGCCTCGAAGCCATTGAAGCCATTCAGGAGCTGGGCGCAGGATTCACCCTAGCCTCACACGACATGGAAATTCGCGGCGCAGGTGAATTATTGGGTGAAGGGCAAAGTGGCCAAATGCAGGAAATCGGCTTCACGCTCTATTTAGAGTTACTCGAACGTGCCGTGGAAGCCCTAAAAGCTGGTCGCGAACCGGAACTAGACCGGCCACTGGATCATGGTACTGAAATCGACCTCGGCATCCCTGCCCTGTTGCCGGATGACTATTTACCCGACGTACATACCCGTTTGATTCAATACAAACGTATTGCCAGCGCCAGTGACAAAACAGAATTGCGCGAATTGCAGGTAGAAATGATTGACCGGTTTGGTCTGTTGCCTGACCCCACAAAAAACCTGTTCCGGATTACCGAACTCAAACTTGGCGCAACACCATTGGGCATCAAAAAAATTGAAATCGGTGATAGTGGAGGCCGTTTACAATTTGTGCAGGAACCGAATATTGATCCCATGAAAATCATCGGTCTGATTCAGACTCAGGCAAAAACCTACCGAATGGACGGCCAGGACAAGTTACGTATTATCAGCGACCTGCCCGATGCGGAAGCGCGATTTGCAGCAGTGGAGCTTTTGTTGGCCGAGCTGGTTTAGCTTAATCCTCGAAAAATCAGTTGTAGGGTGGGCACGTGGTATGTGCCCACATTTTGGTCCCGTATCCGCGTGGGCAAAAAAGCATGCCCACCCTACCTGAGGATTATGGGTAATCAGGAAATACATTGCGGGAAGCTCAATCTTACCCGGCAATAACACCGGGTAAATCAAGTTCGTTGTAAACCTTAACGATGATGATGCGGGTTATTTGAAATCCAGTATCTTGACGGTATTATCTGCTTCACTGCGCATGATATAACCTATGGCTTGTGGCTGGTTGGCAACCCACTTCTTGATAACACGATCAATCCCAATAATTCTAGGCGGTGTTCCCTTACCGGTAAAAATCAAGCGTGACCAATATATTTTGAGTTTGGCTTCGCTCTTACCAATAATGCCATCATAAAAAAATGTGCGGCTTTGTGTATCCTTTGGCTGGTCACCCGGAATCGCTTTTTCACCGCCCGGAAAAAACTTCTTCTTACCAAGATAGATTTTTTTTACATCCGCTATAGAAATTTCCATTAAAGGGTTGGATGGATGAACAACTACAACTACATCATCGGCATAAACAGCCAGTGAAGCCATCCACAATACAACAAAAATGGAGAGTCGGTATACGATAGTTTTCATTGTTATCATCTCCTAGAACACCATTTCAATGGCGACACCAACGATAGTGATATCTTTTTCAGTGGGCACATCTGAAAACAGACCTAAACCACCTGCGGGTTTTGGTGTGGTTTCCGGAGTAACCTGACGCACTTCAAGCTTGAGGGCAGAATTAGTGGTCAATTCCTTGCGCATACCAACACCAATGACTTCCTGACCCCAACCACCTTCAACATCCCATTGCTCCCAAGTAACGTGTGGCATGTATTCACCCATACGATAGCCTATCATCACATAACCGGAAGTCATGTCCATTGGCCGGTTACCTGCAATTTTACGCCCCATACTGGCCTGGCCAAATTCGGAGGAAAAAATAAAGTTGGTAAGATCGACAATAACACCGGCGGTATAGGTCGTATGTCGTTCATCATTCATCATAAATTCTCGACCCTCACTATTGTCAACTTCCATAACCCCCGTATTTGCCGATAATTCAACACGAATTTCATCTTCCATGTTGGCGCTGAATTTGATACCCACCAATTGATTTACATGACCGTCTGGAACATCAATCACACCACCGAATAAATTAAAACCCAGTTCTGTATCACCCTTGTAAGTCCTAAAGTCTACGCCGAACCCCTGATAAGAAATACGTGTCAGATTAGGACCAACAGCATCCTGATTATAGAAACCTTCGGGTGGACGAATCCAAGGGTAGGTGTAACCTACGTCAATGTATTCGTTATACATGCCAATAGGGTATTTGATTTTACCAAAACGTAATGTCATAGCTTCATTGACATCGTAGCTGGCAAAGGCCCAGTCCAATTCCATTATAAAGTCTTCGGTCCCCTTGCCCTTGATTTGCGCAGCAAAGTTCAAACTTTCATCGACTTGCGTGGAAATATTTAGCCCCATGCGCGTATCTTTGGCTCCACCAGTATCAGATACATCACCGGAGTAATTGCCGTCAGAGCTTACCATCAGCGCTGATGTTAAATAGCCGTGCCATTGGATATCACCAATCTCTCCCGCTATTGTAGTTAAAGGCAAAGCCATACTTGCGGCGACCAAACAAATTGGCCCTATACTGTATTTTCTGATTTTACTCATGAAGAACTCCTTATTATCTGCGTAGTAAAGCATTATCTGCGTAGTGAAATGAGGTAGTTGGATACTACGTTGATAAAACGGTGCAATCAATTTTGCCTGTCTTCACTAAAACATTCCTAAGCTGACCTAGCGGCCCCACAGGGGGACAACTGTTGATAAAATTGAAATTTGCGGAAAAAATTACATCGAATTAACGAGTCATTAAATATAAAGCACTAAAGAGATGTATCGAATCACAACATTAGTCGAACGAATGATTAAAAATAACAAAACTGTAAAAATTTAACATTTGCCAACAAAAGGTATGGGCATGGCTTTTACTCGTATTTTATAACTACAAGTATTCCTAAAAAACAAACATTGGGAAAAATACGCAGTACTATCAAGCCTTCTAGCAAAACGGAAAATACAAAAAAGAGAATAAAAAAAGGCAATGCGGAATAATCTTCAATTCTGTAATTGTAGTCCCGATAAAATCTACCTGTGTCAGGTTTAACCCCCACAGCTTTTCCAAAAAAGTCAGCTTCCAGAAAAAAACAGAAAAAATCTACGGACGAACATAACGAAGAAATCTGTGTTGCATTTTCAGGTTATGTGAATGGAATGACGGCAAAAAAAAGTCGGGGCTATTCAGAAAATTTTTGTGGCATTGACAAATGCACACGGGCACTTCTGTAAATAACCGGCTGTTTGCGACAAAAACTCAATTAGCTGTTGTTTTTTTGCGCGCAAGCACTAATTCCCGCTCGAATGTTGCAATACGATCCAGATAATGATTTTTAGCCTGTGTGGTAAATCGATTACGTTTATCGTCACACATGTGGCCATGCAAGCGGACTGCGAGACCACGCCCTTTATCCAGCATTACTTCCAGTGCATCTTCACCTGACAATGATCCAGGCAACTGACAAAACAACATCAGCCCAGGGGTTTGCATTTCATTCAGCTTTTCCAAGTCAAAAAAACCGGGTTCCAGTACAGAAGCAACACTGAATACCGCATCGTCACTTTCAGAAATATCCTTTTTATTCGGATCATAAAAATGAAAAATCTTCATCGCACCATGTAACAAACCTTCTGCTTCCAGCGCCTCTTTTATTTCCAGGCCGCTAAAGCTCTCTTCTTCCTCAGCAAAGACACTCACTGATAATACCAGCGGTTCAATACCCGCTGGTATCGCTGTCTGCTCCGATTCTTCATCCAACAGAGTGTCAGCAACCCGTATCTCCGCTTCTGCCACAGTCAGGTCCGCCGGAATTTCTATCCCGGTAATTTCATCTTCAATGCTAAAGTGTTCATATTCGACATTGGCCGTTTCACTTTTGTGATCAATACCCATGTTCTGATCTATTTTTGTTACGGGTTCCGATGGCATTATTTCATCATGAGTTTCTTCATGAGGCAGCGTCGGCGATAGGGGGTTGGTAACGAGCTTGGTTTCTGGCAGGTTTATCGATGATGGTGCAATCTCCGTCGCATGTTGCTCTGGTTTTTCGATGGAGGGTTCGGGGCCAACTACTCCCATAGCAGGTTCTTTTCTGACGTTACTGCGTGCTGTCACCGTCGGCGTTTTTTCCTCGTCTGTTTTTTTATCGATCTTCCTACGCCCTGTGCGAGGCTGCTTGCGCTCCCGTGCCCAATTTTCACTTTCGAAACGACCGGAAAAATAGATAGCTGCCAGTACAGCAATACCCAGTAATAACAAAATCCAACGCAGATCATCCATGCGCTAGTCCTTTTTTATTCAGACGATTGAGAGGAAAAAAATTGATCATGCCTGCACCCATTTAAATTCTGTGTATGGCATATCATAAAGGAATCGCGAACAAAAAAAACCGGCACCTGTATAACGCACAGGTGCCGGTTTATTACGGCGATTGCCTGACTACGACAATCGTCGAACACTGAGAATCGGTGGTTTAGAACGTACCGACGAATTCCAGAGTCGTTGTATTATCATTTATGATGCCACTGATAGCATCCTGAGTAGTATCATCGGTTTCACCATCAGACCATTCCAGTGCCACGAGCAAATTATCCTCAATGGAATAAGCGGCATGCAGTGTGATTTTGGTGGAATCATCCACACCATTTGCTTCGAAGGCTACCGTTTCGTAACGCGCTTTAACAGTTATCTCGGGGCTGGCTTCGAAACCTACCCACAGGTTAACTGCATTGTCTACGACATTGTCAGCGGTAAGATAGTCCAGGCCCAGTGTTACCGGGCCCGTTTTGAAGGCAGCATTGAAGTCAAGCACATCGCCTGCGGTGCCATTACCCGCACCATTCACGTCATCTTGCGTAACGTAACCCAGCTCAAGGTCCAGTCCTGGCATGGGTGCCGCATTGACTACCAAAGCGACAGAGGTCTTTCCCTTTTCATCCGGAGCAGTACCGCTGGTTGCAAAACCTAGGTCATCAACTACTGCCAAGGTCACCGTAGCAGGCCCGGCTGCAATAGCGGCTGCGACACCTGCCAAGTTGTTACCATAGAGCGCCGTTTGGTTATCAAGAATATTCCAGATCGCACTGTGGCTGGTGAAATTCAGGTCTGGCGCATCTTCTGCCTCCTGACCAATGGGGCTGTTGAATAAACCACCCAAGATTGTAACCTGCTCGGTGGCAGCCCAGGAAAAGAAAGCCTGTTCAAGGCGACCAGAATCCGTACCAGTTGTGCCACCATTAACCGCTAGATTCATATCAAAATCGACACGCACAGTGACGGCTCCCACTTCTTTGGAAACATCGATTTCTGCGTCAGCGGTGAAAACAGGGTCTCTGTCGGTATTAGCGATAACGTCAATAAAACCACTTACTTCTGCATCAGCAGCCATGACCGCCAGGGGGGAAACCAGCGCGCCAGCAACAGCTAGTGCGACCATATTCTTCTTAATTATTTGCATATTCTTCTCCTCGGTTATTGATATGTTGTTTTTATGTCCGTATTTAGGCAGCTTTCATGAGCAGATACAAGTTTTTTATGAAAAAAAATTAATTATTTTTTCAGCGTAAACAGTAGGGGTGGCGGCAAGTTTGCTCGGGAAAAGCGTAATAATAAAACCTGACGGGGATAAGAGACTTTGTTGTAAAAATGACACTTCCGCAAAAATGAAACCACTAATTTCAATTTATCCTGAATTAATCCGTTGAGTCGTTGCGAGGGCGGCTAAGGTGCTCAAGGTTAATGACTTTTTCGGTTATGTTGAATGAAAGCGTATCCCCCATACGGTGAGTTCAACATGTTCGAAAAAGTCATTTAGATGGAGTGCCTTAGATGCTAGCAGTAGGCTCAACTGATGCGTTAGGTTTATGTCTTTTAATGTAAATTAAGAGCTAACTGGCGCTGTTTTCGGCGTATGCAACAGAGTTGGGGTAATGAAAATCCAACGCAAAGGCGCGAAGACGCAGAGAGCGCAAAGGATGAGAGAATAATGGGTAGATTCACATTTTGATGTGAATCAAACGCTACAAAGAGGCTTAAGCGCCTGGATGCTGGCTAAAAACATGCCAGAAGATGCTGTTTCCAATAAACAATTAAAGCGCTAACGGGTTTTAACTGGCCACCAGCATTGTGGCTTCATCCACATCTACAGACACCATGCGAGACACACCGGGTTCATGCATGGTGACACCATTGAGCTGGCTGGCCATTTCCATGGTGATTTTATTATGAGTGATGACCACAAACTGCACTTTTTCAGACATCTCTTTAACCATTTCACAGAAACGACCCACATTGGCGTCATCCAGCGGTGCATCCACTTCGTCGAGCATGCAGAACGGTGCCGGGTTCAACTGAAAGATGGCAAACACCATGGCCACGGCGGTCAGCGCCTTTTCACCACCGGACAATAGATGAATGGTGCTGTTGCGCTTACCCGGTGGGCGGGCCATTACCGTCACACCGGTATCCAGCAGGTCATCACCGGTCAGTTCCAGATAGGCATGCCCTCCCCCAAACAGACGCGGAAATAACTCCTTGAAGCCGGAGTTGACCTTTTCGTAAGTTTCCTTAAAACGTGTGCGGGTTTCACGGTCAATCTTGCGAATGGCATTTTCCAGCGTTTCCAGCGCTTCGTCGAGATCGTTGTGTTGCGCATCCAGATAGTCTTTGCGTTCGGATTCGGTCTGGAATTCCTCAATAGCCGCGAGGTTGATGGGGCCCAGGCGCTGAATGCGCGTAGCCATACTTTCTACCTGTTCTGCCCAACTTTTTTCAGTGGCTTCTTCAGGTAGGAATTCAAACAGGGTATCCAGTGTGTAATCAGTTTCACTGAGCTGCTCCACCAGGGTTTGCCGACGTACCTTGAGTTCCTGCCAAGCCATCCGGGTTTGCTCCAGTGCGCTACGCAATTCCTGTGCAGATTGCTCAACCTGGTGGCGCTGTTGGTCCTGACTGCGCAAGCCATGTTCCAGCTCTTCCACTTTGCGCCGTGCCGTTGCCAGCTCTTCTTCTACTTGCATGCGTGCTTCCAGCAGCAGTTCCAGCTCTTCTTTCATACCAGCGATGGGCGCTTCACTTTCAGCCAGTGCTGTTTTGAGAGTTTCGCGACGTTCGCCCACCTGGGTGAGCTGGCGCTCCATGCGCTCCAGGCTTTGTTTTGTGGCGCTCAGCTCTGTACTCATGGTGCGGTTTTTCAGGGTGTTTTCATGGGCGACATCACGGTCATTGCGGGCCAGTCCGCGCGTTTCATCCAGTCGGGCACGCAGGATGTCACGTTGCTCTGACAAGGCAGTACGCTGTTCTTCAATAGTCCCCATTTGTGCCAATGAAATTGACAGGCGTTCACGGGCAGACTGGGTGTCCGCCTGATTTTGCTGCGTGTGCCCTTCCAGCTCGGCAATTTCCTGTTCGATATTTTTGCTGCGATTGCGCATTTGCTCCAGCCGCGCCTGTCGGCCACTGAGCTGTGCCTGCATCTCGGCATGCGCCCGGCTGGCCTGATGCAATTCACGTTGTACGGTTTCGCGTTCGGCTTCCAGGTTTTTGAGTTGTTCGCGCCCTTCCCCCAGTTGCGCTTCAGCAATCTCCACGTCAGCACTCAGTGACGCTATGGCATGCGCCAGTTCTTTCAGTTCCTGCTCGCGTTGCAACACACCTGCTTTTTCATCAACACCTCGTGCCACTCGCAACCAATTGGGGCCGATCCACAGGCCGTCCTTGCTCATTACCGATTCGTGTGCGGCCAAACGCGGGCGCAGTGCCAGCGCATCCGCCAGCGTGTCCACGGCATAAACTCCCGCTAATACCGCATCCAGCGACCAGGGTGCTTCGACATGGCTACTCAATGCCGGAGCTAAGTCACCTGTAGCAGCAAACAGGTGTTCACTGGCGGTGTTCCCGACATCGAACAGTGCCATGCTGCCCTGCTCAAGTGCGGAGAGTTGCTCTGCGGCAGTATCCATTCCATTGACGCATACCGCTTCCAGATGGAAGCCCAGCACACATTCCACGGCATGCTCCCAGCCAGCATCCACTTTCAGTCCTTGCGCCAACCGTTGTGCTTGATCGAGATTGTTATCTGACAACCATTGCGCTACTTCACCGTCGCTCTTGCCCAACGCAGCTTGTTGCAGTGCTTCCAGTGAGGCATACCTGCCCTTCATGGACTGTAATTGACTGCGCTGTTCGTCGAGTGTGCCATTTAGCTGGTGCGTCGTTTCACGCACTTCTTGAATGGCCTGCTGATGGTTCTGTAAACGTTCCTGCAATTCACTGGTCTGTTGGCCGCTTTCTTCGACTTTGGCCGAACGTTCGGCAATATCTCCCTCCAGGTCGCCATGTAATTGCCGCTGCTGCTCTTCCCGCAAGCGGTTGACGCGCTGTTCGTGCTGAATAAATTGCTGTTCCAGACTTTGAATACGGGTACGTTCCACTTCAGCATTGCGTGCCGGTTCCGCAGAACCCTGGGTGAACTCATCCCATGAAGTCTGCCAATTCTGCATGGCCTGTTCAGCTTCAGCCAATGCAGTCTGCGAGGCTTCCTGGCGGGCACCGGTTTCTTCCAATTGTGGCTGAAGTATTTCCAGTGCCTCTGTCAGCTCATCAATTTTGCGACGATCCGAAGCCAGATGAGTTTCGGATTCAATCCAACCTCGTTCGGCATTTTCCAGTTCCTGCTGCTGCTCAGCACGGCGTTCGCTGGCGTGCTGAATAGATTGTTCGATACGAGCAATGTCTCCGCCTACGCTGTAAAAACGCCCCTGCACTTCATTGAATACCTCGGTGGATTCCACCTGCTGATCACGCAGTTTTTCGATCTCGGCTTCAATGGCACGCTGTCGGGCCACGGCGGCTTCGTAGCTGATTTCCTGCTCACGGATCTGTGCTTCCCGCTCACCGGCCTGGGCATCCATTCCACGCCAGCGCAACGCAATCAACTGTCCTTTAAGAAGTCGCTCTTCCTCTTTGAATTCTTTATATTTTTCTGCCGTTTTTGATTGGCGTTGCAGACGATCAAGTTGCTTGCCCAGCTCGTCACGCAGATCAGTCAGGCGCTCCATATTTTCCCGTGTATGACGAATGCGCGTCTCGGTTTCTCTGCGTCGTTCCTTGTATTTGGAGATACCAGCGGCCTCTTCCAGAAATACCCGTAAATCTTCAGGTTTCGCCTCAATAAGGCGTGAAATCATGCCCTGCTCGATGATGGAATAGCCGCGCGGCCCCAAGCCGGTACCGAGAAAAATATTAGTAATATCGCGGCGGCGGCAGCGGGTACCATTGAGAAAATACTGGGACTGCCCGTCACGGGACACCGTACGCCGAATGGAAATCTCGTTGTACTGAGCGTATTCGCCCTTGATGGTGCCGTCACTGTTATCAAACAACAATTCCACCGTCGCCTGCCCCACCGGCTTGCGCGCCGTGGAGCCATTAAAAATCACGTCTGCCATAGATTCGCCACGCAGGTGTTTGGCTGAAGACTCACCCATTACCCAGCGCACCGCGTCAATCACGTTGGATTTACCGCAGCCATTGGGGCCTACCACGCCAATCAGATTAGACGGCATGGGAATGGTGGTGGGATCAACAAAGGATTTAAAACCGGCGATTTTGATCTTGCTAAGGCGCATTTTGTTGGGGGCTCTTCTTTGAGTAACGACATGGGGAATATGGACAGGATGGCACGATACCGGAGCCTTGCCCACGGCACAATATGGATACGTAAAACTACCGGCAAAAACCGTGAGAATTACCGCCAATTCAGGTATCTTGTGCGCCTGTTTAGATTCCCGCTTTAACCAAAAATATCAGCCACGAGCCAACAACATGTCCAGTCAACCCAGCAAAACACTTGAAACCTTCGACAATCCCAACCCGGAACGCGACTACACCATCCGTATCGACATCCCGGAATTCACCTGTTTGTGCCCCAAAACCGGACAGCCGGATTTTGCCACCTTTAACCTCGAATACATCGCAGATAAATCCTGTATCGAATTGAAATCATTAAAAATGTATATGTGGTCCTTCCGCAATGAGGGTGCTTTTCACGAGGCTGTTACCAACCAGATATTGAATGATATGGTCGCCGCCTGTACGCCACGCTTCATGCGCCTGACGGGTGAATTCAATGTGCGTGGGGGTATTTACACCTCCGTCATTGTTGAGCATCGTGCTGATGGCTGGCTAGCACCGGAGCGGGTTGAGTTGCCGTAGTGATGTTTCATCAGCGACTTACAGCTACCAAACACCGGTGATTTTTTACTCAATTTCAAAAAATGGTGCCTGCCTCAATTTTCGAAGAAACTCACTGCTTTCATTTTCTGTTGCCTCTATATGGGTATCAGCATAAAAAGTCCTTCCAGATATTTTCACCGGTGTTGATTTGTTGTTGTATGAGGAAATGATTTTATCCTCGTGGTTGGGTAGTTGTGTGTCCGCAAACGAAGCTAAAACCGAGTACAACTGCAAGCCACTGTTTTGGCTATCGCCATATTTATGAATAAACAGGGGTGGATTATATAAACTGCTGACTGACTCAATATTTGAGGTCTTCATTCCGACAATGACACATTGAGTATGAGCGGATACGCCGCCATCAAAATAATCCAGTATTTTTATTTTTTTGATGCCTTCAAAAACCCTTCGACCGAGTTCCGGGTCAATTTCTTTTGAAATTGTTCCATTGGGTATTGGAGGCAAGCTGACTGATAAAACATAGCGATTATCATTGTTGATCAATGAAACCAGTTTGTAACCACCGTTGGAAAATGTTTTAAAAGCAATATACTGGCTTGCATCATTTACAAAACCAGCATAATAATCGCTGACTTTCCCGGCATCACTCAATTTATAGCTGGTTGGGCAATCGGCCATTATCTGCTTCAGTTGGTCATTCGATGCCACACAAGCTGTTAGCATAAAAAACACTATGCTGCTAAAAAAACTTTTAAATAACGTCATTTGCTGCTATGCCGTGCACTTGTTTCTTCATAAGTATCTATTTTGCGGCCACCATAAGCTGCATGATAAGTCCTTACATATCCTAAATTTTTATCCATCCTGATTTGGTTTGTATACCTGATAGCCGCAGGTTCTTTCGGTAATTTCCAGGGGCCTCCTGTCCAAGTGCAGAGAAAATTGCAGTAAGGCTCAAAAAACTTCGCTTGCTGCAATTGTCCTGCATGAAACAGCTCGTGAGCTAATGCCATTTCCGGGAGAAAGCTACCTCTGAGTGGTTTTCCTGATTTACTCTCAAATCGCCCCAATCCTTTGCCCTGAGGCGTAGTTGCATTGTGCAGAACAACAATAAAGCCATCATGAGCAGCCGCATGACTCGTCTCATATTCGATAAAGTCAATTTTTTCAGGTAGCCTGGCGAGCTCTTGCAATAAAGTTTTTCCGTGATCGGAGCTTCCCATTATCGCTTTGATTTGCAAAGCAATGGCTAAAGAAAAATTATTGGTTCCTATTACGCGATAATTAAAATTTGTGCCTGTTTTGATTTTTACACTGAATGTCTTTGCCTGATAAATACTCAACAATTGATCTCTCAGCATTATTGCATCAGCATCATTTCTTATCTTCATGCTATATCTCTCCTGCTATTTATCCAGAGCAATTACAGCCTTAAAACCACCCCGTCACAATGGTAATATTGCCCGGTTCAACGTTCCTGTTATATTTTTTCAGCACCTATGAATATAAGGATAACAACCCCGCTATGCTAAAAAATGCACCTCACCTGAAAACATCCGCTGCCAGCGTTCTGCATACTGACAGACCAGCTGAAACCTGACAATATCACTCTGCTACAGAATAATGGATACTGCTGCACTTCATCTCGAATACATTTCAGAAACCCCTTGTACTGAATTGAAATAATTGAAAATATATATACAATTCTTTCAGATTAATTAAGCTTGCAGCTAAATGAAATGAAAAACTTTGCCAAAAACCTGCGCCAGTTGGCCACGGATGCCCGAACACCAGCTTTGGCAGCAGCTGCGCAATCGACAGGTTTGTACGGCGACAGCATCCCATTCCACCTTACATTGTGGATTTTGTCTGTCTGGAGAAAAAACTGGTGATTGAGATTGATGGTGGGCAACACATTAAGCAGCAAACATATGATGAAAAACGTACCGTTTTTTTGGAAGCGCGGGGGTTTCGGGTGTTACGGTTTTGGAATAACGAGATCCTGACCCAAACCGAAGATGTGCTGGATGTTATTTTCCGTGCTTTGAATGAGACCCCTAACCCTCTCCCCAAAGGTGAGAGGGTTAGAGTGAGAGGGTAACCACTCGTGCCCTCACCCCACCACTTGTACATCGGCATCGACCTCGGCACCTCCGGTTGCCGCGCCATCGCCATCAACAAACAATACAATATTGTCGGCGAGGCCAGCGCCACCCTGCCCGCCCCGCAGCGCATCGGCACCCATGTCGAACAAGACCCTGCCCTGTGGTGGGCCGCCGTCTGCGATTGCCTTAACCAACTAACGGCAATGATCAATCCGCAACACGTTGTCGCCATCGCTGTAGACGGTACTTCGGCCACTCTGCTGCTCACCGACGGAAACGGCACGCCACTCGGGCCAGCGCTGATGTACAACGATGCTCGCGCCACTCCCCAGGCTGCGACCATAACCCGCATCGCACCCGTCAACACGGCGGCACAGGGTGCCAGCAGTGCGCTAGCCAAACTATTGTGGCTCACGGAAAACGGAATGACGGCCAAAGCACAACACGCCTGTCATCAAGCCGACTGGATCGCTGCCACGCTCAGCGGATATTTCCCCACAAAAGCCGTCATCAGTGATTACAACAATGCACTCAAGCTGGGGTTTGATGCTCAACAAAAAATCTGGCCGGATTGGCTAAACGCACTCAAATTGCCCGTCGGTTTGTTACCCAGCGTTGTTGCCCCTGGCACGGTGATCGGCACCCTTTCAAAAACAATCGCCAGACAATTCACCCTGCCTGAAAGCACCCGTATCGTGGCGGGCACTACCGACAGTACCGCTTCCTTTTTGGCGACGGGGGCAAGCAACATCGGCGAAGCCGTCACTGCACTGGGTTCTACACTGGTGGTCAAGGTCATCAGTGAGCATCCCGTGTTTGCACCGGAATACGGTGTTTACAGTCAGCCGCTGATCAGCAACGGCCAACTGCGCTGGCTGGTGGGGGGGGCTTCCAATAGCGGCGGCAGTGTCCTGAAGCACTATTTTACCGCAGAACAACTCACGGAAATGACGCCACAGTTACAGCCCGACATACCCACCGGGCTGGATTATTATCCATTGCCTGCGCGTGGCGAGCGTTTTCCTGTTAATGATCCACAATTTGCCGCCCGACTTGAACCACGTCCCATTGATGACGTGGTATTCTTTCAGGGTATGCTGGAAGGCATTGCGCACATTGAGGCAAAGGCCTACCGCCTGCTCACCGAACTTGGCGCACCCTACCCGCTTTCGGTGCGTACCACTGGCGGCGGCGCACAAAATGCAGCATGGACAACCCTGCGAAAAAATTTACTCAATACTGAAATACTGTCTGCACAGCACACCGAAGCCGCTTTTGGCGTTGCACTGCTAGCAGCCATAAAAACCAACGAAAAGAAGATACCCCTATGAGCAACCCTTTTTCCGGCATCCTGTATTTTTTTCAGGGCGTTCGACTGATTGTCCAACCCGGTCTGCGACGCTATGTGATGATGCCACTGCTGATCAATATCATCCTGTTTGGCGGGCTGATGTGGTTGGGTGCGAGTCAGTTTGAGGTTTTTATGAACTGGCTGATGCCGGAATTACCAGGCTGGTTGCAATGGGCGGAATGGTTATTGTGGGCAGTATTTGCGGTATCGGCATTGCTGATTCTGTTTTTCACATTTTCCCTGCTGGCCAACATTGTTGCTGCACCGTTTAATGGCCTGCTGGCCGAGGCGGTGGAACTTCATCTCTCCGGAGAACCCTTGGACAGCGCGGGTGGCTGGCAAAAAATGCTGCGCGAAATCATACCGACCATTATCGATGAGCTGCGCAAGCTGCTGTATCTGCTGATGTGGTCAGTGCCGTTTTTGTTGCTGTTTTTAATTCCGGGGATCAATCTCATTGCCCCGTTTACCTGGCTGGCTTTCAGCGCGTGGATGCTCGCCGTGGAATATGCTGATTATCCCATGGGCAATCACGGTCTGCGTTCAGACGAGCAAAAACAGCGGCTGGGCAACAAGCGTTTATTATCACTGGGTTTTGGGGGTGCGGTGACGATAGCAACAATGATTCCAATCGTTAATTTTCTGGTGATGCCCGCCGCCGTGGCCGGAGCAACAGCAATGTGGGTCCGGCAATTCAAGGATTGAATCCATTTTGATTAGCCGGAACAATAAAAAGGCTCTACGGTATCGACACTGCCCCGGGTATCCCAACACATTAAGTGGGGGGTAGTCTTTTTGCACGAGACCATGCATGAGACACCCGGGGTATATCGACTTCCGTAAAGCCTTTCCGACTTATCGGGTGCTTTCACACCACCTACATCACCGTCATTAGCTAGGACTGGACGCTTTGCGCATAGTTCATTTTTTAAACAAAAAAATATAAAAAAATTCAGCGTGAAAACAAATAGGCGGCAAGTCGATCAACGCCCTCTTTCAGCCGGGTTAACGACGTGGTGTACGCAAAGCGCAGATGGCGTTCCGGCTGGTTCGCACCGAAATCCCGACCGGGCGTAATCGCTACCCCGGCCTTTTCCAGCACATCCAGTGCAAAAGCGTAGCTGTCGTTGGTGAAGCGGCTGCAATCAGCGTACAGGTAAAAAGCACCCGCCGGAGCGATTGGAATATCAAAACCCAGTTCGCGCAAGGCGGGCAGCAGAAAATCACGGCGTTGCCGAAAATCATTACGGTATCCGTTCAGAATTTCCCGGCTTTCCGGCGCAAAGGCTGCCAAAGCAGCATGCTGGGAGAGCGTGGACGCAGCTAGAAAGATATTCTGCGCCAGTTTGTCAGCTTCGCGCACATAATCGGCAGGAGCCACCAGCCAGCCCAGACGCCAGCCGGTCATGCAGAAATACTTGGAGAAACTGTTGATAACAAATAGCTCGTCGGACACGCACACTGCGCTATTGGTGATGCCGTCATAAATCAGACCGTGATAAATCTCATCGACAATCAGTCGGCCGCCGCGCTTTGCGGCAACGCTGTGCATATCTGTCAGGTTATCCGTACCAATCACAGTACCGGTGGGATTCGATGGCGAGGCCAGCAACGCCGCAATGGTTTCCGTCGTCCAGTGCTGTTCCAGCAACGCCGGGGTGAGCTGATAGTCAGACTCCGGCCCCACGGGTACGCCCAAAGCCTCAGCTTCCAGCAGGCGGACAAAATGCCGATTGCAGGGATAACCGGGATCAGCCATCAGCACTTGTTCACCGGGGTTCACCAGCACCCCCAGCGCCAACAGCAATGCGCCCGAGGCACCCGGTGTAACGACAATACGTTCAGGAGCGACACTCGCCCCATATTCGGTCTGGTAAAAACCGCTGATGGCCTCGCGCAAGGCAGGCAGCCCCAGCGCCGGGGTGTAGTGGGTTTTACCCGCATCCAGCGCCTGTTTCGCTGCCTCACGAATGGGAGCCGGAGTGACAAAATCCGGCTCGCCGATTTCCATATGTACGATATCCCGCCCGGTGGCTTCCAGCGCCTGAGCACGGGCGAGCAAATCCATAACGTGGAAGGGCTCGATATCCGCCATACGGTGAGCGATATGGGCAGATTGTCTGCGCATTTTAAATCCGGGTTAAACCTGTCTCAGGCCGCGTGCAAGCGTTTAACCAGTGCCAGGTCCAAATATTGGGATGGACCTGCATCACCCGCCAGCACGGTAAACGGTGCATCCGGCTCACCCATCTGATCCAGCACAATGGCCGCACCGCTAAAATCACTGCCTTTGGTGTAATCATCCACGGTGATAATGACCTTGAGTCCGGCACCCTGTGCCGAAAGAATACCGTTACGTGAATCCTCCAGGGCAATACAGTCCGCCGGGCCCAGCCCCATTTCCTGCATGGCATAGACGTAAATATCCGGTGCGGGTTTTTTCGCTGGTACCACATCACCTGCGGCAATGACCTCAAACCAGGAGGTCGCATCTGGAGCCAGCGCATGAGTTAACAGAGCTGTCACGTTGTCAGGACTGGTGGTGGTAACAATAGCCATGCGCATACCAGCAGTACGTGCTTCCTCGATCAGCCGACGCACCCCGCTACGCAAAGGCATTCCGCCTTCAGCCAGGATATTCACATAATGCTCGGTTTTAGCGGCGTGCAATTGTTTGATGAACTCATCCAGATTATCGGGGCGCTTAAAGCCCGTGTTGTATTCATTGAGATAAAAGTGCATGCGTTCTTTGCCACCAGTAACGGTTAACAATTCACCATACAATTCCGATGACCAGTGCCAATCCAGTCCGGCATCAGCAAAGGCGCGATTAAAAGCGACGAGGTGACCATCGCGTTCGGTATCTGCCAATGTGCCATCCACATCAAACAAAAGTGCTTTTAATTCATTCATTTAGCATTCTCTTAAAGTAAAGTTCTCTCTATGTCGATATCCGCAGACCATGAGTAAATTCATGCCCAATGACGGGCGGCCGCACATCTTACCCCAGATTTCCTGATGGCACGATGCTCCGCAATTTCACCTTAAATACCCGCGTGTGCGGTGAGGATTGGTTATAAAACATCCAGATAGTGCAATAAATTTGCGCAGCAATGCCTTCTTTGCTATAAAATGCGCCCTTATTTTTATACTCTCTGCCTAATTTGTAATGCGTCCCGTAAACCGGATTATCGCTACTGGCAATGAACAGGAGAAAGGCAGGATAGAGGAGCAGCTCTATGGCCGTTTAAGAAGGCTGTAAAGAAAAAAGGAACAACCCGTTCAACACAGAAGGGTGCCACCGAAATGGCTGCACTCACCCAAAAGGCACCGCTGAAAAAGGCCGAGACTCAAAAAGTGACCGCAAAAAAAACGACACCCCAAAAGACAATGTCCAATACTCATAAAATGGATGACAATCACTTCACCAACTTCACCCCCTACAATAGTAAAAAGGGTGAGGAATACATGAATGCGGAGCAGGTAGAGCATTTCCGTCATATTCTGGAAGGCTGGAAACAACAGCTAATGGGCAAGGTCGATGAGACCGTGCACCATATGCAGGATGAGGCAGCCAATTTCCCGGACCCCAATGATCGGGCCAGCCAGGAATCGGAATTTGCCATGGAACTGCGTACCCGGGACCGGGAGCGCAAACTCATCAAAAAAATCGACGAATCCATCGATAACCTTGGTGAAGATTATGGCTACTGCTCACATTGCGGCGTGGAAATCGGCATCCGCCGCCTGGAAGCCCGCCCTACGGCCACCCAGTGCATCGATTGCAAAACCCTGAATGAAATCCGTGAAAAACAATACGGCAAATAATTCTCTTTTTTGCGAATAATATAACAGGCAAAAAAATGGCCGCCAGTCTGCGCAGACTGGCGGCCATGTCGGGCTATACCCCCCTACAGGTTACTGCTGGCGTTGCTTAAGCCACCGCCCCTAATTCTTTCACTGTTTCACTCGGCCCGATCTCTTCCACCTCTGCCCCGGCCAGCAAATCATGCATCTGCAAACCATTGGTGCGTACAAATGTGCTGACATACTCGAAAGCTACCGGATCATCACGTTCCAGTGTTTTTTGTACCAGCAGGCATTTTTTTCCTTTTACATAACAAGGACGTACTGCGCCGTAACGCAGGCGATGATCAGCACCAAATTTTGCCAAAACACCTGACACTCGATCCACCCAGTCACTCGGACGAAAAGTGCGACCATTTTGCATCGTTCCCTCAACTAACCAACTCACAGCGTGCTCCTCAGTATATTCTGTCATTAATAACAGTGAACATTTAATGTTGCTTCTTGCATCGGCCAAAACAACGTTTCCGTTAGAAGAAATATTTGTCTCAGGCCAAATTTTCTGGCAAACCGGCCAGAACTCAAAATACGTTGATTCAAATTCAAGGCATTAGGTTTAAGACCCATACCCATAACGCTTGGAACTTAGGTTTGAATATGCATCATAATTAAGGCTAGACACGCTGGGCTGTTACAATCGGTTCCATGTCAGTTGATCAACATTTCACCACAACCGCAAAGCATGTACGGTATCGTGGCCGCTTTGCCCCCTCGCCCACCGGTCCCTTGCATTTTGGTTCACTGGTCACCGCCCTTGGCAGCTATTTAGAGGCTCGCAGCCAACAGGGCGAATGGTTGCTGCGCATGGAGGATATTGACCCTCCTCGTGAACAGGCCGGTGCTGCCGATGCAATTCTGCGTGCGCTGGAAGCCTACCACCTGAATTGGGACGGTGCCGTGCTGTACCAAAGTCTGCGCTATGAGGCTTACGAAACAGCGTTGGCTCAACTCGTTGAAAACCATCACAGCTTTGCCTGTAGTTGTAGTCGTAAAATCATTGCTGTCAACGGTAATGGTCATATTTACCCCGGCACTTGTCGAGATGGACTCGCCTCAGGAGAAACACCCCGTACAGTGCGGGTTCGAGTGCCGAACAAATATGAAACCTTCATTGATACCCTGCAAGGTCAGGTGACATCCAACTTGCAAACCGATGTGGGTGATTTTGTCGTCCATCGCGCCGATGGCCTTTATGCTTACCATCTGGCAGTGGTGGTAGATGATGCACAGCAAGGCATCACTGATATTGTGCGTGGTACTGACCTGCTGAGCTCCACTCTGCCACAACGTTATTTGCAGAGGTGTCTCGGTTACACACATCCACAATACAGCCATCTGCCGCTTGCCGTTAATCAACACGGTCAAAAACTCAGCAAGCAAAACTTCGCGGTAGCCATCGACATCCGACATCCCGGCCCCACACTGAGTAAGGCGCTGACCTTTCTCGGTCACCCGCCACCTGCTGAACTACAAGGTGCCGATCCCGCTCTGTTATTGAGCTGGGCTACAACGCATTGGGATCTACAAAACGTGCCACATACAGCCTCTATTTATGTTGGCAGCGAAGGCAAATAAATATTTTCCCTGACACCTGCGTGGCCCGTTTTTTAAACGTGGTGAATCTCGAATATATATTGTGTGGCGCTGGCAATTTTGACGGTGAGATTTTCGGGTATGGTCAAAATCACTCCCCTTTCAGACTTTTAGCGACAACCCCAACACGTCCTGCATGTCATATAATCCGGCCTTGCGCCCAGCCAGCCATTGCGCAGCACGCACTGCACCGCTGGCAAATGTCATACGACTGGAGGCTTTGTGGGTAATTTCCACCCGCTCACCATCGCCCGCAAATAACACGGTATGGTCACCCACAATGTCACCCGCGCGGATGGTTTCAAAACCAATGGTCTTACGGTCACGCTCACCGGTGACACCTTCGCGACCATATACGGCGCAGTCTTTCAGGTCACGTCCCAACGCATCGGCGATCACTTCGCCCATACGCAATGCAGTGCCGGAGGGGGCATCCACTTTATGTCGGTGATGGGCTTCGATGATTTCGATGTCTACCTCATCGCCCAACACTTTGGCGGCAGTCTCCAGCAATTTGAGACAGAGATTGACACCCACACTCATGTTGGGTGCGAAGACAATACCGATATCCTGTGCGGCTTCAGTGATTTGTGCCTTTTGTGTCTCATCAAAGCCCGTGGTACCGATAACCATGGCGCTGCCGCGCTGGCGACACACGGCTAAATTGGCCAACGTGACTTCAGGTCGGGTAAAGTCAATGAACACGTCGAAGGTATCTGCGGCTGTGATCTCATCTACTACGGCCACATCCAGTTTGCCGATACCGGCCAACTCGCCAGCATCCACACCGATGACGGTACTGCCCGGTCGCTCCAATGCCACACTGACCTGCGCCTTGTCGGCCTGATTAACAGCTTCCAGCAGAGCTTTGCCCATGCGCCCGGCTGCGCCGGTAATTGCGATTTTTGTCATTTTCAGGTTTTACTCCCTCACCCTCTTCCACACAGAGGGAGAGGGAATGATTTATGGCGAACTTGATGTTTGGCGGTTTGCTTGCGCTGTCCGTTTGCACAGCAATAATTCATCTTTTTATCGTTGTTTTTTCTTGTATTTGCGCTGTTTTACCAGCTGATGTAGGCATACCCCTGTTCCTGCAATTCCATCAGAGCCGATGCACCTACTTCCACAACGCTGGCAAAGGGCAACATATCCTTTTCAGTCCACTTCAGTGCTTTCATGGTATTACCACAGGCTTGAAATTTCACACCGTACTGGGCAAGACTGGAAACCCGCTGGCGCGTTTCTTCACTGACCGGGCGGCCCGGGTTTTTGGCCAGAATGTGCAGGCCGGGACCAATACCTACAACGACGATAGAGATGTTATCACCCCATTTACGCACCATGGCACCAACGGAAAACAAGATGGCTTTTTGCGTGTCCTCATCCGCCGTGTTGAACTGATACACCACTTTGTGATCCGGTGGATCACCCGGGAAGCGCAACTCTTCCTCGGCCTGGGCAATACCACTCAACCCGAAAACCATTATCAGCGATAACCACAATAAATAATTTCGTGATAAACAGTTTCGTGCGTTTTTCATGGTGCAGCCTCCAGGGTAAAATTTCACAAAGTTAAGTCGGCTTTTCTGTTTGTCGTAGGTTGGCGGTGAGCTTGCGAACCCCAACAGCATTGGCAACGTTGGGGTTCGCAAGCTCACCGCCAACCTACGCTATACCGTTATTTGTTAACTTAATGGCAGTGATGGTCCAGGCCTTCAGAGACGGCGAAACCTTACAATCATATTTAACACAGAGACGTAGAAAGCACAGAGTGTTTAGTGTTTTTCTCTGCGTCCTCTGCGCCTCTGCAACCTCTGCATTTATAACACGCCACTTTCCAGCACCACGGGATCTAAACTTCTGGATTCCGGCTAACAACATGCCGGAATGACTGTATTCCCAGCAAAAAAATACTTAATTCATATTTTAAGTATTGGCTATAACTTAATGTCATCTATGAATTTTTTGACCCCGTCCAGCCAGGAATGCTCCTTCGGACTGTGTTTTTTGACACCCTGGTTGCTCATGGTTTCATCAAAATGCTTCAGCAGCTCTTTTTGCTTACCATTGAGATTCACCGGAGTTTCGATCTGCACTCGACACAGCAAATCGCCCACTGGACCACCACGCACAGATTTCACGCCTTTACCACGCAGCTTAAACATTTTACCCGTTTGCGTTTCCGCCGGGATTTTCAGTTTGACCTTGCCATCAAGCGTGGGCACTTCCAGAGAACCACCCAGGGCTGCTGTGACAAAGCTGATGGGGACTTCGCAGTACAGGTTGTTTTCATCACGCACAAACAGCGAATGCTCTTTCACCGCAATTTGCACATAGAGATCACCGCTGGGCGCGCCGCGTTCACCGGCCTCACCTTCGCCAGTGAGACGAATCCGGTCACCATTATCGACACCCGCTGGCACTTTCACCGATAAGGTTTTGTGTTCCTGGGTGCGGCCTTGTCCATGACAACTGCCACAGGGGGTTTTGATCATTTGTCCCGCACCTTGACATTGCGGGCAGGTTTGTTGCAGCGAGAAGAAACCCTGTTGCATACGCACCTGACCGACACCACCACAGGTCGTACACTGCTCGGGTTTGGAGCCTTTTTTGGCACCGCTGCCACCACAGGTGGAACAGGTCACCGAGGTGGGCACACGAATTTTTACGGTGGTACCGCGAACGGCATCTTCCAGGCTCAGCTCCAGGTTGTAACGCAGATCAGCACCCCGTCGTGCGCGCTGTTGACTACTGCCTGGACCACCTCCACCACTGAAAATATCACCAAACACGTCACCAAAAATATCACTGAAGCTGGCACCACCGCCGGGATGACCGCCCCCCATACTGGCATCCACGCCAGCATGACCAAACTGATCGTAGGCCGCACGTTTTTGTGCGTCACCCAAAACCTCGTAAGCTTCTTTGGCTTCCTTGAATTTCTCCTCCGACGTGGTGTCGTCCGGGTTACGGTCCGGGTGGTGTTTCATCGCCAACCGTTTGAAAGCCTTTTTCAGTTCTGCCTCGCTGGCGTTGCGTTGTACGCCCAGCACTTCATAATAGTCACGTTTAGACATCTTTAAATTCAGCCAGTTATAAGGTTAATCAATAAACGACATTAAACCTGGATTCTGCCTGTAATCATGTTGGCAGAATCCAGGTTTAATGATGTCCCGAATGCGGAAACGCGACAGAGGGAAAATCCCGCTGCCGCGCCGCTGTTACTTCCGGACACATGTCTCACTGACCTGCGCCCATACCTGTTTACTTTTTATCGTCGTCTTTCACTTCTTCAAATTCCGCGTCAACAACATCATCGTTGGCTGTGTTAGCTTCGCCACTGGTATCAGCAGCACCTTCAGGCTGGTCGGTTTTTGCCTGTTGTGCATAAGCACGTTCAGCCATTTTACCGGATGCTTCCACCAATGTTTTGGTTTTGGCTTCGATGACATCTTTGTCGTCGCCTTTCATGGCCTCTTCCAGTTCGCTGATGGCCTTTTCGATAGCTTCTTTTTCACCGGCCTCCAGTTTGTCGTCACCCATTTCCTTCATGGACTTTTGAGTGGCATGAATCATGTTGTCCGCCTGATTACGGGCAGCCACCAGTTCATGGAAATTGGCGTCTTCCGCCGCATGGGCCTCGGCATCCTGAACCATTTTCTGGATATCTTCGTCCGACAAACCGCTGGAAGCCTTGATGACAATGGATTGTTCCTTGCCGGTGGCCTTGTCTTTGGCCGACACATTAAGGATACCATTGGCATCAATGTCAAACGCGACTTCGATTTGTGGTACGCCGCGTGCGGATGGCGGAATATCGGACAAATCAAATCGTCCCAATGATTTGTTGCCGGAAGCCACTTCACGTTCACCCTGCAAAACATGCACGGTCACTGCCGTCTGGTTGTCTTCCGCTGTGGAAAACACCTGCTGGGCCTTGGTGGGAATCGTGGTGTTTTTGTCGATGAGCTTGGTCATCACGCCGCCCATGGTTTCGATGCCCAAGCTCAGCGGGGTCACGTCCAGCAGCAACACATCTTTTACATCACCGCCCAGTACGCCACCCTGAATCGCGGCACCCACGGCTACAGCCTCATCAGGGTTCACATCACGACGTGGCTCTTTACCGAAAAACTCTTTGACCTTTTCCTGCACCATGGGCATACGGGTCTGACCACCCACAAGGATCACATCATCGATATCCTGCGCACCCAGGCCTGCATCGCTCAGTGCGGTACGGCAAGGGGCGATAGTGCGTTCCACCAGTTCTTCTACCAGTGATTCCAGCTTGGCACGGGTCAGCTTGATGTTCAGATGCTTGGGGCCGCTGGCATCAGCAGTAATGTACGGCAGGTTAACATCGGTCTGGCTCGTGGAAGACAGCTCGATTTTGGCTTTTTCCGCGCCTTCTTTCAGGCGTTGCAGCGCCAGCGGGTCATTGCGCAAATCCACGCCCTGGTCTTTTTTGAATTCAGCGACAAGATAATCGATCAAACGCTGATCGAAATCTTCACCGCCGAGGAAGGTGTCACCATTAGTAGACAATACTTCCACCTGATGCTCGCCATCAATGTCGGCCAGTTCAATAATAGAGATATCGAACGTGCCGCCACCCAGGTCATAAACGGCGACTTTGCGATCACCTTCTCGCTTGTCCATGCCGAAGGCCAACGCCGCAGCAGTGGGCTCGTTGATGATACGTTTGACATCCAGACCCGCGATTTTACCGGCATCTTTGGTCGCCTGACGCTGAGAGTCGTTGAAATAGGCCGGTACAGTAATGACCGCTTCGGTCACTTCTTCGCCGAGGTAGTCCTCAGCGGTTTTTTTCATTTTTTGCAGCACCCGTGCGGAAATCTCCGGGGCAGCCATTTTTTTACCATGAGCTTCCACCCAGGCGTCGCCGTTATCGGCCTTGATGATTTTGTACGGCACCAGATCGATGTCTTTCTGTACTTCGTCATCCGTAAAACGGCGTCCAATGAGACGTTTCACCGCATACAGCGTGTTGGCAGGATTAGTCACAGCCTGACGTTTGGCTGGTGCGCCGACGATGACCTCATCGTCATCCGTAAAGGCCACCACTGAAGGTGTGGTGCGATCACCTTCCGCATTTTCGATGACGCGAGGCTCGCCGCCTTCCATCACCGCAATACATGAGTTTGTGGTTCCCAAGTCAATGCCGATAATTTTTCCCATGGCTCCAGTTCTCCGCTTGTTTCTTTAAATAGGATCGTTTAAGTAGTGTTTGTCAAAGATTCGGTATCTAAATATTGATACATTTCAACTTGTACAGCTAGGTATGGGCGAAAAACCCTAATTCAAGCCTGTTCATTAATATGACTGCCGGATTCACTGTCCGTGGTTTCGCTCACGGCTTTGGACACCACCACCATGGCTGGACGCAACAGACGCTCGTTGAGCTGATAGCCTTTTTGCATTACCGCCATCACCGTATTGGGTGTGTGCTCGGCACTTTCCTGCATGGACATGGCCTGATGTTTGTCGGGATCAAAAGTATCACCGACCGGATCAACGGCTTCGATGCCAAATTTTTCCAGCGCAGCGGCCAGCATTTTGAGCGTCAACGCGGTGCCTTCTTTCAATTGCGCCATCGCGTCGCCACCTTCAGCGATATCATCGGCGGCAGTCAATCCCATTTCCAGGCTGTCTTTAATGGGCAACAATTCCAGGGCAAATTTTTCCAGGGCAAATTTGTGGGCGTTTTCGACATCCTGTTTGGCACGTCGACGGGTATTTTCCATGTCAGCCTTAACACGCAGAAGCTGATTCCAGTGTTCATCCGCTTTGGCGCGGGCATCTTCCAACAGCGGCATCAGATCGTCAGTGTCAGTGGCAGCATCTTCCACCACACCCTCAATGACCTCGCCAGTTGCTTCGATCTCGGATGCATTTTCCTCTGCTGCTGTTTTTTCGGATAGGGTTTCGTCTTTCGCCATGCCTTCTTCTCCACGTTAAGTGCTGAGTATTTTTCACAGAACACACTCATGGGCGCATTATGCGCCCGGACCAATATACCTTGGTATGTGTGGACTAATTCCGCTGATTCAAGACTGTGCCCAATAATTTTGCGGTGACATCCACCACAGGGATGATGCGATCATACGCCATGCGCGTAGGGCCGATAACACCCAGCACACCCAGCACCTCGTCATTGGCAGAATAAGTTGCGGTTACCACGCTGCAATTATCCAAAGCCTCATAGCCGGATTCATGGCCGATAAAAATCTGCACCCCCTGGGCGTGCAGGGATTTATCCAGTAAATCAAGAATGCCCTGTTTTTCACTGAAAGCATCAAATAACTGGCGCAGGCGGGGCACATCGGCCATTTCTTCGTAATCCATGAGATTGGTCTCCCCGGCCATGATGTAATCCTGCCCGCTATCGGCATCATCAAATACCTGATGTGCCATTTCGATAGCCGAACGCATTAACCGGTCCATGTTGCTTTGCGCATTTTCCATTTCCTTGAGCAAGTCACCTCGCACCATTTGCACATTTTTGCCTGTAAACTGCGCATTGAGATAGGCAGCGATGCGCTCAAGCTCCGGCAAAGCATACGGGCGTGAGGTGTGAATCACCCGGTTTTGCACGTCTTTTTCGTTGAACACCAGAATCGCCAGCACCCGGTTTTCTGATAAAGGTAAAAACTCGATTTGCCGTAAAGCGGCTGGTTTTTGCGTCGGCAGCATCACCACCCCGGCCATTTGAGTGAATCCTGACAGCAGCGACGATGCCGATCCTACCAACTGTGACACATCCGATTGTGGCGTCAACGTGCTGGCCAGAGTTTGCACATCATTGGAGCCCAGCGGTTTAATGGTCAGTAGATTATCAATAAACAACCGATAACCCTGCTCCGTGGGTACCCGGCCTGCCGAGGTATGTGGCGCACTCACCAGCCCCAGTCGTTCCAGGTCTGCCATCACATTGCGTACCGTAGCCGAGCTGAGATCCAGTCCGGCATCCTGTGCCAGCGACTTGGAGCCCACCGGCTGTCCTTCGCGAATATAACGCTCGATGAGTGTTTTCAACAGCAGTTGGGCACGCTCATTGATGATGGTTTCATTTGCCACGGACTCGTTGATTGTCTGATCGCTCACTGCTGGCTCTCCGCCGTTATCATCGGGATAGTCATCGTTCCAACCTGCAATGTTATACGCCCAGGATTTTCGGGTACACACCAACACCGGTTTTTTACACCGACTTTTCTATTTTCCCGGTGTTTTTTTCATACAACGCCCGCCCGCACCGCTGACAGTTGGACACTTATCAACAACATGCTACCGTTGCGCCGTTGGCCCCGACTGCCCTACAACAAGAGCAAATCACAAAATATGGCAACAACATTCAACACCATCGGCATTATTGGCAAGCACGGCGCACCAAATACAGGCGGTGTGCTTAAAGAACTGCTGGTTTATTTACAGCAACGGCAAATAAGCGTGTTACTGGACAGCCTCTCGCTGGCAGCCGATAACCCGCAGGAAAATCATCAGGAAGACTATGTTGAGCGCAGCGTGCTGGGCGAGTCTTGCGACCTCATTATTGTTGTCGGTGGTGATGGCACCCTGCTCAATGCCGCGCGCAGCCTAGTGGATTATGATGTCCCTCTGTTGGGTATTAACCTGGGTCGCCTCGGTTTTCTCACCGACGTGGCACCGTCGGAACTACAGCAAACCCTGGATAAAATTCTGGGCGGTGACTACCAGGAGGAACGGCGTTCCCTGTTGCACGCCCGTGTCATACGTGACCACCAGCAAATCGACGAAAGCGTCGCCTTAAATGATGTGGTAGTCCATACCTGCAACGTCGCACGGATGATCGAATACGAAACCTACATCAACGGACAGTTTATCAATATCACCCGATCCGACGGTCTTATTGTTGCCACACCTACCGGCTCCACAGCTTACGCCCTCTCCGGCGGCGGGCCCATTGTGCATCCATCATTGAATGCGCTGGTGCTGGTGCCCATATGCCCACACACCATGAGTTACCGGCCCATTGTAGTGGATGCAGACAGTCGGATTGAAATCGTGCTTAGCGACAGTAATCAAGCGCGCGCGCAATGTTCCTGCGACGGGCAAATCGATCTCGGTCTGCAAAATGGCGACAAAGTCGTGATCGAGAAAAAAGAACACTCTATTCGTCTGGTACACCCCACTGATTACAATTACTACGGTATCCTGCGTGCCAAACTGCACTGGGGCAAGCGTCTGTAGTCCTGCTTACAGAGAAAAACAGGCCGTCATATTATGTTGCAACATATCCACATCCATCACTTCGCCATCGTCGATGAGCTTGCTCTGGGTTTTCAGAATGGCATGACCGTGCTCACAGGCGAAACCGGTGCAGGAAAATCTATTCTGCTGGACGCACTGGGACTGGCGCTGGGTGACCGCGCTGAATCCGGCACCATTCGCGCCAACGCCGAACGTGCCGAGGTCAGTGCCGAATTTGATATTCACACTCTGCCTACAGCGCAGGCATGGTTAGCTAAACACGAGCTGGATGATGACGGCCAATGTCTGATTCGCCGCACCGTCAGCAAAGATGGTCGCTCCAAGGGATATATCAATGGCCGCCCTGTGCCCATGCACTCGCTACGTGAACTGGGCGAGCAACTGGTGGATATCCACGGCCAGCACGCCCATCAATCATTGCTAAAGCGCGAGGTACAGCGACAGGCACTGGATGTCTTCGCCAGCAGCCATGATAAAAAATACACCGGACTGCTCGATAACACTGCGCAGTGTTTCCAGCAGTGGCAACAACTCAACACTGAACGAGCCCGTTTACAGGCCAGTCGTGAGCAGCGGGATGACCGTCTGGAATTGTTGCAATATCAAGTGGAAGAATTGCGCGTGCTGAATCTCACCACCGACGAGCTGGGGGAGCTGGCGTCCGAACATACCCGGCTGGCCAACCTCAACCAGTTGCGTGAAGGTGGCGAGAGTATTCTCTCCGGGCTTAGTAACGAGCAATCCGGCAGCATTGTCGATGGACTGGATCATCTCAGCGCTGAACTCAGCCAGTTGCAAGCCACCGACCCGGCGCTCAGCAATGCCAGCGAAGCCTTGCAAGGTGCTGCGATTCAGGCCCGTGAAGCAGCCAGTGAATTGCGCGATTATCTGGATGGCCTGTCCCTGGACCCGGAGCGTCTGCAAACCGTGGATGAGCGCTTGGCGCTGATCCACGAACTGGCACGCAAACATCGCCTGCCACCGGAAGAGTTGCCCTCCCTGCTGGAACAGCAAGAAAATGAACTCAACAGCCTGCAAAATGCCAGCATACAATTGGACGAAGTGGCTGCCGCTGTAGCTACCGCCGAAAAAGATTACCTTGCCAGCGCGAAAAAACTGGGCAGCGCACGTCAGCGTGCCGCAAAAAAACTGGGCAAAGCCGTCACAGACAACATGCATCAGCTGGGCATGCCCCACGGCGTGTTTGAAATCACCCTGGAACCACTGGACAGCTTTACGGCCAGCGGGCTGGAGCGTGTGGAGTTTTGTGTCACCACCAATCCCGGACAACCCATTCAACCGTTGGCCAAAGTCGCTTCGGGCGGTGAACTGGCGCGCATCAGTCTCGCTATTCAGGTGATTGCCGCAGGCAGCGGTAAAATCCCCACCCTGATTTTTGATGAGGTGGATGTGGGCATCGGCGGTGGCATTGCCGAAGTGGTGGGCAGGTTGCTGCGCAATCTCAGCGAGCAACGACAGGTATTATGCGTTACCCATCAGCCGCAGGTAGCCTCTCTGGCTCACCAGCATTTGCATGTCAGCAAGCAAGTCAATAAACAGCAACAGGAAACCGTCACCGACGTTTCACCCATCAGCGAACAAGCACGGGTGGATGAAATTGCCCGCATGCTAGGCGGGCTGGAAATTACCGAACAGACGCTCTCCCACGCCCGTGAAATGATTGAACATGGGCAGCAGGTATTAAGTTAAAGCTAATGGATATCTATTTCCGGGATTTGATGTTGAAACAGTTTCCGATAGACTTGTTGTCGAGTATGTGAATCATGATACAACGCGCTTCATATAAATTATGACCGGGTTGATTGTTTCCCGCTGGGAATAACTTAGCAGCTCCTCCGTTTTTGCAGGCAGGCATGTCACTTTAAACTCGAGCACTGCCTGATCATAAACTTTCTTCAAATAAGACTTGACCACCGCATCGGCTACATCTGCACTACTATAATTCTTTTCATGTACGAGTCGGTGCCAGCGTGGTGTTAAAAGAATTAAAGCGAATCAGTCGCAAACGGTTATCGATTGATATAAAAGAAAAAATGACTGTTGCAATAAGGTACTTTATCAATCATTTACCCATGATGAATTATGTTGAATATCGGCAACAGTCTTTTTCGACTGGGTCAGGCGTGACTCGACTGAAGCGGCCTGTAAATCGTTGCTTTTGTTGCTCGGGGATGCGGTGGAAAGATAAAGGCATTAAAACGGTGTTAAGTTTGCGATCATTGCTACTGACAACGGGTCGATGGAAACACAGTTCTGGGAAAAAATTGATCGATACGGTGTTGGAGGCTAGGGGCTGTCGTCAATTAAGCCAGATAACCGAAGCGGCAAAATGGATAGCTCCAAGAAAATTTCTCGCTGTTTTATCGTATCGGGTAGCAATTGCCCGGTATTGCTTGAGTCTTCCAAAAAAGTTTTCAATTAAATGTCTCGCCTTATACAGTTCCACATCGTATTCACGCTTTTCTTTTCGGTTGGATTTAGGCGGAATCACCGCTTCAACACCTGAATCACTCAATCGGTTTAATACACGCTCGTCGGCATCATAAGCTTTATCAGCCAGAAAAAATTGAACCTCTGATACGATATCAGGTAACAGAGCATCCACTCCTTCAAGATCAGAAGCCTGCCCTGGTGTGAGGTGGAACCCTGTCGGATTACCCAGCGCATCACACGTCGCATGAATTTTAGTGCTTAATCCACCTCTTGATCGACCGATACACTGTTTTTTTTATCGCCACCTTTTGCTCCAGCCGCATGCTGATGGGCTCGCACTATCGTCGAATCAATCATGGCGTATTCATTATCAGCGTCTTGACTTAAATGGGTAAACACGGCTTCCCACACCCCGCTTTCCGACCATCGGCTGTGCCGACGATGAACATTCTTCCAATCCCCAAAACGTCCTGGCAAATCTCGCCATGGCATCCCTGATCGATAACGATAAATAACCGCCTCGACAAATAAGCGATTATTCTTTGCGGTGACGCCAACGGTATCTATACGGCCGGGTAACAGGTCTTTGATTTTCTCCCATTCGTCTTCCCGTAACCCATATCGTCTTGTCATTCTAAGCTCCATCCGTTAATTGATGAGACAGACAACCCTCTTTTTTTCGAAAAATCAACATCTTCGTGGAATTAATTGACGACAGACCCTAGACTAATCTACATTACTTAAAGACAGCAGCTCTTCGGGCTGAGTAGACATTTTGTTTACAAAAACTTCATCGGCTTTCTTGTATCAGGCTATCATTTACTTTTTTCCAATAATCATCCAGCTGTGCCAGCATAGTCTTTTGATCAACAAATTCTATACACCATAAACCAACATGCATTCGAAAATATTTTTCGCATACTTCAGATACAGAAGAGGATATAACTAATTCATTAACCGGCGTTATCATGTCATTATCAAGTGCTCCTTGAGATATATCTGGGACATAAGGTACATAGGCATCATTTTCGAAGTGTACTGGGTCGAAAGTATTAAGATTCAGCTCTGGAAAACATTCATCATTGAAACGTTGTATCACTCGAACGATTCGCGGAGGATTAACTTTACGGTTTACTACGTAAAGAATAGGATTACCATCCTCACGATCTGCTGGTAATTCAGCAACCCATGAATCAATCACTTCATCCTCTAATGCTTCTTTAAATAACTCTGCCCAATACAACTCCAACATCAAAAATTCAATATCATCATCTCGGAAGTTTTTAAATGGATAGTTTGGATGTTTTTTAATGTCTGCCAATGTCATATGCTTTTCTCACGTTATAAAGTTTGGCGTCAAACCGTATGAGTCTACGTCAAATCGATTATTATCTCTGGATCGCCCATAAAATGATTTTGATCCAAGAAACCCAGCTGGTGGACAAGACGAGATAAAAGAAATACATTTTTCGTACGCCCCGGTCAAATTAAGTCCCTGCCTTCGTGTTAATAAGGCGTATGTTGCTGCGGCAAGCCCATTACCTTCGATTACCATCACTGGAACATTTTTAATAATTGGTGGAGCACCAAGGGTAGAACCTGTTCGCCCCCCAATCTGTGTTCCCTGCGCATGCACTCTAACCGACCATGGCCGTGATGGACACTCGACACATACCCTGTCCCTTGTTCTAGTTTGTGTTCTGGTACGTGTTGTCGGTTGAGATGATGACATAGCAAGTGCCCCGATAGCCGCCGAACCAACGACAACAACAGCAAAAAATAGCCAGCCTGGTGGGCCAGCCGCTAGTGCAGGCGATGCTACTATTGCTGCGCACATAGATAACCTTTTCTTTGCATATCATGAATAGTAAAAAATATAGTAATCAAATGTCGAGCTTTGGCGAAAGGTGTCAGAAATCGATGTTCGAGAATGTCTTTAAATTCCTCCATCTGATAAAATTTTTGCCCACAAACAATCCTGATCACACACCAGTCGTATAGCTGCTCTGGATCAGAAATGCCATATTGGTCGGCAACCGTTACGGCTTCATTAATGTCGACCTGTAATTGTTCCTGATCTAAAGTCTGAATGATATCTGGAATTCGTGAACGCATTTTATCTTCTATTTCCATTGACGCAGTACTTAAGTATTTTTTATTAGCCAGTTCATTAAATACCTTCAGTTGATCATCCCTAATTGTAAGCACCATAGATTCCTCTTGTGAAACTAATTTTGATATATAGTCTATTCGTTGTCTAAGGGGCGCGGAAAAAGATTTTCTTTGTTGTCTATACCAGTAAGAAGATAGCGAATAAACCAAGGTTTTAAATTGAAGTGAAGAGTACTGGACAAAGAGGTCAAGTATCATATGCTTAATATTTACTGCCTTTTTTATGCGATATCAAGCACTGAACCCTCTCGCAAGTCCATCCTTTACTCAACAACTAAATTCCAAATGCTATGGGTATAATAATTAACCCTGTCGCCTCTTAAACATTATAAAGCGTCGCTTTACTCCCCTGTTCGCCATGTTGAAATCGATGCAGTAGCGTTGCTTTTTCACCTTCCATAATGATTTCTTTTACCGGCCCAAAAACAGTTTGCACTTCATCCAATGTACAGGTCGGCAAATAGGTGCGTAAAACACGTGGGTCGTAATAACGAAACAGCATTTTCTGACCCGAAGGCCCCAGCACAAAATTCAGTTTACGGCAATTGTGGCGTACCGTTGCGAGGTTTGTTGGCAGACTGGCGATTAAAAAAATCCCCCAGCTTTGCCCCCATCCTTGTTGAAGTAGTTGCCGGGTAAAATCCGCATCGGCGGTAAGTTCTACAATATGCGGCGCAGCGGCACGCAGATCATCCGATAGCGGTGCGTAATAAAGACAATCATGAGGTAATTGACTGGCACGCACCATGGGTTCTATTTGTGCGTCACGCGCACCATCAAGCACGGCGTAGACACTATGTTGATCAGAAGTAGTGTCTTCAGGCCAGAGGTGATTGATAATGTGACTTAATGTTGTTTGTTCCATCATGTCATT
Organism: Gammaproteobacteria bacterium; assembly: GCA_021647705.1. Lineage (GTDB taxonomy): Bacteria > Pseudomonadota > Gammaproteobacteria > SZUA-152 > SZUA-152 > SZUA-152. The sequence goes on along the minus strand of JAKIUF010000021.1, from coordinate 17,430 downwards.
CGATGATGTTTTACCGGTTAAAGGATACTCGCCACAAAGGGAGTGCCACTTTCAGCAGCAGATTGCATACATTGTGCCTGTTGGTCTTGCGCAATATTGGCGGGGGCGGTCGAAGTTCCGAGAACACTGCCGACAGTATTACCATTATTCATGGTAGTCATATCCATATGTCGCACCACACCTTCACCATCGACCTTGACATCAAAAGAGTAGGTAGAAAATTGTGTTTTATCTCCGACAGTGCCTGACCCCACCCCATTGGCGCTTCCAGGCTGGTCACCGGTACATTTAGTATGCGTAGAACTTGCAATCGCCGTCGGATTACCATCAATAAAGACGGATGTGCTATAACCGGCAGCATCACCGGCTTTGCTCATCACCGGATATGGAATGGGCGGAGTGGAACTCCCTATTGGGGTTTTACACACATCAGGCGCAGAGCATATGGATTGGTCACCACTGCCTTTATGGCTAAAATTTCGACTATTTGCAAATACGGTGCGTGCCATGATGACTACTATCCTTCGCCGTTTATTTTAAGCACGATCATACACTTTCCGTGTGTTATCCGTCACGGTATCGTTTTGGTGTGATGAAGAAGACGTGTTGCTATTTTCCATATTGACTAATGATGTCATACACAGCGCTGCCCTTGGGCTTGAATCAGAGGAACAATACACCAGGGTAGCTGTCTTGTCGCTGGCACTATTCACACTGGCCAACCCCACTGCGACAGGACCAAAAGCCGCTCCCAGATCACCAAACGATTCAGCCGGACGGTAAATATCATATTGCGGACTCATGGATTGCTGGTTACGGATTAAGGCAACACTAAGTTCTTTGGCGTAGTATCTTTCGCCATTTTCCGAGCTGTACAGGTAACGAACCGGCTCAGGTGTTGCCCTATTCGCCTGAGTAAAAGCCGCCGCCAAACTTTCAGCACGCGATTTTTTTTTGCCAAGCAGGTGGCCTGCTTCATGGGCAATACCGGGGCTGTATAGGCAAACAGTAGCTTGTTGACGAATTTCTTCAGGCGCATCGGGAGAAACAAGCAGTAAAAAACCGGCTCCTTCTCCAGGAACAAAACCATCCAGGCTATCATTTTTAAGCAGGCGGGAGGTCTCGTCCAAATAATTCATGACGTGTCTATCGTAAAAGCTGTCAACACCACCGACCAGGGCATAATGTGCTCCGGTGCTGGCAAAATATTTAAAGGCGGTATCAATGGACTGAATCCCACCTGCACGACCGGTATTGGTGACACGGCAATTGCTGATATCAATATTAACGCCCGATTGTTCGGCTAAATCCTCGATAAATTCACAATCAATATTGGGTAAGCTGATATAAGGCTCCGGCCCCGCCAAAAACAACGGAACAGGCTGTTGAGGCAAGCAGGGAGTCCTTTCTGCCAAGTCCGTCAAGGCAAGTGTCGCCAAACACAACATTCTTTTTTGCCAGGTGCTAGGTGCTCCTTTCAGTCGCTGGTTATCGACAGTCTCGGCCAAGGCTAATTGAGGAACCAGCGCCATGCGCACAGGATCATCATCATGACCGATAATATCGGTTTGTGCGTAACGGTTGATCCCTGCCTGCACGGAGGTATTGACCATTTCGACACCGATCCCTACAGGGGTAACCATACCCACACCTGCCAGAAGCACCGCTGTCATTGTATGACCCTCGGTATAATAGCTTCGGTATTCACATAGGCATGCTCAGGATTATGCAAAGCAAGCGCCATTGCTGCCGCTTGCCGGTGGCCTTGTATGCCTCGCTGTAATACGGTTGTTAAATGTGTTGTTTCAAGAGGGTGGCCCAGAAAATAGCGGTGTCCCGGGCTAAACTGGGGATGGATCTGTTGCCAGAAATCAGCGATTTTTTCTCTGTCTGGCCATAAAAGGTCATTGTCATTCTCGTCAGGGTTTTCGTCATCCGACTTATCTTGAGTGCGTTTTTGGGTGAGCTGTTGTTGCTCAAGATCGACACCGGTTATCCTCGTGAAAGCTTCTCCTGCTTGGCGAGATAATGTAGCGTCTTCCATTTGTTCAATAAGCCAGTCGATCGCATGGGAATCTCCCAAAACGGCAACAGCCTGAATCACATGACATATTTGCTGGGTATCTTGTGCTAGTTCTTCGATCCATTGCTGCGCCTGGGGGATGGGTAAGGCGCTGAATGCCAACTCGATGGCACGCGATTGGTGCTTGCCGTTGGTCATCACCGTATTTTTAAGGGGGGTTAATGCGGCGTGTTGACCCAGTAAAACACTGGACCAACTGGCCCAAAAAATGTCATCCGCATTATCAGCTCGCGAAGCCTGATTGACGATAGGCTCCAGGATTGATAACAAATCGTGTTGTTTTAGTTCACCGACTAGGCGTAATGCGCGTGTATAGAGTGGTTTGTGTTCTTGGCATTGGGTTAGTATTTTTTCCAAAGCCTCACCGGGATTGTCTCTGCGAATACTGCATGCTGCTATCGCTAAATGTTGGTGCTCCAAAACGTTACTGGCCAAAAGCCTTTTTATCCAGTGCTGACTGATATCCACTGGCAACCAGCCTAACGCGGCGGTTAACCCCTTAAAGGTTTCCGCGTTACTCATCCCCTTTTCGATGGCGATTTGAATTTTAGAGGTCGTTTTACTTTCAAAGGCTATCACTGCCATCACAAAGGCTTCACCGATTTGCTCAAAGCGCTCAATGGCCTCGCTGCAAAAAAACCACGCATCGTCGGGCGAAACCTGTAAACCGGCCAAGTGTTTGTGTAGACGTGACTCCAGTTTTGCCAGCTTTTGCTGAGTTGTCTGTGATTGAGAAACAGAAGAAGAACGTAACATCCATAGCAAGGCTGCTTCGTCCACATGCTCTTCAAAAATGTCACGAAAAGGTGTCATTTTTTGTAGGTTATTAGTGGACATGACTATATTGTGTTATCCGGTAAGATTTGTTTATGTATTACTTTCATTTTCGAGCTAGGTGAGACAGATCCACATCGATAGCCTGAATATGAAAAGCATCGTTGTAACACACATGTGCCGCTTTCCATACCATATGACACTGCAAAATGCTGGGTTCTATGATCACGCTCTCCATATTAAAATGCAGGGAGTGTTGCTGCGCTGCTTTAACACGCCCTACCAGCTTAACCTTGGGCAATAAAAAATGCAGAGTTCCCGCAGGATGCATATGCGTGATTTCAACGGATTCACCACCGCTTAAAAACCCCGGATAAATCAAATCAGGGTGTGCTGCATTTTGAAAGCGTTTGTCATAGTCCTCGGGTAGGTAAGGTGCTCTGCTCTGTTGCCAATGCGCATCGTAGGTACCACCAAAGCCCACACGTGGCTGCCAATGAGGAGCCTGAAAGCCAAACCCCGCAGGCGTTGGCGTATCGGACATCGCACGAATGAGTTGTTGAGGGTCTTCGATGTTAGGCAATGGCTGGCCTTCCATTTCAGCATCTGATCTTTCTCCCTGATATCCTTTGCCAACGGGATTTCTGGGTTCCTGAGATTTGAGTTCACCCTCCAGAATATGTTGTCCACCAAACGCTTTTTCATAGAGCAAAGGCAGCGTTTCGAAGGTTTCAGGAGGACTTATTAAGCCTTTATGCCAATATCGATCACCAAAAACGCGCACGATTTTTTGTCGATCGCCAACCGTTACACGGACATCCAGCTCATGAACGGGTTTACAATCAGGGGCGCAAGCATGACCAGAGACGATAATATCGGTTGCCGCCTTTCCAGGGTGAAAGTCCGTCGCATATTTCAAGCTGGATTCACTTGGGTCTCCCCAATATTCATCAGCTGCTTGCGGCAGGCTTTGCTCATTCGCAAGCGTCCAGTGTTTTTCAATATCAAACGAGGCTTTGACAATGACATAAAGTGTATCCATGCCTTCTTCATTCAGTGATACCATATTTTTTACAGAGAAAGGTGTTCGATTATTTAACTGCATTGGGGTATTTCCTTGCCTTGGAGCCTGTCGGACTTAAAATAAATCTACTGTAAAAAAGCCATGCTGGCCATTTTCTCAATCATTCTCATTAAATGATGATACTCAATCAGCATTATCATTCCGGAAATTTTGAAATGGATAACCTTGCTGCTTGTCCTGACCAATATACCCGAGGTTTACAAGGTTATGGCAGTTAGCAGACGCATCGACGGGATTTGGTATTTTTGCGGCATTTGTCGGATATTATTGGGGCAAGGATGAAATATTTTCTTTAAAAACAACAGGTTAACAGATCCCGCAAAATATGCTGTCTTTAAATGAATGTATCGCTCAATCGCTGGTGAATAAATCTGAGTAAATTGTGATTTTTCATGCTGCTCAAAAGGTAACGGATCTAATTGATTATTTGGAATAACAAGTATAACTGGGTGCGAAATGTACGTTTAAGCGCTTAATTCACAGTTAACCACCAGCCTCTTCCTTCTGGCAGTCGGCACAGATGCCATAGATGTACAGGCAATGGTCAGTCATGGCATACCCCGCCTTCTCAGCAATGTCATGCTGGCGTTGTTCAATAACCTCATCCACAAATTCTTCCACCTTGCCGCATTTCACACATAAAATATGATCGTGGTGCTCACCCTGGTTAAGCTCGTACACCGAGTGTCCGCCTTCAAAATTGTGCTTTGCCACCAGACCCGCTGCTTCAAACTGGGTTAACACCCGATACACTGTCGCCAGCCCCACATCCTCCTCAGACTCCAGCAGGCTGCGATAGATATCCTCTGCACTCATGTGGCGTGTGCCACGGGATTCCATCACCTCCAGTATCTTGCGGCGTGGAAGTGTGGACTTGAGCCCTGCGGCCCGTAATTCATTACTGGAAATGGTCATGGTTTCTCTGCCTGCCAAACGTGCGGATTGCTACAATCCCGCCACGTTATCGGTTAAGATGCTGCGCAACTTCATCGCGTTAACACTGTTTACACTCTGAGTCTCAAAGCATTATGACTGATTTTTTCGCCAGATCCTTTTTAACAAAAACCGGACGCTGTCTGTCAATCGTGTTTTTCCTGTTGCTGCTGTCGGCTTGTTCTGTACACAAGATCGACATTCAACAGGGTAATGTTATCACTCAGGAAATGTTTGAAAAACTTAAAATTGGTATGGATAAAACGCGAGTTGAGATGACCTTGGGCACTCCGTTAATCGTCGATCCCTTCCACCGTGATCGCTGGGATTACGTGTACATCTATGAGGCCGGCAATACGGACGAACACCAGTCCGCACACCTTACCGTGTATTTTGAAAACGACCAACTCACCAAAATTGATGTGCAGTCAGCGTTACCCACAGAAAGCGAAGTGAAAAAACCGGGCTCACCTCTGCGGCGCAGCTCGTCTACCCAAGGGTCAGGAGGCCATGCTCACTGATCAGTGATGCTGCCGCCCTTGCGCATTTTTTTGCCCTCTGCCGCGCGCTGTTTACGCACCGCTTTGGGGTCAGCAATCAGTTTGCGATAAATTTCCACACGATCCCTTTCCCGCAAAACCTGATTCAGCTTGCCAAGTTTGCCAAAAACCCCCACCTTGTTAACTGCAAGGTCAATATCGGGAAAGGTTTCCAACACACCTGACTGTCGAATCGCCTGTTCCAGAGTCGTGCCTTCATCCACAGTCAGTGGAATAATCACCTGTGTGTCCGGCTCCGCATAGGCAACTTCAATCGTCATTTTTTTCGGTGCGCTCTTCACGTCATCCGTTATTCCATTGTTCATTTCACCCTTCATTTCGCTCTGATCCGGGTGACTTGCAGCATTAGCTTCCATACACAACCTCCGCACGTTGACAAAAAGAATCCAGCAGAGCATTGGCAATCTGGCTGAACACCGGCCCCAAGGCCATGCTCACCAGTTTACTGGAAAATTCATATTCCATGTCGAACGATATCTTACAGGCATTTTCCGACAGTGCATCAAAACGCCAAAAACCATGCAGGTGTTTAAAAGGACCGTCAACCAAATTAATCTCAATCATCCTGTTACTCCAAAAGCCCCAGAAAAAATATAACTATTTGATTTTATTAATATTAAATACTTTTCCGTATGCCCATGAATTTCTGATAAAGCAATCAGTATTCGCTGGGGACACTCTCAAAAAAGTAACATGGGGTAAAAAAGTTGAATAAATTACAGTTTGTTTGGCGGGGGTACATTAGTTATGTGTCCGCACGAAAACCTATTAACCACATGAATATTAATATGTTTTTTATACATTGAGTAACAAAGCTTTAGGGGTATTATAGTTAATCAGAAATTATTAATTTTATATGCCTCTAAACCATTTTCAGTTTAACTTGAGTATGCGTCAGACATGCACTGAGCAAACGCAATGGTAACTCGGCCTCCCACTCTCGACGGTTGAAGCGATAGCAGAACTCATTGAGATACTCTTGCAGATAGTAGGACGATACGCCGTGATAGGTGCCCAGCAGAAATGCCTTGAGGTTGCCGATGGCAATATGTACCCACGGTAGCCATTCGCCTGCCTTGTCAGCTGGCGTTACCCGCGCAGCATGGTGCTGTGTCTTGCCAATCGCCGCCAGGGAGGCCAGCGCATCGCTACGCACCAACTGATTGGGCGGGAGATGACGCTGAACAAATTGAGCCACTGTTTCACGAGTGACGACGAAAACCTGCCGCATCGCAATAAACCCCGCACGTTTGTCCCGGTTCTCAACCGCGACCAGCACTGGGGTTTTGCTCTCGACACCGCGCCCGCGCTTTCCTCCGCTATGGTGGCCAATTTCGATCAAATCGTGTAACCGGTAAAGACTGTCCCGATGTCCCATGGCAATGCGGATCTTGCACAGCATCCGGCTGGCCGTGATCCAGGAAACCTCGATGTGTTTGGAAAAGCGCATGGCAGAAATTCCACCCTTGTCCGAGGCTATCAGGTAAATCGCCCAGAACCACTTATTCAGGGGCAGGTTGGTAGAGTGAAACAATGTCCCCGCCGTGAGTGAAGCTTGGTAATGGCACAGGGCACATTCGTAGGAATGGCGCGTGGTGATGGCATATCCATGATCATGCCCGCAGCGCGGGCAACGGAACCCTTCCGGCCAGCGTTGCTGCGCTAGCGCCTGATTACAGGCTTCTTCCGTTCCATACCGTTTCTGCCAGTCCAACAGATTCGTTTTTGGCGCTTTCATGATCCAATCTCCCGTCTTGTTGATCCTAAACAGTTGGGCAGATAAGACTGAAAATGGTTCAGAGGCATATAATTTAATGATAATGGCTGTATATCCGTTTAGCATGAATCGAGCGTTATTAAATCCAGCTTTTCAAGCAAAAACTTCGTCTGCGAAAAATACGATAAATCAAATATATTTCAATATGTTATGAGTTTTCAGGTAGGCACTGGTTAGTTCATTGTTACAACAATACCATTGTCGGAATGCAAAAATCGATGGGTATTGGCTAACGGGTTTTTTTCCGATGCCGAAATGATACGCATGGCGACATAGCTCGTACTTTGCTCCATAAATACACGGTTTTGTGGATCAACCAGTCGCCACGCACCGTCAATATACACTTCAGCCCAATTGTGATAATCCCTGGATTTTAATATCGCGTTATGCGGGTATACATAACCACCAACACCTCGAGCCGGGATACCATTGGCACGCATCAAAGCAACAAACAAATACATGTATTCTGTGCAATCACCTTTCTTTTTGTTTAACGCATACAGTGCACCACGATCATCGTTAATATAACCAGCATACTGGATGTTATCAGCAACCCATTGATAAGTAGACTTGCTCGTTAACATAGGGTCGGTGCCCAACATTTTCTGTGCCAATGAGGTGATTTTTGGATGAGCAACCTCTACAAATCGCTCAGAAACCAGAAACGAATCCAATAGGGGTTTTTTTTGAGGGTTTGACGCTTCGGCGAAGAGTAACTCTGTAGTGATGGTAAGCACTTTATTACCATAAGGTGGAAGATTTTCAATGACAAACGATAAAACCTGGTTTCCTGTTTCATCTACCGTTAACTCATAAGGGAGTGTTGCCTTTATATTCGTTACTTTTTGCGTCGAATTTTGCGCAACGGGCGCATATGTCCAAAATTGGGCTTTTTCTATCAACTGGTTGGTTTTGTTTTTGACAGTAAAGTTATAACGAACTGTTTTAGGAACAGTATAGCTAACTGAATCAGTGGACGTGTCAGACTGAAAATCTGAGGGTTTATAGAAAAGAAAAATTGCCAAAAATATACTGACCAGCACAACGACAATAATAGATGTTTTCCAGAGATGGTTTGCGTTCATTGGTTAATTACTAGCAATCAATTTTTTAATGACTACCGCACTTTTTACGTTGCATCGGACCAATGGCAGATTTTACCAGCATGGCGTGATGTGACTTCAAGTAACTTTCATATGCAGAAAATCCACCCGTAAGATAATAGTCATTTTGAATGCCACTGCGCTTTAGTATTTTTTGTACAGATGAGTAATTATCACCATTTCGGCTCACAACTAAAAAACCGTAATCAGCCTCTTTTTTATTAGCCATATTCATTATGTTGTCTATTTCTTTAAATGCTCTTTTATTGTTATTTTTAAGTAAAATCTGCTCATTTTGTAGAAACATTGGGTGTTTGACTTTGCTGTCAACAACAATAAATGTCCATATGCGCTCATTTTTACCGGTTTCAAACTGATTCGATGATAATATTTTCATATCCTTAATGGCTTCCTCATCACCTTCAAGTTTACCGTAGCGCCACCAGGACCTTAGTCCACCATCCAATACTTTGACATTTTTAAAACCTTGATCACGCAAGGATAAACAGGCCTCATAGAGGTGTTTATGAGTGTAGCCTTCATCCACCAGAATCAACAGCTTATCCTTTAAATAGGCTTTGGATTTGATGGAATACAAAGGCAGGTTCATGGAATTGGGAATACGAAATTTTTCATATTCCTGTTGTAATCGCACGTCAATAATGGTCGCTTTATTTTGTAGCCAGACGCCGAAAACCCGTTGGTAACTAATTTGGCACTGCCTGGGTCTTGACAAAACCTGTTTACCGTTACTTACCGTGGTCGTTGACATATTTTTCAGATTTGCGCTTCTATCGAAGCCAAAACCAGTACCACATTCCTGAGCAGGAACAAGCGCTTCTCGCGAGCTTTTCAAGTAATCTATGTCAGGTGCTGCTATCGATTGCCAGGAGAATAGAATCCCTCCTGTCATCAATACGTACTTTGTAGTGATAAAATAAAACCCACTACTCTTTTTCATTTTTCCTTGCCAGCCCAATATTTATCATTGTGAACGCGAGAAACAAGTACTTCCAGGAATTTATCACTCATCTGTCTCACTCTCCCCCCTCTTCTCTTTCCTCTTTTTTACCGTTTACAGGAGTACCTTCTATAAACGGTAAAAAGAAGAAAATCGGGGTAATCATCTTAATCACCGAAATTGTTCTATGATGGGCGTGAAGGTAAATATTACACGACCTCCGCCCTGCACAATGACATTAAAGCGTCCAGTGGTTCCCCCAGATATCAATTCACTGCCAACATAGGGTGTCAGATCAATATAAGGCTCACCGCTATCAGTGACGCCGTTGGCATTACCGATTGCCAGTGTATCCGGGATCAACCCACGAATGACCAATCTCAATGGTCCTGTCATCGCCGCACCTTCCGGGTTTGAAATTTCAACAGGCACTTTCGCATCGGGTAAACGACGATTTCGTATCGGGTTGGATATGGTCAGTGTCAATTGGCCGGTCACATCCTGCCATTCCGGTGCAACTGCACGATCCACCGTAATGGTGTATGGCAGATAAGCAACTACACTGGAGTTGGCATCGGAAATAATGGCGTATATATGGTACACACCATTGGCCATTTCAGTCGTATTCCAATCGTAACGGTCTGCAATGCCATCATCGTCTTCAGGGATGCCATTCACGATCAAGGTACCATCAGCACCTGAGCCGTCATTGTCATGGTAGAGGGCTATGGTTGCGCTACTATCCGGGTCATCATCGGTCCAACTGACAGCCACACTATTATCAACCACGACATCAGCTGCCGGTGCAATGAATACCAGGCTGGGTGACAAGTCAACCGTCGTATCTGTAATGGTCAGCACAAACTCATCAAACACAGAATTACCGGACGGATCCGTTGTCGTAATGCGAATCGTGTAGTCGCCAACATCAACCACCGATGGCGTTCCGCTAATATTCACGGTATCTGACACTGGTGTCGCCATTAACCAGGACGGTAACGGTGCACCGCCAGTCAAGGTCACAGAATACGTTAATGTATCACCATTCGAATCATTAAAGGTATTGGACAACAGGGTAAAGTCATAAGTGCCTGTTGCCACGTCAAAGCTTTGATCCGCGATTGGGTTCACCAGTTCCGGCGCAGTATTGGCACTGGTAACGGTGATGGAACCCGGTGCATAAGCTATCCGGGATGACAGAGCATCACTGATTTCCGCATACACATAATATGTACCCGAAGGCAGCGCTGACGTATCCCATTGATAGGTATCCGCAGCACCTTCTGAATCTTCAGCGATTCCTCCTGCCAACAGAACCCCGTCAGCACCACTATTATCGTTGTCGTGGAACAAGGTGACAGACGCGTTGCTGTCAGGATCGTTATCATCCCAACTGATCATCACTGTCGCAACATCGGTAACATCAACGGATGGCTCAATCATGGTAATCGTCGGGGCATCGTCAATACCATTGTTGTTAACAAAGAAACGGGAGATCGTCGTCCAGTCACTCACGGCACCATGCTCGTCTTCTGCACGAACGCGCCAGTAAGACCAGCTATTATCCGGAATAGCAAACAAGATACTCCATTCACCGTTGTCAGAAACAAAATCACGTACCAGGTCAGTCAACTGAGCATCACTATACAGCTCAAAACGGTAGGTAATCGTGTCGTCGTCCTGATCCATGGACGGGTGTACCGCCAGCATGGGCCGCACGGTTTCCACCCAGGCGAGATTGTCAGGATTGCTGACGGTAGGTATGTCTGGCGCGCTATTGACTGCGTTATAAACAAAGTTGGACTGTACCCAGCCACTGTCCACCGTACCGGTAGAAGCTTTGGCACGCCAGTAATAAAGTGTATCTTCAGTGAGACCATTAACGGTCCAGGTCGTGGTGTCGATACCTTCACTCAGTGAACCTGATTCGATTTTACTCGCACTGTTAAAGCGGTTGACCGTATCTATTTCAAAGTAATACAGCAAACCTGTACCGGCAGGATCAGTGGCATTATTCACCACAAGATTGATCTCGGTGGAGTTGACTTCGCTACCCAATGCCGGTTCCACAATGGAAGGTAAACCGGGCGCGTCAATACCCGTATTCACTGTAAAACTCACGACAGTGGATTGCCTTTCAGCACCATGCTCATCCACGGCAGTCGCCTGCCAGTAATAAGTAATGCCATCGGTTAGCGCTGGTGTGACCGTCCACTCTGTGGCACCGGTCGCTCCCTGGTCTCTGCCGGTCACAAATGCCACACGACCTGTCAATGTGCTGTCGTCATATACATCAAAATGGTAAGTCAGCGTATCGCCATCAATGTCGGAAGAATTGATGATCGATAACAATGGCAACAAATTATCAACCTGCGACGTATCCGCAGGGAAATTGATATCAAAGGGTTCCGGTGCGTTATTGGCAGTATTCACAAAAAACCGACCATTGACCCATTGGCTATACACCAGACCATCAAATGCACGCGCGCGCCAGTAATACCCGGTATTATCACTCAATGCCGTTGCCACCGTGCCAGTCGTGGTAATCGGTGTCTCTGCAACGTTGCTTATGCTCGTCACCTGATCGGTAAATGCCGCATCGGCATAAATCTCGAAATCATACTGCACGACAGAGGTCGGCGCATGAACGCTATTTGTGAGCGTTAAATCGGGCGTCAATGAAGTGACTTCAGTACCGGGTAAGGGTGAATCAACAGTCGGTGCCGTTAAACCGGAACCCACCTGCGGATCTGTGCCATCGAGAAATTCCTGCAAATCCGAAATACCGTCACCATCAAAATCACCCATACCATCACGGTCGAGATTACCAAAGTGCTGGCGTTCCCAATCATCATCCATACCATCGCCATCGGTATCCCAGGCAGGATTGACACGAATGGTCGCAACGCGGATTGAGTTCAGGGTGCCATCAGATGCTTTATAGGTAATCGTATAAAGACCAGCCTGCCCTGTCGCGGGTATCCAGTTAAATTGCGCCTGTCCGGCACCCTGATCAACAAAATTTGCACCGGCAGGTAAAGGTGCCGCTGTAAGCACCGGTGTCGAGCCATTGGGATCACTGGCTTCAATAATAAAACCGATGGGGTTGCCTTCATACGTCACCCGGTTAGGCACAAACTGCAATACGGGTGCCTGCGGTACGTCAGCGACGTCTCGCATCACAACGGTATAACTGCCCGTGGTATTAGCGTCGAATAAGTTGAAAAAATATTCCCATGCCGTGGTTTCGGCGGGCCGTGATTGAGAAAACCAGGCATTGTGTTCAGAGAGCCGTTTTCCGTCTGAACGAATCACTTCCGTAATCACTTTACGGCCATTAAACAGATTGGTTACTTTGGCAACCATAAAACCTGCGGTCACCGGTACGGTTAAACGATAAACTGATTCACTACCATTGGCACCAATGGAAACAAAACTCGTCCCGGTTGATACATCACTAACGATGGTATCCACCGTGTCAGATTCATATACGCGGATAATATCGCCGTCTCTCGCCAGAAAATCACGCACGTTGTCACGACCGGGCACATCAACCAACACATCGTGAATCAAAAAATGCGTTTGTATATCGTCAATTAATGAGGTTAATTCTCCTCCCAGTTCATCCGAATGACTGAATTCCGCCGTAAATTCGGTAAATCGTCCGGACAGGCTCACTGTCATCAACCAGCGGGCAATACCCGAACTATTGCCGGGTATATCACCAAAATCAGCTAACAGACTCGGGGTTACCGGTTGATCTCCCACCGTACTGCCGATCAACTTGAAGCCAATTAACACGCCTTGTTCATTTTCCACAATCTTTGGCTGGGCCGATTCGATTTTAAGATTGCGTGCAGGACCACTGCCATTATTGCGGACACGCACTCCCAGGGTAAAAGGAACTGGAGGTTCCACTGCCGTAGTAAAAGCATCGTCCGCAGTAACGTCGTTGGGTAAAAAGTAATCCAGGGTTAATAAAGGCATGGGTTTTACAGTGATATCATCCGGTGCCACCTGAATCACTTCTTCCACACCGCCTTTATCATAAGTTAGCGTTGCGCCAACCAAATACTGCTTACCGGTGGAAATATTGCCACCCGAGCCGGGTGCAGGAATAATCAACCAATTAATTTCCGCCTCTGCTTGCGGCTCAATCGTACCCGTACAGGATATATCATCCACTCCATTCTTGGAGGCAATGCGAATACAAAACAATGCATTGGTGTCGTTGGGATCAGAACTAGCGAGTACGGTATTACCATCAGCATCTTCAAAATTAACGCTGATGTTGACATTCTCTAAAGGAATCGTATCAAGGCCATTGGTGATTTTCATCCGGGCGTCAAACGCCTGACGCTCCAGCGTCAGCGTTTGTTCGATTTCTATTTTTACCACGGCGCAGACGGTATCTTCTGAGGCCGACACCTTAAATGAAAACAGAACAAAAATAGCCAGAAACAAAACCAGCCTTCGCCCATTTAGTAATTTAGTGTACTGCTTTCTATTCATTATATTGTCACCAATGCTCAACATATAAACTATATCTCGTAGGTTGGGGTGAACGTTTTTTGTGAACCCCAACACGCCAAACCGTCAATTAACAACCAGCCATTTAATCAAAATCGATTTTAATATTTTTTCAACAAACAACATCAAAATATCAATAACTCAATGCGGTTATTTTTGATCCGAGGTTTCGTTCATGTTGGGGTTTGTTCCTCACCCACAACCTACGAATCCCCCCAACTTACCGCGTTTACCGTGTTTTTTTATTTACTCGGTTTCACATTCCGCGAGGCCACACAAAACGTGCTCATCCTACCCGGCTGGATTAATCGACCTTGCTTGACCGAATTCCCCTTTATTTCTTTCGCTGTTGAAAAGCATGAACAACAACCTTCATTTCGATTTCTTTTACCTGATCCTTATTCGTAGGATGCCAGTATGTCCACTCACCATCTTTTCGGTTCTCTGTGCGATAACTTATACCATTTTCATCAAGTAATTTTCTAAAGTATTTGGTTGATATTTCATCTTCAAATTTAGAGCCTACTTCACTGCTTATCTTCTTATCTATTTGGTTTTTAATTTTTTCTACAGCTTCTTTATATTCACTTGAATATCTAATATAACCTTCATCGTCAGTTTTGAAAGGGATATTATTTTCAATCAACTCCTTTTGGAATTTCACCATAAAACCTTCCCTGCTATCTTTTATTCCTTGCTCATCACTTGAACCACACCCGAACAAAGACATAGTTAATACAAATATCAAGCAGGACAATAGTTTCTTCATAGAAAATTTACTCATAATTTTAAAACACTAACAACAATCTGATTAATTGCTCACGCGTCTCTATTCTCTCGCCAGTAAGCCTTTCAATTTCATTTGCCAGCTCTGTTCTTTCAAAATTAGTCCTAAACTCACTGACATTCCCGCACTCATCCGTTAGCTTTTCAGTACAGAAAAATTTCAAGTTCTGGTATGTCTTCCTGGTTTCAAATGTTTTGATAGCAAGTAATTCCTTTAATGCCCACCAAATTTCAGTTCTTATCCCGGGCGCAATCGGTGGCTGTCGTGGTCTTCTTGGGTCAAGATTAGGGCCCACTGACGGTCTTGTTATAACAAATGAAAAACCATAATCTCTCGACAATATTTGTTCTTCATTGCGAGTAGTAATTACATTGAAAACATCCAGAATAATAGACTCACAATCAGGGTAAAGACCTAGTGAATCTATAAAATTTATAGGATTTCCGGCAACATAGGCATACGTATTCAAACCACCCTGTAAACCTATTGGGTCACTGGTGATGTACCTACCTGTACTGGGATCGTAGTATCGATGGTAATTGTAATGCAACCCAGTCTCCGTATCATAGTACTGGCCCGGAAAATGCAAATTATTGGTGATGGTATTGCCTGGTTCCAGAATGACTCCACCAAAGGATTTGTAATACGCTTCCCAGGCAACTGCGCCGGCATTTGAAGTCAGTTTGTATGGTGTGCCTACATTGTCATTTTGGTAGTAGTAATAATGTCCACCGGTTTTCATAAACAGCGGATTAGTTGTCCAAAAGCTGCCTGGCTCGTAACCATAGGAGACTAATTGATTGCCTGATTCATCAAACTCGCCGACAAGCCCTTCTTTTGAATATAAAAAATAGGTTTTTACGCCGCCCACGTCTTTCCAAAGGCGTTTATTGCTCGCATCATAACCGTAACGAGCAATAACATTACCGGCGCCATCTTCCACCTGGATAAGACGATCGAGTATGTCGTAGCTGTATTTTTTAATTTCATTTGTGGTGGTATTGGTGTTAGTAATCAGGTTTCCATTGGTATCATATTCATAAGTAAAACCATCGCGCGAGGTGAGTTGATTATTGCCGTTATAAACCCATGAATTGGAGGTGCCTTCCTTTATTCGGTTTCCCAGGGCATCAACTGTAAAAACCTCATCGGGCTGTGCAGTTTGCGCTGCCTCTGTGAGCCGATAAACGTCATCATAGGTAAAACTATAATTGCCTTTGTCGGTGTTCTTGGTTTGCACCTGCTGCATTTTGTCGTAGCTGTATTGCAACTCGGCAACGGTATTGGTGGCGGGATCTTTGACGTTAATATTTTCCGCATTTAATAACCCATTGTAGGTGGTTTCCCGCGTCGTACCGCCCGGTAAGGTGATTTTCGTGGGTGCCCACCATTTAAAATGGTTTGTGGTGATCGCACCGTGACTCGGCAGGCTCACACTGACGAGCTGCCTGGCATTGTCGTAGGCATAACTGTAGGTGATGTTATCAGGTCCGGAAAATGTTTTGATTAAACCATTTTTGTAATAGCTGTAGCGATATGAAAGTGAAAATGAACCATAGCTGATGGTTTGCGTCAGTAATCGATCCAGGGCATCAAAGGTATTAGCGCCCGAAGTACTACCATCATCCCATGCGACTAAGTTTCCCACCTCGTCATAGCTAGTCGTAATTGTCTTTACAGGGGTGACATCATTGATTTTATCAAAGTGTTTCTCGACGGTTTGACGGTTTAACGCATCATATTCGTATTCGATTTTTTGTTGCTTTGGTGTGGTCTTGCGAATCAAATTGCCTGTCGAATCGTAATCATACAGTAGAGTTTGTCCCATGGGTCGGGTTTCGTTGATTAATCGACCCAGGGCATCGTATTTAAAGCGATGTGTATTTAAATTGGCATCCGTAAGGGCAATCAGGTTTCCCTGATCATCGTACTTAAATTCTGTGCTGTTATTTAAAGCGTCGGTGATTTTTGTTTGATTGCCATAGGCATCCACTTCAAAATTGGTATTTTTACCGTTACGATTTATTGTACCGACTATATTTCCAACGGGATCATAGGTATAGCGCATGACTTGTGCATCGTCATCCAATAACAAGGTGTCAATGGAAACACGGCCACGCTTATCGTAATTAAACTGTCTTGAATAGGTAGGATAATTAACCCTAGACGTATTCATGATAATATTTTTACCACCGCCAACAGTATCGTCATACTCGCGTGTTGTTTCATTGCCATTACCATCTATGTTTTTTATCGGGCGGTCAAAACGGTCGTACTCATTGATGATGACAACTTTGGATTCTGCATCGATTGCTTTTACAGGTTGATTGAAGGCGTTATATACCGTGATAGCTGTGTTAATTAGCGCATCGGTGGTTGTAAGAATATTTCCTCGGTTATCGTAACCATAGATTGTTGGGCGATTCTTAACATCCACTTTTTTGATACGTTCGCCAAGTTTGTTGTATTCATTTGATGCTATTTTGTTGAATGGATTCGTTGTCGTTAACAAATTGCCAGCGGCATCGTAGGTATATAACCATTTATGGGTGCGCGGATTGCTTCCTGTTAATGTGTTACCCATCACATCATAGGTGAATGTGTAAACATTATTGAGCGCATCTTTCCTTGTCAACACATTGCCGTAATTGTCATAGGTGTAGGTTGTAATAGATTCTGCTGTATCCGTATCACCAACTTGTTTTTCAGTCAACATGTTTCCGAAGGCATCATACGTGTATTCGGTCATTCGCTCATCGGTTCGTCCCTGAGCTGCGATCATTTTCGTCAGGTTGCCGTTTGAATCGTATTCGTATGTTGTGGTAACGCCATTTTCAT
>JAKIUF010000073.1 GCA_021647705.1 Gammaproteobacteria bacterium | reverse complement strand
ACGGCACACTAATGGGCCTCACTGGTGATTCTCCACGACATCAATCTGGCCACGCGTTTTTGTGATCACCTGATATTGTTATTCGGTGAAGGGGAAGTGCTGTGCGGGGCCGCAAAAGATATTCTGACTCTCGAAACGCTTACACGCCTTTATGGACACCCAGTGATTGCCGTGGAAGGACCGAACGGACCGGTGTTTTTACCAGAATGAATATTGTCGGAATAACAGACTTACCGGGCCACACCACCAATCGGCACTATTCCGGCAAGCTGACTCGAAAACTGCCGACCCGGCAATGCATCAGCCACCTCATCCAGCCATTTCACCAACGGCTTCCAGCGTTCACGGTCCGGAGCCGTACGACTGCCCTCCAGCTCATGAATTCCCAGCCCCTGCTCCGCAGCTCGGATGTAATTCTGGCTATCCCGCAATGTGGCCACCAACGGCAATTTCAAACTGGAAAGAAAACGCTCCAGATCCTTGAAAACCAGTGTATTTTCCCGCACCCGGTTAGCCACCACCGCCAATCGGGTACCGGCAGTACGGATTTTTCCCACCAATAACAAATCCTGAATAAAGTGTGCCGCCGCATGAATATCAATCGGTGATGCCAGCACCGGCAGCAAAATGGTATCCACACGCTGCACGTATTCCACCAAAGCCAGCCCCATCACCCCGGCAGGCACATCCATAATCACCCGCTCCGCCTCCACCGGCAGACGCATCTGAAAAGCACGGGTCACATCACGGCGACGCTGAAAAGCGGCAATACCGTGAATCGCAGGACGCTCGGCATCACGCAAGCTCAACCAGCGCATACTGGAGCCCTGTGGATCATAATCCAGCAGTGCCGTCACGCACCCCTGTTGTGCGTAATAGCCGGCCAGATTGATCGCCAGCGTGGTTTTGCCACAGCCACCCTTGGCGTTGAGGATTAAAATACGGTGCATATCCTTATTTTACGGCCAGTTACCTGCAAAACCTGAGACCACTCCCTCAATCCACGCCCTGCCAAAAACCGCCAGCACGCTTGACGCCCATTGGATCAGCACATACAGTACGCGCCTGTTTCAGGTGTCCCGCAAACTTTCACTTACGGGATGAAACGGGAAGCTGGTGCGCCCGCTGTCAATCATGGACAGAAGGTTATTCCAGCGCTGCCCCCGCAACGGTAATTGAGTACGCGGCAGACAATACGCCACTGTGTTTTTATTTTGTAACGAACACGGGAAGGCATCTGCCGGATCGCACGATCACTCATAAGCCCGGAGACCGGCCTGATGCAATCGTAACAGTTGCGGTGGGCGACGGTGGCGGGTATTGACGCACCAACACCATCATTGCTGATTTCCCCCAACAAAAACCTCCCCCCACAAAAATAATACGCGCACGGGTGTGTGCGCATCACCTTAGGGAATTTTATGAAGCACTTCAGTCTTGTTCTATTAAGCCTGCTGGTAACCACCGGATTTTCGCACAACACCTTTTCACAAACGTTGGCCTATACCCTTCCACCTGTCGTGGTCACTGCCACACGAAATACGCAAAGCGTCGATGACACCCTGGCCTCAGTCACGGTTATTACACGAGAAGAAATTGAGCGTACCCAGGCCGAAGACCTGCTCGAGCTGTTAACGGGAAAAGCAGGTATCGATATTATCAACAACGGTGGCAGAGGAAAAACCAGCAGCCTCTACTTACGTGGTACAAGCAGTGAACACGTACTGGTGCTCATTGATGGCGCAAAAATGGGCTCGGCAACACTGGGTTCTGTTTCTTTTCAACACCTTCCACTTTCACAAATCGAGCGCATCGAAATTGTGCGTGGGCCGCGCTCCAGCCTCTATGGCTCCGAGGCTATCGGTGGCGTCATTCAGATATTCACCCGAAAGGGTAAAAAAAGCTTTAGCGCCAATGAAAGCATCACCATTGGTCGCTATCGTTCAACACAAATCACCACTGGCGCATCCATGAACAACAGGGATAGCACACTGAGCGTACAACTCGGCTACGATGAAACAGGTGGATTCAGCGCACAAAAAGGCAACGACGCGGATGATGATGGTTATCAAAACACATCATTCAGCGCCACATTCGGGCACAAATTCAGCAACCGGATATCGCTGGACACAAGCTTTATCCGGGCGGAAACAAAAACAGAATATGACAGCTGGGTGCCAGCAACAGACTATGAAAGCAAGGGTGTCCAACAAGCCGCGACGGCCAGACTGAAATATACCCCAACCCCGGAATGGGAAGTGACTTTTGGCCTGGACCAGGGGCGGGATGAAAGCCAGCAAATTGAAAATACCCTGAAAACAGATCGCTTTGATACCGTTCGCAACCGGGTCTATCTGCAAAATGATATAACGCTGAATGACGATGTATTACTCGTGCTCGGCTTCGACCGACAAACGGACACCATAAGCAGCAATATCGATTACGCTGAAACATCGCGCGACAATACAGGGGTCTTTGTGCAACATCAGTGGTTTATGCAAAATACAGATATCCTTTTTGCATTCAGAAACGACAACAACGAGGCCTTTGGTAACAAAACAACCGGTAACATAGCCTGGGGCTATCAGCTTAATAAAACAACGAGGCTTTTGGCCTCCTACGGCACTGCGTTCCGGGCTCCAACTTTTAACGCTCTCTATTATCCCGTGTCCGGCAACCCTGATCTATCACCGGAAGAATCGTCCTCTTCTGAAATTGGCATTTCAAGTACTCAATATTGGGGAAACTGGAATCTCAATCTTTATCGCACCGAGATCAGCGACCTGATCAACTGGGCATGCGTTAGCGCTTGTGGTGGCCCTGATTTCTTCGACGACATCTGGAAACCCGTTAATATTGGCAAAGCACGCATTCTCGGGCTGGAAGTCGGCATAACAACCCACATTAAAGAATGGACCATTGCATCTTCATTAAGCCTGACAGACCCGAAAGATGTCAAAACCGGAAATAAACTTCAACAGCGCGCATTCCGTACCGCACGCATTGATATTGACAGAAATACTAAAAAGCTTTCTGCTGGCGCCACCATTATGGGTCAGGGTTTCCGCTACACTGACACTCTGAATTCTGACAGACTGGACAGTTATTACCTGATAAACCTGCGCATCGGTTATTCTGTTTCAAAACAATGGATGCTCCGTTTAAAACTCGACAACCTCCGCAATGAAAATTATGAACTAAAGGAAAGTTATAACACTGCAGGACGCAGTGTTTTTGCAACCCTGTCTTACTCGACACCATAAAGTGATACTGAGAGAGTTCATGAAAGGCAAACCGGAAAATTAAGCGTTCGGGATGAGCTGATAGAGCATTAATACCATCTCGCCACACCAACTGTAGGCTAGCGTTCAAGGATTCCGGCCTCTGAATTCTAGCCTGCATCAAAATGACAGTATTTACAGCAAGTGGCGAGGAATAAAATCCACAAAAAAACTCATAACTTATTATGCCTTGAAATCAATGAATTACTTTCGCTCATTTAAGTGACAAGAAACGGTTAACGATTTAACCGCCATTTCATTGATTCGGGAATTTTGGATGCCAAAATAATTTTATTATTTGGGGACTTTTTGAACTCATGATAATGATTTAATTCCTTAACCAAATATTTTACCGTTTCCAGATTTTTGGTAGATTCACCAAGAAATAACAGACTCAAAAATACCAGCGCTTTCCGGGTTGCCACAAAAGCCAAAGATACTCCAAACCCAATAACACAAACATAAAACAAAATCATTATGTATGCTAAAATAATTTCATCCCAACCACTGCTTGAATAGCTTGAAATCAGCGTACCAAGGCTTCCCCCGGCCCCAACCGAAAGAACAACTATTATAGAACAAAGAAAAATAAACAGAGCTAATATGCGAGGCTTCGCATTACCTTCATATATAAAATTAAATATTTTTTCTATATTGGTTTTGTCGCCAGAAAACTCATACACTCTTTTTATCATGCCATGAATCATCTCTGACACTGCTGAAAAATTAGTTTGATCACACTCAAAATAGCTCTTCAACAACTTGACTTTTGCATCATCCAGAGACTTAAAGTTTTCACCAAATTCACTGCCGATTGAGTTTCTTATATTGTCGCTTCTTATATTTTTATATCTTTCGATTGAAATGAACAAGAGAAGTTCGCTAACCATTACAATCGCGAACCATTTGTTCCATAGGGATGGTTTTTCTGCCAAACTGATATCACAAAAAAATAATATTAACGTTCCGATAAAAATAAAAGTGAGAATAATAATAATATATAAATATATATTTCCAAACGAGCCATATGCCCGAAATGACTCGTGCCTCATATAATAATCATTCGCTATTCGATATAACTCTTCCATGAAAGCCTCGTTTTCCTTAATAATCAAGCATGTGATATCTGTGATGATATAACACCGAAAGCTCGGTCGCTATGAATAACACTCAGTCATTCCGGTAGACCTTCACCACTTCGACGCACTGCCTCAATGTGCTCACACAATACTTCCGCACCTTGCAAAATACGCGGCGTATGGCGTTGAAGAATATCCGGGTTAACGTAAAATAAATGATTTTTTTTCACCGCCTGCAAGGCAGGCCAACGTCGCCAGTCATCTTTCCAATCGGGATGATTGAGCGCCGAATTACCCGCCACAATCACTTCGGGATCTTTGCGCAGCACCGCTTCAAGACTGATTTTAGGTGCCAGTATCGACAGACTCGCAAACACATTTCGCCCTCCGCACAACTCAATCACCTGACTAATAATATGCTCACCATTCACCGTCATTAACGGCTGATGCCAGACCTGATAAAACACCGATACTGTACGGGCAACGCTATATTGACTACGTAATTCGAGCAACTTATGCCGAAATGCCGCGCTGGCCGCATTAGCAACGGTATCCTTCGCCGTCAATTTACCGAGACGCTCAAGATTACTGGCCACGTCTTCCAGTTGCCGTGGCTCACTGAGAAATACCGGAATAGACAAAGCTTGCAACTTTTCCAATGCAGCAGCCGGGTTGGCGCTCTGCCAGGCAACAATCAAATCCGGTTGCAGCGCCACAATGCTCTCCAGGTCAAAAGCATTGTAACTACCAACTCTCGGCAGTTTTTTTGCCGCTGCAGGATAGTCACTATAAGATACTGCACCAACAATATGCTCCCCGGCCCCTGTGGCGTACAATAACTCGGTAACATGGGGCGAGAGACTGATGATACGTTCTGCAGGTGCAGCCAGCGTTACCGTGCGACCGGCATCGTCCACCACACTGACAGAAGCATGACTATGATTAGCAATAATACCCAGGATCAACACACCCAGATGCAAAAAAACCTGCCCACTTCGAGACACGTACTCACCTCTTTTCCAATGCAAAAAACAACCGGTAGTATAACCTCATGAGCACAGAACTCATCCTCGGTGGCGCACGCTCGGGCAAGAGCGCGCTGGCTTTGCAACGCGCCCAGACAAGTGGAAAAGCAGTAACATTTATCGCTACGGCCCATGCGGGCGATGCAGAAATGGCCGCACGTATCAAACAACACCGTGCTGAACGCCCGGCGCATTGGACCCTGGTGGAAGAACCTGTCGCGCTGGCGGATGTACTTTTGGCGCATGCCGCACCGCAACATTGTCTGTTGGTGGACTGTCTCACCTTGTGGCTGGGCAATTTACTGGGCAACGAGGACGCTAACCAGCAACAATTCATCAGCCAGCGTGATGCCCTGCTCCAGGTTCTGCCCCAACTGCCAGGACATCTTATTATGGTCAGTAATGAAGTCGGCCTGGGTATTACTCCGCTAGGAGAAATCTCACGCCGCTTTGTGGACGAAGCTGGTCGCCTGCATCAGCAGCTGGCCACCCTCTGCGACCAAGTCACTTTCATTGCCGCCGGCCTGCCACTTACCCTCAAACCCTAGCACCCGGAGCAAATTCCTCCAATCACTCCGTAAAATATCATCATCCCCAAATACACAAAATGCGAATTAAGCGCTAAAACACTCTTTTTTAAAAGATGCCGGGTATTTAATACAAAGACACAGAAACTCAGAATTTTGAGTATTTTTCTCGTTCTCTGCGCCTCTGCGTTTATAACACGCCACTTGTCAGCACCACGACAACATTAAGTTCTCAACGTACTGGAACGATTGTCCGAGGGTTTATAAACCTCTGGACTCCAGCTAACAACATGCCAGCATGACGCTATTCTCAGTAAAAAGCGCTCAATTCACCTTAAAGCCAAAAGGCTGGCGTACGATACAAAGTCCAGCGGTTCCTGGTTTTTCCAGCCTGTGGTAATTCACCAGGATCAAATTGAGAATGCGGTAACATGAGGTATAAACAATGAGCATTTCTGCCCTGAACACCGGTATTAACGGTATACACCAAGGCCTGAATAATATGCGCCGCAATGCATCCACCGTTGCGCAGGCAGTGAATAACGGTATCGGTAACGGAACAGGTGAAGCCCCCAGGGAAGTAACCTCTGCATTGGTCAACCTGAAACAGGATGCCCTACAAATACAAGCATCCACCAAAGTGGTTGAAACCGTGCATAAGATTATTGGCAGCCTGCTGGATGTCACTGCCTGAAAACGAAAGACCCGGCAATCAACAATAGCACCACACGCCTCAGACGCGACAAACCCGGTAATTATTGATTACGTCGGCAGAAAGTCGATAGGATAGGTCACGATCATCTCTTCGACATCCCGAGCGCCAAAGTTCAGCAATTTCACCCGCGAAACCAGTTTGCGTTCCAGGTTCTTGTCATTCAATTCGCTGGAGATTATCTTGCAGGCGATGACACGGCCAGAAGCCGCAATGGTGATTTCTAACACCACCTTACCTTGCAGAGTAGGATCCTTGCGCAAAGCACGGCTGTATAACGAATAAATCGCACCTTTGTTTTTATCAAACACCAGTGAAATTTCTTCGTAACTCCGTGAAGGCTTACCAGAACCTCCGCCGCCGGTGGTCTTCGGCCCTGTCTTGGCGACAATGGCGACCGGGCTTTCCACCTGTGTGGTTTCCCGTCCAGCGAGTGCGCTACGCCCCACGCCGGTACTCAAACGTGACGTGTCAATACCGCCACTGCCCGCTGTTCCCGAAGTCAGGATATTGCGTTTCATCACCTTGGCTGAGGTTGCTCCTTTTGCCAAAGGTTTGCTTTTATTTAACGCCTGAGTAACCGGTTTGTCACGCAAATCAGCCAGATCATCTGCAAATGCCAACAAGCCCGATGACGCTGCCTTTTTACGCGCCTCTGCAACCCGGTCAACCTTTGGCTTTTCTATTTTCTTTTTTGGCTCTTCTTTCTTCTTTTTCGGTTCTTTTTTCTTTTCTTCCTTTGGCTTTTCTTTTTTCTTCTCTTTCGGCTTTTCTACTTTTTTAGGAATAGGTTTAGGCTTGGGTTTCTGTTTCTCCAACAACAACTGCGCCAGACGTGGCGGTAAATCTTCAACTTTATCCTTGTCAACCTCGGGTACAGGAATCCATGGAATAACAACACTAAAAACAACCGCCAATGCCAGAACAATGATGACGATTTTTTTGAGTCGCCCATCGTCCTCTTCCAGACGAGTCCAGGGCAATATAAATGAACGATACATCAATACAGACACAAGCTAACCTTTATCCCGTTTGCGTAAAACAGCCAGCGAAATATTGCTGTAACTTGCCTTCGTGCAAGTCAGCATAATTTTTTTCAGTAAGGCGAAAGGAATTTTTTTGTCACCCATTATGGTGACTTCACGTAACACCGGTTTTCCATCTACTGTTTTAGTACGCACTTTACGTGCAGTTAAACGTAACAGTTCATCTTTCAGCGACTTTATTTCAGTACTTTTGGAACGCATTACATCCGCAACCGAAGCAATTTTTCGCCCTTGCACCACAATATCATCAGCACCTACAATAATGACGACTGTTTCTTTTGGTAATTGATTAGAGACTGACTCAGGGAGTTTGATTTGTTTGGCGTTGGGTAAATCTTGTACTGACGAAGAACTTACCAACAGGAAAAACACCAGGATTGTAAAAATGTCCATCAAGGACACCATATTCAGCGAGGCGGTACGCTTGGTACGCGCATGATGACGCTCCATACGTTTGGCGCGACGCGATACACTCATGGTGCATCACCAATGGCAATTTGGGGAAACAGTTCTTTTTTCACCACGGAGGCTGCCTCTACCACTTCGACTTCTCGCACCGTATCCATGGCCTTTACCAAAAGCTCATATTCAGTATCCGATTCCAATAAAATACTGATATTTTGTTTCTTGGGAAACCGGGTTTTTATTTTTACCAAATACTCAGAAAGCGCTGCAAAATCGTGTTTACCCTCCGTGTTTTTAATCACTTTCAGTACACCGCCGAGAGTATCTGCCACGACCAGTTTATCCTTGCGCACAATCACTTCGAAATTGCGCTCCTTTTTCTGATCCTTATTTGCCTGTGATTGCGCATCAGGCGGAAGGTTGAGTTCCAGGATACTAAGTTGGGAAAATACGGCGGAAAGCAGCAGGAACGGGATCAACACCACCATTAAGTTCATAAAGGTAGTAATGTTAAGTTCTGGCACCTCGCGACGCGCGCGCCTGACACGGGCTCTTACGGACATATGAAGTCGTTCCGCTTACTTTGCGCTACGCGCAGTTTCTCGACGTTGCTCGGTAATCGAGTTCAGAAATTTTACTGTTGCCATTTCCATACTATCGACTATTTCAGTTGTCTTGGTTTGCAACACAGTAAACATTAACAACAGGGGAATCGCCGCCATCAAACCAAAGGCGGTGGTATTCATGGCCACGGAAATACTGGCCGAGAGTAAATCAGCCTTGTCGGCCGGGTTTGCATTGGCCACCGCAGTAAACGCCTGGATCAAACCAATGATGGTACCCAACAACCCCAGTAGCGTAGCAATATTGGCATAGGTGGCCAGATAATGAGTCCGCTTTTCAAGGCGTGGAATAACCTCCATCAGCCCTTCTTCCATGGCGATTTCAATATCATCACGATTTCTGCTTATCTGTAAGCGACTCAAGCCATAAGCCATAATTTTTCCGATTTCAGACTTTGAGCGGCTACTTAATGCCATGGCTTGCTGGTAATTATTTGCCTTCATTAGCGGGGTTAATTTATCCCACATACTACGATTGGTTTGTTTTGCAATCGTCAGATACAAGTACCGTTCAATCGCAATTGCCGCGCCCAACGCAAACACCAACAGAATGGGATACATAAACGGCCCACCCTCCTGGAAAAATTTCACAATCGCGTTAAAGAAATCCATACTTTTCTCCTCACATCACATAATTCGATTTTTTATACTACTCATTGGTGTCACACACCAATGTTGTACATTTTTCATACAAGCCAATGACACAAACAGCGCTCTAGCATGCCATAAAATACGCCTGTGTTGACCGACTCAATTCACAAAGCTCTGCACACGAAAATACACTGCACATTGCGGCATTTTAACGACATTCTTGAGTTTCTGATAGCAAATAGGAGAAGTTTAAGTCACTTAAAAGCTGTGCCACATTCATAATCATATTATTTAAACCGCTATTTTTAGTTGTTTACTTTGGCACTTCCACTGGAAGACGCTTGTGCTCCAGCACCGTACAACATGTCATAGTATTCAACCTGACGCCGAAACACATCCCTGTCCAATGCTTCAAAAGCAGTATCGAAAGAATTGCTGCCAACACCGCCTTGCAATAAACCCAACCGTGTACTTTTCCAAGGAATGACGTACAAAATTTTAGGCAACTCACGACTACCTTGAATCGCGGTTTCATCCAGCTCAATTCTATCTGCTGAAAATACATTAAGTGGCAACAACACAAAGGATAAACAACAGACAAGAAAAAAAGACCTAATCATTTTTTAGCTCTGCGCCCCAGGTCAACTATCCATTTCTTAACTTCAACATCTTCTTCTGGTGTCAATTTTTGATACTGCTGATAATGTTCCAATGCTTCCGGCAACTTGCCCATGTACAATTCCAGTAAAATACCGAAGTTGAGATGAGCATAAGCGTAATCAGGATCAATCTGCAAGGCTTTTTCATAGTAAGTCAGGGCTTGTTCAAACTCACCGGCACCACGACTGATAATGCCCAGGTGATTCAAGCTCACTATATTTTTTGGATTGATTTTTAACGATGCCTGAAAAGCAGCTTTTGCTTTTTCCAATTCATTTTGCTGAAAGTACAAAATACCCAAATTTGCCTGTGGCCCAGAATAATTCGGGTATTCAGTCGTTAATTGTTGCAATGCCTTTTCAGCCTGAGTCGTTTTTCCTGCCCGCATTGCGGACAAAGCAGCTTCATAAGATGCCGTAACTTTAGGATCAATTTTTGGCAGTTCGTCTTTGGCGGGCGCGGCCACATCACGAGTTGGCTCGGTAGTTACCGCACAGCCTGCCAACAGCAAAACAGCTGTTATAAAAAACAAGTGAGCAGCATACCCCACACGTTTTTTTCGAAAACAGGAAATAAATGAATATCGCATTATAAATATCTTTTTAATCAATATCTTTTTAATAAAGATACAGGGCTGTCGATTCACTCTTCTCAGACTTGGCGTAACGTATAGGACTCAACTTACGCAATTCTTCAAAACTCTTTTTTATCCACTCATCAAACGTACCTTCACTAACACGTCCAACATTTGATTCATGAATGTTAATCGACTTCTCTTCAAAGGGATAGGCTTGCTCTTCCAATAAAATGTCGTATTGCTCAACTTCTTCTTCAGATAAGCCTTCTGGTCGCTCTGATTGCATCAACTCTCGTCCAAATTCATTATAAATTTCTGCCAGCCAGTAGACAGACGCGGTGGTCACCTCGGCAATCCCATAATCTGCTGCCAAAGTAAAGGCATCGACAGCCTCTTTCATTTTTTGTTTTTTGCGCTCCAGATTTTGCTTCAATGGCCTCACTAACTTAACCTGTTGGAAAGATTGGAGCGCTGGCTCTGCCAACTCAAAGGCTGCCTTCGCTGCCAGATACTGCGTACGCGGCGTGCTACCGCTGCCTGCATTTTTGTCGCTTTGAATAATCTCATTTAACCAGTGGCGTCGCTCAGCCAATTGTCCCCTCTTGCCATAAATAGCGGCCAACTTATGGCGTGCTTCAGTCGCTTGTTCCACAGGTTGTGGAAACGTACTCACATAACGTTTGTAGGTTGTAATAATCTGCTGCTCATTGTCCGCTTCTTCATACAATTCCGCCGCCTGCCACAAGGCGGCGCGCCCGATTTCCGAGTTTGACGCATTCTTTGCCATATTTTCCAGTTCAACCGCTGCTTTAAGCGGCTGCTTGCTTTTCAAATAAGCCTTAACCAAGTTCTCAGATACTCTTGCTGACAGCGGATGTGCCGGATTTTTATCGCGAAACGCCAAAAACTTGCTAATAGCCCCCCCCCAGCTGCCGGATTCCATCAGACTTGCCGCAATATCAAATTCTGCCGACTGAATAACAGCGGAATTTGGTGATACTTGCTCAACCCGGGAAAATTGGGCAATCGCACCTTGCAGATTGCCCTTTGATTTCATGTATTCGCCCTGTTTGTAGACCGATGCAGCCAACCCGTCTTTTAGTGCCTTGCGACTCGTGTCATTTATACCTGTCAAACTCAACGCAACCTTATAGGCCACTTCAGCCCGTGTGTAATCGCCTTTTTCAAACTCTGCGCGCGCAATAATTTTCCATGCTGTGCGCCGTGTTTCGGAGTTAGGTGCATGTGACAATTCCAAAATCTGCCGTGCTGCCACTGCTGCTTGGTTATATTTTTTCAGTGCAAACATGTCTTCCGCAGCCCTGGTCAATACTTGCGCAGAACGTTTGTCATCGGGAAAGGTTTTACCAAAGCGCATGGCACTACCCACTGCTAGACGGCTCCAGGTCGTTTTTTGTTTCCCTTCTGCCTTTTTTTCTGCCTCACCATAGGCTAGCAAGGCTGCATAACCCGCCTCAGCGTCTTTGCCAAAACGCACATAACGGTACGCGGTTTTTTCATATTCTTTGGCAGCTTTTTCAAAATTGCCTGACTCGAACAAAAGCTCGGCATAAAGGAAATTCAATTTTTGTGCGTTTTTACTCTGACCAAACCATTTCAGATGCTGCCGATACCAGATAAAAGCCGTCTGATAGGCAACGGCTGTTTTATTTTTTTGAGCTTCGGCATGAAGATGGCGCACCACATCTTCTGAATTCTCTCTTACCGCCGTCTTTAACTGCGCAAGAATGGTGTCTTCCTGCTCCTCATAACGCTTCCAATAGGCACCATTAATGCGATAGCGTTTAATAAAGGTGCGCTTTTCTTCAATCAGCACGCTGGCAAAACCAGCCTGGGTATACGTTTCTATTGCCTTCAAATCAAATTCAAAGGCTTTTTCATGCATAGGGTAAGCTTCTGCAAAGGCGTGATAAGTCTCTGCGGCATCCCGCACACGGTCTTTTTTTACATAAAACTTTGCCAGATCACGATAAACCCGAATTTCGTATTCGCGATGACCATTTTTATCAAAATAAGGCTTGATCGACTTCCCGCCACCCAATTCGTTAAATGTGAGCGTCACAATGCGGAACACATCATCGACGAGCTCTTTATCTCCGCGGCTCAACTTACGAGGAGCCGCCAGACCAGTAGTCGGTTTTAATTTCCGGTCAGCAAGGGCAAAAAAGGCTTTCAGCGCCTGTTGATAACGCTCTTGCTTAAATAAGGCCCAACCCAGCTTTGTGGCTGCTTTTTCGTAATAACGCGAAGCAGTACCCATAGAAACTACCTGGGCATAAGCCTGCTCGGCCAATTTGAATTTGCGCCAATCAAACAACAATTCACCACGCCGAAATTGCAACTCGTCACGATTTCCAGCACGCGGATTCAGAACCAGTAGGCGATCCAATGCATCCAGTGCCTTTTCCTGTTGGCCCGCTTGTTCATAAGCTTTGGAAAGCTGGTACAGCAAACCCGCAGAATGCGGGCCACCGTCCGATAATTTCAAGGCATCTTCATAAAGTTTGATGGCTCCACGAAAACTCGTTTCACGCAATGCCTGTATATCACTACCATCACCGGCATCACCTTCCGCAAATATTTCCATCTGTTTTTGGAAACGCTCTTCGCTACGTTCCATTTCCAGGTCTGCCAGCCGCCGCATGGCTTCGATTTTTTGTGGGTCCTGTTTGCTTTCAGACATGAATTCCCAATAATTATCCATCGCCTTGTTACGACTGCCGGCAATGGGGGACTCAGTATCAATCTTGATATCCAGCTCACCCAGGTCTCCGAGGGTTTCCTGCTTTTGGCCGCCAGCGCACCCCGCTAAAGCGATAATAGGCAACCAGCACAACAACCGCATATTCATTGCTCACTACCCCAACGTTTGGATGCATAGTCGTACATCTGTGCCATGGAAAAACGGGCTTCGCTGGCATAACCCAGCAGGCGCTGTTCGTGGCGCTTCAATGTTTCCTGTGCCAATATTTTGAGATGTGTTTGTGTACGCTCCAGAACGGACAACAGCTCACTCTGCAAGCCCGCCACTCTTTTTTCCAGCTCGCGCCGATGTGTTGGCTCCAAATCTTTGGCGCTATCAATCTGTGACGACCATTGTTCCAGGCGTTCCAGCGACCGCCGTAACTGCGCATAGTTTTTCAGGGTTTCCTGAAATTCATGCGTTGTGAACAACTGCCACAAATAACGCCCGCCGGGGGTATTGGGCAGATCTTGCACCCGCCAGCGTTGCTCCTCAGGCTGACTACCGACAACACGTGCCAGCGTGTCTGCCAATGCCCCACTATTGACTGCTGCTTCTGCTTGGCGCACCTGCTCCACTTCGACTTTAAATTTTTCCAGTGCCAGTTGGTAGTATTCTAATGCCTGCTTAAAGGCTTCTAATTTGCCAAAAGCAAAAGGCACCGCCAACAAACCATCCTGCACTGCGGGATCACTGGCATCCATTTTGCTCAACTTTAACCAGGGTACCAACGATTTTTTGTGTAACTCGTTAGAGGAATAAACACGCCCCAGACCCAATAGTGCCCGACTGGACATGGGTCCCTGCAAGCGCGTTTTCACAAAATATTGTTGCGCTTTTTCTGTTTCATTTTTATTCAGGTGATGATAAGCCAGCATCAAATTCGCCTTGTCACGCAAAGCACGGCTTTCTTCCGTATCAGCCGTCGCAGAACCTAATTTTTCCAACAGTGTGCGGCCTTCCGCTTCTTTCCCCTGCCGGAATAACGCCACACCCAGATTGAAGCGACCATACGTCTCCCACACAGACTTTTCACGGAGCTGCTGCACCAGGGATTTCTTCCCCAGCTGGCGCAGGTTAACCACGGCCTGATCAAAATTTTGTTGCTGCATCAGCAGCATAGCGCTCAGCAGTAAGCGCTCCTGCTGTGTCTGGCTGGATAATTCTCCATTGATGCGTTGCAGCGATGCCAGTGCCTCATCCGTTTGTCCATGCTGATGCTGCACCTGTGCCAGACTCAGCCAGGCCAGATTTTGTACCCGTTGTGGTTGATCACTACTGCCCTTTCCATTACCCAAGGTCTCAAAAATTGAAGCCGCCTTGCGATGGGCACCATTGGCAAGGTACAGACTACCCAGCACCAGTTGCGCCTGAGCTGGCCGATGCTTGATACGCCCCTGCTCCAGGTCAGCTTCCAATCGGGTAATAGCCTCAAAAGGTTCACCCACCAGTAAATCAAATTGTGCGGCACGCACCAACGGGTCTTCAATGTGATCCCATACCACCGGTGCCGCAACCAACGTTTGTGCGCTCAGTAACAGGCAAGTCATGCCGCCCAGTATTCTTGTCAGCACAGCTGTCCAAACATTGCCTCGTTCATGTGCGCGGCGTGGTAGCAACACTTACTTCCACTCCTTAAATCGCATTTCAGGAAAAGGCTGATTTTCATTTTCACCCGGGGCAATCCGCAACTCCACCACACCACGCCCCTCATCCGACGTTATCACCAATGTCGATGTGCGCTGAAAATCGGACTCTTTAGGTGTACGCCCCATCATCGATACTGTGAGTTTATGCTGGCCGACGGATACATCGCCCCAAAACAGTCGATGACTACCGCCCTTTTGCAGTGCCGCCAACTCGGTTTCGGTGTACTGATGAAAGGAAACCATGCGCTCATCAATGTGTAATTGAATAGCGTCTAACTGGAAAAATGGACCAGGATCTACCGTCACCAGCACCCGCAACCGGGTGTGAGACGCTGACTTCTGCGCCTCTTCCAATACGACCATTTGCGCACCCAGTGCTGCCACCTCATTGAGCACCCGTTCTGCTGCAGCATCCAGTTGTACAAAACGTGTTGCCTCAGCCGCCGAGCCTTCAGCAGCCGAAACCGTATACGCCATGCCAGACGCCAACAATCCCAAACCCGCAAGACTGACACAAAAAAATGCGAGCCCCCGCCGCACCACATTTACTTTTTTCATACTACTCCACTCAACATATGGTCTGCACGAGCATACCTCATCAGCCCA
>JAKIUF010000003.1 GCA_021647705.1 Gammaproteobacteria bacterium | reverse complement strand
GCCATCTCGTATCCCTTTTTTAGTGTGTTGGTAATCTGCTAATCATCATCCTTTTTGCACGTCTTCATTTGATCAAAGTATAAACAATTCTTTTCATTTTCATAGTGTTAAATGTGACAAAGTAGAATTAAGTTGTGTTGCACGATAAAAAAAGGCGCGAAGAAAAGGATCGCTCCTGAAAATGGCAGGAGCATATATCACCTACTCCACTTTGCAAAAACAAGGCTCTTTACATAGCTAAAAAATATTAGCCCATAGGGGCCCCATACATGAGACTGATCGATTTTTCACCTAATAGGCATGGCTGTATGACAAACCCGATGCCTTATAGGTTTTCGTATGTTACCGAAAACAGGAAGGTGCAAAGCTTTATTGAAAGCAGCTCAGGAAACGCGCCCAAGATCTTTTTGTAAAGCGGAAAACTGGCGTAGCCATGGTTTTTGTTGGCGCAACACTGCAGGTAGCTGGCGACGAGCATCAAGGGCAGCCTGTTTACTCGCATAACTACGCTGAATCAGGCCAAACCAGGCTTTACCTTTACGGGTAGTGCTATAAATGGCCAATGGCTCATCCAGCGGGTATTGGCGGATGAAGCTGCGCAAGGTGTTGATGTCATTGCCCGCCACCATTTGCAATGTGTAATGCTCAGGGTTTTGTTTGAGTATCCAGGCATTACGAAAACCCGGCAGGTCAGCAGGGATTGGTGATGTATTTGTTGCAGGGGCAATGATAGTAGCCGCTGGATGCTTTATAGGATCGGGTTCGACAACCAGCGTATTGGCAGCAGGCCTTGGTGACAGTGTAACCGTACTATTTGCAGAGAGGCTGGTCGTGTCTTGAATTGCGCTCTCATCGTTTTCTGATGCGGGAATGATGTCAACATCACTATGTTTCTCAACAACGTCCTGAGAAGTCAATTCGGGCTTATGCGCCACCTCTTCCACGGGGGCTTCGTCAGATTTTGTTGTCGGTGCAACCACCAGCCGTGAAACCGGAGCAGGCTGACTGCTTGTTACAACAGGCTTGGGAGTGAACCAGGCATTAAATTCATCCTGAAAGAAAAGTAACGTCGCCAACAGAACAATACCACTCAGTGCGGCAGCTGTGTGCACTTTATTAATGTTGGAAACATTACCCTGCGCAATACTTGTTACTGGTAAACTTTCGATTAATACATTATGCGCAAGGCGATTGATTTCACCTGGCCAGCCAATGGATTGTTTGTGAATTTTTTGCAATACGGCATCGGTAAAGGGTTTGTCACTCGCAAAATTTGCGGCCGACAGGCGATGCAATATATAATGGGTGGTGTGTGTTTGTGCAAAAGGGAGTAAATCAATATTGTGCCGCACAATATGTGTATGCGACTCTAACAAGGGATCATGAAAATGTTCATCCAGCTCTCCAGAGCCAAACAATATAACGCGAAGTAACGGTTTGTTGTCTGCGTTGGTGAGCGCTGCCATTTCCAATACACATTTAAGAACGGTGACCGGCAATTGTTCAGCGTTATCGATCAGCAGCACGGCTTGCAGCGCTCTGTGCTGCAAGGTATCAAAATGGTGTTGCATACGCTCAAACAATTCACTATGCGTAGTACCTTGAAAATCCATATTCATTTGGTGAAACAATTGTTGCAAAAATTTTTGCTCATCAATGCCACCATGGGCATCGATGCAAGCAACTATCCAGGTATCCAGTGCCTTTAATAAATATTGTTGTACCAGAGTGGTTTTACCACTGCCAACCGGGCCGGTAACAAGCACAAGTTCATCGCCGTACTGAGTCAGGTGTAGGAGGATATCCAGTTTTTGCTGGCGACCGGGTTCAGCATAAAACAGGTCGTCTTCAATGGCGTCAGCAAAAGGTTCGCGTGTCATGTGATAATGCGCGATATAAGGCGAGGATGCGGTGTTGTTGCTTTCGTACAATGTTGTGGTTGGATTACTCATGCCGGGGCTTGCTCGCCTTTAATGAAAACCACACGGTAGCCACGCTTTATTTGTGCATCACGCGCGGCGATGAGTGCTGCCAATGCTTCGTCGTGATCGTCAAAATGTAGCCTGCTTGCTCGACCGGAGGAACCCTGCCTTCCAGACTCTTTGACCAGTGTCCAGCCACCAATCAAATCTTCCTGCAAAAAAAGGTGGCAATAACGCGGATGACTGTCCATCGCCGGGGGGGTTTGCAGATAGATGCGCATGGTAGGGTTTTAGGTCAATTCGGTTGCATTGAAGATACGTTCATATTCACGAATCGCATAACGGTCTGTCATACCGGCAATGTAGTCTGCAATACCGCGTGCGCGCCCACTGTCTGCATTAGCATTTTCGAGTAGATTGACATGCTGTTGCTGCTCGGGGGGCAGCAGTAATGGATCATTGAGAAAGGCATCGAACAGGGAACGAATAATAATGGCGGCTTTGGCGGTCATTCGGTGCACACGATAATGACGGTAGAGATTTTTGCGTAAAAATTGCTTAAGTTCCTGGTTCATGGCTTTCATTTCACAACTGAAGCCCACCAGTGGTTCGTTGAGCCGGGTAATATCGTCGCGCGATGACGGGTTGGCCGCTTTGATGCATTCGCGGGTATTGTGTATAAAGTCGGTGACCTGATCATTGATCATGCGGCGGATGATTTCGTGAATAGCCCGCTTTTCAGGAATATCGGGGTACGCAGACATCACCGCAGTGTGTTGTTCTTTAAACAGGCGGACATCACATAAGCTGTTAATGTCGATAAGTCCGGCGCGTAATCCGTCATCAACATCGTGATTATTGTAGGCAATTTCATCGGCAACGTTGGTGATTTGTGCTTCAAGCCCCGGCTGTTGTTTATTCAGGAATCGCTGACCCAGCTCACCCAGTTTTTTTGCATTGCTTATGGAGCAATGTTTGAGAATACCTTCACGGGTTTCAAAGGTGAGATTAAGGCCGTTGAATTCAGCATATTTTTCTTCCAGTTCATCAATAATACGCAGTGATTGCAGGTTATGCTCAAAGCCACCATAGTCTTGCATGCATTCGTTGAGGATATCCTGGCCGGCATGGCCGAAGGGGGTATGCCCTAAATCATGGGCCAGGGCGATAGTTTCACTGAGGGTTTCATTGAGTCGCAATACACGGGCGATGGAGCGGCTGATTTGTGCGACTTCAATGGAATGGGTAAGGCGGGTGCGAAACATGTCGCCTTCATGATTAACAAAAACCTGCGTTTTGTATTCCAGCCGACGAAATGCACCGGAATGAACAATGCGGTCGCGATCTCGCTGATATTCTGAGCGGGTGTTGGGTGGCGGCTCAAAAAAACAACGCCCACGCGAGCCTGTTTCATGCGTGGCCCAGGGCGCTAGGCCGTCAGGCGCAATAGAATCAGTTGGCCGCGAGATGGAAGGCATCGAGCGTGTCCTGTAACAGTTTGGGCTGGTAATCATCGCTGACGTAACTGGAGCCGATGTGGTTCAACAGAACCAGGCGGATGATACCTGCCTGCACTTTCTTGTCTACGGCCATCAGTTCCAGAAACCGTGCTGGATCCATTTTCATGGGCGTTTTTACCGGCAATCTGGCGGCCTCAAGCAGGGCTCGTGTGCGCTCAAGCTGGGATTGACTGAAGTTATTTTGCCGATGCGACAGATCCGCCGCCATTAACATGCCGGTACCTACGGCTTCGCCATGTAACCAAGTGCCATAACCCATACCGGCTTCAATGGCGTGACCGAAAGTATGACCAAGGTTTAACAATGCACGTTGTCCGCTTTCTTTTTCATCAGCGGCAACGATATCGGCCTTGATTTGACAGGAGCGCTCTATGGCATACGTCAGCATTTTTGCATCACGCTGCAACAGTTTATTCATGTTGTTTTCCAGCCAGATAAAAAAATCTTCATCCTGAATCAGGCCGTATTTGATGATTTCCGCGAGGCCCGCTGAAAATTGCTGGTCATCCAGAGTGCTAAGTGTGTTGGTATCAATCAATACACATTGTGGTTGATGAAAGGCACCAATCATGTTTTTACCCAGTGGGTGATTAACGCCTGTTTTCCCGCCCACTGATGAATCTACCTGTGCCAATAATGTGGTGGGCAGCTGAATAAAGTTAACGCCACGCTGGTAACAGGCGGCGGCAAAACCGGTGATATCACCAACCACACCACCACCCAGTGCAATGAGTGTGCATTGGCGATCAAACCGGTGTTGCAACAGAGCGTCAAAAATCAGATTAGCGGTATCCAGTGTTTTGTATTTCTCACCATCGGGAAGAATAACGGTTTCACATTGATAATGACCCAGGGCCGAAAGTGCTTTTTCAAGATACAGTGGTGCCACAATTTCATTGCTGACCAGCAACACTTGATTGCCACGAATGTGAGAGGCCAGCAGCTTGTCCTGACCAAGCAAACCCTGACCAATGTGGATGGGATAACTGCGCTCTTTCAGATTGACGGTAAGGGTTTTCATGGCGGATAGGTTGTGTGGTTATTGACGTTAAAGATTATGCCGGGTTGCGAGCTCAGCCAGTTTTTTAACAACATTGCGTACCGGGCTGCTATCCGTTTCAATAATTTCATCAGCGACTTCGCGATACAACGGGTCACGTATGGCCAAGATTTCTTCCAGTTTTTTACGTGGATCAGCAGTTTGCAACAATGGGCGGCCTTTATCCTTACCGGTTCGATTGATCAACTGTTTCAGGGGGGCATTGAGATACACAACAAACCCCTGCCGGGTAATCTGGTCACGGTTTTCAGGGTCAAGAATTGCCCCTCCCCCCGTAGCAAGAATAATGTCCTGCATTTGTGTTAACTCAGAAATGACCATTTTTTCCCTGCGACGAAATCCTGCCTCCCCTTCCAGTTCAAAAATAAGCGGGATGTTGGCTCCTGTTCGCTCTTCAATAACGCGGTCACTGTCATAAAAGGTGCGGCCCAGTTGACGGGCGAGTTGTTTGCCTATGGTGGTTTTACCGGCCCCCATGGGCCCAACAAAAATGATATTTTGCGCCATTTTGTTTGGATACCTGTTGTTGTGCTCAGCGTTTACTTGCAGAGATTATATACCCATAGCGTTTGGGGTTTAGGTCTGAATATGCGTCATATTTATTTCATGGCAAGTCAAAATGACGCGGAATAGTTATTCTATTGCGAGACATTTTAACTCTGCTCAGTTTGAAATCAGGCTTTATTCGCCGTCTCTGCGCCCCCGTAATATTTCTTTTACTTTCAAATCACTCGGTTTGAATGCTTTGTCTAAAACCGCAGGGGCATTTAAGGGTATGGCAGCCCCACACATAAACACATCAAAGGCAGCATAATCGCGCTCCGGCCAGGTATGTACGCTGATATGCGATTCTGCAAGTACGGCAACACCTGAAATACCACCACCTTCTGAAAATTGATGCAGGTGAATATGCAACAGTGTTGCATGGCAAGCCGTGACACAGCGCCTTAATATTTCTTCAATATACGGCTGATCATCCAGTCGGGAGGCACCCCACAAATCAATCAATAAGTGCGACCCCGAATATTCCACGCCGTCTTTTATCAAAAAATAATCGGCGGTGGATAGATTATCTGACGGTTCTTGTTTAATCATCGTATGGCTTTTAAAGCTTTCCATGATGGAATTTCACCTGACCGTTATATCTTGCTTTGTACGACACACCAATGCCTGATACTGGCGGCATTGCTAGCACTATTCATTAAAGTAACTTTCAATTTCCGCATAAAGATTTTTATTTTTCGTTGACTTCTTCATTAAACCTGGAAATTATTATTTCTAATAATGAAGCATCATTAACTAATTCTGCGTTATCATCTTCAGAAGTCTCATTTGAATCAAGTGACTTTTCAATTATCTTCATATATTGATTCAGTGCAGCCAGTATAATAATTTTTTCCTTTTCTCCAAACTCCATATCACTTTACCTTTTTCTGATAGATTTCAAAGTCTGGCACTGCTGACTCTGAAAATTCTTTTAAATGATGTATAAAGGTAGTTAATGGCATCTCATGCACGGGACGTATCGTATAGTGAATTTGGCCTGTGATTTTGTTAATACCTTTATCACGACTCACCTTAAACAATTCCGGTATTTCTGTTCCTTTTGGCAATTTCCACCATTTGTTTCCAAATTTTGGGTTTGGTTTATTAAAAAGAGATATTCCGCCAGACTTGGAGTCAACCCAGTCTATGTTCTTTTTTTTATATATTTTAAGATCGTGAACTTGATCAGCCTGTCGAGGTGGCATTGTTCGTGGTTTATGCATTTGTGGGTTAGTCGCACTACCATGACGATATAAATCTGTTGGTAAAATATCAAAGTAGAGCTCTTCTATAATTTTCCCCATTTTATTTCTCCTTTAATAGATTTATTAAATCTAACTGGCAAGCTATTTTTTCTTCGCCATTTTTTGGGGTGCATAGATATCGGTACACGTTCCCTCTGCTACTTCGGCGGCAAAATTGAATGTTTCCGACAGGGTCGGGTGCGGGTGAATAGTCAGCGCGATATCTTCAATGTCAGCACCCAATTCCAGTGCCAATACCGCTTCGGCAATCAATTCTCCGGCATTGGGGCCCGTCATCCCTGCGCCAATAATACGATGATTGTCGTCAAACAAAAGCTTGGTCATGCCTTCATCACGCCCCAGAGACAAAGAGCGCCCACTGGCAGCCCAGGGAAACACGCCTTTTTCATAGACAATGCCTTCTGCTTTACATTCATCTTCTGTCTTGCCCATCCATGCCACTTCAGGATCGGTATAACACACCGAAGGAATGGTGCGTGCATCAAAAAAGGTCTTTTTGCCACTGATCACTTCTGCGGCCACTTTGCCTTCGTGAGTAGCCTTGTGTGCAAGCATGGGCTGGCCCACCACATCACCGATGGCAAAAATATGATTCACGTTGGTGCGCTGTTGTTTATCCACGGCAATAAAACCACGCTCATCCACTGACACGCCTGCTTTGTCAGCATCAATCAGCAAACCATTGGGGCTGCGTCCGATGGATACCAATACGCGATCAAAAGTATCGCTTTCCGGTACCTTCTTGTTGCCGTCAAAAGAACACAACATACCCTTTTCGGTGGGTTCGATGGCGGTTACTTTGGTATTCAGGTAAATATTTTCGTAACGCTTTTTGATGCGCCGTTCCAATGGACGTACCACATCACGATCAGCTCCCGGAATCAGGCCGGAGGACAATTCCACGACAGTGACTTTTGAACCCAGTGCGTCATAAACGGTGGCCATTTCCAGACCGATAATACCGCCACCCACCACAAGCAGTCGTTGCGGGATTTCTTCAATTTCCAGTGCGTCGGTGGAATCCATCACCCGTGGGTCATCCCAGGGAATAAAGGGCAGCTTGGTCACGCGGGAACCGACGGCAATGATGCAGTTGTCAAAACCCACAACGGTCTTGCTACCCTCTTCTGCTTCTACTTCAATGGTGTTTGCAGAAGTGAATTTTCCATAGCCATGCACAATGTTCACTTTGCGCTGTTTGGCCAGTTGTTTGAGGCCGCCGGTGAGCTTACCCAACACACGATCTTTGTGCGCACGCAGTTTATCAAGGTCGATTTCGGGCTTGTTAAAGCTGATACCGATATCACCAAACTCTGCTGCTTCATTGAGCACCTGTGCGGTATGCAACAGTGCCTTGGATGGAATGCAACCTACATTGAGACACACGCCACCGATGCTTTCATAACGTTCGATCATCACGACATTCAGGCCCAGGTCTGCGGCACGGAATGCTGCGGTGTAACCACCCGGGCCGGAACCCAGCACCACCACCTGTGTGCTGATATCAACATCGCCGCTGTATTGGCTGGCCGTTGGGGCCGCTACTGGCACCGGTTCAGCTGTCACAGGTTTGCTGCTGTCCGTTGGCGCAAGTGCTTCGGTCTCTTCTGCTTCCAGCATCAGGATCGTGCTGCCTTCCGCCACCGTGTCACCCACAGCGACTCGTATTTCTTTAACCACGCCGACTTGTGGCGCAGGAATTTCCATGGTGGCCTTATCCGATTCCACGGATATCAGCGAATCTTCGACGGCAACACGGTCACCGGCAGCCACTAGAATTTCGATGACTTCAACACCGTCGAAATCACCAATGTTGGGTATTTTGACTTCTATCAGACGGCTCATGATTTATTTCACCAGCCCGTTGGCATCCGCCAACACCCGGCCCATGAAGCTGGTAAAACGTGCACCATCAGCACCGTCAACCACACGATGGTCGTAAGATAACGACAACGGTAACATCAGCCGGGGCTCAAAGGTTTCACCATTCCATACCGGTGTCATCTTGTGACGCGATACACCAAGAATGGCCACTTCCGGCGCATTGACGATAGGCGTGAATTGCGTGCCGCCAATGCCACCCAAACTGGAAATCGTCATGCAACCACCCTGCATGTCAGCCGGTTTAAGTTTTTTATCTCGCGCTTTTTGGCTGATTTCACCCAGTTCGGCGGCGATATCCACCAGGGTTTTGCTATCGGCATCACGCACCACAGGCACCACCAGTCCATCCGGTGTATCCACGGCAATGCCAATGTTGAAATAATTTTTCAATATCAGGCTTTCACCACTGGCGTCCAGCGATGCATTAAAACGTGGCAATTCACGCAACCCGGCAACCACCGCCTTGATCAAAAAGGCCAGCATGGTGATTTTAATACCCTTGTCTTTATATTCCGCTGCCATGCTTTTACGCAGCGCATCCAGGTCAGTGATGTCAGCCTGATCAAACTGCGTAACATGGGGTATGGTGACCCAGTTACGGTGCAGGAATTTACCCGTAAGCTTGTTGATCTTGCTCAGTTTTTGGGTTTCAATGTCACCCCACTGACTGAAGTCAATTTCTGGCATGGGGGCTACAGCCAAACCACCGCCGCCAGTACCCTGGGTCAAGGCCTGCTTAACAAAGCTCTTTACGTCATCCTTGATCACCCGACCCTTGCGGCCACTACCACTGACACGGCCCAGATCCACACCCAGCTCGCGCGCAAATTTGCGCACTGAGGGGCTGGCATAGGCGCGGGAAAAACTGACTTCATCAATTTTTGCTGTGGGAGAGGGGCGATGTTGCGGAGACTGCGTTACCGATTGTGGCGCAGGTGCGGCAGCCGGTTTACTGGCGACCAGCGCTGGTGTGGCTTCCGGTGTTACGGGTGCAGCAGCAGGCGCAGCATCGCTGGGCTCCAATAACAATATCAAACTACCCTGGGAAACCTGATCACCCACCGCAACTTTCACTTCCGTCACCACACCCGCTTCGGGTGCAGGAATTTCCATGGTGGCTTTATCGGATTCCACGGAAATCAGTGAGTCTTCTGCGGCGACGGTATCGCCTGCTTCAACCAGCACTTCGATCACTTCAACGCTGTCAAAATCACCGATATCAGGAATTACTATCTCTTTTGCCATGTTTTTTCTCGCTGCAATCAAGCATGCAGTGGGTTGATTTTTTCCGGGTCGATACCGTACTTGTCAATGGCCTCGGCCACAGTAACGGCATCAATGCTGCCTTCATCCGCCAATGCTTTTAGTGCCGCAACGACAATATGCACCGCATTAACTTCAAAGTGTTTGCGTAACTGGGCGCGGGTATCACTGCGACCAAAACCATCGGTACCCAATACTTCGTAACGCGCCGGTATCCACTTGCGCACTTTGTCCGCATATAACTGAATATAGTCCGTTGCGGCAATCACCGGGCCCGTATGACCTTCAAGACATTGCGTGATATAGGGCACGCGGGCTTCATCCACAGGGTGCAGACGATTCCAGCGATCACAATCACGCGCGTCACGGGCCAGCTCGGTAAAGCTGGTGGCACTCCAGATGTCGGCATCCACTGCCCAGTCGTCACGCAGCAAATCTGCCGCTGCAATCACTTCGCGCAAAATCGCACCACTGCCCATAAGCTGTACCGTTGTTGCTGAAGTTGCCTTGGTACTTTCTGCGGCGCGGAATTTGTAAAGCCCTTTAATAATGCCGGTTTCGGCACCTTCAGGCATGGCTGGATGCACGTAGTTTTCGTTCATCGCGGTCACGTAATAAAACACGTTTTCCTGCTCGGCAAACATGCGACGCATGCCGTCATGAACAATCACCGCCATTTCATAGTTGAACGTGGGATCATAACTGATGCAATTGGGAATGGTGCCGGACAAAATTAGACTGTGTCCATCCTGATGCTGTAAACCTTCACCCGCCAGCGTGGTGCGACCTGCGGTACCACCAATCATGAAACCACGCGCCTGCATGTCGCCCGCTGCCCAGGCCAAATCACCAATGCGCTGAAAACCAAACATGGAATAATAAATGTAGAACGGAATCATGTTGACGCCGTGCGAGCTGTACGCGGTGGAGGCAGCAATCCACGATGACATGGCACCGGCTTCATTGATGCCTTCTTCGAGAATCTGCCCGCTCTTGTCCTCTTTGTAGAACATGATCTGGTCTTTGTCCTGCGGCGTGTACAACTGACCCACCGAAGAGTAAATGCCCAACTGGCGGAACATGCCTTCCATACCGAAGGTACGTGCCTCATCCGGCACAATAGGTACCACGTTTTTGCCAATATTTTTATCGCGGCACAACATAGTGAGCATGCGCACCCAGGCCATGGTGGTGGACATTTCCTTGTCACCACTGCCCGCCAGCATCGCGTCAAAAATCGACAGCGGTGGAATTTCCAGCGGCGCGGCTTGTGTACTGCGTACCGGTAAAGGACCGCCGAGCTCTGCTCGACGGGCATTCATATATTGCATTTCTTCGCTGTCTGCATCCGGTACATAATATTTACCGACAGCAGCATCTTCATCATTGAGCGGAATATTGAACCGGTTGCGGAAATCCAGCATTTCATTATCTTGCAGTTTTTTCTGCGAGTGCGTGCGGTTTTGCGCTTCACCAGCAGACCCCATGCCATAGCCCTTTACGGTTTGCGCCAGAATAACCGTAGGCTGGCCACTGGTATTCACTGCTGCATGATAGGCCGCATAAACCTTGTGTGGATCATGGCCACCACGGTTGAGTCGCCAGATATCCTCGTCCGACATCTTCGCCACCATGGCTTTTAATTCCGGGTATTTGCCAAAAAAGTGCTCGCGCACATAGGCACCATCTTTGGATTTGTAATTCTGGAAGTCACCATCCACGCATTCCATCATGCGCTGCTGCAACAAACCGTCTTTGTCCATGGCCAGCAAAGGATCCCAGTAACTGCCCCACAACACCTTAATCACATTCCAGCCGGTACCACGGAAGTTGGCCTCCAGCTCTTGCACGATTTTGCCATTGCCGCGCACCGGACCGTCAAGGCGTTGCAGATTGCAATTCACCACCCAAACAAGATTGTCGAGTTTTTCACGGCCCGCCAACGAAATGGCGCCCAGGGTTTCCGGCTCATCGGACTCACCATCACCAATAAACGCCCACACTTTGCGTGCTTCGGTATTGACTAGGCTGCGATGTTGCAGGTACTTCATGAAACGCGCCTGATAAATGGACATGATCGGCCCCAAGCCCATGGATACCGTGGGGAACTGCCAGAAGTCATCCATCAGATGTGGGTGCGGATACGAAGACAAGCCTTTGCCATCTACTTCCTGGCGGAAGTTATCCAGCTGCTCTTCTGTCAAACGTCCTTCAAGAAAAGCGCGTGAGTACATGCCGGGTGAAGCATGGCCCTGGAAAAAAATCAGGTCGCCACCATGATCAGCATTGGGGGCATGCCAAAAGTGGTTGAAACCAATGTCGTACAGCGTCGCT
Source organism: Gammaproteobacteria bacterium (assembly GCA_021647705.1). Lineage (GTDB taxonomy): Bacteria > Pseudomonadota > Gammaproteobacteria > SZUA-152 > SZUA-152 > SZUA-152. The sequence continues at coordinate 168,987 of JAKIUF010000003.1, read as the reverse complement.
GCCGAAGCAAAGGTGGCTATGTGCCCTCCCAGCTCGCTGCTTTTACGGTTGGCCTTAACCACCATGGCCATGGCATTCCAGCGAATGTAGGAACGAATACGATCCTCAATGGCCTGATCACCCGGCAGTTCAGCCTCCAGGTGCGTCGGAATGGTGTTCACATAGGCGGTATTGGCAGAAAACGGCAGATTGGCACCGGAACGCCGCGCCTTGTCGATAAGCTGCTCAAGCAAAAAATGGGCGCGCTCGACACCTTCGTGTTCGATCACCGCAGCCAATGCCTCTACCCATTCCTGGGTTTCTACGGCATCAACATCCGACGTTTGTAATTGCTGGGACATATTCCAACCTCTTTAGAAATTCGTGCCTGCTTGATTGGCCAGGACACCCAAACCCCATCAAAGTAACTTTGACAAAGTAAACAGAGGCCGCGGCAACAAAAAAGAGCCGCGTATGATCGTTGTTTTGTCAGCACAGGTCAAGCCAGCGCCGCGCGGACCCAGCACAACCTTCACACACAAACCCATGAAAAAACAATAGGTTAATGATCATTATCGGCACTAATACACGATCAAGGCACCGCGCGGACTAAAACCAGAGTCAGGACTCCACCGCAGTAATAACACAGATCATGCGCACCAGACGCCCTGCATCATCTTCAATCATCCTGCCACGCTGCCGCACACACCCTGCTCCATGGGTCAGGCGGTGGGTTACATCAAAGTCTGTTTCCCGGCTTTCAATAACCTCGGTCAATGCTTCATCCATCTGAGCACGATCAGTTACCGCAACATATCCCAGCAAATCGTTTTTGTTACCGCGAAAACCATTTTTGCCCACTCCCAGCAGCTTTTCCGCGACATCGGACAATACAATTTCATCATCCACAATATCGAAATCCCAGGTGCCGATGGCAGCGACTTCCAATGCCAGACGCATACGTTGCTCATTTTCAACGATAGACTTGATCACCCCACGACGCACTTTGCTGCCGGTACGACGCTCACTAAAGGACGTCATTGCGTCATCACCATAACGCAGCCAGATCCAGTTCACATCAAAATGAGTTGCCACCGTTTTAAGATTATCGTATTCAATGTTGCCGCCCTTGGCCCACTTACCCACAGCCTGACCGGAAACCCCTACCACACGGCCAATTTCTGCGTGGGAAATATTGTGCTCACGAATCAGCTGGGTTAATCGACTGGCAAATGTATCTTGTTCACGCATGTGTTTCATCCTATGTTATTAGCAGATACCCCTCAGCGTATAAAAACGCTGCCTGACCCCTGCTTTTATTTATTCCTTTAAGTCCTTCCCATATGCTTTTCGCTCTGACTCAATCCTGCCCCAACCCTGCCAGTAGCGCGCCGCGAATTCTGTCAGAAAATCCCTGTAAATGACAGTAATTTGTGATTCATTAAACAATGCTGCATCCCAATGTATAACTACGTTATCTTCCAGTCCTCACCCCTCGGTTATGACACCTCCTATAACAGAAACTGCGAGTGAATTTTCACTTTTCAAGTGAACCTCTTTTTTCGTCCCCTGTTATGGCAGAAGGAGCAGCATACCCCTTAGGGCGAATCGCTACTGTATTCGTTATCCGACTGCACAACACACCATCCTGTCGATAAAAAGCATATTCAAACTGCGGGGTGCTACGACCACGAGCAGCAAGGTCATCACGAATCTGCTGATCGATAGCAGCATCAAATTCAAAACGTAATTCCAAATCACTATTGCCTTCAGCAACAAAATCAATATGCATGGCACGTGTCCATACCTCGTGCCCCGGATAGCGATGCGCACAGGCCAAAGCAGCAATGGGGTCAGCCAATGAGGCTTGGTAGCCACCAAACATACTGTTGCTCATGTTGCGCGAAAAAGCATTCAGCGGCAGACGCAAACGTACGGTATGCCAATCATCGGTTAACTCTAGTACTTTTATACGCATCAGAAAAAAAGGTGGAAACCATTCCAGCCGCTGACGCACCGACAAAAAACGCAACCTGCGTAGAAAGGTAAGCACGTTCATTTGTTTTCCATCCCGGCAGTGAAATCACCCCACTGCCACTGTAGTACAGAAATCGCTGCTAACGCCGCAGTTTCCGTGCGCAATACCCGTGAGCCAAGTCCCCATGGCACAAAACCGGCAGCTTCCGCCGTCGCAATTTCCTGTACTGAAAATCCACCTTCAGGGCCAATCAACAAACTCACCGTTCCTTGTGGCGCGGCTAACGTGGCAAAATTTGTCTCAGCACGATGATGTAACACCAGTTTTAGGGTATCCATTTCTGCCATCTCGGCAATAGCCACAGCAAATGATTTCACTGCCTCCACTGTCGGCACCCGATTACGGCCACACTGCTCGCAGGCACTATTCACCACCCCTTGCCAGTGTGTGCGGCGCTTTTCCTGCCGGTCGCCTTTAAAATTGACCACCGTGCGCTCACTCAACACCGGCACGATGCGGGATACACCCAGCTCCACAGCCTTTTGCACGGTGAAATCCATGCGCTCTCCACGTGAAATGCCCTGCAATAACACCAATTCCAACGGTGATTCCGATGAACACGCCACAAACTCACCAACGTCAATCATCGCCGACCGCCGCTCCACCGCATTCACGCGCGCGGCAAACTCCCCTCTTTCACCTTTATCATTTTCTTCACCATTAAAGAGCACCAACGCATCACCCACCCGCAGGCGCAACACTTTAGTGAGATGCACCGTCGCCTGAGCATCCAGCTTGATTGTCTGTCCACTAAGCAACGGCATAGGTTGGTAGATTCGGGGAATACGCACAAAACCTCCAAAGCATAAAATAAACCGCATTGTCACCCGACACGCCGCACTGCGCCAGCAGCAAACATGGCATAATGTAAGCATTCCCGAACACCCTAGGCTGGAACCACACATTTGAACTCATCCATCACCCAACTCACACTGACACGCCCCGATGACTGGCATCTGCATGTGCGCGACGGGGCTGCTATGGCTACCGTCATTGGCCACACTGCTCGACAGTTTGCTCGCGCCATTATCATGCCCAACCTCAGCCCGCCGATAACAACAACGGCACTGGCGCAGGCCTATCACCAGCGCATTCTGGACGCTCTGCCAACGGACAGTGATTTCCAACCGCTGATGACGCTGTATCTCACCGATGACACGTCTCCGGGCGAAATTTCCCGTGCCAAAAACAGTGGCGTGGTGTTTGCCATTAAGCTGTACCCGGCAGGCGCTACGACAAATTCTGACAGTGGTGTTACTCAATTGCAGAAGACTTATTCTGCATTAGCGGCCATGGAAGCCTACGGTCTACCGCTGTTGGTACACGGGGAAGTCACCGATCCGGCGGTGGATGTATTTGACCGTGAAAAAATGTTTATCGAACAGCAGCTCATCCCCCTCACCCAACAATTTCCCGGCCTGAAAATTGTGTTTGAACACATCACCACCAAAGATGCCATCGATTTTGTATTGGAAAGTGGCAATAACATTGCAGCCACCATTACACCGCAACACCTGTTACTGAACCGCAATGCCATGCTGGTCGGCGGCATGCATCCGCACAATTATTGCCTGCCCGTACTCAAGCGCGAAACCCATCGCGAGGCGCTGGTCGCCGCTGCTACCAGCGGCAACGCAAAGTTCTTTCTCGGCACTGACAGCGCTCCACATGCCAAAGGCGCAAAAGAATCTGCCTGTGGCTGTGCCGGAATTTACAGTGCTCATGCCGCACTGGAATTTTACGCCACGGCCTTTGAGCATGCTGGTGCGCTGGACAAACTTGAAGGTTTTGCCAGCCACTTCGGGGCTGATTTTTACGGCCTCCCGCGCAATACCAACAACGTCACCCTGGAACGACGCGAGCACACTCTGGCTAATGAAATGACTTTTGGCAACGAAATACTGGTGCCCTTTTTTGCCGGAAAAACACTGGCGTGGAAATTATCATGAACACTCCAACCGACCCTCCGAGTAAGCTTCCGACAAAAAACCCGGACGCCCCGGAAAGCCCTGAAGAACTGGCTGCATCCGCCCCAACAGGTGGAGGCATTGCTCGTCGCTTTCGTGGCTTTTTACCCGTCGTGGTAGATGTAGAAACAGCCGGTTTTAACGCCGACACTGATGCCCTGCTGGAAATTGCCGCTGTACCCATTCACATGGATGAAGCGGGACTGGTTTATCCTGGTAAAACCGTCAGTGCTCACGTCGAACCCTTCCCTGGTGCCAACCTGGAAGCCTCCGCATTGGCTTTTACCGGCATCGACCCCCATCACCCTCTGCGCATCGCCGAGCCGGAGGGTAAAGCGCTGAAAAAAATCTTTGAGCCCATTCGCAACATACTCAAAGGCTCTAATTGTTCACGGGCAATTCTTGTTGGCCACAACCCATCCTTCGATCTCGCCTTCGTCAAGGCCGCCGTAGAACGCACAGGCATTAAACGCAACCCTTTTCACCAATTCAGCACCTTTGATACTGCTACGCTCGCAGGGCTTGTCTACGGCCAAACGGTGCTGGCCCGCGCCATTGCCGCTGCTGGCATTGAATGGAACAACAATGAGGCACACTCCGCCGTTTACGACACGGAAAAAACCGCTGAATTGTTTTGCGTTATTGTTAATCGCTGGAAAGAACTAGGTGGCAGCCCGATTTAACATTCTCTGCGTGAACTCAAGGCTAAATCACCCTGTTTTCATGCATATGCCGGCTGGATCTGAATAATGAAAATCCAACGCAAAGACGCGAAGGCGCAGAGAACGCGAAGGGTTATGAGGATAACGGGCAAATATCTCAACTACTATAGATCTCTGCGTTAGGTTTTATGACACTGTGATTCATGGTCGAGGAACAGCCTGTTCCACCGAATGTAAACCAATGATTTTATTCGGTGGAATATTTTTAACGCTTAATTCACATTTTAATTCTGACTGCTTTCCTGCTTATCAACAAAATGCCCATGCAAAAAAACAGCCCTTTCGGGCCGTTTTTTTACGACTTGGGTGAAACCTTGTTTTAAGTGGCTTTCGCGTTTTCCGTTGCCTCTGTCACCATTTTTTTCAGCTCACCCTGCTGGAACAATTCCAGCGTGATATCACAGCCACCAATCAACTCACCGTTGATATAAACCTGTGGAAAAGTGGGCCAATCAGCATAACGCGGTAGATTTTCAAAAATCTCCGGGTCAGCCAACACATTGACATAGGCAAACTCCTGTTCACAGGCTTGCAGTGCCTGAGCAGTGCGACTGGAAAAACCACACTGCGGTAACTGCGGAGTACCTTTCATGTAAATGACCACCGGGCTGCTTTCAACTTGTTGTTTAATACGTTCCAAAACGTCCATTGGTTTCATAACCTCACTAGCTTTGTACTGAATAATTCACAAAAACAATGACAATGATCCTGCCCATGACGTAGGGAACGCTGGATCAAAGTCAGCGTTAGTGTAACCCATATTACCTGAGCATAAAAGTCAGGTATTTCCCCAAAATGCCTCCGCCGCCAACCTCTCCAACAACGATAGCCCCGCAGGCTCAGGCTGCCAAGGAGCATTTCAAAAAAAGTCACAAAAGCAAACCATTCAACCGCAAATTCCAGGTTAAAGATTTCTTCCTGACGGATAGGCAATTGCGGGCGGCTCGGTTATTATGCGCACTCTGCGATTATCCGTTGAGTAATTTTGTATATGGCCTCGATTCCTTGTCCGCATTGTGAGCAGAAAACCTTTGGCTGGTGGCACAAATACCTCACTGGCAAATGGGGGGTAGTGCATTGCCAGCAATGCACTGGCCGGGTGTGCGCACAACCCATAGTATTAGCCGCATTATATTTCTTTTATGTATGGGATGTAGTGCTGTTTGGCTATCTCGCCTATCTGGATTCGCTGTGGTACCTGCTGGCGATGCTTGTAGGCTGGTTAATTCTGGATTATTTTTCCGTGTATGTGCCACTGACGCCACTACGTTCCGCAAACGGCGCAGCATCCTCTAATAAACAGCCTCCGTCCGCAGACCCAAAACAGAACTCCTGACCGTCCCATGGCGCGCGTGTTAGTAGTGGGCATTGCGACCCTCGATATCATTAACGCAGTGGATGATTATCCTGAAGAAGATGCAGAAGTCCGCGCCAGCACCCAAACCATGCGACGTGGCGGTAATGCCTGCAATACTGCCGTGGTTTTACAACAGTTGGGACACCAATGTAGCTGGGCGGGCACCCTGGCAGACGACACTAGCAGTGTAATTATCCGTAACGATCTCGCAGGTTATGGCGTAAATATGGATGCGGTACAGATAGTAGCAGGCGGACATTCGCCAACGTCGTATGTCACCCTAAACCAGCGCAATGGCTCTCGCACCATTGTGCATTATCGTAATTTACCCGAATACAATCTGGCAGCCTTTCAACAAATTGACCTCACCGGTTTTGACTGGCTACACTTTGAGGGACGCAATGTGACACAAACCCGCGCCATGCTCGATATTGCCCAACAACAGGTTCCCGCAGTACCACGTTCAGTGGAAATCGAAAAGCCACGTGAAGCCATTGAGTCCTTGTGTGAAGGCACAAAGCTGCTGCTATACTCGCGCAATTATGCGCAATCCCATGGCATAATAAACAACGAAATGAGTAATCCTGTTGCTTTTTTGCAGATACAGAAGCAAACAGCGCCCACAGCAGAACATATTTGCAGCTGGGCCGAGCGAGGAGCCTGGGGAGTGGATCAGCAAGGCAAAGTATTGCATAGCCCGGCTGTAGATTTACCCTGCGTAGTAGATACCCTGGGTGCGGGTGATACGTTCAACGCAGCCATCATTCACGCCAAACTGGCTGGCCTGCCGCTGGCAGACTGCTTGCGTGACGCCTGTCAACTGGCCGGTCAAAAATGCGCCCAACAGGGATTTCAGGGATTGTGTTGAAACAGCATTAATTGATAGAAGGGAAAACCACAACCATGGCGGATTTTTTAATCATCGGCGGCGGCCTCATCGGTCTGCTGACTGCGCGCGCACTGAATGCCAGTGGTGCAAAGGTGGTCCTTGTCGAACGCGGCCAACTGGGCCAGGAATCATCCTGGGCGGGCGGCGGTATACTTTCACCTCTATACCCCTGGAAATACCCTGCGGCGGTGAATGAATTGGCAACCTGGAGCCAGACTCGTTATCGCCAGTTGATTGAAGAGCTGGAACAAGCCACAGGCATTGATGCAGAGTGGACGCAAAGCGGGCTGCTGATATTGGATGGCGACCAGCGCGAGGAGGCTCTAGCCTGGGCACCCGCCTGTGCCGCCGACATAAAAGCCATAGACGCCAGTGCAATCCAGCGTTTGGAACCTGCGTTACCCGCAAACCACTCATCCGCCCTGTGGATGTCTCAGGTGGCACAGATTCGTAACCCGTTATTAATCAAAGCGCTACGTGAGGATTTACGGTTACGCGGCGTGCGTGTGGCAGAAAATACCGAAGTCACACACCTGTTATCCAAAAAAGGGCGTATCCGGGGCGTACAAACCGAATACAGCGAAGTAGTAGCGAACCAGGTCATCATTGCCTGCGGTGCCTGGAGCGCTGCCTTGCTTAAAGAGCTGGGTCAGGAGCTACCCGTAATGCCGGTACGCGGGCAGATGATTTTATTCCGCATGCAGCCCGGTCAATTGCAGCATATCGTGTTGTGGCAAGGACATTATGCTATTCCCCGGCGCGATGGACGGGTACTGGTGGGCAGCACCATGGAGGACGTAGGCTTCGATAAAACCGTCACTGAAGAAGCACGCGATGGCTTGGCCCAGGCAGCCTATGAAATGGTGCCCGCCCTTGCCGATGTGCCCATGGAACGCCATTGGGCCGGTTTGCGCCCAGGCTCCCCCACGGGTGTGCCTTTCATCGGTGCCCACCCCAAAATCGACGGGCTATTTATTAATGCGGGGCATTTCCGCAATGGCGTGGTGATGGCTCCAGCCTCGGCACAACTGCTGGCCGATATCGTGCAAAACCGACCCACCATGGTCGAAGCAAGCCCTTTTGCGTTGGATAATTGCTCTACAGCAGCTTAGGAGGCGTTAAGTTAAGCCAGACTTCCGGCCTGTTGTAGGTTGGTGGTGGTTTGTTCACTTAATAACATTGGGTTACATACGCATAAGTATGCGTCCCTTAATGTATGCCTCGAAAACGAAACGATATCCTGCGCAATCTATCCAGGGTATTTTGTCACACTTCCTTAAGTCACATTGCACACAGCCCCTCCCTGGCGATATACTCAGTGACATGCTAGGAATTACTGATAAAATCGAGACGCAGGACCAACATGTGCTAAATGTCGGCGAACTGCTGGCACAACACGATATCGCGCCCACCCAACAACGCCGCCAAATTGCACAAATCCTGTTTGCCCAGCCGCAGCATCTTTCGGCAGATCAGGTGCTGGAACGTGTTAACCAAAAGGGTACCGTAGCCTCCAAGGCCACTGTGTACAACACTCTGGGGCTATTTGCCCGCAAGGGTTTAATCCGTGAAGTGATCGTTGATCCCAGCAAGGTGTTTTATGATTCCAACACCTCGCCTCATCACCATTTTTACAATATCGACACCGGCCTGTTGCAAGACATCGAAAATCAGGAATTGAACTTGCACGGTTTGCCCACATTGCCTGCGGGTGTGGAGCTGGACAGTATCGATATTATTGTGCGGATACGCACGGCGGAATAACAAATCACGGTTGTTTACATCCCTGTACGTCTTTTATACTCGCGCACGTTGCTCTATCCCTACGCATCTTTGTCCAAGATGCAACATCAGAAATACGCCGGTGTAGCTCAGTTGGTAGAGCAGCGCATTCGTAATGCGAAGGTCGGGGGTTCAACTCCTCTCACCGGCACCATCCCTGACACCCACCCTTCAGACGCACGTTGTTACTACGGCGCACTGTAAGTGACACGATAAAAAAAAGTGTTTCCGCTGGCCGGGTCGGTAAGGTAATAACGTGCTTCGATACCCTGATCCGTAATATCTGCGGGAAGCGTATAGACAAGCCCCATTTTCAGCCCACCAGATAATACGTTGTTATTCAGAAAGACTGGATCAGTGGTGCTGAACAGAATATCACCACCGTTGCGCAACTCGTATCGCAACAGGCCGAAGTCCCGATTCGACAGGTTGTACAGGAAAAATCCGAAACGACCACCACTAAATACCGTCGTGCCAGAAACCTGAGCATCAGCAAAGGCGGCATGGGCAATCACATCCGCAATGACTGCTGAGGCATACAACACAGTGCCATTGCTGATTGCTGTTCCCGTTTCCGTGGCCCGAATCTGCAATATGCCATTTTCTGTCGTGGTAAAGCTGGTGCTGGCAATGCCACCGGTAGTGAGCAAATTTTGTGTACTTAACACGATGCCATTCTGACTGATTTGCAGCTCGATGGAGGTACCATCCGCTACAGTAGCCGCAGGATTAGCGGTCAAAATCTGAATTTTAAGGGTGCTAGCATCGCTACCATCATTGAGAAGCACGTTGGGGGTAGCAAGCACAACCAGCGAAACCGGTCGCTGAGGCGTGTCGTTAATCGTCAGGTTAAGTGTGGGGTTGAAACCACCATAACTGACAGCGATAGTGACGTTACCGCTAACACCTACGCCGGCTTCAACAAGACCGCGATCTTCCAGCGTGTTGCTGACAAAAGCCAACGAGGGATTATCAGAACTCCAGATCGCCTGATCCGTGAGGTCTTGGCTACTACCGTCGGAGAAAGTCCCGCTGGCAATAAGTTGTTGCTGTTCGGCACTATTCAGGTTGCTATTTACGGCGATAATACTCAGGCCGGTTAGCGTGGCAGCCCCAACATTAGCGGTAACACTGTCCTGCACCCCATCAAGGCTGGCTGTCACCTCGACACTGCCACTCATCAGGGCAACCAATCGACCCTGCTGACCCGCTCCATTTTGTGCAAGTAATCGAGTCTCGTCAGCACTGCTCCAAATAACCTGCGTAGTAACATCATTCTGGCTACCATCAGAATAAGTCGCCGTGGCCTGAAGTTGTGTTTGTGTACCAACCACCAGAGCAGGTGTGTCAGGGCTGATTTGCAAACTGCTCAAAATCGCATTGGTCACGGTGAGCGTGGCACTACCGGAGATCCCACTCAAACTGGCGCTAATGCGAGCACTACCAGGGACAAGGGCATCCAGCGCGCCATTGTTGACTGCGGCAACATCCGTATTATCGGATTCCCAGGCAACCTGCTCGCTAATGGATTGTACTGAGCCATCCGAAAAACTGCCTTCAGCACTCAGATTCTGGCCCGTACCGGCAGGCAGACTTAATATCGATGGTTCAACATTAATGGACACTAATTGAGCAGCGGTGCTGGTCAGCAAGGCATTGCCGACCACGCCGTCCAGCGTGGCCGTAATGCCTGTCGTACCCGTATTCAGCGTCATTGCCAGACCTTGGCTGCCAGGGGCATTACTGATGCTGGCAATGACCGTGTCAACAGCCAGCCAGCTGACTTGCGTACTCACATCCTGAATTGTACCGTCGGAATACCGCCCGATGGCCTGAAAGCTTGCCTGGGTGCCCAAGGCAAGGCGGGCACTGGGCGGGGAAATATCAATGCTGCTCAACGTAGCAGCGCTGACACTGAGCCCCAAGTTACCGGAAATATTCCCTAGGGTCGCCGTTGCCGTAAGACTACCGACTGCCAGCGCGGTCGCCAATCCGCGACTGCCACTGGCATTACTGATGCCCAGGAGCTCGGAGGGCATGCTCTGCCAAGTCACCTGTTCGGTAATGTCTTGCAAACTGCCATCGCTATAGTGCCCAAGGGCGAGCAGTGCCTGTTGTTTGCCAAGAGAAAGCGTGGTGGAAGTGGCAGCAATTTCGATACTGGTCAACACCGCATTGCTGATGGTCACAAGGGTATTGGCCGTAATACCAGCCAAACTGGCACTCACAACACTGCTGCCAGTGGCTTGCGGCTGCACAAGACCTGATGCATCAATGGTCAGGATGCCGCTATCAGCATTGTTCCAACTCACCTGATTACTGAGGTTCTGGCTGCTGCCATCGCTGTACAAACCGGTTGCAGACAAACTGAGCTGGGTGCCCAGAGGCAGATTCGGGGTATCAGGACTCAAAATAATTTGCGTCAAACTGGCAGTGCTGACGGTAATATCAATTTGTGCATTGCTGCCTCCCAGGCTGGCCGTCAGCTGGGTGCTGCCAATAGCGAGGCCAGTCACCTGTAACGAGCCGGTGACAAGCGGGTCGGAAAGACTGGCGATAGCGGTATCCGTAATTGCCCAGCTTGCCTGGGTTTCCAGATTTTGCGTGCTGCCATCACTATAATGCCCAATGAGGTCAACCTCCATGTGGGTACCCGCCGCTAACTGAAGACTTCCAGGACTGATTTCCAGGCTCGTGAGAGAAGCATTGGTGACAATGAGGATGGTGCTACCAACAATGCCGTCCAGACTCGCCTGTAGCGTGACCTGTCCAGCAGTCAGTGCAGAAACAACGCCGCTGCTGGATATGGTAGCAATGCTGTCATCACTGGATTGCCAAACAACCTCACTGGTTAATGGACGTGTACTGTTATCACTGTCAACACCGGTTGCAATGAGACTGAGGGTTGTGCCCTGGGCAAGAAAAGGCAGGCCAGGTGTGATCTCGATACGAGACAAGTCTGAGCCAGCAACAGGATCAGGAGGAGACCCTCCGCCACCTCCACAGGCAACAAGAAATAGAAACAACAATGCAGGCAAGCACCGCAAAACATATGTTTTGGCGAAGAGATACAACATTCAACCCCCCAAGAGACGGAAGCACAAATATCCGTCATTCGGTCAAATTTTATACAACTCGAAGTGTGTTGGGAAGCCGTGCGATAAACTTGTGGGAAAACCCATAGTTACCCCGCTACGCTCACCAAATTATCGGCCAACCGAAGAGAGTTCTTTAGAGGATGTATGAACAAACTGCCATGCGTCATGCCAAAAATGACATACGCAGAGTGAAAAATGCGGGCCAGCAATCTCCGTTTGCCATGCCAGAATTGCTTTATTTTTGTTTTTTGTTGTCAGACTTGCCACCGCCCTTCAGTTGCACGATGACATTACCGCTGGGCTCATCAACAAAACGAGGTTTCCCAGAGGAAACATTGCCACCCTGAGCGACCAGTTCGGCTTCGCGTGAAACGATCAAATCCAGGCAGCTACGCATGCTGTTGATAGTGCTATCGGAGAGCGGGTGGCGCATACCGGGCGGAGTGTGTGTATCTTTGGCAATATCGGTAATGACCTTTTTGACCATGCGCAGAATGCGCTGTTCTTTGCTTTCGGATTCAGTTTCTGTAGACATAAACGGAGCGCTCATGATGTAAGTGAAATCAATTAGGAACAGTCTGGCATAATTTGCCAGAGTCAATGTACTGCCTGTTGTGGATACACGGCTTTACACCCGACAATACTGGTGATGATGGCATTTTGTAACAGAAAGGGATGTTTCGTGACTGATAGGAGTTAACCGGGCAATAGCACGAGTTAATACCATAAAACTGAAACTGACAGGGAATCAAATGAAAAAAGCGCTTAACTCTCGTAGTCTGGTCGTACTGGTTGTTGTCTTACTGATAACGGCCTTTTTTGTGTTTGACCTCGGTCAGTATTTGACACTGGATTATCTTAAATCCCAACGACAATCTTTTCTCGATTTTTATGCACAAAATCGTTTCGCCACGCTGGCGATCTATTTTGCCATTTACGTTGCCGTTGCGGCGCTATCGTTACCAGGAGCGGCAGTGATGACCCTGGCTGGCGGCGCAGTATTTGGCTTGGCGACCGGACTGTTACTGATTTCCTTTGCCAGCACCATTGGAGCCACTCTCGCCTTTATGATTTCGCGTTTTGTTTTGCGCGACACCGTGCAAAACCGTTTCAGGGAAAAACTGAAAGCGATCAATGCCGGCGTGGAAAAAGAAGGCGATTTTTATCTGTTTACCCTGCGACTGATTCCCCTGTTTCCCTTTTTTGTAATTAATCTGGTCATGGGTTTAACGCCAATGAAAACCTGGCGCTTTTACCTGGTCAGCCAGATTGGCATGCTGCCAGGCACCGCCGTATTCGTGAATGCGGGCAGTCAATTAGGCGCACTGGAATCACTGTCGGGTATTTTATCGCCGGGACTGATTTTGTCTTTTGCGTTATTGGGCATTTTTCCTCTATTGGCAAAAAAGCTGGTGAGTTTTATCAAATCACGCAAAGTTCTCAAACAATATTCAAAACCAAAATCATTTGATTACAACCTTGTGGTCATCGGCGGCGGCTCAGCAGGTTTGGTATCGTCCTACATTGCAGCCGCGGTAAAAGCCAAAGTATTGCTGATTGAAAAACACAAAATGGGGGGAGACTGTCTCAACACCGGTTGTGTGCCCAGCAAAGCGCTGATTCGTTCCGCGAAAATGCTGCATTACGCAAAACGTGCCGAGGACTTTGGTTTTAAAACAACCACTGTGGAATTTGAATTCAGCGAGGTCATGGAACGTGTGCAGCACGTTATCCAACAAATAGAACCCCATGATTCTGTGGAACGCTACACCGGTCTGGGCGTGGAAGTGATACAAAGCGAAGCCAAAATCATTTCGCCATACGAAGTGGAAGTAGAAGGAAAAATCGTTACCGCAAAAAATATTGTTATCGCCACAGGGGCACGACCAGCGGTGCCACCAATACCGGGACTGGAAGAAACAGGCTATCTCACTTCGGATACGGTATGGCATTTACGCGAACGTCCTCGCCGACTGGTGGTGCTGGGTGGCGGCCCTATTGGTTGCGAACTGGCACAAAGTTTTCAACGTCTGGGCAGTGAAGTCTTTTTGATTCAGCGTGGCGCACAATTGTTACCCCGTGAAGATGCGGAAGTCGCGGAAATGGTGGAGACCCGTTTCCGTGAAGAGGGCATGCATGTACTCACGGGTCATACGGCACAACGTTTTGAAATGTCGAATGGGCAGCATGTATTGATCTGCGAACATAAAGGCACAGAAGTACGTATCGAATTCGATCAACTTTTGCTTGCTCTCGGACGCAAGGCTAACGTACAGGGTTTTGGTCTTGAAGATCTAAATGTAAAAATTGCACCACAAGGCACTGTTGAAGCCGATGAATTTTTACGCACCAACTATCCGAATATTTATGTCTGTGGTGACGTAACGGGACCCTATCAATTTACGCACACCGCCGCACATCAGGCATGGTACGTGGCGGTCAACGCCTTGTTCAGTCCGTTTAAAAGTTTTCGTGTGGATTATTCAGTGATTCCCTGGGCAACGTTCACCGACCCGGAAGTAGCGCGCGTGGGCCTCAATGAACTGGAAGCGAAAGAAAAAAACATTGCTTACGAAGTCAGCACCTATGGCATCGATGACCTGGATCGTGCCATTGCCGACAGCGAAGCGCACGGACTGGTGAAGGTTTTGACAATACCGGGAAAAGATAAAATTCTCGGAGTAACTATTGTCGGCAACCATGCCGGTGATCTGATTGCCGAGTTTGTCATGGCCATGAAACATGGCCTGGGATTAAACAAAATTCTTGGCACGATCCACATTTATCCCACCATGGCTGAATCCAATAAATATGTGGCGGGTGTGTGGAAACGGCAACATAAACCGGAAGCCCTGTTACGTTGGGTAGAACGTTTTCATACTTGGCGGCGTGGCAGTTAATAACTATTTTTTGGGGAAACTTGTTGCTGACGTTGTTTAGGCCATACCATTTCTATTAAACAAGGCAAAAAAATTGCCCATAAAAAAAGCCCCTGAAGTTGGGGCTTTTTTATTGGTTCTACGAATTCAGTCTACTGAACAGTCAAAGCCAATGAACGGGTATTGTTATTCTCATCCGACTCGTCATGTTGACCAGTAAAGTCAACGATAACTCCCAGATAATAATTACCCTGCGCGATCGCGGCGGGCAGCACAGTACTATAGACAATATTTCTACTGCTGTTGGCAGTGAGATTGCGGAAGTAGGTCGATCTCAACACAGTATCTTCTGAGCTAATAACAGCGTCATCAGACAAAACAATCTGATAGTAAATACGCCCGGAAGTATTGACGGGCCCCTGATTGGCAATCGTAAAATTCATTGAAAGCAAACCCTGCAAACCAATCAGGCTGGTGCCGGTAAGAGCGGAAACTGTCAGATCCCGATTGTCGCTGATGGTGATCACCGTTGAGCTGACAACAACGTTGTTGCCTTCATCTGTTTCAGTGAAAATGTTGTCCGGGTCAACAATGATGCCGAAGTAATAATCCCCGGAATCAAGATAGAGCGCAGCAGAATTGACAATCTGGGTAACACTGCGACCTGGACCCAGATCAGTACTGTTTGAGCCGATCAAATAATCGTCCGCTGTGATCACATTATCGGTAGAGAAGTAGTAGTTGGCGACCAAACCATTCATCGCATTGGTACCACCATTTTTAAGGGTGCCACTCAGTACCACCCCCATACCTTTGCGTATCGTTGTTGAGCTACTGGTCAGGCTCGTAATCATTGCGTCCTGAACACTATTAACCACTTGTACTGGCTGAGCACGAGTATTGTTATTCTCATCCGACTCGGCATGTTGACCAGTAAAGTCAACGATAACTCCCAGATAATAATTACCCTGCGCGATCGCGGCGGGCAGCACAGTACTATAGACAATATTTCTACTGCTGTTGGCAGTGAGATTACGGAAGTAGGTCGATCTCAACACAGTATCTTCTGAGCTAATAACAGCGTCATCAGACAAAACAATCTGATAGTAAATACGCCCGGAAGCATTGACGGGCCCCTGATTGGCAATCGTAAAATTCATTGAAAGCAAACCTTGTAAACCAATCAGGCTGGTGCCGGTAAGAGCGGAAACTGTCAGATCCGGCTTCTGTACGACATTCAGTTGTGCAGAAGTTGTTTTATTCCTGACTCCATCACTGGCGCTGATTTGTAATTCGTGCATTTCTCTTGGCGTAGATATTGTCGTGGAAACACTTAAATCGACTGTTGTAATCGTGTCAGCGCTTAATGTGACAGGGTTTTCTGAGAACGTGCCAACGATAGTGGCGTCTCCGGTGTTAAATGACAGGGTCACCGGCCCGATAAATTGCTCGATAGATTCCAATACTACAGTATAGGCAGCGCTTTGAGATCCATTAACTGTAACAGAGGCAGGAGTGACTAATATTTCGTAATCTGCCCCGCTCACATCGACAGCGACTTCGATATTTTTTTCAACATTGGCGGCGTCAGTGGCAATCAGCCGGTATGTATAAGAGTCGGCGAGAAGGCTGGCGTCAGCACTGACGGTCACCGTAACGGTATCCATATCACCAGGCTGGATATCGACGGTGGTTTTAGAGAGTGTGACGGTTAATGCGGGATTGGAGTTATCTACCTGTAGTGACAGCGGGCCATTAAATGTCTCCAAGGCAATTATCGTCAACGTTGCCGTCGCACTCTGGCCTGCTCGAAGACTTACAGTACCAGGATCTAAAGTCAGTCCATAGTCAGAATTGGACAAAAGCGTATTGATATTCAATCGACCACCCGTCACCATCCGGCCATTCAGGGCCGCAACGGGATCAACCGAATCCATGATCCAGGTTTTCAATTGTGCTGTGGTTGATTGCGGGATAACAGACTGCATTAATGCCGCCGCACCTGCGACATGTGGAGCGGCCATCGAAGTACCGTTTAACCATCGATAGCCACTGGCATTACACAATGGACAACTGCTATAAGGCACGGTGGATAATATACGTACACCAGGAGCCGCCAGATCAACGGAAGTTAAACCATAATTGGAAAATGAAGCCAGTGCATCATTATGGTCTGTTGCGGCAACGGAGATAATATTGTCCGAAATATAAGCAGCTGGATAGAAAGAGACGTTATCCGTATTACTGCGATCGTTCCCTGCAGCAGCGACAAACAGGCCACCAGCGTTTATGGCATCCAGCAAGGCCTGGGAAAAAAGGCCGCCTCCCCAACTGTTGTTAGTGATCCTGATGCCATTATTGTTGGCATATATAATCGAGTTAATCGCACCCGCAGTAGAACCGCCACCGCTGGCGGAAAGAAATTTGATCCCCGCAATTTTGGCATTCCAGTTAACACCAACCACACCAATATTGTTATCGCCCACTCCGGCGATGGTGCCTGCGACATGAGTACCATGACCATGGTCATCCATCGGGTCGCCATCGTCATTGACAAAGTCATAACCATGGACATCATCCACATAACCATTGCCATCATCATCTATGCCATTGTCTGGAATTTCACCGGGATTAGTCCACATATTATCTTTCAGGTCTTCGTGGGTGTAATCGACGCCGGTATCAATAACACCAATAATCACATCGCCGTTACCCGTCGCAATATCCCAGGCTTCGGGGCCATCAATATCCGCGTCTGGCGTACCACCCGTCTGGGCGATATTGTGCATATTCCATAGCTCCGGATAACGGGGATCATTGGGTGTTGCAGCAATGGAGACTTCATAGTTAGGTTCGGCGACTTCGACATCTGAATCTTGCTTGAGGATGGCCAATGCCTCATCCACAGACATGTCCGGGGGTAACTTCACTAAATACCAGCGATTAATCGCCGGTTCTTTTAAAACACTACGGGCCTTGCTAGCAGATTCTTTTGGCTTGATTCTACCTAAAGGTTGGACAGAATGTTCTCCATATCCACGTAAAGACTCTATCGCCAGCCCCTGTTTTGATTTTTGTACCGCCCTGACTGAAGCAGTAGAAGGGGAAAGTTTCACCAGAACCTCACCCGCAACGTATCGATCTTCGACTTCAAGTACCGCCCCGGAACCAGAGCCTGACGGGTCCATGACAGCAGCGTTAACAAAATTTAACGGCAATATCCCTACGAATAACAACATAAAAAATGTCGCCCAGATACTTTTTCTGATTCCTTTAGCCATTGGTATTCTCCCCCGTTAAATTTTCAGGTAACTGTAATACACCCTTACAAACCGGAATCTTGTTGATTTTTCTGTGTAACAAATTCCCACATTTTTTATTTTTTACAAGACCGGCTCTGCGTAACGATACACTCCACCCAGCAACAAAAATTTATATTTTTCCAAACCATACATTTACACATATATAAATCATTAATATTTCTAAAATACGCTATCAAAACCACGCCACAACTGCATCATAGAAGATGCAACAAATCGTAATGGCTCATATATTATTTACCGTGGTTTCCCGATCCCCTCGCCCATTACATACTTATTCATAACTTAAAAATACGCAATCTATACTGCTTGTCCATTCTTGCTTTTTTTCGTGCTGCGTATATATCGATTAATATTCAGGCATAACTGTATTTACGTCCTTCAAGACCATTACCAGAAACAAAAATAATTCATGGGTATTTTGGAAAATTTTATGGCGTTAATATATTGGGACCTTTTTTACTATGAGCCAAACTTGGACATTTTTTATCCACCCAGAAAACTGTTCACGGACTTTGATCAAACGTGTGTGCAGAAAAGGTGTTTTGGCCAAAAAATTCTTGTAAAGAACTGCATGCTTCCTGTTCGATATGATTATTTATTGATTCGACACCAAGAATCACATAATCATAAAACCTAACGAAAAAGTACAAATATATAAAGAGCCATAGTATTTAATATCTTTTTCTCATTATTTTTATAGCTTTTTTCGTTCCCTGCGCTTTCGCGACCTTGCGTTTTATTTTCATTATTCTGTACCAACAATGAAAAAATCTTAAACATCGCTTTGTCTATTTAAGAAAAAAATTAAACAAACACCTGCTGTACTTAAACCGAATTTATTTTTTCTGTAGATTGTCAACAACCTTGTAAATTTCAATCTATAACATGTCATCATTTGTTAAATTAATATTAGTGCGTCACAACCTATCTATAATTGTACGTTCACATGCATGATCGCTTACAATAATATGTTTATAAAAAATAAATATAGTGCAGACACTAACCGCCCATCTCTTTTATAAACTATCTGACATGTGGATTTTTATCATAAATGTCCTCACCCTAAAGAAACTGTGCTCAGTATTTTCAGTGAGCCTCATAGGCCGACAAAAGTGCCTGCGACATCAAGAAAACAAACTTCCTGATATAATCCACATTTACCCGTTCCGGCTGAATCACAATAAATATGCGAGAAACTCGTGAAAACGATAATATAAACCAGAAACACTGTTACATTGGACAATACATTTTCATGCTTGGAGGCCCAGCAATTAATGGACACTTTTTGGAAAAAAATATCACTGGCAGAAATGAGTGAAACACAATGGGAATCATTATGTGATAGCTGTGGAAAATGTTGCCTACATAAACTTGAAGATGAAGATAGCGGTGAAGTATATATTTGCAACGTTGCTTGCAAGCTGATGGATATTGAAACCTGTCGCTGCATGGGTTATAAAAACCGTAAAAAACGGATCCCAGACTGTACCGTACTCACCATTGAACGCATTGCAGAATTTCACTGGCTACCGGAAACCTGCGCATATCGCTTGCTGGCTGAAGGTAAACCTCTGTTTGAATGGCATCCTTTGGTCAGTGGTGATGCTTCCACAGTACATAGTGCCGGCATTTCTATACGAGGACGTGTCGTCACGGAAATGGATGCCGATGATCTGCATCAGCATATTACCGACTGGGTGTTGTAACCTGAAACATTGAGGTAAATTTATAGCCGCCCCAGACTCAACCTAAAATGATGCACCAAATACTCTTTAAAGCACTTTTCCATCGCCTGACCACGATTGCAGTAGAATTAGCCCCTGTCAGGCTCTTCATTCGCTCTTTTCAAGACAGTGTTGTGATTCGAACTGACTGACTAAAGCTGATGGCTTCGAGTTACCGCTAAAAACCAGATTGATCGACCCTACGACCAATTATCCCTTTTTATGCCCTGCGGATACTCTCAAAGCCAGGAAAGAATTGAGGTAAGAGTTCATGGATCAACTTCGATGCAAGTTCACCCTCCCACATCAGCCCTCTCCCTTCAAGGGGAAAGGGGGGGGGGCATAGCCGTCAGGCTAAGCCCTGCCCAGGAAGATGGTAAAGTTGGAGCACTATAGTTTTTTGTTCCACTCTATTCAACACAGCGTAAAATTGGGTGGAACAAGCGCAGCGGTTCCACCAATAGGCTATAAGGAACAACAAATCGCCTCTACGCTCACCACGACCGCTAACAAAAGAACCCTACAACAAAAACCCGATTGCCTGAAACAGGAGAAAAAAGCCCTCATGCAACAACGACTCACCAGCAAACGACGATAGCCGATCGAATTTCGAATATGCCCCTTTCCCGTTTGGTGGAACCGCTACGCTTGTTCCACCCTACCCGGCTTAGCCTGACGGCTATGGGGGCGGGGCAAAAGCATGCATCATCTAAAAATGCGGGATTTTAAATCCCCCCTTTTAAACTCTCCTATTGAAAGACTTTAAAATATTTCCACAACAGAGATAATTGATTGTGGGTACACACTCTAGCCTGGTCTGGTTATAATGGCTAATTCGGTAACCTATTAACTAGAGATAGCTTGTCAATTAGGTTACATTGCACGAAAGTATAAAAAATGGATTTGTTGACTAAAGAGAGAGGGGAAGGATGATGTCAGATGGTACGGTGAAGTGGTTTAATGATGCCAAAGGTTATGGGTTTATTGTGCCACAAGGAGGAGGAGAAGATGTTTTTGTGCATCACACCAATATCGAAGGCACGGGATTCAAAACACTGGCGGAAGGCCAGGAAGTGAAATTCGAGATGGAAGAAGGCCAAAAGGGTATGTCGGCCACCAATGTGCAACCTTGTTGAAAAATGCGATAAATACACTGTACAGGCGGTGGGTCGCTTAACTCATTGATACCTGGACCCTGCAAGGGTGAGCACTTGCAGGGTTCAGACAACAGGAAAAACCCAGGGGAAAAGTCGGTGTTTTTCGTCCGAGCCAAGTGAGTTAACCCGGTGGATGTTTTGTGCCGGAATATCCTCTGGTCGTTCGACGTGTGCAAGCACGGCCGCCAGACTGTCTTCACGAATAAGATGCAAGATTGGATAGGGCGCACGATTGGTCAGGTTTTCTGCTGCCTCGGGCGCAACACCAGCAAAACAATAGTGTGGGTGGAAGCTGGCAATCTGGTACTTTCCGTGCCAGGCAAACTCGTCAAGCAGTGCATCCACCTGATCCAGAAACTGGTTGTAGTCTGCAAAGTCTGCCAGCATGTTGGGCAATACCAACAGCGTGGTTTCGAGTTCAGAGGCAGGCTGCTGGTCTAACCTATCCAGTTCTGCGTGTAGTGTTTCCAGTAACTGCAATTCTGTTGTGCTATCACATACCTGAATCCGTACACGATTTTCCAGCAATGGTTGTGCTG
This sequence comes from Gammaproteobacteria bacterium, assembly GCA_021647705.1. GTDB lineage: Bacteria > Pseudomonadota > Gammaproteobacteria > SZUA-152 > SZUA-152 > SZUA-152. Next base: position 147,533 of record JAKIUF010000003.1, on the reverse strand, counting down.
CAAAGGGACACAACCCGAGGCCGATGACCACCTGTTCCAGCCATTGCCGGGTTAACTGTATTTGTGTGGTATTTGTTTCAGAGCTTGTGGATGACATCGTCAATCGAAACCTCGCCGGTTGAAATAATTTTTGCGTAAACACCGCGCAGGCGATGCGCGTCACCTTGTGCCGAATTAACATATTGCCGCGCAACCTCTCCAAACCGTTGCTCGAATTTACTGCACGCTCGATGAGGCTCAGCGGTAATTTCCAACACAGTGCCACCTATTTTCAGCTGTGTACCAGGAGACAAATTATTGACGCTCAAGTCGAGATCAACAAACAACTGGTCACCCGCCAATGGCCATTGGTTTTTATCTCTGGTCAATACATCAATCATACGTGCATTCATAATGGCGACCTGTACCACAGGATCGGCCTGCCCATTGGCCAGTGTTTTCCAGCACTGTTTTTGCCAATTGTCACCTGTTACCCCTGCTTCAGACGAAAACAGCGCTTGTGAAAGCACTTCGCGCTCATTCGTTTTTGGGCGCACCACCATTAATTTCACGCGACCCTTGTCGCTGGGTGAATCCAGCACCCAGAGCATACGATTTTCGATATCATTCAGCGTGACATATTTCATAATGAACTCAGTTTATGCTTTTATGGGCATTCAGGACACTTTCCACTTCTCAGGCTTGGAGGCCTTTTGTCGCTACTAACATCATGCAAAATAATGAATCAACAAAAAGACTGGATGCTATCGTTGCACATGCCAGCCAAGTGGTACTGGGCAAGCAACACGAAATTCGTCTGGCTCTGGCCTGTTTACTGGCACGCGGCCATTTACTCATTGAAGATTTACCGGGCATGGGCAAAACCACGCTGGCGCATGTATTGGCACAAACACTGGGGCTGCAATACCAACGTATTCAGTTCACCAGCGATTTGCTGCCAGCCGATATTCTGGGGGTGTCCATTTTTGACAAATCCGAGCAGGGTTTTCATTTTCACCCCGGCCCGATTTTCGCCCAACTGATTTTAGCCGACGAGGTAAACCGCGCCACACCCAAGGCACAAAGCGCGCTACTGGAAGCCATGGAGGAAGGCCAGGTAACCACCGAAGGGAAAACCCGGCCACTGCCGGAGCCATTTTTTGTGATCGCCACGCAAAACCCCACGTATCAAATTGGCACTTTTCCACTGCCAGAGTCCCAGCTGGACCGGTTTTTGATGCGTATTTCATTAGGTTATCCCGATGCCAGCGCCGAACGCGCCTTGTTAACGGGTGATGATCGCCGGGAAATACTCAAACAGCACGGTGCATGCATCCAACCGGGGCAGCTGGCAGAGCTACAGCAGACCGCCAGCAAAGTACACGTCGCCGATGCATTGCTGGATTATGTGCAGGCTCTGTTGGATGTCAGTCGTCGGTCGCCACAGTTTACTCACGGACTATCACCCCGTGCCGGGCTTGCGTTGCTGCGCAGCGCCAAAGCCTGGGCACTGATGGCAGGACGGGATCATGCCATGCCGGAAGATGTGCAAACCGTCATGCCGCATGTAGTGAGCCATCGATTACAGGCGGTAGCGGAATCCAGCCAGAGCGATAAAACACTGCTGACCCTGTTGCAAGACGTTGCCATTCCCTGAGAGTTTGCCATGTCGCATACCACGGCGAATACCACCACGCCCACTACCATGAGCCTGCGTCATCGTTTCAGCCTGAAACGGTTTTTCGCGGGAGAAGGCCCGGAGCCCGGCCCCATTTTTCTGGCACAGCGGCGCGTGTATATTTTACCGAGCAAAATGGGAGTCTATTTTGCGGCAATGATGCTGATAATGCTGCTGGGTGCGGTGAACTACAACAACAGCCTTGCTTATGCGCTGACGTTTTTGTTGGCCAGTATCTTTTTTATCGCCATTCTGCACACCTATCGTAACCTGTTGCATTTGCGCGTTGACGTGGGACAAGCACCCGCTGTGTTTTGTGGTGAAATCGCACAGGTGCCGATAATACTGGACAACCGTCGCAGTGCAGCCCGTTATGCCATCAAATTACAGTTACGAAACCAACAACACACCAGTGTTGATGTAGCAGGCGACCAGTGGCAACGAAATAATGTGCCATTGCTGACAACACAGCGTGGCCGACACACCATGCCACGACTGACACTGGAAACCGGTTTTCCACTGGGCCTGTTTCGGGCATGGGCCTATGCACAACGGGATGTGTGTTATTTAGTGTATCCCACGCCGGATCAACATCACCGCCTGCCTGATGAATCCAGTTATCACCTGGACTTGCAAGGTGACCGTGGCCACGGTGCCGATGATTTTGCCGGCCTGCGTAACTATCACCCGGGCGATTCCCTGCGTCATATTCATTGGAAAACGGTTGCTCGCGGGCAAGGCATGTTCACCAAACAGTTTGGCGGCGACCAGGCTATCGAATTATGGTTAGACTGGGATAGCCTGCCAAACCTGGATACAGAGGCACGCTTGTCGCGCCTGACCCGCTGGGTGCTGGATGCCAATGCCGCACAGGTGAATTATGGACTGAGGCTGCCGAATACACATATTCCGCTAGGCACAGGACCTGCACACCAGCAACAATGCTTACAAGCACTCGCTTTGCATGACATAAACCCGAATGCTGATATTTCATCATCATGAATATGTCCGGTTTTCAACAGCGCGTAAAACAGGCAAAAGCAGAAAACCTCTGGCTGCTCGTCGGGCTGGCACTGGCTTTTACACCACACTTCTTTCGTTTGCCTCTGCTGGTTATGTTACCCAGCATTATTTTGCTGTGTTGGCGCTTGTTATTTGAATTACGTTACCTTGCCCTACCCCCACGCACGGTACGCTGGTTACTGACATTGGTCGGTATTTTGGCAACCTGGATTGCATTTGGCACATTAGTGGGGCGGCAGGCTGGCGTGGGTTTACTGGTCATCATGCTGTGCTTGAAATTAATGGAAATGAACGCCCAGCGCGATGTGGGTGTGGTTATCGGCCTGGGATTTTTTGTGGTGATTACCGTATTTTTATTTGATCAATCCATTTTTATGGGGCTTTATATGTTGCTGGTGGTGACCTTGCTCGTTACCGCCTTGATTGCCTTCAGTCGCGATCAATCAGTGATTCCACAATGGGCCAATTTACAAAAAGCGGGGGCCGTTTTAACACAGGCACTGCCACTGGCATTGTTATTGTTTTTTTTGTTTCCGCGCATTCCCGGGCCATTATGGAGCCTGCCTGCCGATGGCGCAGGTGCGGGCACCGGTCTGTCTGATTCCATGTCACCAGGTAATATCAGTCAGTTAAGTGACAACGACAGTGTGGCCTTCCGGGTACAATTCGACACACCCCTGCCCTTACCGCAAAAACGCTATTGGCGCGGACCGGTATTTACGCAATTTGATGGAAGAACCTGGTCCAACCCGCACTCACAAAGGCTCACAACTCGCCTGAGCATTAATTCTCAGTATCAGGTAAGTGGTAAACCCAGCCTTTATACCGTTACTCTGGAGCCACATCAGCAACGCTGGTTATTTGCGCTGGATTTACCCGCCATTATTCCGCCGGACAGTCGCCTGTCTGACGACTACGAAATTATAGCCAATCAACCCGTACGGCAACTGCTACGTTATTCCATGCGCTCATTCACGGATTACCGGTTAGCAAAAGATGATGCCCCGGATATTTTGCCTTACCTGCAACTACCCGCAGACTCGGGCATACAAGCACGTCAACTGGCGCAACAATTGCGCCAGAAAGTGACTGACAATGCCGCCTTTGTACGAACGGTTTTGAATTACATTGCCGAACAACCTTTTTATTACACACGACAACCGCCGTTGTTATTAAATGATCCCGTGGATGAGTTTTTATTTAATAGCCGCCGAGGATTTTGTGAACACTATGCCTCAGCGTTTGTTTTTTTGATGCGTGCAGCCGGTGTCCCTGCGCGTGTGGTCACCGGTTACCAAGGCGGTGAAATGAATCCACAAAGTGATTATTTCATCGTACGGCAATCCGATGCCCATGCCTGGACAGAAGTCTGGTTACGCGGCGAAGGTTGGCGACGAGTAGACCCCACTGCGGTTATTCCCGCTGAACGTATTGAAAACCAACAAGACCTGGCGCGTATTCTGCCGGAAATGGCAGGAACGGGTACTACACCCAACTGGCTGAAAAAAGTAGGTCGCCAATTGAGTTTTAGCTGGGACCGTATCAATCATACCTGGAACCAGTGGGTGGTAAATTACAATACCCAGCGCCAGCAGGATTTTTTATCGCGAATGTTCGCGAGCGCAGGCTTTGACAACATCGACTGGCAGGAAATGATCTCTCTGTTAGTGGCTGGCATGACGTTGGTGATGGCAGTGGTTGCCGTGTATTTATTACGGCCATGGCGTCGGCAGAGCCGGGACCCTGCACAGGTGGCTTATGAACGGTTTTGCCAACGGCTGTCACGATGCGGGATGCAGCGGCAACCCGCAGAAGGCCCGCTGGACTTTGCCCGGCGTGCAGGCCAGCAATACCCACAACGGGCACGAGATATCAACAACATCACCACGCTGTATGAACGCCAGCGTTATGCACCCTACCCTACACACGGAAACCTGCAACGACTGCAACGCGCCGTGCATAACTTTATCGTGTGAGAGACCGGTGTAAAGACACCTCCGGGGTTTTTGATGCTGATATTTTATACAGCATTTCTTATGTCCCGCAATTGCAAACGGAATATTTTCCCGCTTTGGGGTATTTCTACATTCAATATCCCGGCCACACCCCAATATTCCGCAGGGAAAAATTCTTTAGAAATTTACTTATCTTATTGAATAAGATTGCTTTTAAAAAGCATGAAAAAACAAAGTGTGCAAAAACAAACAAATTCACACTGGAAAATACCCCGTGTGATATCCCCAAAATGTCTTATTTTCCCACTCAATATCCAGCCTGGAGTTGTATACTGCTCGTTCACAGCAAAAATCATACCGTGATAAGTGGTTGATTCTTTGATAGGTTTACTGGAGTATTTAACGGAGCCGGAAACAACCGGTGGATAAATTGGTGATTTTTTGAGCGGGGTTATCCCCCTCGGAGGTGGCCATTAACTGTTAGGCAAAAAAAAGGAAACGCATGAATCTCTGTCAGAGTAATCGAGAGCTTACAAAGGAAATAAAAGAATTTCTATTGAATGTAGGTGATGTGAAAGAGGAATCAATTACTGATTATTTGGTGTGGAAGTGGAAAGAAATAGATAAAAGATTTAAATCCATTAGCGTATCAACATTTACACGGCAGGAAGAGAGTAAGGTTTCTGGCGCTGACTTCGAAATGGAGATTTGGTTGATAGGTAAGAAAAAAAGCTACCCTCTAGTAATACAAGCTAAAAAGTTTATAAAGCCATATGACGCTTATGTCAGTAAATTGAATTACCCTAAAAATACCAAAGGGCAAATGAATAAGCTATTAAGTTACGCCGCGTTAAATAATAAATTACCTTTTTACGTTTTTTATAGTCTGCCTGATAAAAAAACAAGAACCATGTGTCGTAGTAATGGCGTTCATGATTGCGGTGTATTTTTGGCTTGCGCTAACGATATAGAAAAATTCGCAGATGGAAAATACGGGAAGAGAGTATCAAAGAATAATATATTAAAAAAGAGCAACCCATTTCATTGTATATTCTGTTGCCCGTTATCCTTTCACAGTGATTACTTTGAAACTTATTTTAATGCAACCGAATCAGAAGGCGAAGATGTAGCCACACCTAAGTATATAAATTACCTGTTAAAAGCTCATCCGCTTGAATTAGATGCTCGCTATATAAAATCATTAATTAAAGAGTACGAGCTTGAAAATTATAGGTATATTGCCGCCTATGATATGAGAGACAATGAATAATTGCCTAACAAATAGCTCCAGTGGACAGTTCAAAGCGGCACTTGTTTTGCTTTCGCAAAAACGTGCCACTTTGAACTGCCACTGAGCAAGGCGTTAGGTTTTATTGCAACAAAATAAGACACCCATCAATTAATTGACATCCAGACCGAGCCTCGTTAAATTACGAAACATACTTTACCCACACGGAAAAGAAGGAGGCACGGATGCCAATCCCTCGTAAAAACCAGGTCTGTCTGGATTCAACGCCCTACTACCACTGTATCTCACGCTGTGTTCGCCGCGCTTTTCTCTGTGGCAGCGATGAATTCTCCGGCCAAAATTACGAACACCGTAAACAATGGGTTGTCGATAAACTCGCTGAATTAGCTGGTGTTTTTTCTATCGATGTCTGTGCTTATGCGGTCATGAGTAATCATTACCATTTGGTCCTGCACATTAACCAACCTCAGGCTCAGGCATGGTCTGATGAAATGGTGGTTGAACTCTGGACCCAGTTATTCAAGGCACCCTTGTTAATTGATCGAATGCGGAAAGGAGAACGGTTGATTAAAGCGGAGCAAAAGCTCGTGACTGAACTTGTACAGGAGTGGCGCAGCCGTTTGACGGATCTGGGCTGGTTCATGCGCTGTTTAAATGAGTCTCTCGCTCGACAAGCCAATACAGAAGACAACTGCACAGGACGGTTCTGGGAAGGACGCTATAAAAGCCAAGCTCTGCTGGATGAGCAAGCTTTGCTTACCTGTATGAGCTATGTGGATCTTAACCCTATACGGGCGGGTATCAACCCCACCCCGGAAACCTCAGACTACACATCCATTCAGGCACGGATACAAGCCCATCAACACGTAATATCACCCCCTGAACAAGCTCAATCACACTCCTCCCCGACGAACGTCAAACTGGCCGATTTCATTGGAGACGAACACAAAGACCAGCCCGAAGGTATCGCCTTTTCATATACGGATTACCTGGAACTCGTGGACTGGAGTGGTCGGGCCATACGTGATGATAAAGCTGGAGCGATTGCTGATAACTTACCTCCCATATTAGCCAGGCTGGGGATTGAACAACAAGGCTTGGCTGGATATGATCAATCACTACGACCAACGATTCTTCCGAGCTGTAGGCGCGATGGACAAACTGAAACAGTTTGCCCATCGACTGGGACAGTGTTGGATGAAAGGACAGTCAGCGGGCAAGTGTGTTTACAAGCAGCTATTACCTACGTAGCTTTCACTCAATTCATCTTTTTCTTTTCAAGTCACCTGAGTAGACGGTGAAGACTTCCTGTTATCTGCGGCCCAGAAAATCAGCGCGCTTGTCGGAAAATTCACAATTTTTTTCCGTGTTGGGTAAAATCAGAAATTCTTGCTCATGTTTTTCATATATTTTCTGGAGAATAGGTTTGAGAAAGGCTTTTATTTAATGGGTGTCCTTTTTCACTCTAGAAAGGCTTTTATTTAATGGGTGTCCTTTTTCACTCTATCATCTACTGTTATAAAGAGGGGTATCGATAACTTAGTGGTTTGTTTCGAAAAGTTATTAAGTTATTGGTGTCCCTATCCGCGACTCAATTCAGTCTCCAATTAACTGTCAATTACTATTGAGTCCTGATAACCAGGATGCGGCTGGGCGAATATTTCCAACGATTAAGTCTCTTGAGTTTATTATCGTTGGAGAGATATGAGCCTGAAGTTTATGTTTCTCTTTATCAGATAAAGCGCCGAGATGGTCAAGGATTGCCAATAATGCTATTGAGCTTGCACGTGCACTTCCATCCGCTATTTTTAATGCAACCCCCAAGCCTCGTTCAGGTAAAGCTGCAATGAGAACACCCTCGGCACCAGTTTTAGCCAGCACAGTACCTTTTGTAACGTCGTTCAACTCACTGACAACAGTTCCATGCCCGGCAATATATAAGGGCTCATTGGTGATAGCCTCGTGAAGTCGATAAATTGCTTGCGCGCGATAATCTGACAAATCTGCAGGATTAGCGAAGCGGGCCACGGTGCGTCCAAGCTGCAGCAAAGGCATTGTGGGTGCAGGTAATCCACAGCCATCGATCCCTATTGGATACTGTTTAAGATCAATATCAGCCAGATCGGAAAGTATATCCAACGATAATTGTTGCAATGGGTGTTCAAGCAGGTGGTAATTATCCATTGGTAAATTCAAGTGCAATGCCGCGGTTAAAAATCCGACGTGCTTGCCTGAACAATTATGATGTATTCGACAACCTTGTTGCCCATCGGCTAACAGCTGATAGGCACGCTCAGTACTTTCAGGAAGCGCAGCACCACAGGCTAAATGATCCTCAGTTAATCCCAGGCGATTTAGCCATGACTCTATCAAAGTTTGATGTATTTGTTCGCCCTGATGAGACGAACATGCTAGCGATAATTCTGCATCACTTAGAGTATATTGGTCACTTGCACCGCTCTCAACCAGGTGAATAGCCAGCATCGGCTTTAGCGCAGAGCGTGGAAATACCAGGCTTTCGATGTCTCCCCAGCTATGTACAACGTCGCCATTAAAATTACACACGACGGCAGAACCAAAGTGCTGGCTTTCGACGGTACCGTTACGTGTAACTTCGACTAAAAGCTCATAGGGCATGCAGATGGAACTCCTCAATACGTTCGCATTATTATAATTAGCTAATAATTACTTTACGGTCTATGACGACTTTCGCCAAATGCTATGATCGATAAATCTGATATAAGAAAACTATCAGCTAGCATGAGGAATATTTCATCATATTGAAAGATCTAATAGGTTCTTTCTGCGCGATGATGCCACCCTTGCACAGAAAAAATTTAATAAAAAATATAACTTTGCCTTTCAATACAAATAGACTTTCCAGAATCATCATCAAATGCTTTTTACAACGGCAACGAATTTATCTTCTGAGTCAGGGCGCATGTTAGGAGGTATGGTTGCAGAAGCTCTGGTAAGACCTCCGGCTAATAGTAATTCAACCACTTTATCGTAAGAGAATTTATGAACTATTTCACATGCTTTAGGGAAATAACTAGAACCAAAGGTCATACCCGGAACCAGATTCGCTTCCATGAAAAAGCACTCGCCATTTTTTTTGGTTTTAATGTCAATGCGCCCAAAGTCCCTGACACCAAGAGCATTAAAAGCATCAATAGCCAGTGTAGCTACTCTACTTCTTATTTCATTATCATCAATTTTTATGAGTTTTTCAGAATCATCTTTTTTTGCCTGCGCGCCTAAAATCCTAAGTCCATTAGTTGATATTGGCGGAATTACTTCAACTGCAGATACGATTAATTTATCATCGAATGTTTTGATGATTGCAACGGTAAACTCCCGACCGTCAAGATATTCCTCGACCAAAATTGGTTGATTGAATGAGTCGTATAGTGACACTATTTTATTTTCGTAGTCTGTAAAGTTTTTTACAAATGATAAATCATCAATTCCATTACCATTAGCTGCATCTATTGGCTTTAAAAACAGTGGAAACGTAATTGGTAATTCATTTTCTTTTTTATACTGTCCAGGGCTTGCAATAAAATAATTAGACGTATTAATACCTTTGTTTGCTAAATGTGTTTTAGCGAGCACTTTGTTGGAATCGAATTTTAGCACTTCTCTTGTTGATCCTGTGCAATTAATTCCATGCTGGAAAAAATAATCAGACAACCAAATGTCATCATTATTTTTAACGGGAATATACTTTACCGCCAAGACAACTAAATCAGGCTTTCTTTTGACTATTTCATCCAAGTTATCTTTTGTTTCGCACACATTCAGTTTTATGCTATACCCCATCCGCTGAATTGCAGTTAAAACACTGTTACAGGCCATTCGAGAGCCAAATCCGCTTTCTTTTAGCATTCCATTGGGTGTGGTTATTATTTCTATATGCATTGGTATTTCCCGATCTCAATAATTAATTAGATTAATTGAATAGCAAATCACCTGATGTTTAAATTCAGAGGAGGGCACTATATGAAACTAGAAGAGAAGAACTAGCCTAGTAACCGTTTTAAGGTGATGAAATGTAGATATTTATGTTGTGATGGGTTAGCTGGTGATGCCCAGGCAAACAAATGAGCAAATAAAACCACCGCTCCATTACATTGAATATCGCAGACTACCAGAAATTCGCGGAATATGATGCCTTTATAATCGAAAAGCCGTAATAATGCTAACGCCAAGTTACATTATATAACGTATCACCTAGCCTACCAAAATGACCGATTATGGCTGTAAGCTGTTATTGAGCTTATTTATGATAATATTTCGTACAATAAACGCATAACAAAACGTTCCAGTGGACGATGCAAATTTTGGTTCTTTTGTGCATTCCGCTATGCTTTATTATGGCACAAAAGAACCAAAATTTGCATCGCAACTGCGTGGGATAAACGTCAGTGGGCAAAAGAAGATGAAAATGACTGACTTTAAGTCATTATATGAATCTTCAGGATTTGAAGAAGTAGAGACATATATTCAAAGCGTTCACTTAAGGGGTCAGAGCCCTTAAAGCATAAAATAGAACTTCTCACGGGGCATAAATGCTTAGACGTTAGGGCAGTGTAACTTCACAAGCTGTTAACTTTTTCGCTTTTGATATAAATTTTTTGTCGAACGTGTAAAACTTTTCAAATTGTTGACATTGAGTTAAATGCATTGCATCTGAAAAATCTATTCCCAGATTATGCCACCCAATAGCTTGTGCGATAAATGTAGGGTTTGATAAATGGACATTTCTTAAACCAAATAAATTTATGAAAGCATTAGATATATCTTTAGGCAAAAATTTGTATGCATATCTTAGAACCCATTCAGTTTCTAAAATTACCGTATCTGAAATGAAAATTTCTTGCTTATTAAATATTGCAAAAGATTTCTTGTACTGTCTTTCATCATCTCGTGTAAGAAACCTAATGATTATATTGACATCAACAGCAATCATTTATATTTAGCTCCAATTCCTGTTTTAATCGCATCTTCCATGTCTTCTAATGTTTTAGCCTTCCCATCATATCTTAAGCAGGATGCTACATCTTTAATACTTGATTCTGGAAAAGGAGTTTTTGGCTTGAGCAATATTCCATCACCCATGTCAATTACCACAAGCTCTTGTCCTGTTTCCCAATGATGTGCGCTTCTCAATGGTTTGGGTATAATAACTTGGCCTTTACTAGATAATTTGGTTGTTTCCACTAAACTCGACCCTTAAGTAAGATAATTGTAAGAACTATAGGGCTTACTCAAATGTTTGTCAAATTGACAGATTTAACCGTGTAGCGTAAATCTCGGGGGCTTACCCCCGAGCTGGATAGTGTGACTGGGGCCTGTCCCAGTCGATACTATCCAGCTCTTGGGATATTTCTGTGATGTACATAAATGTACAGAGTCTCCAATTTTTTCATGTTTTTATCGCGAAGCGATAGAGCCGTTGGGTTCTTAAAACTCGGTCGCTTGCGGCCGAGTTTTTTATCCTTTAAAAATGCCCTGATCTTAAGGGGCAGAGTCCTTTAATGCTATAACACGTTAAACAACAAACAGCCTAAATGAATAACAGAGCTAAAAATGGTTAAGAAAACAGCCTTGTAAAACATGATTTCAGCCATAACGGTATTATCGCCCTTCGACAAACCCCATAGTCTGCTACTCCGATAGAGGAAGCATAGCCCAACAGACATTTATACTCCATGCTGAACTGCGCGCGGGGTATAAGTGCTTAGACGTTAGCGCCTTTTGTCGAGTTCTGTCACATTTCGTAATGCTGAGTTGTCTTATATGGGTAACTATTAATTTGGAGCACCCATGAAAACACTACTTAGAATAGATTCCAGCATCCGACTAACAAATTCGCACACAAGAGAGTTGACAAATTATTTCGAAGAGGCTTGGTTAAGAAAAAACCCTGATGGTAACGTTATCCGGCGCTGCCTAATGAAGAACCCTGTTCCGCATCTTACCCAAGAGGTTTTCGATACATTTCAAAACTCTGATGAATCTTTAAATGCCGACTCATTATCGGATGCCTTGGTTGATGAGATAAAACGCGCAGATTATTTACTAATCGGAAGCCCGCTGTACAACCTAGGTCTTCCCTCATCGCTTAAAGCCTACTTTGACCACATCGTGAGATCAGGGATAACCTTTGAGATTGAAAATGACGTCTACAAGGGCCTGTTAGGAGAAAAAAGAGCAATATTAATTACTGCCCGTGCTAGCTATAGCTCACCGGAAAACCATGATGATTTTCAAAAGGGTTACCTAGAGCAGATACTGGCGTTTATTGGTATAAAGCATATAGAAACAGTATCGGTGGAAGGTGTGGAGGATACTGATAGTAACTTAACGCAGATTTTAGCCTATGCTAAAGAAAAAATTGATCTTATGTTTGAGCCATCAAACGAACTAAGTTGGTTGGGAGAGTTTACCAATAAGGATAGGCAGGAAATTACCCAATTGCGTACCGCTCAGGCCAAAGCTATTATCTCTGGAGATGCGACCGCATATGCATCGCTTTGCACTGAAGATATTCAATTACTTATTCCCGCAAAAGATTTGGTCTCCGGGCAGGATGCCTTTTTGAAAATAGAAAGGGCTCTTTTTAAAAATGCCAAATTCGACACTTTTCGTAAGATGCCCGTTTGTATTCAGCGTAGTGGTGATCTGGCAGTCGAGGTGGGTCGTCTGGAAGTGACAATGAAAAACAAAGGTTACAGCAGCGGCGTGTTTTCATCGCGTCAAAAATACACACATATATTCCGCCGCACCAACAACGGTTGGCGCATTTCTTTGCTAATGTCTAACCCAAGTGAGTAGATCAACATGTCTGATGAAAATAGCCTGATTTTTGAGCATCACCGCATGATGCTAGAAGGCCTTGCCTATCGCATGCTAGGCACGCTTTCTGAGGCTCAAGATGTTGTGCAGGAAACTTACCTAAAATGGCATGTGGCGGATATCAATTCGTTAAATAATCCACGGGCATGGTTAATCACGGTGTGTAGCCGGATTGCTATGAATTACTTGAAATCTGCGAGGAAAAGGCGAGAAGTTTACGTCGGTGAATGGTTACCAGAGCCGTATCTCGATGAAAAATCGCATAACTTCCATGATCCAAGTGTCGAAATTGAGTTTGATGACACGGTGTCGATTGCGCTGTTATTGGCTCTGGAGAAACTTTCGCCAACAGAGCGCGCAGTATTTTTATTGCACGACATATTCGAACTCAGTTTTGATGAAATCTCAAAAATTATAGGGAAGAACTGTGCTAACTGCCGTCAGTTAGCTACACGTGCACGTAAGCGAGTTCATGATAGCCGTCCAAGATTCCAAACAACACCTAAAAAACATCAATCATTGTTTGATGCTTTTCTTTTAGCTGCAAGGCAGCTTGATACAAGCAATCTGACTTCTTTGTTGGCCGAGCACGTAGAGCTATATTCCGATGGCGGTGGAAAGGTTGAGGCATTGTCCAGTATCCTTCGAGGAGCTAAAGATGTTGCTAAATTTTTCGTTTCTGTTTTTTCTGAATACAAACAACACGGTATTATAATTCGAATACAATCACAACGATTCAATGGCTCTCATGGCATCCTGGTATTCGAGGATGATATATTGGCTACGGCGCTGACTATTGAGACTCACTTGGGCTGTATTATTAAAATTTATGCAGTACGAAACCCTAGTAAATTATCTGTGTTTTCACATGATTTTTCTTGAATTTATCAATCTTAAGGAGTCTGTTGCCCCAGTATTAGGGTTAGAGCTCTTTAATGAAATGTCATGCCACGAAAACCACTCTTCTTTTTTCCAAAAGGGCTCCGACCCCTAAAAGCTTTGAATCGAGTATAATTCAATCTTTATACAAGCGAGATTAGCCTAACAAGTAACTCCAGCGATAAAAAGGCTTGCCCCTGCTTCCTTAAGCTCCGGTAATAAGTCATTGATTATTTAATAGGTTTATTGGAGTATTTAATGGAGCCAGGGATCATCGGCAAATAAATTTCCGGATTTTAGGACGGGGTTATCCTCCATTTTGGGGTCTATTAAGCACATCACTCAGGTATGACATAGAGGGCTACACTATGGGGAAAGTCAACTGTATACAAATATAAAGTAATAAAGGGCGATACTTTGTGGGGACTTGCGAATGAATATACAAAAATAAAGACCAACCTAACTAACAGTCAGGCGCAAAAAGAAATACGTGATTTAAATCCCAACTTGAAAAACCTCAAGATTGGCGAGATCATCAATCTTCCATTTGATAACGGAGGTTCCAGCACTGTCGCTGACAAGCCAAAAACGCCCTATGAAAAATGGCAGGATACCGTAAATCTAGGTATAACCGATACTACGTGGGATCAATACGACGCGACCATAAAAGTTGCTGTTTCCGAGTTTAATTTGCGCTTAGGAAAAAATTCGCGTTTTGTTGAGAAACCCATGCCCCGATTAGAATGGAAGTGGGTAAAGGCCATTATTTGGGTTGAAAGCGGTGGCCCTAGTAACCCGTCGTGGAAAACGCGCCCCATGCAGATTGGGAACCCAGGAGATGCAGGGCTAGGTGTACTTAAACGAGGAGAAGAAGCTAGTAGTATTGTTATGGACGCAAAACTAAAAGCAAGTCTTGCCCAAATTAATACGCCGATGGTGAATATAAAAGCAGGAATTGCGTATCTATTAAATCGGTTATCGCTAAGTGACTTAAAGTCACTACGTAGTGACGTCGATAAATCTCAACATGAGTATACCGTTGTTTCTGGTGATAACCTCAGTAAAATTTCCAAGAAAAATAGCACCACAGTTGAAGAACTTAAAAAAAGTAACCCGACAAAAGTAGCAATGATAAAACCGGGAGAGAAGCTTAAGTATTATAAAGCAAGGGTAGAGCGAGTGATAATAGGATGGCATACCGTATCTGCATCAATCATCGCCCAAAAATACAATGTTGGAGACCCAAAATATAGCAAAAAATTAACTTATGTTATCGATGAAGTGCTCCCTAAGAAGGTTAAAAAAGAGGGTGGGCGAAAATGATCACCACAGTGAAGCGTTGTTTAGTAGCGTGTTTTTGCCTAATTATACCCATTATTTATAGCGCTAGTTCGCTAGCGGGTGAATCCGTAAAACTGGATAATAGAATACTTATTTTTAATGCCTTAAATAAACAAAACTTGCTTCATAAAGATAGACAGCTGGTGCATTTGGTTCATTTGTGCAATCTTGTTATCGATGATGAATATTATCCGGTGATCGATGTTATAGAGCATGTGAAAGGTGCTCAGGTACCACGAGGTGTAGCTCATATTTTTGTGCTTGATTCTTCTCTAAAACTCACAAAAAAAATATATTATGACGGCACCTCCAGCCCACTTTATTGTAAAGATAACAGGTTATTTTTATTCGGCTTTCTGGCGATTGATGGCCTAGTACCAGAAGGTAACGTACTGAGCTTTAGTCATGCTGGTAAAAAGGTCATCGTTAGCGAGATGAAAACAAACGATTTTCCAGCGCAAATATCACCGCAATAGTGTCGACATATATCATTGTATATTGTCAGTAATATCCAGATATAATCGGGTAGCCAGGGGGCTTTAACCCTCGCCCCGCAGCAAGTTGTGCAAAATTCAAAAAATTAAAGACTGCAAGTAAAGACTTGGTCCTATTTACACTTATCACAAAAGGTAATTAGATCAAATTATCGTGTTTATATACCGTAAACAAAGAAATAACTAAATTTATGAGTTTTGAAATTGAACCAACGGGGTATGCAAAAACGGCTCTCTCTGATCTTCAAGGCTCATGGGGGAATTTGCGCAGGGCTGTGGTAGAAAATTTTGATTTTCCTGGCTCAGATAAACTTTTATTTCATATTGATGAAGCAATGAGTTGGGAGTCAGTCAGAAATTTGAGGGGCATGAAATCTACTTTCTTACTGATTCAAAATATTACCGCTCAATCAGAAGCACCAGAGGAGGTGATCGAGTGGGTTAATGATGTCAGGGAAAGCTTAGATGAAACTTTTAAGGCCATTGCCGAAGGTGAAGCAAAATAGCCTGTTCTATTTTTTGTTGTTGACCGTAGGTAGTTAAATATCCAGATCCAGGCAGCCCTGTGGTGCAGGCAAACCGGCGATACGTGATCCCTGTCGTGATGGCCCTTTGGGAAACAGGCTGTAAAGATATTCTTTGCTGGCGCGTTCAGGGCCAATATCTTCTGTCATGTATCTCATAAGGATTTTTACCATGGGGCTTACGCCGTAGGTAAAATAGAATTCACGTAAAAAATTCAGCACTTCCCAATGTTCTTCGGTAAGCTCAATGCCTTCCTGCTTTGCCATGTATTCCGCGAGACGTGAATTCCAGCGGTGCAACTCTACGAGGTTACCCGTATGCGTGACGGCAAAGGTCTCTCCATCAAAATTAAACGAGCCCATAAAGTGTGCGACATTGGGTGCGGCCTTGGCCTGATAAGTTTCTCGTTCCAGTTCCACATCCATCATGGGAATGGGTACACCCGCAATTTTTGAACCTTGTACCAGTACACCGCCGGGAAACAAATGCTGAAGTGTGGCATCGTCAAACACATCAGCCGGGTGACGTTTTTTCAGTTCACGGATTAACAGTTTTTTGATCGGCGGAACATTGAATGCCTGATAATAATCACGCATGACGTCAATCACCTGCCAATGTCCATCGTCCAGAGTAAGGCCATCGCGTGAAGCCAACACTTGTGCCACAGACTTATTCCATTCACTCAAATTTGCCAGTCGGCCATCTGCAAGCACTTCAAAACTGGAATCTTCAGTTAATAACATGGCTCATTTTCCCTCCAAACTTAGAATGTTACCACCTATACAGCCCAGTTTAGTTCGAATCTAATGAAATAGCAGCGGCATTTGTCAATCATTTGTTACGCACATCATCGTCACAGCATGGCCGTGACCTTTGTGTAAAAGCGTGTATCATTCACAATCATGAGATCTGTTATATGTATCAACAGTTTGTTTTTACGACAAAAAACTATGCCGTGGCAATCCGGCTCCCCGTCGCCCGCGGCACATATCGCAAGTGTACTGCTCCTGTTATTACTCAGTGCCTGCACCACTGTTCCGGTTGATAATGATCGGCCATCGACCGCAACAAGGTTGGAAATACAACAAAAAATATTCGAACAGACCAAGGTACTGTTTCTCAACCAACAATATACGCAAGCTGCCAATGCCTTGCTGATATTAGCGAAAGAAGGCCATATCGATGCGCAATATACCATTGGCTACATGTACCACTATGGCTACGGTGTGCCGCGTAACGAAAAAGAATCCATCCGCTGGATTACCATAGCGGCTGCCCGTGGTCACCCGCAGGCAGAAGAGGCACTAGCAAGAATCAACGCCTCTCACGACCAGCATGAGGTGCTGGTGATACCAGCCCAACCTTGACGCAATAAAACGGAAGTTCTTGGGCAGTCGTTCCAGTGTATTGGAAGTTATGTTGTCGTGGCACTGACAAGTAACGTGTTATAAACGCAAAGGTCGCAAAGACGCAGAGTACGCAAAGCTTTTAGTGTTTTTCTCTGCGACCTTTGCGCCTCTGCGACCTTTGCGCCTCTGCGACCTCTGCGTTAAATACCCGGTGATTCTAAAACAGATGTTTTTAGCGCTTAATTCACACTTAATCAGCAACAAACAACGTCAATAAGTCATCCAGAAACCGATGACCCTTTTCCGTCGGCTGAATTCGCTTTAACGTTCGCTCTAGCAAACCCGCCTCTTCAGCAGCGCGCAGAGGGGAGGCAATCAACACAAGTTGCTGGCCGGTATGCGCAGGAAACAATGCAGACTCAAAACCTGCACTCAGGCGTAATGCGTTCATCATAAATTCCAGGCCCACGTCCTTGCGCGTTAAAACACGCTCACTCTGAATGCCCTGTGAGGTACCCGCCGTATCCATAAAAGCTTGCGGCTGACGCTGTTTGGCAAGACGGGTAATGCTCTGTTGCGCGGCATCAGTAATTTTGCCGTGGGCACCCGCACCCAATCCCAGGTAATCACCAAACTGCCAATAATTCAGGTTATGTACACACTGGCGCTTCTCTTTGGCATACGCCGATACTTCATATTGTTCATAACCGGCTTCGGCCAATTGCTGCTGTCCTGCCTGTTGTATTTGCCAAGCCAAGTCATTATTCGGCAGCACCGGTGGTTGTGCATGAAATTGAGTACTGGGTTCAAGGGTCAGCTGGTAATAAGAAATATGCGTAGGTTCAAGGTCGATGGCAGTGGCCACATCTTCGGCTGCTTGCGCCAGTGTCTGGTTTGGCAGAGCAAACATCAGGTCGAGATTAAAATTATCAAAGCCAGCGGCATGAGCCATCTCTGCGGCACGAATAGCTTCACCCCGACCATGAATGCGACCCAGCACTTGTAAAGCATCATCGTGAAAACTCTGCACACCGATGGACAGGCGATTAATGCCCAGCGCTCGGTATTCACAAAATTTTTCCTGCTCGACAGTACCGGGATTGGCTTCAAGTGTAATCTCGGCATCAGCGTTAATACTCAATCGTGCTCGCAGACCGGATAACAATCGATCCAGCGCTTCGGGAGAAAACAGGCTGGGCGTACCTCCGCCAATGAACACACTCATTACCCGCCGCCCCCAAATGCGTGGCAGGTCTTGTTCGAGATCGGCCAACAAGGCATTGATGTAAGCCTTTTCGGGTATTCCGTCTTTCAGCGCATGGGAATTAAAATCACAATACGGGCATTTGCGTACACACCACGGCAGGTGAATGTACAGGGACAAAGGCGGCAGGGCAGTAAATTGAAACACGGGCATTAAATTCTCAGTAGTCAGGGCGTGCTATGTTATGGCCTGCTTATGATAAAAACCACACCCGTGACTCACCGTAACGCCGCCCTCAAAGACCTGCAACGTATCCCCGGCGTGGGACCGTCCATTGCCAACGATTTGTACGGGCTGGGTATTACTGCTGTACAGGATTTACGCGACAGTGATCCCGAGGCATTGTATGCCAAATTGTGTGTACAGGTCGGCCAACCGGTGGATCGCTGCGTATTGTATGTGTTTCGCTGTGCCGTTTGGTTTGCGGACCATGGGGCCAGCTGCTCTGATCCAGACCCGGAAAAACTCAAATGGTGGAACTGGAAAGACCCCACATGAGCACTCTGAATGTCATTGACTTGCGCACTCATGAACGCGGCCCTTATTCCCTATCTATTGCGCCCGGCGAATGCGTCAGCCTGCGTGGCGACTCCGGCAGCGGTAAATCACTGTTGTTACGTGCCATCGCCGATCTCGATCCTCATGAAGGGCAAGTGCTGCTCGATGACATGCCCGTCACACAGTTCACAGCGCCACAGTGGCGTAAACAGGTCGCACTGTTACCGGCTGAGAGCCAATGGTGGCAGGATGAAGTGGGCGCTCACTTCCCCATTGAAGAATGCTCTTGGTTTGAACCACTGGGTTTTGGCACAGAAACAATGCGTTGGCAGGTGAGCCGTCTCTCCAGTGGTGAAAAACAGCGTCTGGCGCTGGCACGAATATTAATGAATAAGCCTCGCGTACTGTTGCTGGACGAGCCCACCGCCAGTCTTGATGCCGACAATGTCATCACCGTGGAAAAACTCATCGAAAAATACCGTTGTGATACCGGTGCCGCCGTATTATGGGTAAGTCATGACGCCCAACAGGCAACACGAGTGGGCAATCGGCATTTACAACTCACCACCGAAGGCATCCGGGAAGACACAGCATGATCACGCTTAGTGCCGTGGATCTCTCCCTCGCCGCCGGACTGGTGCTGGCCATGGCTGCACTGAGCTGGCGCATGCAACTGGGCCTCAGCGGACAATTGCTCATTGCAGGCACACGTACCGTGGTGCAACTGCTACTCATCGGGCTGGTGCTGAAGGCACTGTTTGCTAATGTGGATTTACTCTGGGTAACTGGCATCTCGCTGGTCATGCTGCTGGCTGCTGGACGCGAAGTAATGGCCCGCCAACAACGACGCTTCACTGGCTGGTGGGGGTTTGGCATGGGCACCGGCGCGATGTTTATCTCCTCTTTCGCCATTACCGTGCTGGCACTGACCACCATGGTGGCCACCGACCCCTGGTACGACCCGCAATACGCCGTACCCCTGCTGGGCATGTTGCTGGGCAACACCATGAGCGGCATCGCGCTGGCGCTGGACCGGCTCACCACCACAGCATGGCAACAACGCGCCATCATCGAACAGCGCCTGATGCTGGGTGCCGCGCGTCTGGATGCCATTGCTGAAATTCGCCGTGAAGCCATGCGCAGCGGCATGATGCCGATTATCAATTCCATGGCTGCCGCCGGACTGGTGAGCCTGCCGGGCATGATGACCGGACAGATTCTCGCCGGCAGCCCGCCACTGGAGGCCGTGAAATACCAGATTCTGATCATGTTTTTGATCAGCGCCGGAACCGGATTCGGAGTGACAGCAGCACTGTGGCTGGCTTCAAAACGCTTGTTCGATGACCGAGATCGACTACGGCTGGACAAACTCAGCGGGCCACGTCGTTGACGATAATTCCCCGCGACCCTATGCAAACAAGCGGCAACAAATGACATAGAAAATCACTATGGAATAACGGTATGATGTCCGCTACCTGTTTCAGCAAGGATGCGAAAATATGAATTCGTGACTGATGTTACGCACTCGAATAATGAATCAATGACTGACGGTTTTTACATGATGCTACAACTCGTATTCTGACTGAAGCCTGCGTAATATCAGAAGCTCTCGGACAATCGTTCCAGTGTATTGGGAGGGTTATGTTGTCATGATACTGACAAGTGGTGTGTTATAAACGCAGAGGACGCAAAGTTTTTAGTGTTTTTCTCTGCGCCCGCTGCGACCTCTGCGTTAAATACCCGATGATGCTTAATACAAATGTTTTTAGCGTTTAATTCACATTTGAGACCTGCGTAACATCCGTCGTAACCAAAGTGTCATCAGGAGTGCTGTACGTGAATGATATCAATGACTGGATAGGCCTCGCACGCGAGGAATTGACAGAGCTGAACGTAGACGAAGTGCGACAATCCGGCATACTGCCCGGCGGCGGCAAACAGTTTTTCCCGGTCATCGGCTATCCACCGCTCACCATGTTTTCCGAAATGGACGATACCGCCCTGTTCGAGAATTTTGCCCAACGCCCAGCCAGCAAAACCATCGCCTACGGCCACATCCCGTTTTGTCCTTCACGCTGTACTTTTTGTCACTGGATCACCAAAACCAAAACCCGGACCGAAGAGGTGGACGACTACCTCGACCATCTCGAACAGGAAATGGCTCTGTACCGCAGCAAAATGGGCATGGACGCCATCCCCGCCAGCTCAGTTCTCATCGGCGGAGGTACGCCCACTTACTTATCGCCACCACAAATGGAGCGTTTTCTCGCCGCATTTACCCGACATTTTGATCTCAGCGACTGCACTCAGTTTTCCATCGAAGCCGAACCCACCACCCTGCTGGGCAAAGAAGGCATGGAAAAACTGGCCATCATGAAAGACTACGGCGTACATCGCATCAGCCTGGGCGTGCAATCGTTTGATGATCCGGTACTGGCCGCCATGGGCCGCACCCATAACAATGCAGACACTCTGGAATCCATCCAACAAATGCGCCGTGCCGGTATCGAAAACATTTTTATCGACCTGATATACGCCTATCCCGGCCAAACCGTGGAGCACTGGGTCAAAAACATACTCACCGCAGTCAATCTGGACATCGAAGGTTATCAACTTTACCGGTTACGCATCCGTCCGCACGGAGACCGCGACGGTAACATCCTCAAAGTACACAACAGCGCACCGGAAAAATTTCCCGAACCCGACGACATTCAACTAATGAAATACCTTGGCATCATGATGTCAGAACGCCACGGCTACGGTGAACACCAAACCCGCATCTTCGCCCGCAAAGCGGAGGACATCTCCCACTACCTGCGCGACTGGGCCTGCGACCTCGCCGATGTCACCGGCGTGGGCGTATCATCCTGGTCCAATCTACGCGGCGTATTTTCCATGAACGTCGGCGATGCCAACCTGGAAAACTACTACCAACTAGTGCGCCAAGGAAAAGTCTCTGTCAATCGTGGAAAAATTCGCACCGTGGACGACGAACGTCGGCGCTGTTTTATCCTGCCGCTGAAAAATGCGCGTGTCAGTAAAGCACTGTTTACCGAACGTACGGGAGAAACCATCGAACACTGCTTTGGCAATACGATAAACGGTTTTAAAGCACTGGACTTGATTGCAGAAGATGACAACCATGTATGGCTTACCACACGCGGTCGTTTTTTTGCCGATGAAATTGCCACCCAGTTTTTTGACCCTGACTACCTGCCTTTCTCGGATGTCACACGCATCGCCGATACCGCCACAGGTTAAACCCAACACCAAGAGTGGGCACGTTTTTGTGCCCACGCTGCACTCGAAACCAAAGGGTTCATTGCCTAACATTGCATAAAAAATGAGATCGAAAACAGCCATACTGACACCAGGGTGTCAGCAGGCTGGGTTTATACTCCGTCTCTCAACCCATGGATGGTGATTATTTGGCAAAGGATGTTTTATCGGCATTACATATATAACCGTGCTTGACACATCGCCCGAAGCACCGTTAATTTCATACCTGAAATCAACACCAAACACACTTTTTAAGATTATTTTGAGGCTGATATGAAAAAACATAAGGGAAAATGTAGTTGTGGAAATATAGAATACTGTTTTGAAGGAGAACCTATTAATTCAGCATTTTGCTATTGCAAAGAATGTCAGACACATACCGGTTCCGATAAATGGTTTGGATTATGGGTACCCGTTGATAAATTCAAATTTACCAAAGGTACGCCATCAAACTTTACCCGCCTTGGGGATTCTGGAAAAGACATGAATCATCAATTCTGTGGTGATTGTGGCGCGACGTTATGTGTAGAGGTTACCGTCGGTAATTTTTATTCTGTCGCAGCGTCAACACTGGACAATAACGATGAGTTCTCTCCCCAAATGGCTATTTACACTTCATCAGCCCCCAAATGGGCAGTGTTTCCAGCAGATGTCCCAAAATATGAGATTCTTCCCCCTGGACTAGGAGAATAGTAATAGCTGCCACCCGCCTTAACATGAGGCTGGACGAAGCAATCAAAATCAAGGGTTAGGAAAGATTACCCTTATAAAGAGGCTTGAGTATCTGCTGGAAATAAATGTGCATATGAAGGCGTACGCAATTGTCGTTGATTGTTTGAACGATAATGCAGAGCATTATTACTTTAAATATGAGTTTGAGAAATCATGTAAATACAATGGTAAAACAAGAATGTTTATTCCGATGAAAACCATAGCTCAGCTATTCACATAACTTATTCATCATAATTTATCTGGTCGCTGGAGACTTCGATATTCCCACGCAAACACAGGTTCGAACGCTTATTTCCAGTCACAACTGACAACATTGATACACAGTCTTTACTCTACAGTCACCGATTTCGCGAGGTTACGAGGTTGGTCCACATCCGTGCCTTTGAGTACGGCCACGTAGTAGGACAACAATTGCAGCGGAATGGTATACACGATAGGCGACATGGCATCATCCACGGGTGCAACATTTACTACCTGTATGCCATCAGCCTGTTGCAGTTCGGAGTGCATGTCGGCAAAGACCAACAGTTCACCGCCCCGGGCGCGCACTTCCTGCAAGTTGGATTTTAACTTTTCCAATAATTCATTATTGGGTGCCACCGCAATAATCGGCATATTTTCATCCACCAATGCCAGCGGGCCATGCTTCAGTTCTCCTGCCGGATAGGCTTCGGCATGAATGTAGGAAATCTCTTTGAGCTTGAGCGCGCCCTCCATGGCCACGGGGTATTGTGCGCCGCGCCCCAAAAATAAAGCGTTGTGTTTGTCGGCAAACTGTTGGGCAATTTCCTGGATGGGCTTGTCGAGTTTTAATACCCGATCAATTTCACCCGGCAGCTTTTCCAGCTCACCCACCATGCGGGTTTCATTTTCTGCCGATAGGCCGTTGCGTCTGCCCAGGGTGATCACTAACAACATCAACGCCACCAACTGTGTCGTAAACGCTTTGGTGGAGGCAACACCGATTTCCGGGCCCGCTCGCGTTAGCAAGACGAGGTCAGACTCCCGCACCAGCGAACTTTCTGGCACGTTACAGATTGACAGGGAATGACCAAAGCCCAGGCGTTTAGCTTCTTGTAAACCGGCCAGCGTGTCCGCCGTTTCGCCCGACTGTGACAAGGTGACAATGAGAGAATTATTGCGTACAACCGGTTTGCGATAACGAAATTCACTGGCCACTTCAACACTGCACGGGATGCCAACAATGGATTCCAGCCAATAACGGCCAATCAATCCCGAGTGATAGCTGGTACCACAGGCGATGATGTGAACACCTTGCACCTTGTCAAAAATGTCCGATGCCCCTGCACCAAAAGCCTGTTCCAATACCCGTCCACCGCTGATTCGGCCTTCCAGAGTGTCGGCAATGGCCTGAGGTTGCTCATAAATTTCCTTGAGCATGTAGTGGCGGTATTCACCTCGATCTACTGCGTCAGCTGACTGTTCGCTTTCTTTGATGGGGCGCTGTACTTCGTTGCCCTGGGCATTGTAAATAACCAAACTGTTGCGACGAATGTCTGCAATGTCACCTTCTTCCAAAAAGATAAATCGTTGTGTGACGGGTAACAATGCGGCCACATCCGAGGCAATAAAATATTCACCGATACCCACGCCTATTACCAGTGGGCTACCCCGGCGTGCGGTAATCAAACGCCCTTCTTCTTTTGCGCTGATCACTCCCAGGGCATACGCACCCTCAAAATCAGCGACAGCAGCACGCACTGCCGACAGCAGATCTTTCCCTTGTTCAACGTGATAGTCGTAGACTTGATGAACCACGACTTCCGTGTCGGTTTCCGAGGTGAAAATGTGGCCTGCCTGAATTTGCGCTTCACGCAACTGTTCATGGTTTTCGATAATGCCGTTATGTACGACCGATACAACGTTGCGGCAAACATGAGGGTGGGCATTATTTTCACTTGGCACACCGTGAGTGGCCCAGCGGGTATGTGCAATGCCCACTTTACCCTTGAGCTTTCCGTCTATTGCCTCCACCAGTGCGGCAACCTTACCCATGGAGCGCACACGGTCCAGATTGTTTGCACCATCCAATACGGCGACACCCGCAGAGTCATAACCACGATATTCAAGCCGACGTAAGCCTTCCACCAGAATTGGCACTACATCCCTGTCTGCTACAGCACCCACAATTCCACACATGATTAATTTCCAGTCTCCAGATTCAAGTAACGAGGTTGGTCTCGCTCTCTGTAAAAACAAATTTTGCCATAAAAGTCTTTGCTCAGGCTTAAATGTGAATTAAGCGCTCAAAACATTCAACTAAATAAAATCACTGATTTACTTTCAGTGGAACAAACTGTTTCTCGACCACGAATCACCGCATCATACAATTCAACGTAAAGGCACGAAAAAGAATACAGTAGTCCATAGCATTTGAGATTTTTTATCTCTTTTGTTCGTTATCTTCCCACTCTTTGCGCCCTCTGCATCTTTGCACCTTTGCGTTAAATTTTCATTATTCAGGTCTACATCAGAATAATGAACAGAAAGAACAATTTTCCTTTTATTTTTCCTTTATTTTTTTGGGCCTTTTCCAGCTTTTTACCGACACCTGTTTTGCCCGACTCAGAGTTAAGGCATCCGCCGGAGTATCTTTGGTAATAGTGGATCCTGCACCAATAGTCGTTCCGTCAGCGATAACCACAGGCGCAACGAGTTGCGTGTCAGAGCCGATGAATACGTTATCACCAATAATCGTCTGATACTTATTCGCTCCGTCGTAATTACAGGTAATCGTACCTGCGCCCACGTTCACATCGTTACCCATCGTCGTGTCGCCTACATAACTCAGATGGTTTATTTTACTGCCATCGGCGATGTTGGATTTTTTGATTTCGACAAAATTACCCACTTTTACTTTATTCGCCAGATTTGTCTGCGGTCGCAAGCGAGCATAGGGGCCAATATCGCACTGTGTACCCGTGATACTTTCTTCCAACAGGCTGTTGGCATGTATTTGTGTGCCTGCACCGATGCTGACATTTTTCAGTATCACGTTAGGGCCAACCTGTACGCCATCCGCCAGTTCCACTCGACCTTCGATAAGCACATTGATATCAATTTCAACATCCCGGCCAATAATAAGTTCGCCGCGCAAATCGAAACGAGCGGGGTCTCGCAAGGTCAAGCCAGCCTCCATCAGTTGTCGTGCCTGCCGTAGTTGATAAGCCCGCTCCAATTCAGCCAGTTGGCGTTTGTTGTTCACGCCTTCAATTTCACAAATTTCATCCGGGTTTGCAGTGTTGATAACAACACCATCCGCCACGGCAAAACCAACAATATCCGTCAAATAAAACTCGCCCTGGGCATTGTTGTTATCCAGTGCGGCAATCCATTTTTTCAGCCTGTCCGCTTTTACCGCCAACATGCCTGTATTGATTTCATCGATGGACAGTTGATCTGTACTGGCATCTTTTTGCTCGACAATACATTGCACTTTTCCCGCAGCATCACGCACGATGCGGCCATAACCGGTAGGATCGGCCAGTTTCGCCGTCAGCAGAGCCAGGGCATTACCCTCCGTAGCAGCAATAAGTCGTTGCAGGGTCTGTACAGTAATCAGTGGTACATCGCCGTATAACAGCAACACCAGATGATCATCGGGAATGGCAGGCAGCGCCTGTTCGACAGCGTGGCCAGTACCCAGTTGTTTTGTTTGTTCCACCCAGTTGAGGTCATAAGATGACAAGGCTTGTTGTACCTGCTCACCACCATGACCAAATACAATATGAATATCCGTCGCACCCAGCTCCTGCGCATCGGTGATGACGTGTTCCACCAATGGCCGACCTGCAATACAGTGCAAGACTTTGGGTAAGGTGGATTTCATGCGTGTACCCTGACCGGCGGCCAGCACTACAACGCTAAGTGATAAATCAACAGACATAACAAATACCAGTCCCTATGAAATAAAATATGGCTTGGATTATGGCCTTAAATTACGCGTTAGACTATGGTTTAAATGTGAATTAAGTGCTGAAAACATGCTGTTTTTAACCCCACCGGGTATTTAACGCAAAGGTCGCAGAGACCGCAGAGAAAAACACTAAACACTCTGTACCCTCTGCGTCTCTGCGACCTCTGTGTTTATAACACGTCATTTGCCAGCACCACTAAACATCATTTCCCCATGCACCGGAGCATTTGTCCGGAGGAAGTAAGCTTCTGGATTCCGGCTAAAAACATGCCACAATGACGGTATTTTCAGTAACGAAAGCGCTAACAAAACGATTTAGCGCTTAATTCGCATTTTTATTCGCATTCTAGTAATACATTCACGGCAATAAAAAAGGGCGGTAAAAACCGCCCTTTTTTATTGCTTGTTTATCAATGAACTTACCGCCCGACTTTTTTCCGCAAACGCGAAATCGCCTGCAACTGCGCCATGGCCTCGGCAAGCTCTGCCGATGCAGCAGCGTAGTCGATGTCATCTTTCTGATCGGCCAACAGTTTCTCGGCACGTTCTTTGGCCTCAAGCGCTGCGGCTTCATCAATGTCGCTGGCACGTTGCGCAGTATCCGCCAGAATAGTCACGGCTTCCGGCTGAATCTCCAGCATACCACCGGAAACATATAACACGATTTCGTCATCACCCTGTTCGGTGACAATGCGCACCTCACCGGGTTTAATACGTGTCATCAGGGGTGCGTGACGGGGCATGATGCCCAGATCACCCATCGCTCCCGGCGCAAACAACATTGTCGCTGGCCCGGAAAAAATTTCCTCTTCAGCACTTACAACGTCTACATGCATAGTCATCGCCATTACCTACTCTCCTCTCTGAACCGTCAATAAAACACCGCTGGTTAAGCGAGGGTTTTGGCCTTTTCAACTGCTTCTTCGATGCCACCCACCATGTAGAACGCCTGCTCAGGCAGTCCGTCATGCTCACCATCAATAATGGCTTTAAAACCGGAGACGGTATCTTTCAGGCTCACATACTTACCTGGTGCACCGGTAAATACTTCCGCCACGAAGAAGGGTTGTGACAGGAAGCGTTGCAGTTTACGTGCGCGGTTCACTGACATTTTGTCTTCTTCAGACAGCTCGTCCATACCCAGAATGGCGATAATGTCTTTCAGTTCTTTATAACGTTGCAGAGTACCCTGCACCGCACGGGCAACATTGTAGTGCTCTTCACCGATCACCAGCGGGTCCAGCTGACGTGAAGAAGAGTCCAGCGGGTCCACAGCAGGATAGATACCCAGCTCAGCAATTTGACGCGATAACACCAGGGTCGCATCCAAATGAGCAAAGGTGGTGGCCGGAGACGGATCGGTCAAATCATCCGCAGGCACATACACAGCCTGGAAGGATGTGATGGAACCGGTTTTGGTGGAAGTAATACGTTCCTGCAAGGCACCCATTTCTTCGGCCAGTGTTGGCTGATAACCCACCGCGGAAGGCATACGACCCAGCAAGGCAGATACCTCGGTACCGGCCAGTGTGTAACGATAAATGTTATCCACGAACAACAACACTTCACGACCTTCGTCACGAAAATGCTCGGCCATGGTCAAACCGGTCAGCGCAACACGCAGACGGTTACCCGGAGGCTCATTCATCTGACCGTATACCAGCGCTACTTTGTCCAGCACGCCGCCTTCTTCCATTTCATAGTAGAAGTCATTACCTTCACGAGTACGTTCACCCACACCAGCGAATACGGAAAAGCCGCTATGCTCAACAGCGATGTTACGAATCAGTTCCATCAGCGTCACGGTTTTACCTACACCCGCACCACCAAACAGACCGATTTTACCGCCCTTGGCGATCGGCATAACCAGATCGATAACCTTAATACCGGTTTCGAGAATATCCAGCGAGCTGGACTGTTCATCAAAGGCGGGTGGCTTGCGATGAATCGGCATGGTTTTGTCGGCTTTAACTTCACCGGCCTGATCTATCGGACGACCCAGCACGTCCATGATACGACCCAGCGTACCCTGGCCCACTGGCACCCGAATCGGCTCACCTGTGCCATTGGCACTCATGCCGCGCTTAAGTCCATCAGTGGTACCCATGGCAATACAACGCACGATACCGTCGCCTAACTGCTGCTGTACTTCCAGCGTCAGATCAACGTCATTTAATTTCAGTGCGTCGTAAATCTTCGGCATGGCATCACGCGGGAACTCCACGTCTACCACGGCACCGATGATTTGTACGATATTTCCTGAACTCATGTTTAAGTCCTCTTTAAATTTAACTAATTCTGTTTCGCTGCTATTTGTTGGCCAATAGTCTGACTATTGAAGATCCAGTGGATCAAACAGCTGCCGCGCCACTAACGATCTCGGAAATTTCCTGGGTGATCGCTGCTTGGCGGGCCTTGTTATAGGCCAGATTCAATTCGTCGATGATGTCACCGGCATTGTCCGATGCGGCCTTCATCGCCACCATTCGTGCTGACTGCTCACAGGCTACATTTTCCACCACAGCCTGATAGACCAGTGATTCTACATAGCGCGTCAACAGATCGGTGATCACCTCTTTGGCTTCCGGCTCGTAGAGATAATCCCAGTGGTGGGCGTATTCTTTCTCTTCTTTGGCCTCAATCGGCAACAGCTGATCAATCGTAGGATCCTGAGCCATGGTGCTGACGAACTCGTTATACACCACGAACAAACGATCAATCGTGCCATTGTCATAGGCATCCAGCATCACCTTGATAGTGCCAAACATATCGTTGATGCGCGGGGCATCACCAAGATGGCTGGTTTCCGCAGTAATGTTGCTGCCCAGTCGTTTGAAGAAGCTGGTACCTTTGGAACCAATGGTGCAAACATCAATGCCGACACCCTTTGCATCCCACGCTTTCAACGACCTCAGGGTGGCGCGAAACAGATTGGCATTCAATCCACCACACAAACCACGATCACTGGAGACCACAATAAAACCGACACGTTTGACCTCACGGTCCTGCATGTAGGAATGTTTATATTCCGGATGCGATTGCGCCAGATGGTGAATCACATTGCGAATTTTTTTCGCATAGGGGCGCGATGCCGCCATGCGATCCTGTGCCTTACGCATTTTACTCGCCGCCACCATTTCCATGGCGCGCGTGATCTTTTGCGTATTCTGGACGCTTTTGACCTTTGTGCGTATCTCTTTACCGACTGCCATGCCTATCTCCTAACGAAAAGCTCCTAACGGAAAGCTCCTGACCTTAAGTCAGGCACCTATTAATAGGTGCCAGACGTTTTGAACTTCTCGATGGCCACTTTCATTTCACCAGCGATGTCATCGTTAAAGTCCCCACTCGCATCAATCTTCGCCAGCAGGTCAGCATTGTTGGAACGCAGGAAGGAATGCAGCGCTGCTTCAAAGTCCACAACCTTTTTCACATCAACATCGTCGATGAAACCTTCGTTGGCGGCAAACAGTGAAAAGGCCATTTCGGCGACAGACAACGGCGCATACTGCAACTGTTTCATCAGTTCGGTAACACGTTGGCCACGTTCAATCTGCTTACGTGTCGTTTCATCCAGATCGGATGCAAACTGCGCAAAGGCCGCCAGTTCACGATATTGCGCTAAATCGAGACGCACACCGCCACCCAGTTTCTTGATGATTTTGGTTTGTGCAGCACCACCCACACGAGACACCGACAGACCGGCGTTAATGGCCGGGCGGATACCTGCGTTGAACAAGTCAGCTTCCAGGAAGATCTGACCATCGGTGATGGAAATCACGTTGGTGGGCACGAAGGCCGACACGTCACCGGCCTGGGTTTCGATAATGGGCAGTGCGGTCAGAGAACCGGTTTTACCTTTCACTTCACCATTGGTGAGGCGTTCGACTTCTTTTGCATTGATACGTGAGGCACGTTCCAGCAAACGGGAATGCAGATAAAACACGTCACCCGGGTAGGCTTCACGACCTGGCGGACGACGCAACAACAGGGAAACCTGACGATAGGCCCATGCCTGCTTGGTCAAATCATCATAAACGATCAGGGCGTCTTCGCCACGATCACGATAATATTCGCCCATGGTACAACCGGCGTAAGGCGCGATGTATTGCATGGCAGCAGGATCAGCAGCCGTCGCAGCGACAATGATGGTGTGCGCCAGCGCACCGTGTTCTTCCAGTTTGCGCACTACGGCAGCAATGGAAGAAGCTTTCTGACCAATAGCAACATAGACACATTTAACGCCTGTGCCTTTCTGGTTGATAATGGCATCGATAGCAACCGCTGTTTTGCCGGTCTGGCGATCACCGATAATCAATTCACGCTGACCACGCCCAACAGGCACCATGGCATCAATGGCTTTCAGACCCGTTTGCACAGGTTGATCCACGGATTTACGTTCAATAACACCCGGTGCTACTTTTTCGATAGGCTCATAACTGGCAGCATCAATCGGACCTTTGCCATCGATAGGGGTACCCAGAGAGTCAACCACGCGACCCAACAGGCCCGGGCCCACTGGCACTTCCAGGATACGGCCAGTACATTTGACCTTGTCGCCTTCGGTGATGTGCTCATAAGCACCCAGCACCACGGCACCCACGGAGTCCCGCTCCAGGTTCAACGCCATACCGAAAGTGTTACCGGGAAATTCAACCATTTCACCCAGCATCACGTCGGACAGGCCGTGAACACGCACGATACCATCAGTGATACTCACCACGGTGCCTTCGTTGCGCGCCTCGGTGGCGACATCAAAATTTTCGATTCGTTTTTTAATCAGCTCGCTGATTTCAGACGGATTTAATTGCATTTTCTTTTTTCCTCTATTGGCGGTTCATGGCTGCGTAAGAACAGCCAGTGTTAACCCGCCAGCTCCACGGAAAGCTTGTTTAGTTGACCGCTCACTGAACCATCAATCACCATGTCGCCTGCCTTGATAATGGCACCCCCCATCAGGGATTCGTCCACGGTACACTTGAGAGACACTTCACGTCCCAGTCGTGCCTTGAGTTTTGCGGCGATCATCGATTGCTGTTTCGCACTGACCTTCTGCGCACAAACCATTTCCGCCTCGACAGTTTTTTCTGTCTCGGCTTTCAGGATTTCAAATTGCACGGTGATTTCAGCGATCACGTCCAGGCGGCGATTCTCTGCCAACAGTTTGATCAGGTTGCGGCCGGAGTCAGTCAACACATCGCCAGCAACATCAATAACCAACTGCGCTAATTGCGCCTTGTTGACACTGGTATTACCGATGATGCCTTGCATGCCTGCATCCGTCGCAATGAGCGCCACGGTTTGCAACATAGCTGACCATTCCTTCAACTGACCATTGGCATCGGCCAGTTGAAAAACCGCTTCGGCGTAAGGTCGGGCAATGGTGGATTTCTCAGCCATGGCCTAAATCTCTGCCGCCAAATCATTCAACAAGGCATCGTGCGACTTGCTGTCGATTTCACGTTTCAGCACTTTTTCAGCACCGGCTACCGCAAGCGCGGCTACCTGTGTACGAAGAACTTCTTTCGCCTGATTCACTTCACGTTCAATCTCTGCATTAGCCGCTGCAACAATACGCTCACCTTCAGTGCGTGCTGTTTCTTTGGCTTCTTCAACGATTTCGGACGCGCGCTTCTGACCTTGTGCCACAACTTCACTCGCCTGACCTTTCGCTTCTTTCAGAAGCTCAAGTGCTTTCTTTTTGGCAAGCTCTTCTTCGTGCTTGCCTTTTTCAGCGGCGGCAAGACCATCGGCGATACGCTTTTGGCGTGCCTCCATGATCCCGGACAGAGGGCCCCACATCACCCTGTTGACAAACCAGATCAACAGGACAAACGCGATCATCTGCGCAAAAAGGGTTACTGTAATATTCACTGTTTTATTCCTCCCGGTTTATCTCTGCTTGTACATGCAGCAGATCATCACCAAGTTAGTAGCCTTGACTTTAATAAACTAACTATTAAAGCGCGCCGATAGCGGCAGCCAGGGCACCAACGAAGGGGTTAGCGAACAGGAACCACATGGCAAAAGCCAAGATGATGAACGGGAAGGATTCCATCAGACCTGCGAAGATGAACATGTTGGTCATCAAAACAGGACGCATTTCCGGCTGGCGTGCAATGCCTTCCAGCGTCTTGGCACAGATCAGGCCCCAACCGATAGCGGAACCCAGACCGGCAGCGGCCAGAATCACACCTACACCAACTGCTGTGTAGGAGTAAATCATCGCGATCATATCAGGTGTCATTGTTACTCTCCTTAACTTAAAAAATTAATAATTAATAAAACCGATTACAAATAGAACCAAACCTTGTACTGAACAAACCAAGTACTTGGCAAATTTTGTCCTAGTGATCTGTGGTATGCGCCATACCCAGATACACAATCGTCAGCACCATGAAGATAAAGGCTTGCAGGGTGATAACCAGAATGTGAAACAGCAACCAAGCCAGATCCAGCACAACTTGCAGCGGGAACCAGATCAACATGCCTGCGCCCAGTGTTGCGGCACCGGCCAGCAATGCGATCAACAGGAACACCAGCTCACCAGCAAACATATTGCCGAACAAACGCAGGCCGAGACTCAGAGGCTTAGCCAGCTCTTCGATGGCTGTCATTACGATATTGGCAGGAATAGCAAACTTGCCGAAAGGATGGAACAGGAACATTTTCAGATATCCCCCCAGACCTTTCACTTTTAAATTGAAGTACAGCGACAATATAAACACCACCAGTGCCATGGCCATGGGCACGCTCAAATCAGTGGTAGGCACCACTTTGAGGTAACCAATACCAAACCAACTTGCGATCAGCGGTAATAAATCTACAGGGATCAAATCCATGAAGTTCATTAACCATACCCAGACAAAAATAGTCAGCGCCATGGGAGCGATCAACGGGTGGTGGCCCGGGAAGGAATCTTTTACCTGGGTTTGCACAAATTCAAGAATGGATTCGACGAAATTCTGAAAACCGCCCGGCACGCCCTCGGTCGCATTTTTAGCGACTCGCGCACCAACGGTTACGAACATAATACCGAGCAATACCGAAATAACAATGGAGTCGATATTCCAGGTCATAAACCCTTCACCGACATGCAGGTTTGTTAAATGATGTTGGATATACTCAACGGTACCGCCACCCTCAGAACCCTCTGCTGCTTGACTCAAGACTTTATCCCCTTAACGTTTTCAATCCGGGCTACGCGCCGCTTTCCGGTCACGCACACCCATCAAATAACTGGTTTGTGCCAGGGCGAAGCCGACAAAAACGGCCATCGCGTCGAGCTTCAATAATCCAAGCCCGATACCCAGCAACACAATCACCGCCGCAAATCGCACCACGGCACCGATGTATAAAATCATTACACTTTGTTTGGGATCACTCAATGCAAGCGCATTTGCGCGCTTGAAGCCCATGATCGATATCAGGGCGAGCACCACGCTGGACAGACCTCCATAACCGGCCGACAACGCCTCCCATAAACCTTCTTCAGCACTCATGCCAAAGAATACCGCTGCGACAAACAATGTCATCAACAACTGAACGACAACAACCCGTCGCGCCTTTCCCGCAAGTCCTTTATCGATATTATTCATCGGACTTTTCGTTACGCCGTTCGTTACGGGAAGACTCACTGCATTCTCGGGTCATTCAATAATCTATACACTTTCAGGAATCCACCTACCAGACCCATGCCGCCAAACACCAACATGAAAATCGGCGATGTCCCTAACCAGCCGTCCACCCAGTAGCCCAGTAAAAAACCAGCTACCGCCATCGAGCTGAGCATGGTGCCAACACTGATTAATAACAGTCCGGGGCCTTTTGTTTTACTTTTGGCCATCGACAACCCTGCAAGACCGGAATACATTCATACAACTGGAAAGTACCCCAAAATTGGGCCCGAAGTATAACCAGCCACCCTGACTGCGGCAAGCGCCTACGCGGAGATATTTATTATATTTTGCTAAAAACCGGATCGCAGACCATTATCAAAGCGATAAATCAAACACGTTACCCAAAAATTCTTTGCATCCACTTCAGCTGATAAAATCACTGGATTCGCTGTAAAATGCCATCCAGCTCGTCGAGACTGTTGTAATGAATCACCAATTTACCATTGCCTTTGGGGGCATGCTGAAACAGCACTTTGGCAGCTAACTTTTGCGCCAATTCGTCTTGCAGGCGTTTAATGTCAGGGTCTACTGACTTGGCCTCTTTTTTTGTTTTGGCAGGAGCATCGTTCAGACGACGCACCATTTGTTCAGTTTCCCGCACCGTACAACCCCTGGCGACCACATCTCGCGCCGCCGCACTTTGTGCCTGGCCTTCCAGCGCCAGCAAGGCGCGAGCATGACCCATTTCCAGATCACCATGCTCCAGCATTTTGCGCACATCATCATTAAGACTGAGCAGTCGTAACAGATTGCTCACCGCAGCACGGGAACGCCCTACAGCTCCAGCCGCTTGCTGATGGGTCATTTCAAATTCGTCGATCAGGCGTTGCAGCGCAATCGCTTCTTCGATGGGATTGAGGTCTTCGCGCTGAATATTCTCGATGAGCGCCATAGCGATGGCTGCCTCATCAGGCACATCACGCACCACGGCGGGAATTTCATGCAAACCGGCAATTTGCGCGGCTCGCCAGCGCCGCTCGCCAGCGATAATTTCGTAACGCTCACCGCCGATGGGACGTATTACAATAGGCTGCACGACGCCCTGGGCTTTGATCGAGCTGGCCAGTTCTTCGAGACTTTCGGCGTGCATATCTGTACGCGGTTGGTATTTGCCCGGCTGCAACAGATCCACCGGCACTTCACGCAGGTCTGTGCTTCTGGGGGGCTCTTCAACGGCCTTTGCCATGGAGCCATCCAACAATGCCCCCAGCCCTCGCCCTAACCCTCGTTTTTTTGCCACCATGTTGATCTACGACCTCTGATTTTAATGTCTTCTCAAACGGTTAGACGTTGGCGACTAGCGTTTGACTGTCTATCGCCTTGTCGCGGCGAAGCACTTCGCCTGCCAGTGCGAGATAGGCTTTGGCACCGCGTGAGCTTTTATCGTATACCAGCACGGGCAAACCGTAGCTCGGTGCTTCTGCCAGACGAATATTGCGTGGAATCACGGTGCGGAACAGTTTGTCACCAAAGTGTTTATTGAGCTGCTCAGTCACATCACCGGACAGCCGATTGCGCGGATCGTACATCGTACGCAACAGTCCATCAATTTGCAGAAAAGGATTCAGCGAACCTTTGACTTCTTCGATGGTGTTTACCAACGCGGTGAGCCCTTCCAATGCATAATATTCACATTGCATGGGAATCATTACCGACTGCGAGGCCACCAACGCATTCAGCGTCAGCATATTCAGCGAGGGCGGGCAATCGATAAGTATATAATCATAATTACCGACGACTTCCATGAGCGCATCACGCAAGCGGCGCTCGCGTTGCGGCTCTTGCAGCAGCTCAACTTCGGCAGCGGTGAGGTCAGCATTGGAAGGCAGCATGTCATAACCGGCTTCGCCTGTGGCCACTGTTGCTTCGGCCATCGTCGCCTTTTTCATCAGCACATGATAGCTCGACAGCTCCACGGCATGTTTATCAACACCGCTACCCATAGTGGCATTACCTTGCGGATCGAGATCCACCAGCAATACCTTGCGTTGCGTTGCGACCAGCGATGCCGCCAGATTCACGCTGGTGGTGGTTTTACCCACTCCGCCTTTTTGATTGGTTACTGCAATGATTTTTCCCATATTTCCTGTCCCGCCTAAATTTAACTGCCTTGTGTCGTTATCCGGTTTCCATCTCAATCCGCCGCAGGCACACTACATGCCGCTCTTCATCCAACCCTGGCACTTGTAGTGAATGCACTTTTTCTAACGTAAAGGCTGCGGGTAAATCTGTTAATTCCGCTACGGGATTGGCCCCTTTCATTGCCAGCATCACTCCTCCCGGCATACAGTGCTGGCCTGCTCCAGCCAACATGTCCGTCATCGAAGCAAAAGCCCGCGACAACACAACATCAAACCCTTGCTCCGCCTGAAAAGCCTCAGTACGGGCGTGTATCACCTGCACATTGTGCAATCCCAGCTCCGTCACGGCCTGCTGCATAAAACGGGTCTTTTTACTGTTGCTGTCCAAAAGCGCAAACCTGCGCTCAGGGTGCGATTTTGCGCTCAGCAGCGCTAAAGGAATACCCGGCAAACCCGCACCGGCTCCTACGTCCAAAACCCTCTGGTCTGCTGATTTTTTGCCTGACTCGTTATCCAGGCAAGGCAACACGGTAAGACTATCCAGCAAATGTCGTGTCACCATTTGCTCAGGCTCTCGCACCGCTGTCAGATTATAAACGCGATTCCATTTATGGAGGAGCCGTACATAATCCAGAAGCTGAGCCTGAACATCAAGTGGACAATCCAGATTTAACGTTTTTATTCCGGCAGAAAGTAATTCGGCGGGCAATTCCGCTTGCAATGACACTGTTTTCTCCAGCGGCTATGGTTTACTGGCTGGCTTGATAGCCGCAGCAGTGAGCTTGTCCAGCGCACCCGTCATTTTTGTGATGATTTCTGCCCGGTCAGTAATACCATGACGATTCGCAATATAGGACGGGTCATTGTACGTCAACCATACCTGACCCTTCTCATCTTCCCAGGCCAGCGCTTTCAACGGTAGGTCAATACCTGCCGTCTGTGTACTGGTGAACAGGTGGGTGCCCAACTTGGGGTTGCCAAATAACAACAACTCGGTGGGCCGTAGCGAAATCCCCACCTTTTTTGCCCCGGCATCATGGCTCCAGCGCGTGACAATAGTAATCCCTTTCTTCTTCAGTACCATTTCCAGGCGGTCCAGTGTTTCGGTCACGCCATACGCACTTTTTTTACTGATCATGCCTTGACGATTATTCGTATGCTGATCATCGTCATGTCCATCACCTGCCTGTGCCAGACCCGCAAGCATAAACATGAGACCCACTATGGCCGGTACTGTGACCGGTACTACGCTGCGCATTTTCATCAACTTTCTCCTGAGGAATCCCGCATTGTGTTTTCTGGCTCAGGCACCTGTTGGATACGCTGAGCCAGATCACGTTTTTTCAGATGCACCAACAGCAAGGAAACCGCTGCGGGCGTCACTCCGGAAATACGCGATGCCTGTCCCAGCGTCACAGGCCGCTGCGAAGCCAGCTTCTGACTCACCTCATTGGAGAGGCCACTCACCCGACTATAATCCAGGTCATCTGGCAGGAGCATTCCCTCTTGGCGCTGATGACGGGCAATTTCATCACTTTGGCGTGCAATGTAACCGGAATATTTGATCTGAATTTCCACCTGTTCCGCTACTACCGGGTCTGTCACAGCTTGCCCTGCACCTTGCAGCGACATGAGCCCAGCGTAATCCACACCGGGACGGCGCAACAGCTCGTCCAGATGCGCCTCCTTGTTCAGCGGCTGACCCAGCACCTGTTCAGCGGCGGCAGCATCCACCATTTTCGGCCGCAACAGCATCTTACACAAACGCTGACTTTCGCGTTCAACCGCGTCACGTTTTTTCTCGAAAGCCATCCAGCGCCCATCATCCACCAACCCCAGCTCACGACCGATAGCGGTCAGTCGCAGATCAGCATTATCTTCGCGCAGTAACAGGCGATACTCGGCACGTGAAGTAAACATACGATAGGGTTCTTTCGTGCCGCTGGTAATGAGGTCGTCCACCAAGACACCCAGATAGGCCTGATCACGACGGGGACTCCAGCTTTCTTCTTCCCGCGACTGCCGCGCTGCATTAATACCTGCCAGCAACCCCTGCGCTGCTGCCTCTTCGTAACCCGTGGTACCGTTAATCTGCCCGGCAAAAAACAGCCCTGGCAGGTGTTTGGTTTCCAACGAAGGTTTGAGGTCACGCGGATCAAAAAAATCGTATTCGATAGCGTAACCCGGCCGGGTAATATGCGCATTTTCAAAACCCCGCATGGAACGCACCAGCGCATGCTGTACATCAAAGGGCAGGCTAGTGGAAATGCCGTTGGGATAGACTTCATGAGTCGTCAACCCCTCGGGCTCCACAAAAATCTGATGTGAATCTTTGTCGGCAAAACGCACAATTTTATCTTCGATGGACGGACAATAACGCGGCCCCACGCCTTCAATCTCGCCACTGTACATGGGCGAGCGATCAAGACCAGCACGAATAATATCGTGAGTCTGTGTATTAGTGTGCGTAATGTAACAAGGCATCTGACGCGGATGGTCGGCGACTGATCCCATGAAAGAAAACACTGGCCGGGGATCATCACCCGGCTGTGCTTCCAACACCGAATAATCGATAGTACTGCCATCGATGCGTGGCGGAGTGCCTGTTTTCAATCGATCAACGCGAAATGGCAACTCGCGCAGACGTTCGCCCAATGCATTGGCGGGCGGATCACCCGCGCGACCTCCCTGATGGCTCTCTAATCCGATATGAATACGACCACCGAGAAAAGTGCCTACGGTGAGCACTACCGCAGGAGCCTGAAATTTAAGACCCATCTGTGTCAGCACACCGATAACACGACCATCTTCCACCAACAGATCATCCACCGCCTGCTGGAACAACGTCAAATTGGGCTGGTTTTCCAACACGCCACGCACCGCTTGCCGGTACAACACCCGATCAGCCTGTGCCCGTGTCGCCCGTACCGCTGGGCCTTTACGCGCATTAAGGCGACGAAACTGGATGCCTGCGCGGTCGGCCGCCTTGGCCATCAAACCACCCAGCGCATCCACCTCTTTCACCAGATGCCCTTTACCAATACCGCCGATGGCAGGATTGCAGGACATCTGCCCCAGCGTGTCGAGATTGTGGGTCAGCAAAACCGTGCGTGCGCCACTGCGGGCCGCAGCCAGCGCGGCCTCGGTACCGGCGTGTCCACCGCCGACAACAATCACATCGAATCGATCCTGGAAAAACATGGGGCATTACCAAAAAACAGAGCCGTGCATTTTACCGCCTGGCGAAAAAGTATCCAATGATTTTATAGACGCCATTTATACGCGATAAGTGGCCCAGCCCTTTGAGTGGCCCTACAAGTGCTCTCAGGATTTAGCGAACAAAACTATTCAGCCACCAACGCCCGCTCAATCAGCGCGCACACAATGTGTCCAATGGTAATGTGTGCCTCCTGAATGCGCGCAGTGTTGTCTGATGGCACTTTCAGGCAGACATCACACAAAACCTCCAGCTTACCGCCGGATTGTCCGGTCATGCCCACCACAAACACGCCACGCGCTTTGGCAACTTCTGCGGCGGCCACCACGTTGGCTGAGTTACCGGAGGTGGACAAACCAAAAAATACGTCGCCTTTTTTAGCGAAGGCCTGTAGCTGACGGGAAAATACCGCTTCATAGCCGTAATCGTTGGAAAGCGCAGTAAGCTGCGAAGCGTTAGTGGTAAGTGCCATCGCAGGCATCCCATCACGCTCCAGCTCAAAACGTCCCACCAGTTCAGCGGCAATGTGTTGGGCATCGGAAGCACTGCCACCATTACCGGCCAACAGTAACTTGTTATCTCCGCGCAACGCATCGACACAATACTGTGCTACGTCAGCAATGCTGACGAGCATGTCTGCGTCTGCCACCAGACGTTGTTTAACGTCGATAGAATCCTGCAACAAGGTCTTAATGGTGGTTATTTTTTTCGCAGTGTCGGTCACTTGTTATTCTCCCTGCACATTTTTCATGTGTACAGATGTGTTGAATGATGTCGGACTTAAGGGGTGTTAACAATCATTTTGAGTCCATTTTTGATCATTTAAATCGTCGTGATTGAAAAATGGGCCAAAACGGATTTCTCTTCATAGATTCAGCCTGAATCTGACAGATTCCTACTGCTCTATGCTCACACCAGTCAGCTTGGTACACTTTTACTCTCTAAACATGTCTTTTATTACTTCCCATACAGGATACCTGCCTCTCACCATGAAAAAACCTGTTTTCTCTACTGCCCTGTGCATACAGCTCCTCTTGCTTGTTGCAGTCGGCAACCTGCTGACAGCCTGTGATGGCAATACTGAGCTAATGAAACACACGCTGGATGGCGACCCTTCTGCGGTTCAAGCCGATCTGGCCAACGGTGCGCCCGTTGATGCACGCAATAACTTTGGCTGGACAGCACTCATGCATGCCGCCCGACAAGACCAGACAGCTACCATGGCGGTACTCATTGATGCCGGTGCCGACATCAATGCCCAGGACGATGACGGCTGGACACCATTGATGCGTGCCACTACCAAGGGCAATGTTGCTGCTGTACAGTTGCTGCTGCAACGCAAAGCCGACACCGAACTGGCGGATAAAAATAGCTGGACACCGCTGTTATGGGCAAGCAATCGTGGCTATCGCGACATCCTCGAACTATTAATTGCCAATGGCGCTAACGTTAATGCGAAAGGCAAAAATGGGCGCACAGCACTCTACCTTGCACGAAATGAAAAGCACAATCACATTTTAGATGTATTACAAGAAGCTGGTGCCAAATAATAACAACCTATAATCTATGACTTGAGCAAGCGAGGTAGCAACACGATGATTCGTGGATTGATCGTATTAATCTTTGTATCCGGGGTATCAATATACCTTCTCGCTGCCTGCACACCTACCTCAAGCTCTTCCACCCGTAGCACTCAATACGTAGTGGAAAGCGGCATAGACGAAGGCAAACGTTGGCGACGCGATAACCGTCACTTTGCTGTTGAAGTGAAAACCGAAGCATTGGCCACAGACGGTATTCACGATCCTGACAACGATGCCATTCACGCTTTACAAGAACCCGCCGAAGCACTCAGCGCCTTCCCGCTAAGCCGCCGGGGTGATGTCGATTGGGTCAAGGCTCTGGATCTGGGCATCATTGAGCCGCGCGCCGACCTGCTCGGGCAGGGCAAGATGACGGTACTGGACATGGATGTCATGTTCAAAAACACCGGCCAGATGCCCTGGGTGAAATTCCCTCACGCCGCACATACCCAATGGCTAGCCTGCTCCAATTGCCACCCGGCCATCTTCATTGAGAAGAAAGGAGCCAACAAACTGTCTATGGATAGCATTCTTGCGGGTGAACACTGTGGCCGCTGTCATGACAAGGTTGCTTTTTCACTGTGGACTTGCGAACGCTGCCACAATGTCCCTCATGAAGGGACACCCAAACGCTGGAATGAATCGCTGGGCATACCACCAACTCAACCCCTACAAACTGAATAAAATCTAACGCGAAGACGCAGAGAGCGTAAAGAACTTAGATAACTTAAAGAACAACAGGCAGAAAGATATGTGCCCGTAGCAATTGCGGTTATGGCTTTAATTTGTATGCGGGTTTCGTCAAACCCTAAATCTCAATTCAGGCTCAAGCCAACATATGCGTGAAAACAGGTAACCTTGCCCTTAATTCACACTTGAACGCATGCTAACGCACCTCGGCGGCTAACAATGCCGCCACCTTATCGCTGCCTCTATCCTTTGCCACACTAAGAGCAGTCTGACCATCTTCGTCACTCGCTGCTGGGTCAGCACCTTGCGCCAACAACACCTTAGCCACTTCAGACTGATCAAAGGCCGCAGCCGCCATTAACGGGGTGCGCTGCTTCAATCCACGGCCATTGACATCAATGCCCACTTTTACCATGAGGCTGACAATAT
This sequence comes from Gammaproteobacteria bacterium, assembly GCA_021647705.1. Classification (GTDB taxonomy): domain Bacteria; phylum Pseudomonadota; class Gammaproteobacteria; order SZUA-152; family SZUA-152; genus SZUA-152. The sequence goes on along the minus strand of JAKIUF010000003.1, from coordinate 104,811 downwards.
CGGCGTGCCCCAGCCCGGCTCCCAGCATCAGTAATTCTTCGCCATCGCGCTTATCCAGCATGGGTGTTTTACCTTGCTGCAAGTTGTCCAACAGTAACTGTACGGTTTCCAAATGCCCAAAATAAACGGCATTAACCAACGGTGCGCCACCACTATCGTCACGTAGCTGTGCATTGGCATCGCTATCCAACAGTAGTTTCACCACTTCGTGATGCCCTGCCGTTGCCGCAACGATTAACGCCGTTGTGCCATAATTATCCGTAGCATTCACATCAACACCTTGCTCAATCAACCACTGAGCCACCTCATGATGATTTTCAGAAGCGGCAAACATCAAGGCATTTTTGCCTTTGTTACTGCGTTGGTTAACGTCAGCCCCGCGTTGCGCGGCAGCCTGTACAAATTTTAAATTACCGTCTTTGGCAGCATTCATCATTTCAGAAGTGTATTCGCGTGAACAAGCACTCAATAACACTATACTTAACGCCATAACGCACAATGCTGCACGTTTTACCCACCTGTTATTCATGACTTGAGCCTTCGGAAATATTAACCAGAAATACAAAATAAACCTGTTATTGTGTTAATCCAAGTTTACATATGAATTAAGCGCTAAACACATTCTGCTTTTAAAAAATCACCGGGTATTTAACGCAGAGGGCGTAAAGTTTTTAGTGTTTTTCTCTGCGTCCTTTGCGTCTCTGCGACCTCTGCGTTTATAACACGCTGCCTTATCAATGCCGTCACAACATAATCTCCCACTGTACTAAAATGCCTGCCCGAGAGTTTACCCCCCCCCTGGATTCCGGCTAAAAACATGCCGGAATGACGGTGCATTCAGTGGTAAAAAAACTAACAAAGTGGCTTAGCCCTTAATTCGCATTTAACGCTTCATTGACGCATAAAACTCAGTATTCACTTTTGTATCTTTCAGACGATCCAATAAAAACTCAATGGCCGCCAGTTCGTCCATGGGATGCAACAGCTTGCGTAAAATCCAGATTTTCTGCAATTCATCAGGCTTAGTAAGACGCTCTTCACGACGTGTACCGGAACGATTGATGTCAATAGCAGGATAAATACGTTTTTCGGCAATGCGTCTGTCCAAATGCACCTCCATGTTACCGGTGCCTTTGAATTCTTCATAAATCACATCATCCATGCGCGATCCGGTATCGACCAAGGCGGTGGCCAGAATCGTGAGACTGCCACCTTCCTCAATGTTCCGTGCCGCACCAAAAAAACGCTTGGGCCGATGCAGAGCGTTAGCGTCCACACCACCTGTCAGCACCTTACCGGAAGAAGGGATCACCGTATTATAAGCACGCGCCAGACGTGTAATCGAATCCAGCAGGATGACCACGTCTTTTTTGTGTTCCACCAAACGTTTGGCTTTTTCGATAACCATTTCCGCCACTTGCACATGGCGGCTGGCGGGCTCATCGAAGGTACTGGATACCACTTCACCCCGCACCGAACGCGCCATTTCTGTGACTTCTTCAGGCCGCTCATCAATAAGCAACACAATGAGAATACATTCAGGGTGATTGGCCGCGATACTTTGGGCAATGTATTGCAACATCATTGTTTTACCTGACTTGGGTGGAGAAACGATCAACCCACGTTGGCCCTTGCCTACCGGTGCGGCCATGTCAATAACACGCGCCGTTAAATCCTCCGTACTGCCGTTACCGATTTCCAGGGTCAGGCGTTCATTGGCAAACAATGGCGTAAGATTTTCAAACGGTACTTTGTTTTTGGCATTTTCCGGTCGGTCAAAATTGATTTCACCCACCTTGAGCAGCGCAAAATACCGTTCACCGTCTTTCGGCGGACGAATTTTACCGGAAATGGTATCACCTGTGCGTAAACTGAAACGTCGAATCTGGCTGGGTGACACATAAATATCATCCGGCCCGGCCAAATACGAGCTGTCTGCCGACCTTAAAAACCCAAACCCGTCCTGCAATATTTCCAGCACACCATCGCCGTAAATATCTTCACCATTTTTGGCGTGTGCTTTGAGCAGCGCAAAAATAATGTCTTGCTTGCGGGCCCGGGCCATACCTTCCACGCCGGTACTTTGGGCAAGTTCGGTAAGTTCAGAGGCGGTTTTTTGTTTCAGTTCGGTCAGGTTCATAGGCATAGGATCACTGGAATAGTTTAAGGGATAGAATTTGGGGGACTCACCAGTGCCATGATCTGGCGTCTGGTATGTTCAGAATCTGAAATTCTGTGCGACAAACAAAAATGGGTAATGAAAAGGGTGCTCTAAAAAGGAGTTATTAAAGGGATTTTGTTTTTTTAAGGACTTACCAGGAAATCAGTTCGTTTACTTGAGTTTAGCCTGTTTTACGCGGAAAGAAGACTGGGGCACGGCGTGAAGCAAACGCTTTGAGACATTGGTTTTGCGCTAAACTACCACGAAGACCGGACGCCGTCCAGCCCTCTGTCTGACACGGACCGGCCACCTTCCACCGAAAGGCAACCGGCAAAACCGTGATTTAGCCCTGAAAATCAAACATTGCTGTCAATAAATGCCGTCAATTGTGACTTGGAAACAGCACCCACCTTGGTCGCTTCCACGTTCCCACCCTTAAACAACATCAGGGTGGGAATACCACGAATGCCGTATTTGGGCGGCGTACCGGGGTTTTCGTCAATATTCAGTTTGGCAATCTTGATTTTATCTTTATATTCTTCAGCAATTTCATCAAGAATTGGCGCAATCATTTTACAAGGGCCGCACCAGTCAGCCCAATAATCGACCAGTACCGGACCTTCCGCTTTCACAACTTCATCTTCAAAAGAATCGTCTGTGAGATAAACGATGTTTCCACTCACTGATAGGCCTCCATCAGGAATTTAACCTGTGTCATTGTTATGTGTCATTAGTGTTTACAGTGTGGTTTGACTCACACACCCAGTATTAGTTACAGCTTGGCAACCCATTTCAGCCTAATCGCCCGCACATTTCAAGCACAATATCGCCACATTCCTGTTATTCTTTACGGCCATGACCGATACACACACCACAAAAACCTCTTTTCGCGAACTGAAACTTGCTGAGCCTCTGTTACAAGGCGTAGACACTGCGGGCTTTTCCCACTGCACACCGATACAGGCACAAACCCTCCCACTAACGCTGAATGGGCAGGATATTTTGGGTCAGGCACAAACCGGCACGGGTAAAACTGCCGCGTTTTTACTCGCCGTGTTACACCGTTTGCTCACAACACCGGTCAATCCTCGACGAAAAAACAATCAACCACGCGCCATCATCATTGCCCCGACACGCGAACTGGCGGTGCAAATCCACAAAGATGCGTTACCTCTGGCCGAGGGTTGCGATATGCGGCTACGTGTCGTTTACGGCGGCTCTGGTTACGAACAACAACGTAACGACATCGGAGAAGGTGTCGATATTCTCATCGGCACGCCGGGCCGGCTCATCGATTATTTCAAACAGCATGTTTACGATCTCAAAGAAATCCAGGCCATGGTGCTGGACGAGGCCGACCGCATGTTCGACCTGGGTTTCATCAAAGACATCCGTTACATGCTGCGCCGCATGCCGCCACCCACCGAACGTCTCAACATGTGTTTCTCCGCGACGCTGCCATTGCGCGTAACTGAACTTGCCTATGAGCATATGAACAACGCTGTCACGGTGAAGGTCGAAACCAACAAGGTCACCGCCGACAAAGTGGAAGAAATCGTTTATGGGCCCTCCAACGACGAAAAAATTCCACTGCTTATTGGCCTGCTCCGTCATGTGGAGCCGGTCCGCACTATTATTTTTGTCAACACCAAACGCGCTGCGGAAAAAATCTGGGGTTTTTTGGAAAGCAATGGCTTTCAATCTGCCCTGCTCTCCGGCGATGTACCTCAGAAAAAACGTCTGCGTCTGCTGGACGAATTTCAAAAGGGTGAGCTGGCGATCATGGTTGCTACCGATGTGGCAGCCCGTGGGTTGCACATCCCCGATGTCAGCCATGTCATCAATTATGATTTGCCGCAGGACAGCGAAGACTATGTACACCGTGTTGGTCGTACTGCGCGCGCGGGTGCCAGCGGCGATGCCATCAGTTTTGCTTGCGAGGACTACGCCTTTTCGCTGGCTGATATTCAGGAGTTCATTGGTTATGAAATTCCACGCGGCAGAATCAGCAACGAACTAATTGCCACTGACCTGGCACCTCCGGTACGCATCGAACGGAAACCCCGGCCCCACGGTGGGGGACAACGCTCCAGCGGAAAAAGAAATTCTGCCAACCGGAAACATTCGCGTAACCGCTCAGGCTAGGGGGCGTTAACCTCATAGCCGTCAGGCTAAGAAAATAAGCCTATAAATATCAGTTGGATACAGTATTTTCAGGCGCAAAAAATGACGGCCTTTTCCGGCCCGCCAATATCCATCATTTTTCTCCAAAACACCGATTTGGTTAACTCAGGTTGAAGATATCCTTGTCCCATTTGGTGGAACCGCTACGCTTGTTCCACCATGACCTTATCAACAATAAACAAGCTTGTTTAGCCTGACGGCTATGGCGTTACCCCTCTAACACCACCCGATTACGTCCCTGATTTTTTGCGCTATACACAGCCTGATCGGCGCGGTCCACCAAACCCGTTGCTAACACACTCGGATCATTCTCATTTTCAATGCGCTGTAGACTCGCTACCCCGATGGAAATGGTTGCCGACAGCGATTCACCCTCCAGCGTTCTGAACAAATGAGCCTCAATCACTGCACGAATACGCTCGGCAATTTCCATCGCCGCTTCACTGGGGGCATTAACCAACAGCGCGGCAAATTCTTCACCGCCGTAACGACCCAGCACATCGCTGGCTCGAAGTTGTTCACGGATCAAACCGGCTACTACCCGTAGCACCTGATCCCCAGTCTGGTGGCCATGCTGATCATTAACCTTTTTGAAATGATCCACGTCCATAAACAGGCAGGTCAGCGGCTCATTGCTGCGTTGCGCACGCCCCACTTCTTCTTGTAAACGTTGATCAAAAAAACGGCGGTTATTCACTCCGGTCAACGAGTCGGTCAGACCGACACGTTTAAGACGCTCGTGATTGGTGGCATTCTCTACACAAATAGCCACTACCGTCGCGAGGCGTTGCAAAAAATCCGTGGCCGCACCGTCGAGATAACGCCCCTCCTGTGTACTACCGAGGTTGAGGCTGCCGATTACTTTGCCGTAACGCACCAGAGGTAGCAAAGCGACACTGTGTAGACGGGTGGTATTTTCTGCAAACAAAAACCTGTGTTCGTGCTTCCGATACTTGCCTAGCCTGGGTTCCGCCGAAACTCCAAACAGATTATCCAGACTATCGGCATCATGTTGAAAAAGAAGTTGTTCCATTTCTTCCAGACGCACACCTTCTTCTTCAAGGATGCGTTGGATTTCATATTCAGGGTCGTGCAATACCAAACTCACTGTATCCAGCCGGAAGGCTGTGCGGTAGTTGAATAACAACCGTTGCAGTAATTCTGTGAGCGATGGCGTACTAATCAGACGCAGTTCCTGTTCATGAAAGCGCCGTTGTTTTTGTTCATTTTCACGCGCCTGGCTTAAAAATTCCCGCAGTTTACGGCGCAAAAGCTGATTTTCATGATAGAGATCGTTACTCACTTGCATCAAATTTACCTCGCGCCAAAAAACAACGCCAACCCCGGTGAGGCTGGCGTGTTTTTGATTACATGAGATTAACAAGCCTGCTTTACGCCACTAGCTGCCTCGCCATCGTGTCCAGTTCTTCGCGGCTTTCCACCGTGCGCTCCAGTACCTTGGCCACTTGTTCAGTATTGAGACCGATGCTGTCCAACAGGCTCGCGGGCAATTCATCACTTTCGGCATCCCCCATATCCAAGCCCTTGAGCAACCGGTCAGCCAGCGCCACTACCTGCACATAATTGGCATGTAACCCGTCGTAAGCTGGGTTGTGGTGCTCCTCCTGCACAACAATGATTTCTTTTGGCATATTCCAGGCTTCCATCAACCAGGCACCCATCTCCATATGCGTACTACCGATTAAGCGCTTTTCCAGCTCGACAACAGGCGCTTCAGGCTCCTTGCTTATTGCACGCTGTAACACCGCAAATTCCTTTGGAAACAAATGGCCCAGTAATAAAAAACCAAAATTGTGTAACAGGCCGGCCAGATACGCCGTACCCGGGCGTGGACGCAGTTCACGCGGCACCACGTTGCATAAGGCTTGAGTGAGGGCTGCACTGTAAGTTGCATCCCGCCAAAAAGCATTGAGGCCCAATGGACCTTCTGGCGGCACTTTAAAAGGTCGAGCAGCCGCCACACCAAGGGAGATATTCATCACCATGTCATAACCCAGCACACGGGAAATAGCCTGACGCACCGAAGCCACTTTGCCTTGATAAGCATAAAGAGGGGACTGCGCATAACGCACAATCTGCGCCGAAAGGCTGGGGTCTTTTTCTACCAGTTTGGCCAGATCCTCAGCATGCGCGTATGGATTGGCATTAAGCTGAATGATTTTTTGCGCCAACGTCGGCATAGCCGGTAACTGTGTAATGCGCTCGATACGCTGGCGCATGCTGGTCACTGGCGCTATATCAACTTCTTCCACATCAGTCTCCTTTTCAGCCTGTCGGGTTTCCGTTTTTTGTTCCGCATCCTGCTGTACTGCGCGTTGTTTCGGGCGCTGTTCCGAGATTTGTGAAAATGTATTGCCGTACCAGGCATTGCTGTGCAGTAATTGAAAATCCTGTCCGGTGATACGCACCAGCTCCCCGGCATTGCCGGAAGCGACATACACAAAATCCTGATCCAGCAGCGAGTCATCAATGACTGTTTCAAAGTTATACGCCTCGCCCAATGCTGGCAAAATACCTGATGAGCAATCAGCAAACACGCTTCGATAATCACGCTCTTCCGCGGGAACAAGCTTGCGATGCAACTGGCGATTCAACGCATCCGGCTTCAATCGATGAGTAATGGGCAGCACTGCCATCACCATGCCGCTGATGTCTTTCAAAATCATCGCCCGCGCAACCCGAAACGGTGAGATGTCGCCAATATCCCCTTGCCATCTGCCCTGTGCATCTACCGGGCAATGAATAATGGAATACTGCACATCCTGTTTGTCGAGATAACGTCGGACAGTAATCGAGGTAGACATGTTAACCCTTTGCTTTGAATAGATTCTGAGTGGCTTCAGCACATAGCGGCCAAGACACAGAAAAATGTAGTCATGATCTCGACAAAACCCTGAGCCACTCACCAGTTTGGCGGTGGGTCGTTCTCATAAACTCTAATCATAAGCAATTGATTAACAACAGGTGCTCGTGGAAACCCTATACTTTTATGTGTTTTCTGACCAGATGAAAAAAACAGGACTGTGAACTGTCTGGCAAAACGTGTTCCAGTACATCGTTCAAGGCCATTGATGATGTACTCGTTTTTAGGGTGACGCGGGCAGGTCGGTCAACGATTCCACGGGGGCTTTGAGGGGGGGCTTCAGCATTTGCCGAAAGGCTTCCAGCGTGATATTTTTCTTTCCCGGAGCAGTGATTTGCAACTTGAGTGCATTGGGTAATATCTGGCGCTGACCCCTCCGTTCCACTGCCAGCAGATGATAATCACCTCGTGGCAATTTGGCAGGAACCTGTATTGACAGTTCTTTTTCGTTTTTCACCGTGACGGTCAATGTCGGCAACAGGGTCACCGAGGCCAGCTTCGCTTCTCCGGCTAAAAAAGCGGCGTCACGGGCAATCACAAACCGGGTATGATTGCCGGTAGCCGGATAAATCGTCACCAGCCGTGCTGATTCCGGCTGATGAATATCCACAACCTGGAGACCATCGCGCGGCCCCAGTAAATACAGCAATTTCCCATCCAGTTGCAGGCTGGTGACAGTATCGCTGCTGGCGTACTGTCCGAGCACATCCAGTCCCTGCGACGTCCATCGCCATAAACTGACGACCCCGTCCCGGGTCGCCGCAACCACTAAATCACCCTGTGCCCGCACGGCAATAAATTCACCGGGTATGGTGGTTTTTTGGTTCAGACGGCCGTCTTCGGCCACTTCCCATCCTGACAGACCTGCGTCAGTCACTAACCACAGGGTCTGTTCGTGCAACCACATATCCTGCACTGACATCTCATAGCTAGCCACCTCTACGGGTCGCTTCGGGTTACTCGCATCTACCACCAGCAAACCTGCCTGATCGTCGGCGATGTACAAATAACCGTTGCCTGTAGTCACCGCCGTGGCTGCACCCAAGGTATCCACATGGCCTGTTTGGCGTGCATAAAACGGGTCGCGGATATCAACAATAATCACCCCGTCTTCGCCTGCCGCCACGTAAACCCGCTCGTCCTCGACCCACAATCCCTGAGCCTGATCTTCTACATCCAGCCCTGTGACCCAAATAGGATTAAGCGGGTTTTTGACGTCATACACCTGTAACCCGCCAACACCGCTGGCAACATACAAATAAGTGCCCTTGCTATGCAGTTGCTGCAAAATGCCGCGCGCCTGATAACGACCTACATAAGTCGGCCATGAGGGCTGTCCCACATCGACCACTTTGATACCGCCCCACCAATCCAGCACATAGGCATAACCCTCTTTGACTTTCACGCCCCAGGCGGCACCGTCGCTATCAAAGCTGCCGATAATGCGCGGTACAACAGAGTTTCGCGTATCCACAATCTGTAGACCGGCTTCCCAGCTGGCGACATAAATCAACCCGTCGCCCAACTCAAGTCCACGGGCATTGCCAGGGATGGGTGTGTGGCCGATGACTCTGGCCTGACGGGGATCACGAACATCCAGCGTGTATAACCCCTTGTCAAAAAAAGCCACGTAGGCACGACCATTCTGCAAAACCACAGCCTCTGCCTGACCTCCGGGATTGAACTGAGTGAGGGGTTCGGGTTTACCGGAATCACTGACATCAAATACCAGCAGACCCGCGCGGTCATCTGCAACAAAAGCCACGCCATTCGCAACATCAATATCCCAGGCCTTTCCCGGTGTGTCGTAACCCCCTAGCCGCTGTGGATGCTTAATGTCACTGAGATCAATAATGTGAAACCCACCGCGATGGTCAGCCAGATATAATGTCGTATCTACCCGCTTCATGGTATAGGCCAGCCCCAGTCCAGCCATAGCTTCAGGTGGTAATTCGGCAACCCAGTGTGGGCGGTGCGGATCTTCAATATTGATGATCTGCAAACCCCGGTCATCATCACCCACCAGTGCATAATTGCCCATCAGGGTCACACCTTTGCTCGACCCTGGCGTGTGATAATTAGAAAGGTAACGCAGTTGACGCGGATTGCTGATATCGTACAAATGCAAGCCGGAAAACCAGTCCGCGACATAAAGAACATTCTCTTTATTTCCCGTACCAAAGGCACCCCGACGACTGCCGCCCAGGTTCAGTCCTTCGGACGAAATAGCACCATCACCATCACCCAGCATCATTACCCGTTGCAGACCACTTTCCGTGGCTAACAAAGCGACATTATCTTGCAAAGTACTGAGCATTATTGGCACATCTGTATGGAAGGCCGCGCCGCTATCAGGCAGCTCGGGATTGCCCAGACTCAATCGCAATACACCACCATTGCGCAAAACCAACAAGGCGCTTTTATCGTCAGCAGACTCTTTGTCCGTTGAAAAACCATGAATCGCGCCGCGTTTGTTGAAGCTGCCGCGCCACTGCAAAACATCCGGTTCACTGATATCGAACAATACCAAACCACCGTCCCCATCAGCGACCAGAGCCAGTTGATCCTGCAACTGTACATCGGCGGAAATACCGGAAGTGACCTGAGCATCTTTGAGCAAAGCCTGTTCACCACTGATGTCCAGCACCGTGATACCTCTTGTACCCACTGTCCACAAATGCTGGCCGCGTACAGCAAAAGCATCGGCGGCCACGGGTAACAACCATTCCCGGTCAAGCTTGAGCGAGGCCGCGAAAACGGAGGCAAATTTCCAACGCTGCAGTTGTGTCATGCCTGCACCAGCATCCAACAATAAATAAACATTCCTGGCATCTGCCTGCACATCCAGCAGTTTGCCTGACGCTGTCAGCGTCGCCCGTATCACAGGTGCATTGGGCCGCGACACATCCCACCATTGCAAATTGCCATTAGCCAGCACCGCCAGTAGTTGCTGATCAATGACATGTAATTGTGTTGCCGGGGCAATGAGGGTGAGTTGTTTCAAAAGACGAGCGGAATCGGTTTGTGGCGGGAAATCCACAATGAATAACTGCCGGTCGGTCGTCGCCAGATAGGCCAGTGAACCGTCCGTAGTCATACTCTGTGGTAACGCAGGCAAAGTCAGACGATGAGTTACATACGGTCCGGCAGACATCAACACCAACTGCGAATCAGGTGTCCACTGCTCAACCTGCACAATAACCTCAGTGGCTTTGCCCTGCTGCAAAACACTGGGGCTAAGCGCGGCGATACGAGAATCAACGGAAACCGCCGCGCAACCTGTTAACAACACAATGGCGAACAGGTACAACATGGCGGCCACAACGGTGACCTTTCGTCGTGATGACTTTATCCTTCTAACAAAATGCATCGTTGAAGTTTATCTCGCCTTGCGCAGGTTTTTCCCCTGCTTGTAGAGATTTTCTGGCATCGCCGGGGTCAGTTCCTTAACCGCACTGGCTGGTGGCATATCCACTTCAGTAAGTTCATCAATGGGTGCGTTACGTGCCGCACCGGAAGCCCGGGTGCTACTAAAATGGCCCGACCCTGGTACGATCAACTGCTTGGCTTCCTGCAAATCCACCAGTTGCGGTTCATAAAATACGCCACGAAATTCCTCATCAATTTGTCGCACATAAATAAAATAAGTCCTGCCTGCGATAAACTTGTATACCCGTTCACGCCACACATCTATCGGTATACGCTGATCGGCATACACCGTTTTAGAATGGATTTTCAGCGCTCCCTTGCTGGGCTTGATATATAACAACGTATAAGCACCTTCATCCTGAGTCAGCAGGGTCTGCCCCTGAAATTCGATACGCACCGCATTGTCTGCTACACCCTTACTTTTGTATGCCCTGGGACGAATAAAATACACGGTGGCCAATTGCTTTTTTGATTCCGCTGTAATTTCGCCGGACACAACGTCAGGGTGTTTGTTATTGACCGTCGCACAGGCCATTAACAATGCAATACTGACCGCTATCACACAGACTTTGATCCACTGGATACTATTGTTCATTTCTCCCCCCTTGTTGCTGATTCAAAACATTTCAACCCGCAACGTTACTGTTCCAGAATTGCTCAAATTTATTTCAGGGTGCCGGATTAGGCTGGCCCTGATGGATGGCCTCAATGCCGTTGATAACATCCTCACTTAAGTCCAGCTCCGCACTGGCCAAGTTGCTTTGCAACTGTGCCATACTGGTGGCACCAACAATACTGCTGGTTAAAAATGGCCGACTAGAGACATAAGCCAAGGCCATTTGTGCCGGATCCAGTCCATGCTCACACGCCAGAGTCACGTACGCTTCCGTCGCCGCTACTGCCTGGACGTTAGAGTATCGCGAAAAACGTTCGTAAAGGGTAATACGTGCATCCGCAGGCTGCTGGCCTCGCAGATATTTGCCGCTCAGCACCCCAAAACCCAGCGGCGAATAAGCCAGCAAACCACACTCTTCACGGTGTGCTATCTCGGCCAGCCCCACTTCAAAACTGCGATTGAGCAGACTGTACGGATTTTGCACGCTAACTGCACGCGGCAAACCACATTGCTCCGACAAGCGCAAAAACTCCATTACCCCCCATGGGGTTTCGTTGGACAAACCAACGTGACGAACTTTACCTGCCTGCACCAAATCCGCTAGCACTCGTAAAGTTTCTTCGATGGGCACATTCTGTTCTGGTGTGTGCGTGTAACCCAACTCACCAAAAAAATTGGTGTTACGGTCCGGCCAATGTAATTGATACAAATCAAGATAGTCCGTTTGCAGACGCTCAAGACTGCCATGCAAAGCCTCTTCAATATTGCTACGATCAAGGCAAACCTGACCATCGCGTATATAATCCAACCAGTCAGCTCGTCCTACTACTTTGCTGGCCAGCACGATATCATCACGCCCGCCACGGCGTTTAAGCCAATTGCCAATGTACTGTTCAGTGAGTGTATAAGTCTCTGCCTTTGGCGGCACCGGATATAACTCGGCGGTATCAATAAAATTCACCCCCGCCGCCAATGCCGCATCCAACTGCGCATGCGCCTCCGCCTCGGTGTTTTGCTCACCCCAGGTCATGGTTCCCAGAGACAGCACACTGACGTCGATATCTGTGCGGCCCAGTTTCCGGTATTCCATCGTATGTCTCGCTGCAATCGTTAAAATAGTGGTAAGCATCATACCGCCTCTTTCGTCCAGGCAACAAGATACTCGGTTTTGCTCAACGCTTGCGACACTTAATAGTTGCGTTAACGAACCTTTCGAATGAGGGCGGGGATTTAGTTTGATATATCTAAATGTGAATTAAGCGCTAAATCACTTATTTATCACTATCACGCCAGGGGGTCAGGTAGCGTTCAAAAAAATTAAGTGTCAAAGAGAAAGCCAGCCCTAAAGCGCCAATCACAAAAATGCCCGCATACATGGCTTTAATAGAAAAAGTTTCCCACGACTGCCAAATCAAATAACCAATACCGGCATCGGCACCCGAAAACTCCGCAGCCACCACGATAACCAAACTGTAACCAATAGCCAGTTTCAAGCCGGTAAAAATAGCAGGTAATGCACCGGGCAAAATCACTCGCAATACAAAATTATGTTTTTTGATGCGATAGACTTGTGCAACATCGTGATAAATTTTTGCCACACTGTCTACACCATGTAAAGTATTGATCAACACTAAAAAAAAACTACCGATGGCAACGACGACAATTTTAGACATTTCACCAATACCAAAAACAAGCATAATCAGTGGTAAAATGGCAATTTTGGGTATGGGATAAAGTAAAGCCACTAGCGGATAAATCATCACACGCACAGTATGGTTAAGGCCCATAGTCACACCTAGGGCAATACCGCTGGCACAACCTGCCAGATAACCCCAGAAAATACGATAGAGGCTGGCGCTGATATCTGTCCACAAGCCCTCACCAGGGCTGGTGAAAATCAAATAATAAAAAATGGCACTGGGTGCGGGGAAAAACCGGGCGTCAAGCAAACCACTGCGGGTACTTGTTTCCCATAGCAATAAAACACTCAACGGCGACATGAACAACCAAAAATAGCGATTTTTAAGCATCAGGCAGATTGATTGCTCTTAAAAGGCTCGCATTCTTCACGCAACAATTCCATGAGTTCGCTGACTTGGTTCTGGTAAGCCGATGATTTGCGCAAGGTCAAAAACTCCCGAGGTCGTGGCAGATTAATATCAATGATACTTTTTACCGTGCCAGGATGGGCACTCATCACCAGCACCCGGTCGGCGAGAAAAACGGCTTCTTCAATATCATGAGTAACAAACACCAGGGTCTTTTTTTTGCGTTGCCAGATGTCCAATAACAAACCATGCAATGCGCATCGTGTCTGGTAATCAAGAAATACAAACGGTTCGTCCATTAACAGGAGACCCGGCTCGTTGGCAAAGCTGCGGGCAATGCTGACACGTTGACGCATACCGCCAGACAATTGATGCGGAAAATAATCTGCAAATGTTGTCAATCTAACCAGATCAATAAACTCATTAACAATGGCATCGAGATCACGATTAACCATATGAATATTGTTTTCCAGTAAAAAACGAATATTGTTGCGTATCGTCATCCACGGAAATAAACCATGCTCCTGAAACACCATACCAATAGTGCCTGGTTTGGAAGAGCCCTGCGGCTGAATAGTCAGTTCACCGGATGTTGCAGTTTCCAGGCCTGCGATGGTGCGCAGCAAACTGGTTTTACCACAGCCACTGGGGCCGAGAATACAAAAAAATTCACCTTGCTTGATTTGAAAAGTCAGATTTTCATAAGCAACAGTTCGTTGTTTTTTTCGGAAAAAAATTTTACTTAAATGGGCAATGGAAATTTGCATGAAAATTTTGTGCAACTCGCTATGGGTAGTCCCCCAGTTTTTTAACTGCCATGCGGGCATAACTGAGATCAACAATAGTATCAACGTCTGGCATGGCTTTCAGATAACCTTGTTGATAGTACCATTGCGCATCAGCTTTTAAGCTTTGTATATTCACCAAACCATCCGGGCTTAGGCCAACCGGTACCACAGCTTGATAAATAGAGGCATCTTTAATACGTGTGGACTGTGTGAGAATACGAATAATATCCTGTTTGCCTTCGCCTTTTTCAAAGGCGTCATTGTAGTCACGCAAACCGCGCACATAGGCATTCATAAATCCTTGTGCCTGCTTTGGGTGTTGTTGCATAAATATGGGCGAATAATAAATGACCGCGCTTTGTTGGTCCGGATAAATCTCGTCATTGCCCGCAACACGCACAGCAAAATCATGTTTAATCGCGACGGCAACAAAAGGTTCGATTTGTACAGTGGCATCAATGGACTTGTTGGCCAAAGCAATATTCATGTCTGCATAAGCCAGCGTAACCAATTTGATGTCTTTTAATATTAATCCAGCCTTACGCAGATATTTTTCAATAACAATTTGCTGTGAGACACCCTTGGCGGTAACCGCCAGCGTCATACCTTTCAGGTCTTTGAGGTCGCGATAACGACCGCTGTCCAGATGATCTTTGCGCACGATTAATGCGAGGTAGCCGTGACCGGGGCTCACCGTGCCTTTATCTGCAACGATCTTGATGGGGATATCCTGAGCAATAGCATTGTACATGCCGGCATTAACGTTGCCGCCAGCGACAAACAATTGTCCTGTGGCGAGGAAGGGCACCATTTTTGCGCCAGAAGCTTTAAAGGGATTGATGACGACATCAATACCTTCTTCACGAAAATACCCCCGCTCTTTGGCAATGAACATGGCAGCAGAACTCATCACCGGGGAAATGCCAACAGGCACTTCCAATAATTCGGTGGCAGAACTGTGGCTGGTTAACAAGCTGATCAGCAAAAAAAGAAAAATGGGCAGGTGGGGTAGGGACATAATTTATTTCCGTTGATTCAAATATGGATTAAAAATTAAAACACCCTCATCTTAAAAAACGATGGGTATTTAACGCTTGGATTTCGGCTAAAAACATCCGGCAGCACTTATCATATCGCATTCATAACAAACGTAAACTGCTGAAGTAGAGTCCGATGCCGGTGACGGCGGCCAGTGCGCCAGCGATTTCATGCCAATTGACACGCTCTTTCAGCCAAAAAACGGCCAGCGGTAAAATGAACAGAGGGCTGGTGGCATTGAGTGTGGCGGCAACAGCGGCATAGGTGTATTTCAGTGCCACGACGGATAACCAAGTACCCAGTAAAGCACCGATCAATGAAGCAACCAGTAGAACTTTCAACAATTTCCCCTCACGTAGCGGGGTGACCCAGCCCAGCAGGTCACGCACCATCAGCCCCCAAAAAGTCAAACCGGCAATAGCAAATGCCTGACGAACAAAGGTAGCTTCCAGTGCGGGTATGTCGGCCACACCCACCTTGGTGGCAATAATGCCCAGGGCATTGGCGACGACAAACAACAAACCAAAAAAAAGTCCGCTACGGTATTTTTCGCAAGGTTGTTGTTGCGTATTTTCTCGCGGTGCGCGTTGCCACAGCACATAGGTGACACCGGCAATGGCCAGCACCATACCCGACCAGGCCAAAATGGAAATCTGCTCACCTAAAAAAATCACGGCAATCAGTGCGGTGGTGACCGGGATCAACGAACCGAGTAACAGGGTGCGTCGAGCGCCCAGTCGCATCAAGGCGAGAAAATACAGCGTGTCTCCAAAACAGATACCAATAATGCCACTAAGTGCCAGTGCCGCAATACTGTTTGTATCCAACGACGCCAGCCCGGAATAAAATCCAGGCAATAACAATACCGCCATAAAAAGCATCGCCACCAGCCCCTTGGCCAAATTGATGCCCATGGCCGTAATGCGGTCACCGATACGTCGAAACAAAATGGCGGCAACGGCCCAGCAAAGCGCCGACAGCAAAGCGGCAACGGCACCCAAAAGATGAGACTGGAATGAAGTAATGAAAAAATCCTGTATGAAAATAGGTTGTCTGGTGTACTACAATATTCTGCGTGGCACTCTACCCGCCACGTGCTGCTACTATAGCACCTCATTCAGTTAAACCCACTCCACACTATAATCAGGATCTACAAATGACGCACCCAGTTTTTATCAGAATAGGCGTGTTGTTGTTTGCTACGGCCTTTATCGTCAGCTGCATGCATACAACACATATTGACCAGCCATTTATGACGGTTCCACATCCAGGAAAATATCAACTGGTTTATCACGCGCCATCGAAGGAATTCCCTTTGCATACTATGGCTACAGTAGATGGCCGGGAGTTTTTAGCCGTCGATGATGTTGTTTTGCCTTCGGTACAAAGTCTGTATTTGCTGACTCACTGGAAGATTTTTGATGGCGAAACTGTGTTGGATATAGGCACCGGCTCCGGCGTACAGGCAGTTTTTGCTGCTGACAAAGCCAGTCTGGTTGTGGCCACAGACATCAACCCAGCAGCCGTTAAAATAGCCCGATTGAATGCGCAAAGAAATGGGGCAGATAATATTATCGATGTCCGACAAGGCGATTTATTTTCGCCAATAACCAAGGATGAAAAATTTGATGTCATTCTGTTTAATATTGATTATCCCTACAACGAGGCAACCCAAGGACTCTGGAAACTGCATGAGCGTTTTTTCGCCGAGGTGAACAATTATCTTAAACGCGGTGGACGGATTTATTATCAATCGGGCCTTATTGATAATGCTGCTCGTATTAACAGCATGGCTAACAAAAATAGCATGAGCATTCTCAGCATGCGTATGGATGTTGTACTGGAAGCTGACAGAGAACCTATTGTGTATCTTATTAAACGTAACCTGGATGTAGAAGTGAAAGCAGGTGTATGGGGCAGATGATAAAATTGTTTAATATTTATGCAAATCAGTGGAGCGGATGATGGGAATCGAACCCACGTCATCAGCTTGGGAAGCTGAGGTAATACCATTATACGACACCCGCACGACCTGTCGTGATGTACCCTATCGTAAGGATATTATTCTGTCATCACAAACTGTGGATTCAAACAAGAAAAAGGTTCGCCATGCATCAGCAATCCTGTGCTAATATTCTGCGTATTATCCCAGCATTGAGTGATCCATAAGTGTCTCTATCGGTAGGCCATCCATTGCTTGACGCCATCATCAAGCTCACTGCACAACGCGACCAGGAAACACTCGCGGACGCTCTGGTTGATGCCATTCTTACACTCACCAATACAGACTCCGCCAGTGTTTATGCGCTGGGAGGTGAACTTGGTCATCTTTCCGCCAAAGTGTTAGCCAGCAATAACGAACCTGTTGGTAGTCACATTACCCCGCTGGATGTACGTCCTGGTTTACGTGCCTGTATCGAAGGTCACAATACAATCACTGTGGCGACAAAAAACGGGCACCAGATGATCCATCCCGTACTGGAACAAGGCAACGTGGTGGGGCTGATGATTCGTGAACATGCACATGCTTACGACCAACAGAGTGATGTGATTGAAGGGCTGATGTCCATTTATGCCAACCAGCAATCCCTGTTGAATCATCAACAACGCGATGGGCTGACAGGCCTGTACAATCGGGTAGCATTACAAAACTGGATGGGCAAGGCACTCACCGCTGATCGTCATGCCGAACGCCGTGCCAGTGACACTGGCAGCGATACACCGCTAGGCTGTTTTGCCATGTTCGATATTGACTTATTCAAACGCATCAATGACACCAAAGGTCATTTATACGGTGATGAGGTATTGTTGATATTTGCTGATCTGATGCGCGAATCATTTCGTTATAACGACCTGCTGTTTCGTTACGGGGGTGAAGAATTCGCCGCAGTACTCAGTGACACCGATCTCGATACCGCGCTGATGGTGCTGGAGCGTTTTCGTGAAACCATCGCGCAACACAATTTTGCCCAGTTGAACCAAGTCACCGTTACCATTGGTGTGACACAAATCACCCCGTATCTGCAAGCCGACAAACTTATTGAGCGTGCTGACAAGGCTTTGTATTTCGGCAAAAACCATGGCCGCAATCAAGCCAATGCCTTTGAGTGGCTGGATAAGGGCGACATTGTGCCGACCATTAGCGAGCACCCGCAAAGCTACAAACTGTTTTGAGTGGTTGACCGTCTGTTAGACGCTCGTTAATCTCCACACCTATGCAAATCCAACTTAACGGTGAAAACCGCAACATCCCCGACCACAGTAACGCTCAGAATCTGGTTGAACTACTGGAACTCACCGGCAAACGTCTGGCCATGGAGGTCAACCGGGAAATCGTGCCACGTACTACTTACGCACAACATCAGCTGCACGAAGGTGATCAAATTGAGATTGTGCATGCCATCGGTGGTGGTTAAAAAACGCTCCGGTAGCTGGAGCATCATCCTGCATAAATGCCCGCCAATGGGTATATAATAGCCACCGCCTCAATATTCCGGCGCACCGCGCCACACGCATTGGTATTACAACTATGTCAGAAAACGCAAATTTACGGGATGACGGTTTCGTTGTCGCGGGCACCACCTATCACTCCCGCCTATTGGTGGGCAGCGGTAAATACAAAGATCTCGAAGAAACCCGACAGGCTACCGAGGCTAGTGGTGCTGAAATTATTACCGTCGCCATCCGCCGCACCAATATTGGTCAGAACCCGGATGAACCCAACCTGCTGGATGTAGTACCACCCAGCCGATACACCATCCTACCCAATACCGCCGGTTGTTATACCGCCGAAGACGCCGTACGCACCTGCCGTCTGGCACGCGAGCTACTGGATGGACACAAACTGGTAAAACTGGAAGTGCTGGGTGATGAGAAAACTCTGTACCCGGATGTCACTGCCACCCTTGAAGCCGCCGAGACACTGGTAAAAGAGGGTTTTGACGTAATGGTTTATACCAGTGATGACCCCATTCTCGCCAAACGCCTGGAAGACATCGGCTGCTGCGCAGTCATGCCACTGGCCGCACCCATCGGCTCTGGCTTGGGTATTCAAAATAAATATAATTTACGCACTATTATTGAAAATGCCAGTGTGCCCATTTTGGTGGATGCCGGTGTCGGCACCGCCTCGGATGCGGCCATTGCCATGGAGCTGGGTTGTGACGGCGTGTTGATGAACACCGCCATTGCCGGTGCGCAAAACCCTGTGCTCATGGCTTCAGCGATGAAAAAAGCTATTGAGGCCGGGCGTGAAGCCTTTCTTGCCGGGCGTATTCCGCGCAAACGTTATGCTTCGGCTTCATCTCCACTGGACGGCACTTTTTTCTGACTGGATGTATAAAACGTAAATGTTGGCTTACTGACACTATAAAAAATACCGTAGGGACACCCCTTGTGGGTGTCCAATGCTACGCCAGAAATACCGATATCGAAACAACCAACATGCAGGACGACGAACACTAGGGCAACCACAAAGGGTTGCCCCTACGGTGAGCATGCTTTGTTACCCACGCGGATATAAAATCACCGCGTGGGCACAAACAACGTGCCCACCCTACCGTCTTTGCATTGAAAGCTTTTTTCTGGACACTCGAAAAACCAATGTCTGAAGACACACATCGCCCCATCCGCAGTTTTGTACGTCGCGAAGGTCGTCTGACCTCCGGCCAGCAATACGCTCTTGATGCACTGTGGTCACGCTATGGCATCGACAGTGCCGGGCCCGACATTCTGGAGCCCAAACGCATTGCCCGTAATGAACCCATACTGATGCTGGCTGACTGTTTCAACCGGGAGCCCGGCTCCAACCGACAAACAGTATTGGAGATCGGCTTTGGCAACGGAAGTTCGCTGGTGAAAATGGCCGCCACCCTGCCGGATCACGATTATCTCGGTATTGAAGTACACCGCCCCGGCGTAGGTAATCTGTTGCGTTTGCTGGAGGAGCACAAACTGCACAATGTCCGGGTGCTCTGCGACGACGCTGTGCAAATTCTCAGACACCGCCTGCCCAATGCCTGCCTCGACCGGGTGCAACTGTTTTTCCCCGACCCCTGGCATAAACGACGCCACCACAAACGGCGCATTGTTAGCCCAGAGTTCGCAGCACTCATCGCAACAAAACTCCGGCCCGGTGGCATATTTCATCTGGCCACTGACTGGCAACACTATGCCCGACAGATGATGAGCGTGCTTGAAGCTGCACCCGATTATCAAAATTGCGCAAATATCGGCGAATATTCACCCCGCCCGGATTGGCGTCCACTGACCAAATTTGAACAACGCGGCCACCGCCTCGGCCATGGTGTCTGGGATTTACTCTTTGAGCGAAACACCCGTAACATTTGAGATTTAGGTGTTCAGTGTGCGTCATATTCATTTCACGGCATCAAAAGTAGGTGCTTTTAGGCGAAGCGAAATGACGAATAATTGCTAGTCTATTGTGGGGAATTTCAACGCCGCCATGGAATGAAGGGAGGGGTGCAATGAGCGCCTAAATCTCAATCACTACGAGCATATAACGCATTTTTTCATTGTCTTGGTTAATTCCCCCATTCGTGGCTTCAATTGGGGAGCAGTTCTAAATCAGTGTATTATAATTTAGTTTTTTCGGAGCCCCGTTCCATGCATAAGGGAGATATGAGGAAAGGCATCGTGGCATGTAAAAAAGTACCGTTATTAAACCTAACACATCAGCTGATTTCTGGAGAGGAAGCCCGGTGAGCGATTCCGACAAACCGACGTTTAACCCTGTTTTACTAAAACGACTTGTTGCCGCCGCGCTATTTGCCCTGCTCGGCCTGTATCTGGCCAGTGTGGTGCCGAGTATCGAGATAGCCTGGGTCACCGCTATTCTACTACTGACTATTTACCTGTTTGCTTTTGAAATTGTGGGAGTCGATGTCGCCGCAGTAAGCATTATGGTGATCCTTGGACTGACCACCCTGCTGGCACCGTTAATGGGACTGGAAGAAGGGCTCGTGGACACCCAATATCTGTTCAATGGCTTTTCCAGCAACGCAGTGATGTCCATTATTGCGGTGATGATTCTCGGTGCTGGTTTGGATAAAACCGGATTGATGGGCCAAGTGGCCACCTTTATTCTCAAAGTCGGCGGTAACAGCGAAAAACGCATTATTCCCATTATTTCCAGCACTGTGGGAGTGATTTCCTCATTTATGCAAAACGTCGGTGCCGCAGCACTTTTCCTGCCTGTGGTATCACGTATTTCAGCACGCTCCGGTCTGCCTATGTCACGCCTGCTGATGCCCATGGGCTTTTGCGCCATTCTTGGAGGTACCGTCACCATGGTGGGCTCCAGTCCATTGATTTTACTCAATGATCTAATCCTCACCTCCAACACCGCTCTACCTGCCACACAGCAAATGGAAACCTGGTCATTATTTTCAGTGACACCTATCGGCCTCGCACTGGTAGTCACCGGCATTGTCTATTTCATGTTAGCCGGGCGCTTTGTACTCCCGGTCACCGAAAAACAGGATGTCGGCTCAGCCACCAGCACCATGGCCTATTTTCAAAATATCTACGGCCTGGATTACGCGCTGTTTGAAGTCTCTGTCCCACCAGAAAGCCCGCTGGTGGGACACATGCTCGACGATGTGGAGCATGCCTGCAAAATTCGTGTTATCGCCTCACAACGCGGTGCCGACAATCTGCGAATCGGTCCCGGTGGACTCGCCCGCGATGTCGGCATCGAGGCCAACAGCGTGCTGGGTATTCTTGCCTCTCCGGAAAATCTCAACGCCTTCGTGGAAAAATACCACCTGGATCTGCACAATGATCTGCTGACATTCTCCGAGTCCCTCGCCGCCAGCAAAGCCGGTATTGGTGAAGTGGTCATTCCACCCAGTTCAGGTCTTATCGGCAAAAGTGCGCGTGATGTATGGATGCGCAAAACCTATGGCATCGCCATGGTGGCCTTGCATCGCAACGGCGAAACCCTGCGTGAAGGCGAAGGTATCCGTGACCTGCCACTACAAGCAGGCGATACATTGGTGGTACACACCACCTGGGACGCATTTGCACGTTTGCGCCACAACAAAGATTTTGTATTAGTAACCACCGAATATCCACACGAAGAAATACGCCCAAACAAGGTAGGGGTCGCGCTGTTTTTCTTCGCTTTGGCGTTGGGACTGGTGTTGTTCACAGATCTGCGTTTATCCGTCGCACTGCTCACCGGTGCCATCGGCATGATCCTCTCCGGCGTGTTAAAAATCGAAGAAGCATACACCGCAGTATCGTGGAAGACGGTATTTCTCCTTGCCAGCTTGATCCCATTGGGACTGGCAGTAGAAACAACAGGAACCGCCAAATGGATCGCCGAGCAGACGCTGTCCGTGGTGGGCGATATGCCCATCTGGGTCATTCAGGGTGCGGTAGCCCTGCTAGCCACCTTCTTTACGCTAGTCATGTCCAACGTGGGAGCCACCGTATTGCTGGTACCATTGGCGGTAAACATTGCCATTGGTGCAGGCGCAGACCCGGCAGTGTTTGCACTTACCGTCGCCATTGCCACATCCAACTCATTCCTGATTCCCACCCATCAAGTGAATGCCCTGATCATGGGACCCGCTGGTTATCGAGTATTCGATTTTATGAAGGCGGGTGGCATCATGACGATTCTTTTCCTGATAGTAATGATGGTGATGATGAATATCATTTTCTAAAAACATGTAACGCTATCAATATCGCGTTAACAGGTAATCGAACACGGAAGAAGGAATCTGTTTGTGAGCAAATTTCTGCTAGTCATCGTGATCATTATGTTGCCAGAACTTGCAACAGCCTCCACCACAGGTGCTGAAACGCTGGATTTGACCAAGCACCCTGTCGGCTATATCGCCATCGCTATTTTTGTGTTGGCCTACCTGTTTGTGATGGCCGAAGAATTCACTCAGCTGCGCAAGTCCAAACCGGTGATCCTCGCCGCCGGCATTATCTGGGCGATGAT
Organism: Gammaproteobacteria bacterium; assembly: GCA_021647705.1. Taxonomy (GTDB): domain Bacteria; phylum Pseudomonadota; class Gammaproteobacteria; order SZUA-152; family SZUA-152; genus SZUA-152. The sequence continues at coordinate 81,688 of JAKIUF010000003.1, read as the reverse complement.
TGCCGCTGTTTACGTCAGCAATGGCATGACCCACGAGGCTGAAGCCGCAGTACGTCATAACCTGCTGGAATACGCCGAGCTGATGCTGTTCCTGCTGGTCGCCATGACCTACGTCAACACCATGGAAGAGCGCCGGGTGTTCGACACCCTGCGCTCCTGGCTGATTCGCAAAGGCTTCAGTTTCCGCCAGTTGTTTTGGCTCACCGGCACCCTTGCTTTCTTTATTTCACCCGTGGCGGACAATCTCACCACCGCTCTACTGATGTGTGCCGTGGTACTGGCAGTGGGCGGCGACAATACCCGCTTCGTCAGCATTGCCTGCATTAACATTGTTGTTGCTGCCAATGCCGGTGGCGCTTTCAGTCCCTTCGGCGATATCACAACCCTGATGGTGTGGCAAAAAGGCATGGTGGAATTCTGGGGCTTCTTCGCACTATTTCTACCCTCTATGGTCAATTTCATGCTGCCAGCAGCCATCATGCATTTTGCCATTCCTGTTGAACAACCCACCGCCAGCAATGACATGGTATCCATGAAGCGCGGTGCTCGGCGCATCATTGGCCTGTTCCTGCTCACCATCGCCACCGCCGTCAGCTTCCACAACTTTTTGCATCTGCCACCTGTAATCGGCATGCTCACAGGCTTGAGCTATTTACAATTGTTTGGTTATTTCCTGAAAAAAACAGCACGCTTTGATGAGAGTAACAACAGTAATAGCGGCATGGGAGAAGTGGTGCCTTTCGATGTTTTCAACAAAGTGGCGCGCGCCGAATGGGACACTTTGTTATTTTTTTACGGCGTGGTTTTATGCGTGGGCGGGCTGGGGTTCATCGGTTATCTGTCGCTCACCTCGGAAATGATGTACGCCCAGTGGGGTGCAACCAATGCCAACATTGCCGTGGGTGTATTATCAGCCATCATCGATAATATCCCGGTGATGTTTGCTGTGCTCACCATGAACCCAGACATGTCCACGGGTCAGTGGTTACTGGTAACTTTGACTACTGGCGTCGGTGGCAGTTTGCTGTCCATCGGCTCAGCCGCCGGAGTGGCCCTGATGGGTCAGGCACGCGGCCAGTACACCTTTTTTTCCCACCTCAAATGGGCACCCGTAATCGCCCTAGGCTATATCGCCAGCATTGGTGTGCATATGTGGATCAATGCCAGTTTGTTTTAATAAAATCGAAAAATAGCATGTTCAATTGATTAATTCAAAACGATGAACAGATATTACCTTGCCGCAGTACGCGGACACTGAAATATAAATCAAGGGCTAAATCACCAATACCATTAAGTTAAGCGTACTTGGTCAAATCTAGTGCATGTAAACGCAGAGGTCGCAGAGACGCAAAGGACGCGGAGACCCACAGTATTTGAGATTTTTTATATCTTTTGACCGTTATCTTCATAACCCTTTGCGTTGGGTTTTATGACGTTGTAATTCGTGGTCGAGGGACAGTCTGCTTTACCGAATATCAACCAATGATTTTATTTGGTTGAATGTTTTAGCGCTTAATTTATAACGAAATATTATTTTATTTTTCTGATCTCTGTTACCAGTAATGTCTCAACTTTATTGAGATCAGGAATGACCACAGTGACATCAGCAAGTTGAGCTTGCTCGTTGGCCAGCGGAAGTTTCTGTTCAGGTGCTTCAATCACACTAATGGCGGATTTATCCAGCCTTATGAGCTTAGGAATACCCTGTGACACCATACCGTAAAAAGGCAATTCATCATTGCCGTTAATACCGTTGAGTATTGTGGCACGCACATTATGCATTGGCATATTGCTAGCAATATCATTAGCGGCTTCAAAGGAAATGACCGGAATGCGCACACCACGCCAATTCATCATGCCCAAAAACCATCTGGGTGTCTTCTTTACCGGATTCAATTCACCCAGGCTGATAACTTCAGCAATGCAGGTATTCGGTAATACTATGGTCATATTCGAAAGCGGAATCAGCTGGGCACGAATAACACTGCTTTTTTCATTTGTCTGCGTCATGCTCTCATTCTCTGGTCGCTAAAAAGTTTGAACCGGCTAATCACGGTAATACTGATAAAGTCTTTCCGCCAGGGCTTGTGGATTAGCACTAAAAGTTACCGTATTAGTTTTGCGTGCCTGGTCTGGCATGCTACTGATCACGCAGCTATCGACATCCTGTGCCCAGACGATACCACCTTGTCGTGCCATCGCCTCACAGCCACGAGCACCATCATCACCCATCCCACTAAACACAATGGTGCCCGCCATGTTGCCATAGTGATTGGCCACCGCACTCATAACGTTGTCAATGCTGGGAGAATAAATAGCATTTTCCATCGCAGGCATGAGAGAAAAATAACCATCTTCAGTAATTTTTATATCTTTATCAGCCGGAGTAAGAATGACTTCATGATGTCGAATCAGGTGTCCGGCCCGACCAGCCAAAACAACGAAAGGTGTGACACGATTGAGCTGCTCTGCCAACAAGGAGATATGATTAGCACCAATATGCTGAGCCAGAATAAATGCGACAGGTAAATCTTCTTCAACCGCTGCAAGAAACTGACGTACTGCCTGTGGCCCACCTAACGAAGCGCCGAGCACCCAAATGTTGGCAGCCGCGTCCTTAGGTTTTTCAATGGGAATCACTGCATCAGGAACGATTACTGCTTCGCTAACCGGATCAATGCTCACTGCTTTAGCATCCATTACATCGATAATGGCTATCGATTTATGTACTAGCAAGGTATCCGGTGTTGTTTCTGTTACATCCGGCTTTCCAACAGGTTCAATCACAGGTTCGTGACGTGTGGCGATATCTGATAATTTACGTGCGAGTTTTTTGGCCCACAGCGCATTGGCACCACCACCCGCAGGACTGCTGTCATTAAAGAAAATGGGCAGTGCATCGTAGTCGAGCAAGGTGTCTATGACATCGGTTTCGGCACCATTTTCTTCACTCAAATCGACCAGTAATACATCCGGTGATGCATTTTCCAATTGAGCCAAAAACCCATCGCCCGGCAATTCATGCGCGACAACATTCAAGCCCGCATCTTTCAACAACGATGCAAGCCGTTGCTGTGTTTTTTCCGAGGTGGCAAGAATCGCAACCCGGGTGGCTGGATGATTTATGGCATCAGACATTGAAATAAAGCCTTAATGCTGCTTAACGTCAATAAGCATTCGAATATTTTCGATGAGTTCCTGCTCCTGATACGGCTTGCCCATGTATTGGTTAACACCGATATTAAAGGCACGCTGACGATGTTTGTCGCCAGTACGAGAGGTGATCATGATAATGGGTATTGTTTTTAGGCGCTCATCATTACGCATGGTGGTAGCAAGTTCATAACCATCCATACGTGGCATTTCAACATCCAGCAACATGATGTCGGGAGTTTGCTCCAGCATCACCGTGAGCGCATCAACACCATCTTTGGCAGTAATGATGTTGTAGTTATAGCGTTTCAACAAACGCTCAGTAACTTTGCGCACAGTAATGGAATCATCAACAATCATTACTGTCGGCATTTGTTTTTCTGCTGCTGCCGCTTCTTCGATACTTGGCATTAACGGCACAGCTTGGCCATGTTGTTGTGCCAGAGCAGAACGCACCAGATTCCCTATATCAAGAATCAATGCGACTTGTCCATCGGGCAAAATAGTCGCACCAGACAACACACCAACAGTGCTCAACTGTGGCCCCACAGATTTAATAACAATTTCCTGCCGCCCCAGCAGACTGTCTACATGCAGCGCAATACGATGCTCGGCGACACGAATCAGCATTAACGGAACTCGTTGGCGTTTAGCGGGTAGCTGTGGTGTTGTACCCTGCAATACCGTACCAAGATTTAGATACTGGTATCGTTGCCCGGCATATTCAAAGTGCGTTTTTTCATTAGCAATCAATGGCACCAGTTCGTCGCTGCCAACACGCACCACATGTTCAATATTAGGCAATTGAATGGCATAAGTTGCATCGGCCACTTGCACCATCAAAGCCTGATTGACCAATACAGTAAGCGGCAGGCGCAGGGTAAACGTAGTGCTTTTGCCCGCCTCAGAGTTAATATGTAAAGTACCGCCTAACTGTTTGACTTCAGTATTGACCACGTCCAAGCCAACACCACGGCCGGAAACCTGGGTGACTTCTTCGGCGGTGCTGAAACCGGGTTCGAGAATGAACTTCATGATTTCAGACTCGCTTAAATTGGCATCGGCCAACATACGGCCTTTTTCAATCGCTTTTTTGCGCAATGCTTCAAGATTAATGCCAGCACCATCATCCGAAATAGCCAGCACGACTTCGGAGCCTTCATGCGTAAAGGCAATATGCACACTACCTTTGGTGGACTTACCCGCCTTAGCTCGATCATTCGGCATTTCCAAGCCGTGGCTAATGGCGTTACGCAGAATATGCTCCAATGCGGGTACGATACGATTGAGCTGGGTGCGGTCAATCTCTCCTTCACCGCCCGTCACCAGCAAATCCGCATCTTTACCAATTTCTTTACACGTTTGGCGCATGATACGACGCAAACGCGGCAACACACTGGAGAAAGAAATCATGCGGGTGCGCATCAAGCCTTCTTGCAACTCACTAGTGACACGTTGTTGTTGCAGCAACAACACATCGGTTTCGCTGGATAAATTGTCCAGTAGCGTCTGAATGCTGGTTAAATCCCCAAGGCTTTCCACCATACCCCGGGAAAGCTGTTGCATGGTGGAAAAACGATCCATTTCCAGCGGGTCAAAATCTTCCGTATCAGTAGAGCTGGTTTCATGCCGGTACATGATCTGAGTTTCGGTTTCAATTTCAAATTTGCGCAATTGCTCCCGTAAACGCAGCACGGTCTGATCCAATTCTGCAAGGTTAAAGCGAGAAGCCCCTAGTTGTTGGGTAATACGGGAATTATAAATATTGATTTCACCTGAATAATTCACCAAATTGTTCAGCAGGTCTGCTCGTACACGCACCTGCTCATCACTTGTGGCTGTTTTTTTCGTGACTTCGGTCTTGCCAACCTGATCAAGTGAAATATTTTCAGTCAGCTCTTCCATTTCTTCCACAGCAATTGCGGGAGATTCAGATAAATCCGCTTCTATTATTTCTGTTTTAATTTTTGTTTCAACAACTGGAGATACTTCAGTAATAGCAGAGCTGTCAAAAGGCTTACCATTAATGGCAGCATCAAGCTGCGCGAGCAAATCGGCGGGCGCGGAAGCAGGTTGTAATTTACGCGCGGCTTCCAACCCCGTAATCAACCAATCATGACAGGATTGAATCACATCAATATGTGCGGGCAAAGGCTCAATACGCCTATCGGCAATACGTTCCAGCAGGGATTCCATCGCATGAGCGAGATCACCCACCGCCAGTACGTTGGCCATGCGAGCACCACCTTTGAGGGTGTGCAACAAACGTTGTAACTCGGCAACATGATCAAGCTGATCGTGTTGAGTGGCCCATTTCTGCAAAGTATTTTCCGTGCTTTCCTGTAGTTCATCAGCCTCTTCAAGGAACACTTCAAGCAGATCCGGATCGTAATCCACATCAACTGCTACAGAAACCATTTCCGGTTCAGTATTGACAATGTTTAAATCAGCAACTTCATCAAGCAACTCTTCAAAGGCGCTTTCCGGCAACTCTTCCGGGACTGCGTCATCGGTAGAAATAATTAATTCATCAACACCTTTTTCTTCAGGCAATAAGTCACCATCACTCACCTCATTGACAATGGCTTCTTCAACAACATCAGACGTATCAACCACAGGCTCATCAATGACAAGGGGATCATTGCTTTCTTGAATTGATTTGCTTTCTTCAGTCTCCACTGTCGTTGCGAGGCGGGTAATTTGTGCGCGTAACTCGCTGGCATCTTCCGGTATATCGCCATTGCGCACCTGTTGAATAGCAAGCACTAACCAGTCAAGACCCTGTTGCACTAATTCCGGTAATTGTTCTGTCGCAGGCAAATGGCGCTCAGTGATATTTTCCAGCGCAAATTCCAGATCATGTGCTAAATCACCAATGGCAAAAATATTGGCCAGCCGCGCACCCCCTTTCAGAGTATGTAGCGCACGTTGTAATTCTGTGAGCACAACATGATCACTATCATCGGAGGAAGCCCATTGCTGCATCAAGCCATCGATACTGGCCAGAATTTCATCAGCCTCTTCGGTGAAAATAGCAATGAGCTCGGCATCTTCATCATCAGTATCGTTAAGCGCTGCTGCCGCTGTAACAAAATTATCCAGATTCGGTGTTTCGGGTGCTGGAGTAGCCAAAACAGTTTCATGCAAAGCAGCGATCTGACTCAATAAATCAGATTGATCCGGTGCACTAAACGTCGCGTCAGCAAAAACAGCCGCAATAATTTCGATGGTGTCGGCAATCTGGCGGAGTAGGTTTTGTCCGGCACTATCCAGAGGAAGTGCTCGTTCATGCATCGCCCGAATCAATCGATCCATAGGTTCGCTGAGTTCAGAAATAGATATGACATCAGCCATGCGCGCACTGCCATGCAGAGTATGCAAAGCACGGTGCAAATCATCATCCACTACAGCTTCATTGCCACCAGCATCGGACAGAAATTCCCGAATGGTACTAATGTGTGTTGCCGTTTCTTTCTGAAAAACTTCGACAAGAGCCGATTCACGCGCTGGGGCAACTTCAGGCTCTTCGGTAAAAACTTCATCCAGTTCTGCTGAAGGTGTGAGCTCAAGCGCGATATCTTCCAACTCGCTGATAGAACTCTCCAACGAAAGTGCATCATCAGTCGCAAACATTTCTTCGGAAATGACAGCATCTTCTTCGGGGGAAAAAGAAACATCGAGTGATGGGTTTTCATCTACGGAAGAAAGATCCAGGGTTGCCAACAAACCGTCATCAGAGACAACATCCTGATCAAGCGGTGACAGCTCTTCATCCTGGACAAGTGGGATCGTTTCAACTTCACTCGGTGGTACATCAATATCGACCACAGTGCTCGCTGTCGCAGGTATAGCCACGGAGACAATGTCGTTAACATTGAACTCACTCCCACTGCTCATCGCATCAGCTTGTGCGGCCAGAGCCTTAACGGGCGGACGGACATCAGTTTCTTTTTTCAGATGCGCCAGCAATCCACGAATAACTGTTTCTGCCTTGTCCAGCAAGGTAAATATGCCAGGGTTAAGCGCAACTTTATTGTCCAGCACCCGATTGAGCAGGCTTTCAATGGACCAGGCAAAGTCACCCATGACCGTGGCCCCCGCCAAACGACCGCTTCCCTTGATAGTATGATAAGACCGGCGCAGGGTTTCCAATGACTTTGTATCATCGTTATTGGCACGCCAAGCATGCAGACAATCAGTCATGGTACCAAGTACTTCGTCGGCCTCTTCCACAAAAATCTCGAGAATTTCTTCATCGATATTTTCTTCCTGATATTCTTCGACTTTGGCCGGTGCTTCTGTTGCTGATGGGCTTCCCGACTCAAATTCTCCAGGAGAAACAATTTCTTGCGTTGTCTCGCTAGCGCTAGAGACATTAGGAAATGATGCGTCCGCCACCAGTTCCTGTGTTTGATTAGGATTATCACTTACTGCGATAGCAGTTTCTGCTTCACTCGATGAACTGCTAACTGAACCCGAAGGCTTGCTTCCAGTTGGCAGAATATCTGCCTCAACATTAATAAGTGCGGAAACAGATTCAACAGGGTGGCCTAGTTGTTCCACACTGATTTCTGCGACCGCCAACACACCTTCGGGCTGACCGCGACCTTCCTCAATAGCTTCCAGATAATATTCGATGCTGGTAATGGCATCGGCAAGATTATCGAATTTTTCAGGATCAGGGTACATCTGCGCAGAAATTACATCTTCGCGGATAAAAGCATTGGCGGCACCCAATAATTTTGCCGCACGTTCAAGATTCATCACTGCCAGTGCGCCCTGAATTTGTGCGAGCTTTGCCGGAACCTCAGCAATAACATCAAACTGATTAGGCTCAACCGCAAAAGTATTAAAACTTTCCTTAACATCAGCAAGTACAGATTTGGCTTCTTTGATAACCAGATTGGTTATTTGTACCTGTTCAGTGGGTGGCAACAACACTTCAGGAGAATCTGTATCGTCGTTAACAGTAAGGTCCGGCGCATCAGTTTCGGCATGTGTTTGCTTGGCTTCTTTTAAATGATCCAGTGAAGATTCGACATAAAGCAATGCGCTGGCGACTTCCATTAAATCAGCGTCTGCAGGATCTTCACCATTTTCAACGAGCTGTTGGAGGTGCGTAACCTGACCCTGTATCACTCTGCGTAAATCACCCAGGCTGAGCATAGCCAGAGTATCAGCAGTACGTGCTAGATTTTCGGCCAATGGCGACAATTCACTGATTTCACGGTCAGTATTGCGTACAAAAATATCCAGTTGATCTTTTACGTGCAGTAAATCATCTTTAAGCACAGTAGAAACACTGTCCATAATGTCAGCTGTTGAGCCCTTGAGCTCATCCGCAGCCTGTTCCATTGAACCGCTATAAGGCAATAATTGTTCGAGATTAAACACCTGCTTCAACGTGCTAACACGTGGGCCTGTCGATGTGGCCGTCGCCGTGTAATAAAGACAATTTTTAATCAGGTCAGAAGATTCAGCGGTTTCAATCGCAGATTCACCGCCTTTGATCAAACGTCGGATTTCCCGATCAACCTGACCCAATAACATTTTTAGTGCAGAGCTGTTTTGCAGACCTTTATCGATGAGCGATTCAATAATTCCCCCCACAACCCACCAAAGGCGCTGAGCAGCAATGGAGTGACAGGTATTTTGTAATTCGCGCAGCACTGCGGCCATTTTTTTCAGGCTGCCGTCCGGGTCTTTGTCACGCAGTACACCCAGCAATGAAATTTGATAAATGGGCCGTAATTTTTTTGCGTAACCTTGTATTTCGGGATAGTTTTTCCCAGGCACAAGCCGTTTCTCGGGTGGCAATATTTCTAAATCAGGCGAAAAGAAAGCATTTTCACTGAGCAGCGGCTCGCCTCGTGCTGCGCGCATATCATTGAGCAGGGGCGTCAACACAGCCGGTAAATCGGGATGACCATTTTCCAGGCGCTCAAGATAAGCGGGCAATTGCAGCGTAGCGCGAATCAATACCTCAAAAGCATCCTGCTGCTGAGTGATTTGTCCGTTGAGCAACGCATTAGCGACTTTTTCCATTTCTTCGGCAAGTAATGCTGCGCCGTAGATTTCCACCATCTGCAAAGTACCGTAAATCTGGTGCAAGTAAGTTGCACAAAAACGGATTTGCGTAGTGTCACTGGTGTCTTCGATAAATGCTTCCAGCGCCTGATGTGTTTGATTCAGGCTTTCCTGGATTTCATCTTTGACCCACGTCAGTGTGGTGTAATCGAGTTGTTCACCCATAATGATTTTGCGCGCCTATGCGTCGAGACCGTCGTGGCCATCAGGAATGTTTTGTTGGCGTTTGAAGGCCAAGGTGTTTGCGTAAGTGAACCGTGTGACATCGGGATGTTCCCAATTCAATAATTCACCTACACCGAGTATTAACAAGCCGCCAGGTTGTAAATGGTCGGCCAGGGTATTGGCAATATCAATACGTTGCTCTTTGTCAAAATAAATCAACAGGTTTTGACAAACAATGATATCCATTTTGCCAATGGGTGCTGCACCAATGTCAAGAATGTTCAAATGATTGAAGCAAACACGCTTTCGCAGCTCTTCATTGACTTGAAACTTGTCATTTTCGGTGACAGTAAAATAATTATTAAGCCATTCTGATTCTATGGCTTTAATTTGCTGACGAGTATAAATACCTTTGCGTCCATGTGCCAAGGCGCTACGACTGATATCGCTGGCAGTAACACCCAAATAATACTGATGATTAAGTTGCCGCATATGGTCATCAATAGCCATGGCAATACTATAGGGCTCTTCACCCGTGGAACAACCCACACTCCAGACATTGATGGTAACAGGTGAAGCCGCACATTCATCGTATCGGAGGGGCAGGTATTTTTCGCAAATCAGTGCAAGCACACTTTCTTGTCGCAAAAAACGGGTTTCATGCACAGTGAGATGATGCACCAATTGATCCCACTCAATCGCACCTTCACGCCCATTTTGCACATAGTCAAAATAGACCTGGAAATCATTAATGCCCAGCTCGCGCATGCGCATACCAAGATTGGTGACTAAAAATGAAATACGATTATCAGGTAAGCGCATGCCTGTACGTTTTTTTAGCAAAACAGCCCATTGCTGGAACTGTGCAGGCTCCATTTGCGGCAGGCGCTTGACCACCAGCTCTTCGTAACCGGGTAGATATTCCATATTCGGTTTCATATAAAACGTAACCGTTTAATCTGAATAAATCGCAAAATACTAATACCAATCAATCCGGCAATTTGAAGCCAGCTACCGATTTGCGTAGCTCGTTCGATAAGTCTGCCAGATTACCGATGGATGCCGATGTTTCATTGGTACCCGCCGATGTCTGCGTAGTGACTTCCTGGATGACATTCATACTTTCCGAAATACTGGAAGCAGCCGTGGCCTGTTGCTGTGCAGAATCTGAAATGGATGTAGTCAGGTCGGCCAGATGTGTCGATACCCCTTCAATTTCTGCCAGTGAGTCACCCGCATTGAGTGCAAGTTTGGCCCCTTCCACCACCTGCGTAGTGGATTGTTCCATGGAGGCAACCGCTTCGTTGGTATCGGACTGGATGGTTTTCACCAAGGCTTCGATCTGTCGCGTCGCATCAGTGGATTTTTCAGCAAGTCGTTGCACTTCATCGGCAACCACCGCAAAACCACGACCCGACTCACCGGCCATCGCAGCCTGTATAGCCGCATTCAACGCGAGGATGTTGGTTTGGTCGGCAATATCGTTGATCAGCTCGACCATATCACCAATTTCCTGCGAGCTTTCACCCAGGCGTTTGATACGTTTTGAGGTTTCCTGAATTTGTTCACGAATCGTGTCCATACCCCGAATGGTGTCCTGTACAGCAGCAGCACCTTTTTTCGCAATATCCACGGAACGTGTTGCCACTTCAGAAGATTCAGTGGCATTACCGGATACCGTGTCGATGGAAATGGCCATCTCATTAATAGCAGCAGACGCAGCAGTTATCTGTTCCGCCTGATGGTCACTGGCTTCGGCAAGGTGCATGGCCGTGGCCTGCGTTTCCTGTGCAGCGGACGATACCTGCACCGTCGTTTCATTAATGGTCGATACCAATCGACGCAGCTGGTCAATGGTGTAATTGATAGCATCCGCAATAGCGCCGGTGATGTCTTCTGTCACAGTGGCAGAGGTTGTGAGATCACCATTGGCGAGATCGCCAATTTCATCCAGGAGTCGCATGATCGCGTCCTGATTTTGTTTGTTTTGTTGTGCCGTTATCGTCAAACGCTTGCGGGTGTCTGTTTGTATTTTAACGCCCAGCCAGATTAAAATGAACAACGCAGCCGCACTCAACAGATTACCTGTCGTATTGCTTACAAAGCGTTCATTGCCTAACCGGGTATAGGTGTTGCGTAATTCCGTGGTCGCGTTGAGCAAGGCTTCACTTTTTGTCGCCATATCGCTTGATGCTTTTTGCGCTTCAAACAGTGCCGGAGTTTGTTCAAGAATACGGCCAACCAATTCACGAACGGTTTCAAATTGCTCCGCGACCTCTTTCAATTTCTCACGCGCATCCGGGTCAGACACCCGGCGTATGTTCATTTTACGATTACCTTTTAACATGCCGTCCAGCACTCGGCCAAACAATGCCGCGTCACGGCCGAAACGCTCGGCTGCCGCAGAGGAACCAGCACCACCTGCCAGCACTTTGTTTGCATTAACTGAAATACGTGGCACCAGCATAAGCTGGCGGCTGGCGATATAAACCTGACTGGAGTTCGCACCGGTTTCAATCATCAAGCTAACCACTTCGTCAGAAAGCGCCAACAAGTTCGGCATGGTTTCATTCACCGCTCCAACAAATTCGCTCAACATGCGGATAGTGCCTTCGGCACGTAGAACAGTGTCAGCATTTTTGCCAAAAACTTTCCAGAGCGCTTCGACTGCCGCCAAATTGTCCTGCGCTGTTGCTGGAGAAGGTGGTAAGCCGGTTTCAGGATTCCCCTCACGCAACAGGTTGAGATTATTTTCAAACTGATTACGGGCCTGCTTTAAAAGCCGAAATGCCGATACCGTGGCACTGGATGATTCCACAGCATTTTTCACAATACTTTGAGAGAGAACACGCTGCTCACCCGCCAAACTGATGTATTCTTTATCGTAATTAGTTTGTGTCCCAACATAAAAGAATGTTGCCGCGGCCAATGCCAACAGGACCAGGAGCGTCCCACCCAATAGCAGTAAGCCTGTGTCTGCGGAAAATTTTGAATCAGATGCTGTTTTCATCGTGCTCGGCTCCTGGCCCCATAATTTTTGGCGTTCAGTATGAGGCTGTGTGTGTTATAGGTAGTGTAATTTTTAATTTATTGTTACGTGTTTGTTGTTAAACCGCGACTTTATAAAATTGTGGATCTTCAATCAGTGTGGACATATCAAACAAATGCCAGATTTTTTCATTTTGTTTGAATGCGCCACGAATATGTATTTTCATTGCCGGGTTCATTTTTCGGATACGCGTTATCCGGTCTTCCGGATCAAAATGGCGCAGACCAACGACTTCATCAACCAGCAACCCTACAATCAACTCACCCTGGTTAATGACCAGAATACGTGTCTGTTGCTGCAAATGAATAGCAGGCTGTCCCAGATAATTTTGTAAATCCACAATTGGCAACAACGTGCCGCGAATGTTAGCGAGCCCCTTTATCCACGGCAAAGTACCTGGCACCAATGTCAGGTTTGGAAAATGCAAAATCTCGTTAACCTGGGTAAGTGGTGCAACCATCTCAATATCACCAAGACGAAAACCGATGCCACTCCATAGGGTGTGGGTTTCAATTTGCTGCGGTAAACCCTTTGCATTATTTTTGCTTTGTTCCTCCAGCGTTTGCAGGAGATCAAAGGGATGTATTTTGTTATCCACGTTTCAGATATTCGTAATGACGGACGATCAAACGCCAAGCAAGCTGTTGATTTTGCTGATCAGCTCTTTTTCATTGGCGGGTTTGGTTACATAATCTTTCGCACCCTGACGCAAACCCCACATTTTATCTGTTTCCTGATCTTTAGTGCTGACAATAATAATTGGGATATCACTGGTTTCTGAATCTGAGGAAATCTGGCGTGCGGCCTGAAAACCGTTCATACCAGGCATCACCACATCCATCAAAATCAGGTCAGGCTTGCCCGTCTTGGCTTTATCCACGCCTTCTTCACCACAACTGGCCGTAGCAATGGAAAAACCATGTTTTTCCAGCATGGAAGTCAAAACATGAATTTCAGTGGGTGAATCATCTACGATCAGGATGTTTGCCATGGAATGCCTCTCCGGATTTTAATATTTAGTCGAATATGCGAAACAGTAAAGCGCTAAACCTTGTATGTCATTAATGTTCCATAGCCAAATGTTCTTTTATGGCGCTTAACAACTCATCTTTGGTAAAGGGCTTTGTCAGGTAACGATCAGAGCCGACGATGCGTCCACGGGCCCGGTCAAACAGGCCATCTTTGCTGGTTAATAAAATCACAGGGGTATTTTTGTAGTTATGGTTTTTTTTGATCAGTGCGCAAGTTTGATAACCATCCAGGCGCGGCATCATGATATCGACAAAAATAACATCCGGGTTTTGGTCGGTAATTTTTGCCAAAGCCTCAAAACCATCAGTAGCAGTAACCACAACACAACCCGCTTTTTTCAGCAGGGTTTCTGCGGTACGGCGGATGGTTTTACTATCATCAATGACCATCACTTTGACGCCTTCCAGGCTGGTTTCTTCTGTATCGCTCGGCACCACTCCACCTCTAATGATTGGGTTGCAGTCTTTCATGAGCTCAGGGCACTACGTTTTAGTCGCGCCTTCTAAACCCAGAATATTATTAAGGAAAAGGCCATTTGCAGGCTGACTTCCATTATCGCACCCCTTACGGGTTGACGGGAAATTAATGCTCCCTGGTCAGGCACTTCATGCGCGTGTTGCGTTGACAAGGTGCGCTGCCAGAAACTCACCTGTTAAATCAAAGGCATCGTCCCGTTTATTTATCACATTATTCAAGTACAATCCATAAGTCCCTGCCACTCAAAGCTATATTGGCACGGTGGGCAGCTCATGCAAACTATCGGCCAGGGTCGCGGATACTTAAAAGATCACCCAATTTTTTGTAGAAAATGCCACTTACCAATCGCAATAGCCGTTTATAACTTATTTTCAGAACAAAAGTGGTGTTTTTTTAATCAATGCACTTTAAAAACAAACAAATCATTCAATGACAACGCTCGCTTTGTTGATGGACCCCATTGCCACCATCAAACCACAAAAAGACAGCAGCCTTGCTATGGCGCTGGCGGCACAGGCGCGTGGCTGGGCATCACACTATCTGGAAATGGATGATCTGTATCTGCATAACGGGCAAGCCTGTGCCCGTTTGCGGGAGCTGGCCGTGCGCGACAACAATAACGACGGGTTCAGCCTGGACGAACCACAGGATCAGCCGTTGGCCGAACACAACGACATCATCATTAAACCACTGGATGTCATCGGTGACTTTCTCACCGAGGTAAACGTCACCAGCCCCACCGGTATTCGTGAGCTGGACACACTTTACGGGCTGGATATCCGCGGCCAGCTAATGGATATCATTGAGCATAAATTAAACGCATGATCAAAACATTTAGCCGCATTTTGCTGATATTTATCCTGGCCTTTTTAGCGGCCTGTGATCACAAACCCGTTGCTTATCATGAGCAATTGCTGGTATTTGGCACCGTGGTAGACGTTAAACTTTGGGGCGTAGAGGAAACACTGGGCCGACAGGCTGTGGCACGTCTGGCCGATGATTTTGATTACATGCACAACGCCTGGCATGCCTGGCACCCCGGGCCACTGGGGCGAGTTAATCAGCTACTGGCCAGCGGCGAATCATTTACCCTGCCGCCCTCTATTCTGCCATTAATTCAGCGAAGCAGTGAATTATCCCAGCGTAGCAACGGCCTGTTTAATCCGGCCATTGGCAAACTCACCGCATTGTGGGGGTTTGCCAGCGACGACCCACCCAAAGGCCCACCGCCCAGCGCCGAAGCCATTCGCGCTATTCTTGACCAGCACCCCGGTATGAAAGATATCCGTCTGACGGGTCTCACGATACAAACCGCTAATCCGGTACTGAAACTGGACTTTGGTGCCTTCGCCAAGGGTTACGCCGTGGACCGTGCCATTGATGTGCTACGCGAGCTAGGCATTAATAACGCGGTGGTAAATGCCGGTGGTGACTTACGTGCCATCGGTCGTCACGGTGATCGCCCCTGGCGAGTAGGCATTCGTCACCCACGGGCAGCAGGCATCCTGGCTTCAGTGGAAGTGGAAGGTGACGAGAGCATATTCACTTCCGGCGATTACGAGCGTTATTTTGACTGGCAAGGCACACGTTATGACCACATCATCGACCCGCGTAGCGGTTATCCGGCTCAGGGTTTGAGCTCAGTGACGGTATTTGCCCGGCAAGCGGATCTCGCCGATGCGGCAGCCACCGCACTGTTTGTAGCAGGCCCAGATGAAAAAGACTGGTTACCTGTGGCACGTGCCATGGGGGTCAGTGGCGTGATGCTGGTGGATGACGATGGTCGGGTACAACTGACGCCGGGCATCCGCAAGCGTATTTATTTTATACCGCCTGCTGAGAACGAACAAACAAACCTTGAGATTCGCATCAGCGCAGCATTATGAACGGGGTAAAACTCAGTCGGGGCGATGCCGTGGTGTGGTTACTGGCGGCAACGCTGCTGGTGAGTTTGTACATGATGTTCTGGCAGGCCGATGGCCACGGTGCCGAGGCGGTGGTCCTGGTGAACGGCAAACGCTGGGCGCGGCTCGACCTGTTTCAGAATCAGGATCTCGATGTGCCAGGGCCACTGGGCCATAGTCATATCCAGGTACGTGATGGTCAGGTACGCTTCGTAAACTCCCCCTGTCCTAACCAGCTTTGTGTGCATACCGGCTGGCTCAGCCAAGGTGGTGAAGTATCCATCTGCCTACCGAACAAGGTGAGCTTGCAGATTTTGGGCAGCGACCCTCGTTTTGATGCGATAGGTTTTTAACCTAACGCATCCGTTAAACCGTAGCGAGAGCGACTAAGGTGCAGCAGATAAAGCGTTTTTCAGGTTATTTTGGGCGAAAACATATCACCCATACGGTGAATTCAATCGGACAATCGCTCCAGTCTATTGAGAGGTTATATTCTCGTGATACTGACAAATGGTGTGTTATAAACACAGAGGGCGCAACGTTTTTAGTGTTTTTCTCTGCGTCCTTTGCGCCTCTGCGTTAAATACCCGGTGATTCTTAAAAACAGATGTTTTTAGTGCTTAATTCACATTTGAGACCTGCGTAACATCAGTGACATAAAATCATGACCCGTACCCTCCAAACCACCCGCGACGACTACCTCATCGCCGGTTTTGCTGCACTGGCGATCACTATTCACATCGCCGAAAGCGCCTTGCCCAGTCCCCTTCCCGGCATCAAACCAGGACTGGCCAACGTGGTGACGCTGGTAGTGTTGTGTCGTTACGGCTGGCGGATGGCGGCCTGGGTGTCGCTACTGCGTGTGTTGGTGGGCAGTATTTTAATTGGCACTTTTTTATCACCCACGTTTTTTCTGTCGGCTGCCGGTGCTCTGGCCAGCGTCGCTGTGCTGGGTCTGCTATTTGCCGTATCCCGTGCGCTTCCAGGCTGGGCCGTAGGACCAATGGGCTACGGAGTGGCGGCTGCATTAGCGCATATGAGCGGGCAATTCTGGGTAGCCTACGCGGTTTTTGTGCCGCATTCCGGCTTGTTAACCCTGTATCCTCTGTTGATGACACTGGCCACCGTGCTGGGAATTGTCAGCGGGCTGTTGACCCGCACCGTGCTGGCGCGGTTGAATAGCGCACCATCTGGCGGCAATCCAGTATAATCAACCGATTCTATGCAACGACACTCGATCCCGTAATCATGGCTACTGCCCAGGCAACACAAACACACCCGCCCGTCCGGCCTCCTATGCGCCCCACAATCAGCACTGGAGACCGCCTCAGTTTGACCGTCTTTTTTGCCATCGTGCTACACAGCCTGATCATTCTTGGCATTAGTTTCAGCGGTGAAGACCGCACTCAACCGCCGCAAAAATTACTCGGACTGGAAGTGACCCTGGTGCAAAGTCGTAGTGACAAAGAAATCGAAGACGCCGACTTTCTTGCCCAGGCTAATCAGGAAGGGGGTGGCGATACGGAAGAAAAAGTACGGCCATCCACGCAGGAGGTGCCTGTGGTGCCCACGGGCGAGACTGGCGAGGTACGGGAATTTGTGCCGGAAACAAAAATTGCCACCCAGTCCGAGCAACAACAGCAGGAATTACTCACCACGGCTAATTCCGAGCGCAAAGTGGCAGCAGGTCTCAACACACCACAGCATGAGCAACATCTCACCGCTGCTCAATTGCTCTCGCGCAGCAAGGAAATTGCGCGTTTATCCGCCGAGATCGACCAGACCCAGCGGGTATTTGCCCATCGCCCCAAACGCAAATATATTTCTGCGCGCACCAAAGAATATAAATATGCCAGCTACGAAGAAGCCTGGCGTGCAAAAGTGGAGCGTATTGGCCGAATCAACTTTCCCGACGAGGCACGGCGTAACAAGCTCTCCGGCAGCCTGATTATGGCGGTAACGCTCAAAAAGGATGGCAGCATTCAATCCATCAAAATCCGCCAGTCATCGGGGCATAAAATTCTCGATGACGGCGCTATACGCATTGTGCGTCTGGCTGCACCCTTTGCGCGTTTCTCGGAAGATATTCGCAAAGAGGTGGACGAGCTGGTGATTACCCGCACCTGGGTATTTGAAGCCGGTGAGCGATTTTCCGCAAAATAACCGGAAAACACCCTCTGACTCGCAACAAAAACTTGTGACTGCTGTTGCTTAGCTTCATACTAGACACATGGCCGAGTCCGGTTATCTGAAAAATCAGTTTCTCATCGCAATGCCCACATTGCTGGATCCCAATTTCTTCCACAGTGTCGCTTATATCTGTGAACATAATCAGCATGGCGCTATGGCTATCGTCATTAATCAGCCGGTAGATTTGACGGTGGGTGAGCTGATTGAGCAAATGAAACACAAAGCCCCCAAAACGGCGCTATCAGAAAAACCCGTGTTTCGTGGCGGCCCGGTAGATGTGGATCGTGGTTTTGTTTTGCATCAATCGGGCAGCCAGTGGGAAGCGACGCTACCGATAACCGACAATATCTTTCTCACAACATCAAATGACATCATCACCGCCATGGCCGAAGGGCACGGCCCGGAACAAAGTCTGGTGGCGCTGGGGTTTGCTGGCTGGGGAGCAGGCCAGCTGGAAGAGGAAATTTGTGACAACGCCTGGCTGAATTGCCCGGCAGACAGCAAGTTATTATTCGAAACTGAAATAGACAACCGCTGGGAAGCCGCCGCCGCATTGATCGGCATTGATATTCACCAGCTGACCGGCGCAGTGGGACACGCGTGAACCACGTGATAATCAAGAATACCGACAGCGCAAAAGTACGCACCTTATTGGGATTCGATTACGGCCTGAAACGCATCGGCGTGGCCGTGGGACAAGAACTCACCGGCACCGCATCGGCACTGCTCACCGTGCGTGCCAATGATGGCAAACCGGACTGGAATGCCATCAGCAAACTCATCGAACAATGGCAGCCAGACGAAGTGGTGGTGGGTTTGCCGTTGAACATGGATGGCAGCTTTCACGAATTGAGTTACCGGGCACAGCGATTTGGGAATCAGTTACACGGACGGTACAATTTACCCGCCCATTTTATGGACGAACGTCTGTCTTCACTGGACGCAGAGCGGGAACTCAAAGGTAAATCACGCAAGATACAGGCTGCCGATATCGACAAGGTCGCGGCAAAAATCATTCTGGAATCCTGGTTAATGGCGCAACAGGCGCGGGAACAAAAAGGGTAACAATGCAACAACTCATCACACAAATCGCCGAAAAACTGCGTCATAAGTTCGATCACGATATCGCTATTGAAGATACACTGATGATTGGCATTCACACTGGCGGTGTCTGGGTGGCAGAACGCCTGCATCAAATACTCGGCATCAAACAACCCCTGGCACAACTGGATATTTCGTTTTACCGTGATGATTTTTCACGCATCGGCATGAATCCGCAGGTCAAACCCTCGCAACTGCCCACCTCGGTGGACGATGCACACATTATTCTGGTGGACGATGTCCTGCACACCGGTCGCACCATTCGTGCTGCACTCAACGAAATTTTTGATTATGGCCGACCGGCAACAGTTACCCTGGCCGTGCTGGGCGAACGCAGTGGCCGTGAATTGCCCATTCAGGCCGATGTGGTGGGCAGGCATATCCAACTTAGCGAACACGAACATGTCAAACTCACCGGGCCCGAACCGTTACAACTGGAAGTGGTGGAAACACCGTGAAACGACGCAACCTGCAACTGGATGAACACGGTCGCCTGCGCCACCTGTTGACCATTGAAGGTCTCAAGCGTCAACAAATTGTGGATATCCTCGATACCGCCGAGTCTTTCATTACCGTTGACGACCAACAGGCACGCAATGCGCAAGTACGCAAAGTACCCTTGCTACGCGGCAAAACCATCGTAAATCTGTTTTTTGAGGCCAGCACACGGACGCTGACCACTTTCGAGCTGGCCGCAAAACGCCTGTCAGCCGACGTACTAAAGATCAACATCAACACCTCAGCCACCGTGAAGGGCGAAAGCCTGCTGGACATGCTGCAAAACCTGGAAGCCATGCAGTGCGACATGTTTGTGGTACGTCATGGTGACAGCGGTGCCGCGCATTTGATTGCGCAACATGTAGCACCGCACATCAGCGTCATCAATGCCGGGGACGGCCAACACGCACATCCCACCCAGGCGTTACTGGACATATTTACCATTCGTCGCCACAAAGGCGAATTTGCGCCGCTCACTGTAGCCATCGTCGGCGATATTATGCATTCGCGGGTGGCCCGTTCACAGATTCATGCACTCACCACACTGGGTATTTCTGACCTGCGCGTAATTGCACCGAAAACGCTGATTCCCGCTCAGGTGGAAGGACTGGGTGTGCATGTTTATCACGACATGAAAGAAGGTCTGCACAACGCAGATGTAGTGATCATGCTGCGCCTGCAAAAAGAACGCATGCAGGGTGCCCTGTTACCCAGCGAACAGGAATATTTTCAGGACTATGGCCTGACAGAAGAAAAACTGGCTGTGGCTAAAAGCGATGTGATGGTTATGCACCCCGGACCCATTAACCGTGGCGTAGAGATTGACTCCGAAGTCGCCGACGGCCCACGGTCAGTGATTCTCGAACAAGTCAGCAATGGCATTGCCGTACGCATGGCGGTGATGTCCATGGTGCTGGGACGACCGCCCATGGATAAAGAAAGTGAAGGAACCGCCCAATGAAAATTTCCATTCTGGGTGGCCGCCTTATTGATCCGGCAAACGGGCTGGATCAAATCACCAACATTCATATTGCCGCCGGTAAAGTGGTTGCACTGGGCGATGCGCCCGCAGGCTTTGAGGCAGGGCAAAGCATCGACGCAAATGGGCAGATTGTTTGTCCCGGGCTGGTGGATCTGCGTGCCTGTTTGCGTGAACCCGGTCAGGAATATAAAGCCACCATCGTCAGTGAAACACGCGCCGCCGCAAAATCAGGTATCACCACATTAGTGTGTCCCCCGGATACCGACCCGGTAGCCGATACTCCAGCAGTAGTGGACCTGATTCGGCATCGCTCAATACAGGCCGGTTTTGCCCGGGTACTATCGCTAGGCGCATTGACGCAAAATCTGGATGGCAAGCAACTAGCGGAAATGGGCGCACTCAAGGCCGCAGGCTGTGTCGGTGTGAGCAATGCACACACGGCAATAAAAAACACCCAGGTAATGCGGCGCGCCATGGAATACGCCGCAAGCCAGGACTTGCCCGTGTTTTTGCATGCCGAAGATCCATCGCTGGCTGATGGTGGCTGCGCGCATGAAGGTGCAGTGAGCGTGCGCCTGGGACTGCCAGGCATTCCCGAGATAGCAGAAAGCATTGCCGTGGCACGCGAACTGCAACTTGTTGAGCAAACCGGAGTGCGTGCTCACTTCTGCCAATTGTCCAGCGAACGCGCGGCAAAAATGATTGCCCGCGCACAATATGATGGCCTGCCCGTGACAGCAGATGTGGCCGCACATCAACTGTTTTTGACAGAAATGGACATTGGTTATTTTGACAGCCAGTGCCATGTACGCCCGCCCTTGCGTACCCAGCGGGATCGCGACGGCCTGCGTGCTGCGTTAAAACGTGGCACCATCAGCGCTATCTGTTCCGACCATCAACCCCATGACACCGACGCCAAACTTGCGCCGTTTCCCTCCAGCGCTCCCGGCATCAGTGCGCTGGAAACCCTGTTACCATTAACACTACGTTTAGTAGACGAAAACATACTCAGTTTGTCCGAAGCCATTGCCTGCCTGACTCATCATCCGGCACACATTGTTGGCACCAGCAGCAGTCTTGCCATTGGTGATTGTGCCGATGTGTGTATCTTTGATCCTGAGCAATACTGGGAATTCACCACGGAAAGCATGGCCAGTCAGGGACATAATTCGCCCTTCCTCGGCTGGGAATTCAAAGGCCGGGTGACACATACTTTGTTGGCCGGGCACATCGTATTTAACACCAGGAACTGATTTCTTTCCTCGCAACTTAAACCTGGAAACTCGTAACTCACATGACACACCGCGATACCATTTTTATCGAAAATGCCAACATTCTTGAACGCCAGGAACATGCAGGCGATCAGGTTATTTTGCGCCTGCATGCGCCGGAAATGGCAGCCCATGCCCTACCCGGCCAGTTTGCGCATATTCAATGTGACCCGGCCCTGCCCATGCGCCGACCACTGTCGCTGATGCGCGTCAATGCCAAATCGGGCTGGGTGGATATTTTGTTCAAGGTGCTGGGTGATGGCACCCGTCTGCTGGCCCAACGTAAAACAGGCGACTCACTTTCAGTGATGGGCCCCATTGGCAAACCCTTTGTATCCCAGATGAAATATTCACGACCGCTACTTATTGGCGGCGGCGTAGGTATGCCACCCATGGTGTTTTTAGCCGATGCTCTGCGGGAGGTGAAAGGTGCCTATCAACCCTTTGTGATTATGGGCTCAGAAGTACCGTTTCCGTTTAAAAGCCAACCATCGAAAATAATGGTGCCCGGCGTGCCTGGTGAAGTTATTGCCGCTATGCCACTGATGGATGACTGGGGGATTGCTTCACGTCTTGCCAGTCAGCAGGGCTATCCCGGTTGTTTTGAAGGTTACGTTACTGATCTTGCGCGTAACTGGCTGGATGCCTTGTCAGAAAAACAACGCAAGGAGGTGGCTGTATTTGCCTGCGGACCACATCCTATGCTGGAGGCTGTTGCGCAGCTGGCACGCGAATATCATCTGCCTTGTCAGGTTTCACTGGAAGAGTTTATGGCTTGCGCCGTCGGTGGGTGTGCCGGCTGCACCGTGGAAGTGCAAACGGTAAACGGCCCGGCCATGAAACGTGTTTGTGTGGACGGACCGGTGTTTGATTCTGCGGCAGTATTTCCGGGTTAAGCACAGCCCGAAAGACTTAAAGGGGTGATCTTGACCCCGCAACACTATGGCAATCGTTGCAGCCCGCTGTAGTGTGGCTGACGATACCCGGCATATCTCGGGTTGTCCCACCGGGCATGACGACAGTGACATAGGCTCCCTGGCTAAACCCGTTCGTGTCGGGCGTAAGAATATCGATGGCAGTTACTGTATAAAAATTTCCATAGGCATCAACTTCAAGGCTTCCACGTAAATCTGTGCGGGCCGAATCTGCGTAATATTCTACATCAGTTGCCCCAATGGCCGTGCCAGCAGTAACAAAAACCCCGGTACCAGGCCCACTGGTGTGACAATCCATGCAATTTGTACCCCGTCGGCTGTCGTTGTGGCTATTGGTAGAACCATGCTGGCTCAGGCCAACAACACCATCATCCCCGCCACCATTTTCGAGGTTACTGTCTCCTCCACCGCCACAGGCCGTAAGTACAAGCGCTAACATAGAGATACTCAACATTAAGAGACAGCGGTAAGTAAAAATTTGAAATGACATAGGTATAAAGCTTCTGGATGAAATTTTAGTGGGTTTAGTGGGCACAGTAAGACTATCAGTTTCCCGTTACGCAATAATCAGCGATCATGAACATCCATCAAGGTTACACCGTTCATGGCATCGCTCATTTTTTTGATGCCCGCTTTCTGACCCAGTTTGATCATTAACCGCAATTCGTTGGCAGAATCGGCATGATGCAAGGCGGCCTCGTAGGATATTTGCTCCGTCTTGTAGAGTTCATAGAGCGCCTGATCAAAAGTATTCATGCCTTGTTGATTGGATTTGCTCATCACATCTTTCAGCTCAGTAACATTACCTTCGCGAATCATTTGAGACACTAATGGCGTATTAATCAGTATCTCGACGGCAACCCGCCGATCTTGCTTATCCGGAGTGGGAATAAGCTGTTGACCAACAATAGCGCGTAGATTGAGCGATAAATCCAGCAAGGTTTGCTCGCGCCGGTCCTTGGGGAAAAAATTGAGAATACGGTCCAGCGCCTGATTGGCATTGTTGGCATGCAAAGTGGTGAGACACAAATGCCCTGTCTCGGCAAAGGCAATGGCGTGTTCCATGGTTTCACGAGTGCGTATTTCACCAATCAAAATCACATCAGGAGCCTGACGTAAGGTGTTACGCAATGCGGCCTCGAAGCTGATGGTATCAACTCCTACTTCCCGTTGGGTGATGATACAACCATCGTGCTCATGTATGTATTCAATGGGATCTTCTACGGTAATAATGTGGTCATGGCTGTTGCGGTTACGCTGGCCAATCATCGCCGCCAAGGTACTCGATTTACCCGTACCCGTGGCACCAACAATAATAATCAGACCACGTTTGGCCATGGATAAATGAGCCAGTGCATTTGGCACCTGTAAATCGTCAAAGGTCGGTATTTCTGTTTTGATACGGCGTAACACGATACCCACATGGTTTTTCTGCTGAAACACATTGACGCGAAAACGCCCGGTACCGGGTGGGTCAATCGCAAAATTGCATTCCAGGGTATGTTCAAATTCACGCTGTTGCGACTCATTCATCAGCGCAAGTGCCAGTTTACGCACCTGATCTGCATTCAGCGGTGCATCAGAAATAGGCAATATTTCGCCGTTGATCTTGAAACTGGCCGGAAGTTCCGCTGTGAGAAAAAGGTCAGAAGCTTCTTTGCGGATCATCCTTTTCAGTAAGGACTGAAAATCCTGAATAACATTAAATGGTTTTGCCGTCATGAGTATAAAGATTGTCTCTAAAGTAAGTCTGCGCTAGTTATACGCCTGCGCATAAAAAAATGATCCGCACATTTAATAACCATTCCCGATCTATAGACGATTTATATTTCCAACCCACATGATCGCAATGAGCAAAAAATTTCATCCTGCCATACAGATCAACAACTTACTGCTATGCCAATACACACGCTTGTAGGATTTGGATTACATAAAGGTATCTTTATTCATTGCCTTGGAGGCGGCCTCCTGCTTGGTAATAACGCCTTTTTTCAACAATGACTGCAAATCCTGGTCAAGTGTTTTCATGCCACTGCCTTGCCCGGTCTGGATCGCGGAATACATTTGTGCCACTTTGGCTTCACGAATCAAGTTACGAATAGCCGGAT
Organism: Gammaproteobacteria bacterium; assembly: GCA_021647705.1. Taxonomy (GTDB): domain Bacteria; phylum Pseudomonadota; class Gammaproteobacteria; order SZUA-152; family SZUA-152; genus SZUA-152. Next base: position 56,736 of record JAKIUF010000003.1, on the reverse strand, counting down.
TGGCGATCATAATTTCGTGTGCGGCAATACGCCCACCACCCACTTTTTTCATCAGTGTCTGCGAAATAACTGCACGTAGTGATTCCGATAACATGGAACGTACCATTTCTTTTTCTGCGGCAGGAAATACATCGATAATACGGTCAATGGTCTTAGCAGCAGAGCTGGTATGCAGCGTGCCGAACACTAAGTGACCTGTTTCTGCGGCAGTCAACGCCAAGCGGATGGTTTCCGGGTCACGCATTTCGCCCACCAGAATCACGTCGGGATCTTCACGCAATGCCGAACGCAATGCCTCATTGAAACCCAGAGTATGACGATGTACCTCACGCTGATTAATCAGCGATTTTTTGGATTTATGCACAAACTCAATCGGATCTTCGATGGTAAGAATGTGACCGTGGTCGGTATCGTTTTTGTAATCAACCATGGCCGCCAGGGTTGTGGACTTACCCGAGCCGGTTGGGCCCGTAACCAACACCAGACCACGCGGAGTTTCGGCAATATCCGCAAAAATGGCCGGGCAACCCAATTGTTCAAAATTAAGGATAGTGCTGGGGATCGTACGAAATACTGCGCCTGCGCCACGCTGGTGATTAAAAGCATTAACACGAAAACGCGCCAGATCAGGAATTTCAAATGAAAAATCCACCTCAAGAAATTCTTCATAATCTTTGCGCTGACGGTCATTCATAATGTCATAAATCAACGCATGCACCGTTTTGTGGTCCATAGGGGGAACATTAATACGGCGAATTTCACCATCGACACGAATCATCGGCGGCTCTCCAGCAGAGAGATGTAAATCAGAGGCGTTGTTTTTGACGCTGAAGGCCAGCAGTTCAGAGATATCCATCGGGGCTCCCGCAGTACATTACTGTTTATTTTTAAACGAGGTTTATTGAATATTTATTGTCGGTGATTAATAACACCACACTCTATCGCAATTCATAACGACCGTTAGTGTAGAATTCTTGATATTCCGGCACGTTGATGCGTGTCGCATAAAATACCGCAAAACGATACCGCAACCTAAAGCAAATTGACCATGCCTGAGAATCACCTCTGCGGCAAGACAGACATCGAGCAACGCTTGCACAAGCTGGTGGCACGGGTGCGTCTTGCCGAAAAAACGTACAAACGTGAGCCAGGCTCCGTACAGATTTTACCGGTGAGCAAAACCCAACCAGCACATAAACTGGCAGAGCTGACGGCACTAGCCCTACCAGGAATTGGCAGCGCCTTTGGTGAAAATTATTTACAGGAGGCCGCAGACAAAATAACACAATTGGCCGAACTGAATGCGCAATGGCACTTCATCGGGCCGATCCAGTCCAACAAAACCCAGGCCATTGCACAGTTATTTCAGTGGGTACACAGTGTGGACCGCATAAAAATTGCCCAGCGACTTAATAATCAGCGCCCCACCAGTTTACCGCCACTAAACGTGTGCTTACAGATAAATGTCAGCGGTGAAACCAGCAAATCCGGGGTCAGTCTCGACGCACTCCCGGCGCTAGCCTCGCAAGTGGCCGCATTACCGAATTTGCGTTTACGCGGCTTAATGGCCATTCCAGCCGCCAGCAGAAACATGGCTGCACAACGGGCAGCCTTTGCTATCGTGCGTAAGGCCTTTCATTCGCTGAGCCTTTCACAGGCTCCAGAAATGGCAGAGGCGGAATGGGATACGCTGTCCATGGGCATGTCCGCAGATCTTGAGGCTGCAATCGCCGAAGGCGCGACCATCGTGCGCATTGGCACCGGTATTTTTGGCCCGCGTGCGGCACAAGCAACTGTGGATTAACTTGTTTTTATTCGTCATCTGGTGAACCATTACCATTATGAAACAAATCAAACTGACATTTATCGGCGGCGGCAATATGGCAGCCAGTCTCATCGGCGGTCTACTGGCAGACAAACTGCCCGCAAAGCAAATTACCGTAGCCGACCCCGCCGTCGGCACCCGCGATTCTCTCGCCCGCCATTTTGGCGTGAATACTGAAGCGGATAATGTGACAGCCACCGTCGATGCAGACGTATTGGTGCTGGCGGTCAAACCCCAGATGCTACAGTCAGTGGCCGAAGCACTGGCACCTGCCGTCCAGAAATACCAGCCATTGGTAATCACCATTGCTGCGGGCATTCGTAGCGCCGACCTTAACCGCTGGCTGGGTGGTGAAACGGGTAGCGAAATTGCTGTGGTGCGTGCCATGCCCAACACCCCGGCATTGTTGCAAACCGGAGCCACAGGCTTGTTCGCTAATGCACAGGTCAATGACACACAACGGGATCTGGCCGAATCCATTTTGCGTGCCGTGGGACTGGCACTCTGGGTGGAAAAAGAGGATCAAATGGATGCCGTCACCGCCTTATCCGGCAGCGGTCCAGCCTACTTTTTCCGCATCATGGAGGCCATGGAAACTGCGGGCACCCAGCTGGGACTTTCCACAGAAACTGCGCACCTGCTCACCTTGCAGACCGCATTGGGTGCCGCCAAGATGGCACTGGAAAGCAGTGAAGCTGTGGGTGCTCTGCGTGAACGAGTGACCTCGCCCGGCGGTACCACAGAACAAGGTCTGCGGGTAATGGCAGAACAGGATATCGACGGCTTGATGGCCCAGGTGCTCAAAGCCGCATCTGATCGCTCCCGGGAGCTGGCTAAATCGTTGGGCAAAACAAAATAGTGAGGGAAATATGATGGGAGGCTCTTACGCCGGTAATGCCGGGGTATTTTTGGTGCAGACCTTATTTGGGCTGTACATGGGTGCGGTACTGCTGCGTTTTTTGCTGGCGGTAGTGCGCGCTGATTTTTATAACCCTATCTCTCAGTTTTTAGTGAAAGTGACCAATCCACCGTTGGTGCCATTACGACGAGTGATCCCCAGCCTGGGCGGTATTGATATAGCCTCGCTGCTACTATTATTGATTTTGCAGATTCTGGAATTGCTAGCGATAGGACTGATCAGCGGCGTCAGTTTTCAGCCAATTGGTCTGATCATACTGGCCGTGGCAGAATTGCTGTCGCTGTTATTTCAAATCTATTTTTTCACTATTTTGATCCAGGTAGTGCTCAGCTGGGTAAGTCCGGGTGGCCATAATCCCGCTGTGGCTTTGCTGTATAGCCTCAACGAACCCATACTGGGGCGAGCTCGACGTATCCTGCCTCCAATCCACGGTTTTGATTTGTCACCGATTGTGGCGATGATTGTTATTCAGTTACTGACCATTTTGCTGGTAGCACCGATTAGAGATCTTGGTCGAGGCCTGGCCTTCGGCTGAAAGTATTATCTAACCCCTGGGCCACACCTTCCACATACCCTTGCATTCCACATCAACATTTCGAAAAATCGACAAAAAATAACCGTTTGCGCGGTATTTTGAGCCACTGGTCGGAACACGGGAAATTCTCGTTTTTCATCAACCACCTGGACTAAACTTCCCGAATCTTTGGCCGTTAATTGATAGCAAGATGTCAGCCGTGTACGGTATTTTCGGCCCTGCGCGGACTTTAAATAAGTCAATTTGGGTAACAACGGGATGGCAAAAGACCAGTTTACAGAACAATTAGAAGCCTATAGTCGCTGGAAAGAAGACATTATCAGCCACATAAAGGCCTACCGGGAGTGGCTATCGGAACACGATATGAGCACCCCGGAAGATGATTTGCGCATGTATGAAATTCTTGATGCGCTGGACTCAGACCACATTACCATTGGTTTTGCGGCGGAATTTTCGCGGGGCAAAACCGAATTGATCAACTCGATCTTTTTTGCCAATTATCAACGTCGTCTGCTGCCTTCTTCTGCTGGGCGCACCACCATGTGCCCCACCGAATTGTTTTACGATGCCAAAGCAGAAAAACCCTATATTCGTATGCTGCCCATCGAAACCCGTCTCGAAGACACCAGCATCAGCGAATATAAACAAGACGCCAATAACTGGATCAACACTGACCTGGATGTGGACTCACCAGAACATATGGTGGAAGCCTTCAAGGAAATCATAAAAACCAAGTCCGTGCCTGTAGAAAGTGCGATTCAGTTAGAGCTGTATAGCACAGAAGAATTTGAACAGTGTGAAATCCCCCCGGTCAGCGTTGAAATTCCTATGTGGCGTCATGTCATGATCAGCTTCCCTCATCCCCTGCTCAAACAGGGCTTGGTGATTCTGGATACCCCGGGATTAAATGCCATGGGTTCCGAACCAGAACTGACGATGGATATGCTGCCCAATGCACAAGCCGTAATTTTTGTGCTTGCTGCTGATACCGGTGCCACCAAGACAGATATGGAAATCTGGCGTCAACACGCCCAGGCATTTCGTGAAAACAAAGAAAACGGCGGGCTTATCGTCGTGCTGAACAAAATTGATACCCTCTGGGATGAGCTACAAGATGAAGCCACCATTAATGCCAATATTCAGGAGCAAGTGGACAAAACCGCAAAAATGCTCAATATTGAAGCCAGCACAATCTATCCTGTGTCCGCACAAAAAGGTTTGCTGGCACGCGTTAAAAACAATGAAGAACTACTGAAAAAAAGTGGCTTGCTGGCTTTGGAAGCCACACTTTCAGACGACGTGCTACCCGCAAAACAATACCTGGTACGCGAAAACATCGTCTCACGCATTGGCTCCATGGTAGAAATCACCCGAGGGGTATTAGTGGAGCGCCATGAAGCCGTGCAACAACAACTGGATGAGCTACGCTCCCTGTCAGGGAAAAGCGCGGATGTCCTCATGGAAACCATGCAAAAACTGCGGACCGAACAGAGTATTTACCAGAAAGACGTGGAAAATTTTCAAACCAGCCGTCATGTGCTGAAACGGCAACTGGTATCACTGATCGAAGCCCTGGGGCTAGATTCCATGGATAAGTTGATCACAAAAACACGCACCGACATGGTAGACAGCTGGACTACCCATGGCCTGAAAAATAATATGAAACATTTTTTTGAGGGCACACGGGATAATATGACCCAAGTGAATTATCAGGTCGAAAAATCCAACGGGATTGTGCAATCAATTTATGACCGTTTCCGCGATGAGCATGGTTTCACTGACCTTAACCCCACACTGTTTACCACCGCACGCTACAGCCGAGAACTGGATCAACTCTATAAAAAAGCCGCTGATTTCAGAGACAGCTCCATGACGGTTATGACCGAGCAAAGCTTTGTGGTGAAAAAATTTATTGTCTCGCTGGTAAGCCACGCACGGAATATTTTCTTCCGTGCCAACCAGGATGCCGAAGATTGGGCCGGCAGTGTAATGCGCCCTCTGGCAGCACGTATTAAAGAACGTAAAATTCAACTGGAAAAACGCCTGGCCAACTTGCAGAAAATTAAAAACTCCCGTGAAAAACTCACTGATAATATTACCGATTTGGAAAACCAGAGCGAAGAATTGATGAGCCAGCTGGATACCATTAACGACGTGCTTGAAGCCGTGAATACACCATTGTCCCCATTACAAGCGAGCAATCAAAAGGCTGTTGCTGCCTCATAATTTTCTTTTTATATATAACCTCTATTTTTGTAAGGTATATTAACTTCCTCATCCCAGGCCGCGCATAGCGGCCTGACGTTTATTCAGCCCTGTAAAACCAAAAAAATGACTGAGGCTCCAGCAGTGACGAAAATGAAACATCAACGGACCAAAATCATGCATACATGATTGAATTAGCCTATATACCGATAAAAAAACTTAAGAAAACAGGATACATTTTATTCCTGAGAAAAAAACATGGTTGACATTGATGAGATTATTCACGATGGTTGAATCAAGCTTGTTAGCTATCAATGCAGTGGGGAAGTCATCGTGGATAAAAATAAGACGTACCAAAACCATTTTTTCAAAAACCTGTACATAACCGGCATTTTTCTTTTGATGTGCGGCCTCAGCCAAGCTGGTGAGCCACAGGTCTTTGGTGACTATACCGTACACTACAATGCATTTAATACCGATACATTACAGCCTAAAATGGCTGCCACATACAACATTGTGCGCAGCAAAAATCGCGGAATGGTCAATATTTCGGTGCTTAAAAAAACTGACTCGGGTAACAAACCCGTACGCGCAGACATTACCATCAGTGCAAGCAATCTTACGGGACAGCTCCGCACCTTAAAGGTGCGTGAAGTGAACAAAAATAATGCCATTTATTATTTAAGCGAATTTCATGTGGCCCATGAAGAAATGCTGAACTTCACGCTGAAAATTCTTCCCGAAGGCAGCTCCCAGTCCATGACGGTCAACTTCCGACAAAAATTCTTTACGCAATAACACCCATCGATCCGTAACCTGTGGTTATGTACGACTACCAATAAACGGCAGCGGACGCCCAACAAGCAAACTTATTTTAGCCCGCTTAAGGTTTTAGCCAAAGAGTCCGCTATCCTTATATTGGGACATTTTTCGTTGGTTGACTGTGAGCAAATAAAAAAATGCGCATAAGATTATCAACCCGACTGATTCTACTGATTGTAGCACTGCAAATGCTGATGTTGTTTCTGTTAGTTTGGAATAGCAGCAAACTAACAACAGACAGCCACATAGAAATGTATGAAGACATGCTGCAGTCAGAAAGCCACCTATTATCAAAGGCACTCGTACCTGGCCTTGTTTATAATGACACCGCCGTTTTACAAGATGTATTCAATCAATTTTCAGAATTTGACAAACTGGTTTATGCAGAAGTCAAAAGTCAACAAGGCCATGTTATTGCACAATTAGGCATACTGCCGGTCAACAAAAGTACAGATACAAACTACCAGTCCGCGTTATTGGATGGTGTATTTGATGTTGAAATGCCACTACGCTTTGAAGGAAAAATATTAGGCCGTTTACGGCTTGGCTATTCACTCTCCGCAGCAAAGATATTAATTCAAAAAACACGATTCCAAAATTTATTGACCGCTCTGTTAGGCGTAGCAATCACTCTGTCAGCAACATTATTAATTGCTTTATATTTCACACGAAACCTACGCCAACTGGAAGAAGGTGCAAAAGCCCTATCTCAGGATCAACTGGATTACCGAATTGTATCCAACAGCAAAAGCGGGGTGGGAGAACTGGCAGCTACATTTAATCACCTTGCCCAACATCTCAGTGAAACCAGGGTAGCATTAACAAAAGAACATGATGCTCTGGAGCGTGAAACCCGCTTCATGCAAGCATTGCTGGATGGTATCGATGCAGTGGTAATGGAAGCTCGCCCACCCGGATATCAATTTACTTTTGTCAGTCGAGAGGCACAAAACCTCATGGGTTATCCTGTATCAGACTGGTTAAAGGCAGACTTTTGGGCAAGTCATGTTTTTCCCACAGATAAAACTTGGCTGGAAGAAACGATTGCGGTGCATACAAAAAAAGGCGAATCATTTACCGTTGATTTTCGCATGACACATCGCCAAGGACATGACTTGTGGGTACGGGCAATCAATAGTGTCGAGCTGGATGAAGAAAATAAACCTATTATGCGTGGCCTGATTCTGGATATTACCGAACAAAAAACGGCAGAAGATCGCATTGTTTATTTAGCTGAACATGATTCATTAACCGGGCTGATCAATCGCCGTCGCTTTCAAAAAGAACTTGAACGAGCCACCTCTTATTCTCAACGCTATCAGCAGCAAGGAGCCGTATTATTTATTGATCTCGATCAATTTAAATATGTAAATGACACTTATGGGCATCAATACGGTGATGAATATTTACTGGATGTATCACGCAAACTGTCCCAGGTATTGCGACGCACGGATATTCTCGGGCGTCTTGGTGGTGATGAATTTGGAGTGGTTATTCCCAAATGCAGTTATGAAGAAGCGTATACCGTCGGTATGGCGCTATTAGGTGCATTAGCGCAAGAGAACCTGGAGCATAGTGGGAAAATTGTTCCCGTTAGTGCGAGCATTGGCATTGCTCTGTTTCCATCACAAAGTGCGGTCCCCAGTGATTTATTAGCGAAAGCCGATGCTGCAATGTACACCGCAAAACGGAAAGGCCGCGGTCAAGTACATGTCTTTAGTGACGATGATATGGAACTGTGGAATATGCAGGCAAAAATTCATTGGGAAGAACGTATTCGTTGGGCATTAAAGGACAAGCGCTTTGAGCTTTATTATCAGCCAGTAGTGGAAGTATCTTCAGGACTTATCACACATTACGAAGCCTTATTACGCATGCGAGGTGAAGATGGTGAAATGATTACACCCAGCGCCTTTATTGAAACGGCAGAACGTTTTGGGCTCATTCGCGAGATTGATCGATGGGTGGTAAATGAAGCAATAAAAACGCAAGCAGACAGTATCAAGAAACACAAGCCCATCAGTTTGGCAATCAACTTGTCAGGTAGGCATTTCGGTAATGTCAGTATGCTGGAATACATCCAGGAAGCAATTCAGACTTATGGTGCCGACCCTCAAAGTCTGATGTTTGAAGTAACAGAAACCGAAGCTGTCGAAAACCTCTCCAGGGCACGCGAATTTATTGACGCATTGCGGGAGATTGGTTGCAAATTTGCATTAGACGATTTTGGCATCGGTTTTTCATCATTTCACTATTTAAGAAACTTGCCCGTGGACTATATAAAAATTGATGGCAGCTTTGTACGAAATCTTCATATGGATAGCGATGATCGTTTATTTGTCAAAGCCATTGTGGATTTGGCAAAAGGGTTACAGATTCCATGTGTTGCCGAGTTTGTGGAAAATGCCCACATCATTGAAGTTTTGCTGGAACTGGGCGTGGAACTGGGTCAGGGCTACTATATCTCAAAACCCAAGCCTGGATTTATTGATGGACAAATTGTTGACCTTTCATAGACGGTGAACATTGCCTGTTTGGCTACGAATCAATAAGTTTTCCTGATTACCCATGAAACGCAGCCAACCTAAGCTCAGCGTAACCTCGTAACCTCAATAAATACGTAAATCTCCCTCGACAGAGTTGCAAAGTATTGTGGAAATAGGGCGCATATTGAGGGTTTTTCGTCATAATGAAGTTAAGTATTCGAAAATTTATTTATAACTAGTTGAATTTATTGATGTTAGATTTTCTACTTTATGGCTGAGCTTCATGGGTAATCAGGTAAGTTTTTAACGCAAAGGCGCAAAAATCTACAACATTTGAGGATTTTTTATATCTTTCTCTCCTTACCCTCTCGCCCTTTTCATCCTCTACACCTTTATATTGAATTTTCATTATTCACTGATGTTACACGCAGTCTGACTGAAGCCTGCGCAACATCAGAAGCTCTCGGACAATCGTTCCAGCGTATTGGGAGGTTATGTTGCATGGTACTGATAAGTGGTGTGTTATAAACACAGAGGCCGCAAAGTTTTTAGTGTTTTTCTCTGTGACCTTTGCGCCTCTGCGACCTCTGCGTTAAATACCCGGTGATTCTTAAAACAAATGTTTTTAGCCCTTATATTCACCCATCAGGCATAATCAATAGTAAGCGGCGCATGGTCCGAAAATCGTTCATCCTTATAAATACTTGCATCTTTAATCGTATCGCGTAGTGCTGGTGTGACAACCTGATAATCAATCCGCCAGCCAACATTATTTGCCCAGGCCTGCCCCCGATTGGACCACCATGTATATTGCCCAGCTTCCTGATTAGCTACACGAAAGGCATCGACAAACTTCATGGGGCCAAAAAGCTTATCAAGCCATGCGCGTTCTTCTGGCAAACAACCGGAATTTTTTTGATTGCTTTTCCAGTTTTTGATATCAATTTCTTTATGTACGATATTCCAGTCACCACACAATACAAATTCACGACGTTGACGGCGCATGGCCTTGAGCCTGTCCGTAAAACGGTCCATAAAACTGAGCTTGATTTGCTGACGTTCCTCTTTGGATGAACCGGATGGCAAATATAATGAAACAACGCTGAGCTTACTGCCATCTTCCCGGGTAAAGTCTGCCTGAATAAAGCGCCCTTCGGCATCCATGTCTTCAAAACCTTCGCCCAGGCCGCGGATAATACGATCTGGTTCTTGTCGCGAATAAATGGCAACGCCGCTATAGCCTTTTTTTTCAGCGTCAAAATAATAACAATGATACCCAGCCGGATAAAAGTCATCGGCTTCCAGCTGGTATTCCTGCGCCTTGGTTTCCTGTATGCAAACCACATCCGCATCTTGTTTTTTTAGCCAAGTAAAAAAACCCTTTTTTTCAGCGGCACGAATACCATTAACGTTGGCAGTAATAATCCTCATACAAGCTCCGACTGTGTGTTTTGCATAATACCCAAATCCTGCAAGTGCTTGCAGAATCCGGGTATTATAACCGCAGGCTTGTCGGTATGGGTGGAATATAGGGTATAATTTTGCCCTTTGAATTTTATCCGGAGTTGTTACATGCAAACTTACCAACAGGAATTTCTCGATTTTGCCATCGATGTTGGCGTATTACGCTTTGGTGAATTCACCCTCAAATCAGGACGCATCAGCCCCTATTTTTTTAACAGCGGCTTGTTTGATACAGGAGCAAGCCTAGCCCGGTTGGGGCGTTATTATGCGCAGGCCATCATTAACTCAGGCATCGAGTTTGAGATGATTTACGGCCCCGCCTATAAAGGTATTCCGTTGGCCGCCAGCCTAGCCATTGCACTGGCTGATAAACATGACCGGGATGTGCCCTACTGTTTTAATCGCAAAGAAGCAAAAGACCATGGCGAAGGTGGTGTGATTGTGGGCGCACCATTAAAAGGCCGGGTGTTGATCATTGATGATGTGATCTCAGCGGGTACTTCGGTACGTGAATCTGTGGATATCATCCGCGCTGCGGGTGCTATCCCTGCGGGCGTGATCATTGCGCTGGATCGTCAGGAGCGCGGCCAGGGTGAAACGTCGGCCATCCAGGAAGTGGAACAAGATTATGACTTACACGTTACCAGCATTGTCCGACTACAAGAACTCGCCGAGTTTCTGAATGAAAAAGGCAATCAGACAGAAGCATTGAAGGCTATTGAGTCATACCGAACACAATATGGCACTTGATATGATTTTAAAAACGGCAAATTCACATTTGTAATAATTAGTTATTTTTTTAATAGCATTGTTCATTTTTACAGGAGAAAAAGGGTTATGAATAATCGGCATATGTTATCCGGGTCAGTATCGTTGTTTTTACTGGCGGCGGTTTCGACAGGAAATGCAGCAGATCCACAAGTTGCTGATGGCAGTTGGAAGGGTGATGTGGAACTGGGCATCGTCACCACCACCGGTAACACCGAAACGGAAACCATCAATGCCAAAGCCAAGGCAGTGACGGAACGCGAAAAATGGCGGCATACTGTTTCTCTTGAGTCACTTAACACCTCCAATGGAGGCGATACCACCGCAGAGCGTTATGTTGTCAACGGCCAAAGTGATTACAAATTTGGCGAACATAATTATTTCTTTGTCATGATTAACTATGAAAATGCCCGTTTTAGTGGTTACGATTATCGTGTCAGTGAAGCACTGGGTTATGGTCGCCGGGTAATCGATAAGGCCGCCTTGGCCCTGGATCTGGAAATCGGTCCTGGTGCGCGACAAAGCAAACTGAGCACAGGTGGTAACGAAGATGAATTCACCCTGCGTGGTGCAGCAAAACTGGCCTGGAAAGTCAGCGATACCAGCACGTTCACGACAGATTTAAGTGTGGATGCGGGCGAAGATACTACCGTCACAAAATCAGTGACTGCATTAACAGCACAGATTAATGGTAGCCTGGCAACAAAGATCACTTACACCATCAAAAATACTTCGGATGTGCCCGTTGGTGTTGAAAAAACAGATACCGAAACAGCCGTGACTCTAGTGTATTCTTTTTAACAGCCTGAAAAAATAGCGCTGTAGTTACTATAGCCTGACTCCAAAACGGCTAACATTTTATGTTAGCCGTTTTGTTTTTGTGCAGGAAAAACGTGGGGCCAGTGTTCGGGGAGCAATGCTAAGCCCACAATTATTCAGCCCACAATCAATTTAAATCCTACAACGAGTGTAATTACCTCAAATACCCGTTTGATCCAGCGGTTGCCACGGGTAATGGCCAAATGTGCGCCAATATAACCTCCGATCAGCGAACCCAGTAATAGCGCGGGTAACCAATCCCAACGAATTTCACCAATAAACCCCAAGGTGATCGCGCCACTACCATTCCAGAACAACCCCACCAATACCAGCGTGTGCGCAACAGCGGTTTTGTAATCTAGCCCGAACCAGCGTACCAGCCACAGAGTGACAAATAATCCCGTGCCGGAAGTCAGCGAACCATTGAGAATGCCGATACAAAACAGCACGACACCACCCAACAGATAATGCCCAAAAGATTGTGTTGTCTGAGTAACAGACTGTCCCAGTTCGGGCTTGAAAACGGAATACAAACCCAGCCCCACCGTCAGCAGGCCCAACGCAATTTCCGCATTACGATCAGGTACAAACAAAATAACACTGGCACCAATCACCACGCCAGGAATCCCAAAGCTGACAATAAACACTGTCAACCGGCGTTGCAGGCTGCCTTCGCGCAAATTACGAATAGTGGCACCAACGCCCAATGCCACACTGGCGACTTTATGAGTAGCCAATGCCACACCAAAAGGCAGACCCAAAAAAATCAGCACTGGAAATTGCAATAGACCCGCACCGCCACCCGCAAAGGCGGAAAAAATATTGGCCACCAGTGAAATCAGCAACAACAGTGATTGGGTAAACCAGTCCACGTTGTTTTATGAAAGAATCAGATGTTAGTGGGGAACAGACTGACTGATAACAAGGCCCATTGCTGTTCCCAACGTTCCAATGGTGATTGTTGAAAACCACTGCGCACAAATTGATTCATGCGTCCTTCTGCTGTGGCCAACAATAAATTAGCAATGGCCGTAGAAGGATGTCCCACTGGCAATTCGTTTTTGCTTTCCGCTTCGCGCAGAATTTGTTTAAGCTGAGTTTCCAGTCGATCATAAAACTGGGTAATGCGCACCCGCAACCGGTCGTGTTCACCCGTGAGTGCATCACCCACCAAAATGCGTGACAGACCGGGATTTTTTGCGGAAAAGCCCAATAGTACAGTCAGCAATTGCTGGCATCGATCATGAGCATTGCTGTGCTCTTCGAGAATACGATTGACCAAACTGAAAATAGTATCTTCAATAAATTCGATCAATGCCTCAAACATGCGTGCTTTGCTGGGGAAGTGACGATACAGCGCCGCTTCCGACACACCCACTTCTTTTGCCAGGGCTGCGGTCGTGATGCGTTGACCAGGATTGTTTTCAAGCTGGCATGCCAATGCCTCAAGGATTTGCTGGGCACGACTTGATATGGACTTTTCGGTCACTAATAAATGCCTCAGTGTACGACATGCAACAGAAAGTTACTTAGTCGTGTTTTAGATAAATATCGCGTTTAATTTTGTATCGCTGGAAATCTTCGTCATTTTCCTGCGATGATTTATTATTGTTACAACCTTGCCTGGATGGAGCCGTTGGAGGCGATAACTCACCATCTTTACAAACATATTTTGTCATAAAACTGACTGTCGGTCATTTCACTTGCAGCCAAATAGTCAAGCAAAGCACCGCAACCGGGTAACACAAACACACAACAAAAACCCACAAAAATTGCTAATCGTATTGTCAAAACCGAGGCAATTATGATTCATGAACTTCTTGACCGAATCAGAGTACCCACCCCTTCATCAGTAAAAATTTCCAGCATCACCGCATGTTGCACTCGGCCATCAATAATGTGTGCGGTGCCGACGCCAGCTTGTACGGCTTCCAGTGCGCAACGAATTTTCGGCAGCATACCACCGTAAATAGTCCCATCAGCAATGAGTTCACTGACTCGATCCGCACCCAGACCGGTGAGCAATTCGCCCTCTTTATCCAGCAACCCGGCGGTGTTGGTGAGTAACATCAGTTTTTCCGCATGCAGGGTTTCCGCCAATTTACCTGCCACCAGATCAGCGTTGATATTGTAGGACTGACCATCCATACCCACACCAATGGGCGCGATCACCGGAATAAAATCACCACTCACCAACATATCCACCACAGCAGGATCAATACTGGTGACTTCACCCACATGGCCGATATCGACAATCTCCGAGGCATTCATCTCCGGGGCCGTTTTTTCAAACGTGAGTTTGTGCGCGCGGATCATATCACCATCCTTACCAGTGAGACCCACCGCATTACCGCCCTTTTGATTGATGAGATTGACAATTTCCTTGTTCACCAAACCACCCAGCACCATCTCCACAACATCCATGGTTTCGCTGTCGGTGACCCGCATACCCTGCACAAAGGTGGATTCCTTGCCAATGCGTTCCAGCAACTTACCGATTTGTGGTCCACCCCCATGCACCACCACAGGGTTGATGCCCACGGTTTTCATTAACACGATATCGCGTGCAAAGCTGTTTTTCAGGTTATCATCCACCATGGCATTGCCACCGTATTTGATGACAATGGTTTTGCCAGCGAAGCGTTGAATATAAGGCAGTGCCTCGGTGAGCACCTGGGCGACGTTCATGGCGGATGTGGCATTAAGAGTCATGGGGTCCATTGTAAATCGACTGGCACGACTTGGCCAATGCAACAGCCCCCATTTTTATTTTTTAACCAGCCCCATTTCCAGATTTACATGCCGCAATACCACTCCCAATTCTTCCACCATTTTACAATTGTCCAACCGTCGCGATTCCTTAAGGTAAGACAACATACCCGCACTCATCACCTGTTGTGCCTCTTCCAGACTTATTTCCGGTGGCATAGGCAAATGGTAAGCCTGTGCAATATCTTTGAAATATCGCGACATGGTGCCCGGTTGCCCATCGGACACATTGTACACTTCACCCGGTTTTCCACGCTCGGCCGCCACGATACAAACCTGCGCAAGATCATCCTGGTGAATGCGATTGGTATAGGGAGATTCTGCTTCATGCAAAATTGGCAGACCTTTTTCGATACGCTCAATAGGTAAACGACCAGAGCCATAAATACCACCGACACGCAATACAACAACCGGGACACCGGTACTGCGCGACCATTCCTGCACAGCCTGCTCGGCATCCAGCCGTCGTCGCCCGCGAGCCGTCTGCGGATTAACCGGGCGGGTTTCGTTGATCCACTCACCCTGGCAATCACCATAAACCGCCGTGGTACTGAGCAACACCAGTTTTTCCGGCAGCGCATGTGTTGAAATAGCAGCCAGAAAACATCGAATCAATGGGTCACTTTCCCCCTCTCCAGGCGGTGGGGCCAGATAAAATACCGTGACCGCTGTGGTCGGTAGAGAAGCCAGACCATCTGTTTGCGCAAGATCAACCCGTACAGATTCGATACCCACCTGTTGCAAATGCTTGGTGCTTTCCACACTGCGCACCAATCCCCTAACAGTGACATTTTTTTCGCCGCACAAGCCTGCAATACGTTTGCCAATATCGCCACAGCCTACAATAAACACAGATTTCATCAGTGGTTTACACCTCGCCTTTCCCGCATAATCGCTGACCTTTATTAACCTATTTTGGAATGTTCATGACTTTTACCGTTCACATTATGCCCAGCGGCCGCCGTTTTGACGTGGAATCTGACGAGTCTGTTTTGGATGCAGCCCTGCGCCAGGGTTATGCCTTTCCCTACGGTTGTCGCAACGGCGGCTGCGGTGCCTGCAAAGGAAAGTTACTCGATGGCAGCGTGGATTATGGCACGAATCGCCCACCCGCTCTGAGTGATGAAGATGTCAGCCGAGGTTTAGCGCTGTTTTGTCAGGCCCGGGCAACCTCTGATCTGAGCGTGGAAATCAAGGAAATTGGTGAAGCTGAAAACCTGGAAATCAAGACTCTACCCACCAAAGTGACTAAAAAAGAATTCCTGTCTCATGATGTGGTGCGCCTCTATCTGAAACTGCCGGAAACAGAACGCATGCAATTCCGTGCCGGGCAATACATCGACATTTTGCTACCCGACGGCCGCAGACGCAGTTTCTCACTTGCCAATGCACCTCATGACGATGCGCTGATTGAACTGCATATTCGCCATGTGGATGGCGGTGATTTTACGGGCTATGTGATGGATGAATTGCATGAAAAAGACATCCTGCGCATCGAAGGTCCGCATGGCAGTTTTTTCCTGCGCGAAGAAACCCAGAGACCATTGATTTTCATGGCAGGTGGTACCGGTTTTGCGCCCATCAAAGGCATTATCGAACATGCACTGGCAGAGGGTTTAACCCAGCCCATGCATTTGTACTGGGGTGTGCGGGAAAAGAAGGATCTTTATCTGGATGAATTGCCGAAAAAATGGGCCAAATATTTACCGCATTTTCATTTTGTACCGGTTTTTTCAGAACCGGCAACAGACTCAGATCAATCTGAAAATATGCGCACCGGTTATGTGCATGATGCAGTCATCAAAGATTTTCCTAAAGGCATGGCGGAATTTGATATCTATGCCAGTGGCCCTCCGGTGATGGTACATGCAGGATTTGATGCCTTCAAAAAACATGGTCTGACAGAGGATCGTTATTTCTCTGATGCCTTTGAATTTCAAACACCTAAAGCCAAATAGCGGATTAAACCTTCACTACAAAAACGCGGAGGAAAAACATCTCTAAAGAATTTTCTCTGCGTCCTCCGCGCCTCTGTGTACTCTGCGTTAATAACACTGCACCTCATCAAAGCTCCTGCCATTAAGTTAACAAATAACGGCATGCCGTAGGGTGGGCATGTTTTTTTGCCCACGCGGTCACCCCCAAGGTTTCCTGCAACCCGTGGGCACAAACAACGTGCCCACCCTACATACTGTTCCCCAACCACGAATCAAAAATCTAACGCAAAGGCGCGAAGATGCAGAGAGCGCAAAGGGTTAGAAGATAAACGGGCAAAAGATATATCTTTACGTTGGGTTTTCATTCATCCATACGCTGAAAAAATAGCGATTCAGCCCTTAATTCACATTAAAGGTTTATTTTGCGCCTCTCACCGTTGCTGGCTTTACCGCGCTGGCAATAACAACCGCATCGCGTATTTCTGTTTCAGATTCCAGAAGCGTCTGATTCGTCAAGACAATAGCCGGACTCGTTGCCGGTTCCATAATAATCGGTGTCGTTTGCTCACAGCCCGGTACCAATCGCAAACCTTCACGAAAACATTCTGCCGCTGCTTCTGTTTCATTCATACGTTCCAACAGATTACCTAGCTCGCTGTAGGCTTCGGCACTGGGCTGTGCGTTGATGCTGGCTTCCAGATAACTGCGTGCCTTACCCCATAGTTTATTGCGTAAACTTAAACGCCCCGCCGTTAACAATACTGCCGCATCCCGCTCATGTTCCACCAGCAATGATTCCACCAGATCCAATTGACGAGAAGGCTCAACGCTTTCTATTTTTCCGTAACATATCAACAAAGCTTCACTGAACTGTCGATGTAACGCATGACGCAACAGGGGTTCAGCCAAATTACTTTCACCCATTGCCAACAAGCGCTGCACATACATCATCAAAGTATTTTCTTTTTCCCGAACAAGGCTGGGAATACGCGACCACACATTTGATAAATCTGCAAATGAACGTGCTTTTTGTAATAATGCCAAGTATGCCTGCTGCGCCAGATCATCAATGATGTCTGTTTTCATGACTTTGCGTTTGCGTAACAAGGGAATGATTTCCAACAGATGTTCCCAGTCTTCCAGACGCTGATACAACCCCGCCAACACTTTTAATACCTGCACATGTTTGGGTGCAAGTTGATGCAAGTGTCTTAATGTTGCGAGACACTGCTCCAGTTGATTTTGTTTGAGTTGCAATTCAGCCTGGGTCAACCCCACCGCAATATCAGCCGAAGGGTGTCTTTCGTGGGCCAACTTTAAATAGTGGTCCCGGCGCTGGTCTGCTCCCTGTGCCTGTGCTGCCCGCGCTGCGGCAAGATAATTTAACAAAGAGGCATCACTTGATTCAGCATATTTCACGACTTTTTTTTCTGCGCTTTGCCAACGACCCTCAGCAAGATCAATCAAACCCTGTGTCAGTAATTTCATCGCTTTTTGTTCCCGCCGTTGTTTTTTCCAATGGCGTAAATCACGGGGAACGGAAAACACTTTTAGCCCGGTCCGAATCAAAAAATACAACAGGGCAAAACCGGTAACCAATACGATCACCACCAACGCCAATGTAGTTTCCACCGTCCATGTACCCACTGCGAACAACACATAACCGGGATCTTCCATTGCCAAGATGGCAACAATAACCGCCACAAACAATGTGGCCAGGAAAAGGAATAACAATTTCACTGTGTTATTGCCCCGAACGAGGTATTCATTGTCGAACGAGCATTCATCGCCGAACGCAGTTCACGTAATGATCCACTGACATCCGGTATTGTTGGCTGCAATTCAATCGTACGCAGATTTTTTACTGTTTCCTGCATGCTGATCACTGCCGCAGATTTCGTTTCAAAATAGCTGCTCAGCCACTGTGAAACTTCTTCAAGTGATTGTGCAAACACCGCCGTATTTTGTTTCAACACAGCCAGCCTTGCCTGTTCCAGTTTCAATTGCAGATTTTGATATAAAAACCATGCTTGCTGCGGTGCCAATAAAGGTTCTGTGGGTTGCTGGTGACGCCGAACCTGCACCAGACTTTTGATATCGTTCCACACCACTGTTGGTATTTCCTGCCATTTTACAGACGCTGCACTTTCCCGTTTTTCCGAGACTACCGCCAGACGTTTTTGATCCATCAATGGTAGTTGCTCAACAATTTCTGCCAGACTGCCTATTTGCAATGCCAGACCAGGAATATCTACAGAGGGCATCGCGCGCAACGCAGTCAGTTCGCTGGCAATTTCCCTGCGTACCTTGAGCAGAGATGGATCGGCAATGGCTTCAAGTCGGCTGTCCGCTGTTTCAAAAATATTAATCGCTGTTTGACGATCCTGTGCCAAGGTGAGCCGGTGATTCGCCACTGTTAATAGATATTCCACTTCCGCCATGCGCCATGCGATGCTATTGCGGCCCAGTTTTTCAGTGATGTTCTGCAAGGCAGCATTGACGGCTTTATGTTCCAACTGCTCATTTTTCCGTGCCTGTATTTCAGCGGATAACTGGTTTTTTGTTGTTTGTAACTGTTGTCCCAATTGATTAATACGTGTTTCAAATCTCCTTTGAGTATTACTCAATTCGCGTTGGGTATTGCTTAACTCACTCTGCGTATTGGCCAACTGTGTATTAACTGAAGTCTGCGCACGCAATAGCCAAAAATCATAAGCTGCAAGTCCAATGGCTGATACTGCAATTAAAAATAAAACACCGAGCGCAATGTACAGAGGAAGTTTTTTATTGGTTGGTTTTTTTGCTGGAGACTTTTTTGGTTTTTCTTTTTCCGCCGTTGAATTTTTTTTGTCGGGCTCTGTTACCTCAGGACTTTTTACTGGGCCGGAGGGTGCCTCCAGCTTATTGCCTGATTCATTTTCAAGTTTGTCTTCCGGCACGTTTGTTTCGGCTTTTTTCATGATATTTTCTTCAGCCTGGATTCAGGACTTTGTCCATGTCTTCAATGCAGCTAAAACTGCATCATCATTAGCGGCCGTTGCTACTGTGGGTACTTGTGAAAATCCCAGTTTGGCAGACAGGCTCGCGGTGCGCTCACTGATCACCATCAGCGGTGAAGTCAATAATACGGGGTGATGTTCTTTATCGATCATCGACACCAGATTTTGCAAACCTCGATTACTGGTCACAACAATCGGCATCGTGCCAGGCCGGGCCTGTTCCCAGGCGGCATACAGTGGCCGAATATCCGTCTCTGGAACGGTTCGCTGATAACATTCAATATAGTCAACTTGTGCCCCTCGTTCACACAAACTGTCACGCAATAATTCCCGGCCACCGTTACCACGAAAAATCAGAATGCGTTTTCCATCCAGTGTTTGCAACTCCGGCAGACTGAGCAGTGCTTCGCTGTTAAACGGTTCCGGTGCGACACATGGAGCGGGCAGACCTTTTTTTATAATGGCCTGCGCCGTCGCTTTGCCCACCGCCGCAACCGGTAACGTCATCGGCCAGGCTTGTGGTGTCTTCAGCATCGCCATTGTGGCATTTACCGCATTGGCGCTGACAAAAATGACAAGATCATACTCCGCCAACCGGGCCAACTGTGCCTGGCATTGTTGCGGATGTTCCGGCGGTCGGATATCGATCACCGGAAAACGCAGCGCCTTGCCGCCTGCCGCTTCGATAAGCTGGCATAATTTTTCTGCCTGATGCACGGGGCGTGTCACCACCACCGTGACACCGGACAGTTCAGACATTCAGCCGTCGCCCTTGCTGGCATAAACTTCCTGCAAAATTTCCCGCGCACCGCGAGACAAAAGATCATCGGCCAGGGTCGTGCCCAGATACTCCGCTTCTTCGGCACGACCGGCAATTTCACCCCGTACCATTTCACTGCCATCAGGTCGGCCTACCAGACCACGCAGCAGCAATGTATCACCATCCAGTTCCGCATAACCACCAATTGGCACCTGACATCCTCCTTCAAGGCGATTATTCATCGCGCGTTCCGCACGCACTCGAATAGCCGTTGCGGTGTGATTCAGTGGTGCAATTAATTCGTTGATAAACGGGTCATCACTGCGGCATTCAATACCCACCGCACCTTGGCCGATGGCAGGCAGACTGAAACCGGGATCAAGATGCTCAGCAATACGTTCGTCAAAACCCAAACGCTTGAGACCAGCACAAGCCAGAATAATGGCATCGTATTCACCCTCGTCCAGTTTTCGCAGCCGGGTATTCACGTTGCCCCGCAAATCGAGAATCTGTAGATCCGGCCGCCAGGCACGTATCTGGCAGGTGCGACGCAAACTGGAAGTACCCACTTTTGCTCCCTGTGGCAATTCCTCAATCGTTTTGCACGTATTGGAAACAAAGGCATCACGGGGGTCTTCACGTTCGCAGATAACCGCTAAGTGCAGACCTTCGGGAAACTCCACCGGCACATCTTTCATGGAATGCACCGCGATATCGGCATCACCTCGTAACATGCCCTGCTCCAGTTCTTTGACAAACAAACCTTTTCCACCCACTTTCGCCAGTGGTGTGTCGAGGATCTTGTCACCCTGGGTGACCATTTTCACCAGTTCGATGTTCAAATCAGGTTGCCGGGCCAGCAGGCTGTCGCGGACAAATTCAGCCTGCCACAAGGCCAGCGGGCTTTTACGGGTAGCAATTCGTAGGGTCTGGGTCATTTTAAAACTCTGTCTGTTAGAAAGATTTTTCGTGCAAAACCTCAGCGTATTAATACTGAAGAGCCGCATATGCTACGGCCTGTGCCAAATGCAGGCAACCACTATAAAACCTCTCTCATAAACGGGAATATTCTGCCAATCTGACCTGCATTTAATGTGATACCTGAATATGGTAGACTCGCGAGCTTTTCCGGGGTCTGTACGGCCTGTCGGACCGTCGAATTTTTAACCATTGTAGGAAATCAAAAATGCATACTGGCGAAACGTTTACCCAATTTATTATCAAGGAGCAGCGCAATTCTCCTTCTGCCTCTGGCGACTTTACTGCCCTGCTCAACGATGTGGTCACGGCCTGCAAAGCCATTTCCAGTTGCGTCAATCAGGGAGCCCTGGTGGGCGTACTCGGTTCTGCCGGTAGCGAGAACATTCAGGGCGAAACCCAGAAAAAACTGGATATCCTTTCTAATGATATCTTTTTGCAAGCCAACGAATGGGGCGGCCACCTCGGTGCCATGGCTTCCGAAGAAATGGACGATATTTACCCTATTCCTGCCGAATACCCCAAAGGTAAGTACTTACTGACTTTTGACCCTCTGGATGGTTCATCGAACATCGACGTTAACCTTTCTGTAGGCAGCATCTTCTCTATTCTGCGCTGTCCCGAAGGTGTGGAAAACCCCAGCGCCGAGGACTTCCTCCAGCCCGGCACCGAACAGGTTTGCGGTGGGTTTACGCTTTACGGCCCATCCACCATGTTGGTATTGACCACCGGCAACGGCGTCAACGGCTTCACGCTGGATCACAATGTCGGTGAATTTATCCTCACCCATCCCGAGATGAAAATCCCTGAAGAGACCGCCGAATTTGCCATCAACATGTCCAACCAGCGTCATTGGGAAGAACCCATGAAGCGCTACATCGATGAATGCATTGCAGGCACCAGCGGTGAACGCGACAAGGATTTTAATATGCGCTGGGTGGCCTCCATGGTGGCCGAGGTGTATCGCATCCTCACCCGCGGCGGTATTTTTATGTACCCCAAAGATACCCGTGACCCGAGCAAGCCCGGCAAACTGCGTCTGATGTATGAAGCCAACCCTATGGGTTTCGTTGTTGAGCAAGCCGGTGGTGTGTGTTCCACAGGCCGTGAACGCATCATGGAAATTCAACCTACGGGCCTGCACCAGCGAGTACCGGTTATTCTGGGTTCCAAAACTGAAGTGGACCGAGTGATCCGTTACCACGAGGAAGCCTGATCAACGGCTTCCGTTCTGTATGAAACAGAACCAAAAAAGGCGGCAACCCAGTTTGGGGTTGCCGCCTTTTTTATTGATGCTACCGAAAAAACATTAGGCGATGATTGATTTAAACGAGCAAAAAAGACGTATAGACAAGCGAGCCCAATAAAATGAGGAGGCAATCAAAAATCGAAGGTTTGCCAAACTTATAGAGAATATTAATCGCTCTAACCTTATCGATTGCCCCTATTTTCTTTTATTGGCATTCTACCGTTAATCGACCTTGCTCGGCCGCACCTTTCCCCTTGGCTCCCTGACGACTTAAGTTTTCAGTCGGAAATTGTATCGATCTCCCTCAGCCAAATTTCTTTCTTTTGCGCGGAGGATAAACCCTTCAAAACCTCACGCGGGAGTCTACCGACGAGAGCAGCCATCACGCTGTCACTGTAGGTTTCCCGGAGGGTTGGGAGTGAAGATTCGAAGATAGATATAAGTCGGCGAGCCTCTGCACGTTGTACTTTGGCAGAAATTTCGGTGAAAGCACGGCGCATCCCGGCCACATTGGAGGATGGCTCGACTGACGCACCCCTGGCCTTCAACATCGAATGCAGTGCAGTAAGCAGACGTTTAGAATCCTCCACTCCGGCGGCGTCAGCAAGATCTAGGGCAAGGGGCGTGAAAAGTGATACCAAAAAAACATGCGAAATGTCGGCGAGCTGTCTAACGGAGGCAGCGTCCAACACGCTATTATTTTTAAGCACAACTGCCGCAACAGCACGAATATGTTCAGCGCTGCTTGCATCGAAGTCAGCTTCTACGGCCACTTCCAGATAGGCGAGCGCAGCCTGAGTGTCACCGTCTTTGATATCCGCAATCAACGTGCGTACGGCTCCATCAGGATCTTTTTTGGCTATCGCGGAATATTTCAGTAACTGATCGAGGAATGCCTGCGTTTTCTCCACTGTCTCCGAATCGAAGGTGTCATACCGATGCCCCTGCGGCCATAGGGAGGCATTCAACCACGTAAGAGAAAGAAGGGATTTTTTTTCATCCAATCGGCCAAACACTATAGTCGGTGACGCCCCAACAATCTCCGTAACCCTGGAAAGATTGAAAGTCAGAAACTGCCCCTTTGACGGATCCTCAAGGCCGAACCTGGATAGTTTTGCACCTTTGAAAAATTTAGTCGTCTCGAAAGAAGGAGGCTGTGTCGGTCGTACGATACCAAGTGCGATAAAGTCTGCCCTGTGAACCATGCCCGCCGCGCTTGGCACACCTACATCTGCAAAAGATGTTAAGTGCATACCCGTAAGAATACATAGTCCAAGTGAACCTTTAAGGCCTAGTTGTTCCATTTGTTTAGTCCCCATAGTTTTTGCCTCGACCGGCCCAATTATGAGTTGCAAGGTCATGATCCATAATCGCAAATGCTGTCAAATGGACACTCGTGAAAACATATCGCCTAAGTAAACCCATAAGACTTAATCGTTCCATTTGTTTAACGTCCCATGGTTTTTGCCTGGATCGGCCCAGTCCTGGGCTGCAAAATCGTGATCTGCTGTCACCACCCCATCCGAGGCGTGGACCGCTTCTCGCTCGATGGGGTGTAAACCTGGATTCGCAGCAAAAACTGCCGGAACGCCCCCGAAAGCCGTTGGCCAATGGTCCGAGGCATCGAGTGGCACGTCATCTCCACTTCCCGCCACAAAAGGTGGCGTTGCACTTACCGATGCAGAAGCCACCCCAGGTGCCAACCCCCACAAACCATCAGGCCCTGGGCTGTAATGGTTGTGATTAGCTCCTTGGTTCCAAGAGTACCCGTATTGCCAACAGGCGATGCTAGGAACAAGCGGGTCGGCTCGACCTATCTGTGTGATATGCATATCTTCATGTACTGCCGTTGCTACGAATCCATCGATGCCACTCACCTGAATCCCACAACCGTATGGCCTATAGGGGCTCTGGGTCAATACTTCATCAAAAATGTAGAGCAACGTCTTGTCCGGTGCCGCCATATAACTCCATTGTGTCATGCCCCGAACCTGCGCCATTACGCTCGATCCGCTTGACCCTGCGTAGCTCAAGTTGGTAATGCCCGACACCTGCGACCAATAATGGAACCAATTTGGAGCGTTTGCATCGCCTCCCGGATGATTCTTTTCATCCCGTGGAAAAAACACCTCGTAATCACGTTTATCCACAATTGCATTATCTTTATAGAGTGTTGCGGTCTTTTTGCCAAAATCTGAGTTGTTTGCAGGCAACGTGGTGAAGGTCGCCACCGACTCCAGAAAAGCACCGCTAACCGTTGTGGCTGAACCATCTCCGGCACCATCCCAAGTCAAGGTGGATCCTGGAATCGCAGAGACTGAAAACTTGACCCTCGATTTCGCCTCATTCACCTTGCCTGGCGGATCGACCTTAGCCCGTAGCGTCACCGTCAACACACCTGGCTTGGCTGCTGAGTAGGTGTACTCGTTTTGTGCTTGGTCGCCCACCGTCGAATTGGGGCTGTTAACCGGATCTTGACCTGGCGTAACGAACTCTACTTTGAAATTATCAGGAAAACATAGCGTTGTTGTACCTCCGGCTTTAGCTCCCCCATTTTTGCATGTTGTATCTGACGTTTTTTTGTTGTCACTCATCCCTGCGCTTCCTGGCGTGGTCTAGCTAAAACATGATCTAGCCATGTCAGTGCCTTTTTCTCCAGCCTTTTTACACGCGCGGCTGGGCTAACAATCTTCTTATCATTGAGTGTTTGTGATACCCACGGATAAAGTGGATCACTGGTACATTCGTGGCCAAAAGCAAATTTCATGATAACTAACAATGCATCTCCACGGGTCTCTGGAAAATCGTACATTCTCGCTTCTACACAACCTTTATTGATAAGTTTGGTTAGTCCTTCTTTACCGATATAGCTGGCTTTTTTAGGGAAGGCGCGACTCATCTCTTGAGAGATCTCTGCCACAAAGTTATCTACAGAAAATGTTAGTGGTTGACGAGCAAGCTTGGCCAAAGCTACTAATGCATTACGTACATTAATCCCGTCCATGCCCGAAACATTTTCAATGTAGTCGTTGATTTCTTCACTTATAAGTTTCGCTCGCTGCATTTGATCACCGGAAGCATTTAGGACCTTTCCAACTTCAGGGTATTGCGGATCGGTATCAAACCCACTACCACAGAGAAACATCAGCTCAATGCAAAGTCGAATCGGACCCCGATTTGTAAACCCATAGTCCTTGGCTCGCTGTATTGTCTGGCGGAGTGCGACCCGAAGTTGCTTTTCACCAAGCACTTGACAAAGTGTTGGCGAAAATTCTTCACTATGTTCAACCATCTCATCTTCGAAGCTCTGCATAGCCGCAACTTCAAAGACTTTCATTTGTTGTTCACGAATTCTCAACATGATTCATATTCCTAATGGCGGTTGAAACTATTTCGATAATTGTTTTTTGTCCATGACCATTAAGGTTGTACTCAAACATTATAAAGCGCCGCCTTATCACCCTGCTTACTGTATTTAAAACATGCTCCTTACTTCCATTACTAATTTTTTCACTGGCCTAAAGATGGGTTTATTTTAGTCGTCTACAATGCGATTGTTGGTCATTAAATAGCACCGCCGACGAAGAGTCGTGCCGCTTTCGGCGGTCCGGTGAGAGAATCTTACAAACACCCGGGAAGACCGTTGAGGTTCCATTGCCCAACTTATGCACAACGGTGAGCCTGTTAACATTAAATAGATGCATTCATGTATTTTTTCTATCTCTCAGCCCGTCGCAAGGTCAGTGCCATTCGGTGACCAAAGCATCTAACATGTCCATAATAAGGTCTCATCACCACAGTCACAACCATGCAGGAAAGCATTCAGCATCTCCCGCCAAAACCCTGTTCTCCTGATCGTATTGATGGTTTGCTGATCGCTCATCTTTGTGGATATGATGACACGGCTCAGCCATTGGTGGTGCCGGGTGTATTCGGAACGATGCCTGCGGATGAGCAAAACCAGCCACAAACACATGATGAGTATTGGGGGGAGCCGAATGAACCCGGCTTAAAATACGCGACAGATATTGCAGTATTAGACTACGCCTGCGCCCTTGATCTTAAATTTGTTAATAAGCTGGATATCAACATAATGGTCAGCGATCGATAAAAAGCATTGCTTGTGATTGAGTCTACTTGAAAAACTTCAAACAGATCTCTCCGTCAACTTTGCCAAGGTTGCTGAGAAGTCGAGGCTTATTGGTCTTTAACCACTCGCCTTTCTTTTCGGTATTTTTTCCTTCAAACCCGAAATATTTATTAAAATAATAACAAGTTGCGGGTACCAAAAACTTCAGTTCAGACAAAACGGTTAATACCTGTTTTGGATTATGGTTATAAATGGGTATCAAATCACTTGCAAGTGATCCCGATATAGCCGCATCAGAATTAGTTCTTGCGATAAACCCAATAAAAAGCAGTTTTTTAAGCTCATCATTCGTCAAATGCGGTTCCTCATCGTATTTTGAATATTTTATATACAATGCCTCCCACTCTTTGAATTCTAATAATGAATTGTAAAAAGTCTCACCGCTTTCCGTTTTTGATATGAATTTTTTATTATCAATGTGGAGTAATCTGTTGACCATAAGCTCGGAGTCAGGCTGTATTCCAGAGCCGGAGCACGCAGACAAATATAAAACAACAAAAATTGCCAAACCTGATTTTTTAAGATTTAACATGGAATATTTGGTTACATTTAGCCTATACCGAAATCCCCAGGGATTTCCTTTTGCAACTTCCTGCAACGCGTGGGCACACACTACGTGCCCACCCTAGCAAAACAGTTAGTAAGTCAACACTTACGCTTTATACATCTAAGTTCGCCACTTGCAAGGCATTGGTTTCGATAAATTCACGGCGTGGCTCCACTTGGTCACCCATGAGTGTGGTAAACACATCGTCCGCCGCAACAGCATCTTCGATCTGCACTCGCAATAAACGACGGGCACTGACATCGAGGGTGGTCTCCCACAACTGCTCCGGGTTCATCTCACCCAGACCTTTGTAGCGCTGTATGTGCTGACCACGACGAGCTTCACGCATCAGCCAGTCCAATACCTGTTTAAAGCTGTTAACATCCTCACGACGTTCACCACGCTGCACAAAGGCACCTTCCTCTAACAAGTCTGCCAGTTGTTCACCCAAAGCCATCATCTTCTGATATTCGCTGGAGGCAAAAAAATCACTGGCCATCACTCGCTCATTACCCACATTGTGACTAATGGCATTAATCCGTGCCAACCAGCTGCCATGATCACCATCATCTTCCAGTGCTATCTCGTAACGCACCGCACTAGTGTCATCCGCATTAAGACGCTGACTTAATTCAGTAAACCAGGATTCTGCTGCTGCCTTGTCCGATTTTCCATCAGCAGGAAACGCGGACATGTAAACAATCTTTTCCAACAGCTCACCATGATAACGGCTCGACAAACGATCAATGGTCGCTTTCACCGTCAAATACTGCTGGGCCAGGGTTTCCAGGGTAATGCCTGCAATAGCCGGGCTGTCAGCACTCACATGTAGACCGGCGTTTTCCAGTGCTGATTGCAACAGATAATCATTCAACTCACTGTCATCTTTGACATAACGTTCCTGCTTGCCCTTTTTCACTTTGTACAATGGTGGCTGAGCAATGTAGATGTGACCACGCTCGATCAACTCAGGCATCTGCCGATAGAAAAAAGTCAGCAGTAAGGTACGGATATGCGAACCATCCACGTCGGCATCCGTCATGATGATAATGCGGTGATAACGCAGTTTGTCCGCATTAAATTCTTCTCGGCCAATACCGCAACCCAGTGCGGTAATCAGCGTGCCCACTTCGACGGATGACAGCATCTTGTCGAAACGTGCTTTCTCCACATTAAGGATTTTACCTTTCAGCGGCAGAATGGCTTGGGTGCGACGGTCACGCCCCTGCTTGGCAGAACCTCCGGCGGAGTCGCCCTCCACCAGGAACAGTTCAGAAAGTGCCGGGTCTTTTTCCTGGCAATCCGCCAATTTACCCGGTAGCCCGGCGATATCCAGCGCGCCTTTACGCCGGGTCATTTCACGCGCCTTGCGGGCGGCCTCACGGGCACGGGCAGCATCGACAATTTTACTGACAATAGATTTGGCATCCGTGGGATTTTCCAGCAGGAATTCCTGGCACTTTTCCGCCACAGCGGATTCCACAATGCCCTTCACTTCCGAAGACACCAGCTTGTCTTTAGTCTGTGATGAAAATTTAGGATCTGGCACTTTCACGGACAACACCGCAGTCAAACCTTCCCGGGCATCATCACCGGTCATTGAAACCTTGGCTTTTTTGGCTGCCCCGAGGGACTCAATATATTGATTCAGGGTACGTGTCAGCGCACCACGGAAACCAGCAAGGTGAGTACCGCCATCACGCTGGGGAATATTATTAGTGAAACAAAAGATATTTTCCTGATACGAGTCATTCCACTGCATTGCGACTTCGACAGTAACGCCCTCTTTTTCGGCAATAAACCCAATTACTCCGGGATGCAATGGTGTTTTGTTACGGTTGAGATGCTCTACAAAGGCGCTGATACCCCCCTTATATTCAAACACATCCTGTTTATCGTTGCGCTCATCGCTCAGTACAATGTGTACTCCGGAATTGAGGAAAGACAATTCACGCAGGCGTTTGGCCAGGATATCGTAATGGAACTCAATATCACTGAAAGTTTTTGTACTGGGTAAAAAACGAATTTCAGTACCGGTGCGATCCGTTGTGCCAATAACTTCCAGCGACTTCACTGGGTCACCATGGTGGTATTCCTGAAAATGCGTTTCACCATTGCGCCATACTGTCAGCTTTAACACTTCGGACAACGCATTGACTACAGACACACCTACACCATGCAAACCACCTGAAATTTTGTAGGAGTTGTCATCAAACTTACCACCTGCATGCAGCACCGTCATGATGACTTCAGCAGCAGAGCGTCCCTCTTCTTCGTGGATATCCACCGGAATACCACGACCGTTATCCTCTACCGATAATGAGCCATCACTATGAATGGTGACGTTGATTTCCGAACAATGACCGGCCAGTGCTTCGTCAATGGAATTATCCACTGCTTCGAACACCATATGATGTAAGCCTGTGCCATCATCGGTATCGCCGATGTACATACCGGGACGCTTTCTTACCGCGTCTAAACCCTTTAAAACTTTAATCTTGGAAGAATCGTAGGTGGTGTCGTCGCTAGCCATTGCAGAGCCTCGTATTTGAAGCTGACCAGTGTATCAGTTTTTGGCGAATACCGCTTCTGGAAGTGCAAACATACCGGTGACCTAAAAATCTAATACGAAAGATATAAAAGCGCAGAATGCCAAGCTGATGAGATTTTGCTGATTGTTCTCATCACCCTTTGCGTACTCTGCGTCTTCGCGCCTTTGCGTTGGATTTTTATTATTAAGACCCAACAACATATTACGCCATTAAGCTAATCGCATTGAAGCGCTAAGCATTTAACTTGCCACATGAATCCGCCCTTGTTCCACGTGAAACATTCCATGTTCCGTATCATCCAAAGGGAAAAGTGAACTATCAGTGCCCGTCAAAAATATCTGTGCCCCGGTCTCTGTCAGAGACTGCATCAACATTCTCCGTTTGTCGGTATCCAATTCGGATGGAAGATCATCCACTAACACCACCACCGATGTATCCTGCATACGCATTTGCTCACACTGTGCCAACACCAACAGAGCCACTAACACTTTTTGCTGGCCCCTCGATAAATATTCACGGGCATCAACCCCTTGTATGCGTATGCGTAAATCAGCCCGGTGCGGCCCAAACTGAGTAAAACCTCGTTCTTTGTCAGAAGTGTATTGTGCGGCAAGATAATCAGCATAACTCTCCCCTTCCCGCCAACCCTGTTGGTAAGTAATGTGTACCTCTGCAAGATCAGGAAATTTCTGACTATAGAGTGACACGTACTCCATCAGGTTTTTCAAATAGTGTTGTCGGGCCTGATCCAGTTGATCACCGGTTTGTACCAATTCCTGATCCCAATTAACAATGGATGCTCTCGGCCCACCGGATCTCAATGCAGCATTGCGCTGTGCTAACACCCGCCGATAATTGCTCCAGATTTGATGGAAACCATGTTCCACGTGAAACACTCCCCAATCTAGAAACTTACGACGATGTTCCGGTCCCTCTTCGATAAGACGATGTAGCCCAGGTTCCAGCACAGCCACGGGTAAAGCTTGAGTGAGTTCACTGCTACGAGCAATCAACCGGCCTGCTAATTTTATGGTGCTTTTACCGCGTTCGCGCTGCATACCGACCATGAATTGACGGCCATGTTGTTGAACCTGACCCAACACAGTAAATGAGGAGCAGCCCTCACAAATCAGACGATTGGTTTTATGGGTACGAAAAGACTTTCCTCGACCCAGGCAATGAATGGCTTCCAACAGACTGCTTTTGCCGCTGCCGTTGGGGCCAATAATATAATTAAGCCCCGGCAGGGGTTTGATATGAATATCCTTGAGGTTGCGGAAATGCTGAACCTCAAGGGAACGAATAGCCATGAATGAACGAAGTGGAATCCTGGCTAAAACAGTGTTTTTAACATTAAAGCCGCATGGGCATAATCACGTAGGTACACGTAGAATCGCCTTTTGGCTGAACAACACAACTACTGTTCGAGTCACCTAAATCCAGTGATACGGTATCTTCTGAAACCGCACCTAAAGCATCCAACAGATAACTCACATTAAATCCGATCTCCAGTTCTTCACCTGAATAATCAACTTCGATATCTTCTTCGGCCTCTTCCATTTCTGGGTTATTAGCCTGGGCTTGTAACAAAGCATTGGATAAACGAATGCGAATACCCCGGTATTTTTCATTGGACAAAATCGAAGTACGCACCAATGCCTGACGTAATGTTTCTTTGTCGGCCAGGACGTGTTTATCCGAGTTCTTGGGAATGACCCGTTCATAATCCGGAAAACGTCCATCAATCAATTTTGAAGTAAATACAAAATCATTAAGTTTAACTTTGATGTGATTAGCACTGACCTGAATTTGTACAAGTTCATCCGTATCTTCCAGCAATTTGACCAGTTCAGTAACACCTTTTCGCGGCATGATAATTTGCAAAGTATCGGATGGTTTCACATCACAAGCATGTGTGGACATGGCAAGTCGATGTCCATCGGTCGCGACAGCGCGCACCATACCGGATGAAATTTCCAGTAATAAACCATTGAGGTAATAGCGTACATCCTGCTGGGCCATAGCAAAGCTGGTTTTTTCAATCAGGTGTTTCAGTACATTTTGCGGCAGACTAAATTCAAACTGGCTGGTGATTTCATCCACGCTGGGAAAATCAGTGATGGGCAAGGTGGTTAGATTAAAACGACTGCGTCCGGATTGCACGCTAACCCGCTCTTTTTCCGTATCCAGAGTAATATTAATCGTAGCGCCTTCAGGCAATGCTCGACAGATATCAACAATTTTACGTGCCGGGATAGTTATGTCACCTGGCTGGGCATTATCCAGCGGTATCCTGGCAATCATTTCGACTTCAAGATCCGTTGCGGTCATGGAAAGCCGGTCACTTGAAACAGCCACTAAAATATTGGATAACACCGGCAATGTCTGTCTGCGTTCAACAACTCCCACAATGGTTTGTAGTGGTTTGAGCAAAGCTTCTCGCTGAATGGAAAATTTCATTTTTGGTTTATCCCGTCTTGATCCCGTCTGTTTAAATAAAAGATTATTTAAAAGATATTATTATTACTATTATTAGGCTTGTCCACATCTGTGGATAAGCCTTTTTTTAACTTAAATTTCAATAAGTTATTTATCTTAAAACCTGTCTGATAAAGTCGGTACAGAGGCGTAATATCTTGTGGATAAAATGTGAATAAACTGGTTATTCTGTTTTTTTACAATGTTATCCACAGGTTTTTCTGCCTTTATAAACACCCTATTCAAGTCAGTGTTTTGGTTATTTTTTGTTCAACTTATAGAAAATAATCGCATCTGTTTAGCTGGACAGGGTGCGCATGATATTCGAATAATCTTCCATAATCCGTGGTTCATCGACTTTTAATTCTGCAATTTTTCGACATGCGTGCAATACCGTGGTGTGGTCACGCCCACCGAAGGCATCGCCAATTTCCGGCAGACTATGATTCGTCAGCTCTTTTGCCAGTGCCATGGCAATTTGTCGGGGCCGCGCAATGGAGCGGGTGCGCTTTTTAGACAATAACTCGGCTACACGAATTTTGAAATATTCTGCGACAGTTTTTTGAATGTTTTCAATGGTAACCAATTTATCCTGAAGGGCAATTAAATCTTTGAGTGCCAGTTTGGCAAAATCCACGGTAATGGGTTGGCCAGTGAACTTTGCGTTGGCGGTAACCCGCCGCAGAGCGCCTTCCAGCTCACGTATATTGGAGCGAATACGTTTGGCAATGAAAAAGGCCACTTCCTGTGGTAAATCGGCCTCCAGTTGGGTGGCTTTGCGCATTAAGATGGCAACCCGGGTTTCAAGTTCGGGTGGTTCAATGGCAACGGTAAGTCCCCAGCCGAAACGGGATTTTAAACGTTCCTCCAGCCCGGAAACTTCTTTGGGATAGCGGTCACAGGTAAGAATAATTTGTTGCTGGCCTTCCAGTAAGGTATTGAAAGTATGGAAAAATTCTTCCTGTGAACGTTCTTTTCCGGCAAAAAACTGAATATCATCGATCAGCAGGGCATTTACTGATCGATAGTAACGTTTGAAGTTGTCGATAGCGTTGTGTTGCAGCGCCTTAACCATATCCTGCACAAAACGTTCGGAATGCAAATAAACCACTTTAGCCGATGGGTCATTGGCTACGATGAGATTGCCAACAGCATGCATCAAATGTGTTTTTCCTAACCCGACGCCACCATAAATAAACAAGGGATTGTAGGCACCACCGGGATTTTCGCCAATCTGAAAAGAGGCGGCCCGAGCGAGTTGGTTGGATTTACCCTCCACAAAATTTTCAAAGGTGGCGGTGGGATTCAGTCCGTTATTGTGTGTGACATTGGTATTGCGATTACGATTATTGCGATTGGTAAACGCATTATTATTATTGCCCGGACGGTGAGTCATGGGCCCGGTGCTGCCAGTAGCACGTTCCTGACGAGGGGTGTTGAGAATAGTGGGCATATTGCCGCCAATTTCCAACACCACAGATTGTTTGGTGTCTGTGCCATCAATTTCGCCCAACAGAGCTTCAATGCGCTCGAGCAAACGGGTGTTTACCCAGTCCAGTACAAAACGGTTAGGTGCCAGCAGGCGCAGCTGTGCGCTGTCTTCCATGACCTGTAATGGTCGGATCCAGGTATTGAATTGTTGGGTGGAAAGCTCGGTTTCCAGATGGTTGAGGCAATGCTGCCAAGCATCCGCGTGGGTACTCACAGGGTCTCCTGAATCATTTTTATTATGAACCGCTACTCAAATTTGAGCTGTTACCGCGCTGTCACTATAGCGGTACACCGGAAAGTGTGCCGAGTTTACGCCTGGATCAGCAAGTTATCCACACCAGTGGACAAAATTATGCATAATAGCGAAAAAGCCTTAATCACTTGACAGAACGGAGGTTTTCGCAGTAATCTGCGCCGCTTTTTACGGGTTTCAGGTAAATTTTCGCGGCTTGTCAGGCGCGTTGACAAAGGCTGGAATCGGGCAGTAAAAAATAGGCTGCCACCTGAAATAAACGCATTTTTATCCTGCTGCTATTTATAGGTTATTGATAGTAGTACAACTCTTATTTATTAAAAACAATTGATTAAAAGTCAATTGACTAAAACAAGCGGACAGTAAAATGAAAAGAACCTTCCAGCCCAGCAATCTGCGTCGTAGTCGTACCCATGGTTTTCGCGCACGTATGGCCACTAAAGCCGGCCGTAAAATTATCAGTGCGCGACGCGCCAAGGGTCGTAAGCGCTTGTCAGCCTGAATATAACGCCGGGGTTAGATATGAAAATGTTTCGCCCCGCTTGTTTGATCGCTGTCACCGCCGCAATTACTGCACAGTAGCGGCTGTCTATGCCGCGCAATACGCCTGTAAAACATCGAGCCATAAACGGCTTTTCACGTCAGGTTCGGTTATTAAGCAGTGATGATTTCCAAAAGGTTTTCAAACAGACAAGTTACCGTTCCGTGGATCAACGGTTGACGGTGTTGGCAAGGCAAAACCAGCTTGGTTATGCCCGGCTGGGTCTGGCTATCAGCAAACGCACAATAAAAACCGCTGTTGGACGTAATCGGGTCAAACGATTGGTACGGGAGAGTTTCCGTCAGCACCAGCAATCTCTGGCGGGTCTGGATATTGTGGTATTGAGTCGAAATGCTGCTCCGCACGCAAGTAATTCTGAATTGGTCTTAGCGTTGCAAACACACTGGCAGCGGACCACAAAACAGCAGGCAAAACGATTAGAAAAACAATGATGCGCAAAAGCCTGATTTTTTTGATACGTGTTTATCGTTATGCGATCAGTCCGCTAATGGGCCCGCATTGCCGTTTTTATCCCAGTTGTTCCTGTTATGCACAAACGGCACTGGAGCAGCACGGCGCTTTGCGTGGCAGCTGGCTGGCGATTCGCCGTTTGGCACGTTGTCATCCCTGGCACCCTGGTGGCGTTGATCCCGTGCCTGAACAAACGAATGCAAACCGGGTGTGCAAACACATCTGATGTACAGACTAAAACCTGAAATAAAAAACTATTTAAAAAGTTGTTCAAAAACTAATGGATAATCAAAGACTCGTTTTATTTATTGCCCTCTCGCTGGTGATTTTGCTGTTGTTCAGTGCGTGGCAACGAGAACAGCAGCCACCACCGGTCGCCACCGAAACAGTCGGTGGCCCGGCTATTGCGACGGCGGGTGATGCAACAGTGGCACCGGCTGCGGATGTGCCCACTGTGGTGCGTGAAGATCAGGCGATATCTGCACCGGCGGTAGCGCCGCAGGCGGAATCCTTCCAGCCCGCCCTTGTGATGGAGAGTCAACGCATCACCGTAAATACGGATCGCATGCAAGTAGTGATCAACACTGCCGGTGGCGAAATCACCCGTGTTGCGTTACCCACTTATCCAGTAGAACAGGATAAACCGGATGTGCCAGTCCAGTTGCTGAATGATCGTATGCCCGGATATTTCGTGGCGCAGTCGGGTTTGTTGGCATCACAGGGCAAAGCACCAGACCACCATGCTTTGTTTACTGCGGAACAAACACACTATGAACTGATGGGTGGAGAAGACGAATTAAAAGTCCGCTTGCACTGGTCCAGCGAAGATGGCATCAAGGTCATTAAAACGTACACCTTTCACCGTGACAGTTATACGGTGGATCTGGATGTAGAAGTACAAAATAATGGCCAGCAAGCCTGGAAGGGCCGCGCCTATCAGCAGTTACAGCGTACAGAAATGGCGCGTGAATCCTGGCTTTTGTACACCTATACCGGTGGCGTAGTATCCAGCAGCTGGGATCCTTACGAAAAAGTTGAATTTTCAGACATGGCCACCTGGAAGGCTGAGCAGAGTTACAACAAGGGTGGTTGGATTGCCATGTTGCAACATTATTTCCTCAGTGCCTGGATACCGCCAGCGGACACAGCCAATCATTTTTATACCAAAGCATTGGCTGATGGCCGCTATCTGCTCGGCCAGTCCGGGGAAGAACGCAGCATCATGCCGGGCAACAACACGCATTTCACCAGCCTTTTTTATGCGGGCCCCAAAGAACAGCATCGCCTGGAAGAAATCGAACCCAATCTGCGTTTGACTGTGGATTACGGTGTTCTGGATATCCTCGCCAAGCCGGTGTTTTGGGTGATGGAAAAAATTTACAGTGTCGTGGGTAATTGGGGTCTGTCGATTATTTTTGTCACGCTGATTATCAAACTGATCTTTTTCCCATTGTCTGCTGCCAGCTACAAAAGCATGGCCAACATGCGTCGTCTCTCTCCCAAGCTCAAGGCCCTGAAAGAGCGCTACGGTGACGACCGGCAGAAAATGAGTAAGGCAATGATGGAGATCTATAAAAAGGAAAAGATCAATCCGTTAGGAGGTTGTTTACCCATATTGGTGCAGATTCCGGTCTTTATCGCGCTTTATTGGGTATTGCTGGAAAGTGTGGAAATGCGTCAGGCACCCTTTGCGTTGTGGATTACTGATTTGTCGGCGAAAGATCCCTTCTATGTGTTGCCCCTGCTCATGGGTATTAGTATGTGGATTCAACAAAAACTGAATCCGCCACCCCTGGACCCGATGCAGCAGAAAATAATGCAGGCGCTGCCGATTATTTTCACCGCCTTTTTTGCCTTTTTCCCGGCAGGACTGGTGTTGTACTGGGTGGTCAATAACTGCCTGTCCATTGCGCAGCAGTGGTATATCACGCGCAAGGTCGAAGCGCAGGCCGCCGCCAAAGCGTAATGTGCTGTGACCACCGTCAATACGGCGGGTAGCGATACCATCGCTGCTTTGGCTACGCCGCCGGGTCGCGGTGGCGTGGGCATTATCCGCTTGTCGGGTTCCGGCACCCGCAATATTGCTCACCAGTTGCTGGGCCATGTGCCAGCAGCGCGTCAGGCTGAATACCTCCCCTTTTGTGCGGATGATGGCGAGCCACTGGATACTGGCCTCGCGCTGTATTTTCCCGCACCCCACTCTTTCACCGGCGAAGACGTTCTGGAATTGCACGGCCATGGTGGGCCGGTGGTGATGGATCTGTTGTTGCAACGCTGTTTGTCATTGGGTGCCCGTCCGGCCCGGCCCGGCGAGTTTTCCGAACGCGCTTTTCTCAATAATAAAATGGATCTGGCTCAGGCTGAGGCAGTGGCAGATCTCATCGACAGTGCCTCAGCCCAAGCCGCACGGCTGGCGGTACGCTCCCTGCAGGGGGCATTTTCACAACGCATTCATGCCCTGGTGGAGGCATTGACAGAACTGCGTATCTATGTGGAATCCGCCATTGATTTCCCCGAAGAGGAAATTGATTTTCTCGGTGATGGTCAGGTGCAGACGCGGCTTACCGCTGTCATGAACACTCTGGCAGAAACCCGAGCCGCTGCCCGTCAGGGCAACCTGCTGCGCGAAGGGATGACCGTGGTTATCGCCGGGCGACCTAATGCAGGCAAGTCCACCCTGCTTAATGCCCTTGCCGGTCGGGATACCGCCATTGTCACTGATATTCCCGGCACCACCCGCGACATCCTGCGTGAACACATCCAGCTGGATGGCCTGCCCTTGCACATTATCGACACCGCTGGCCTGCGTGACAGCGACGATGCAGTGGAACAGGAAGGCATCCGTCGTGCCTGGACAGAAATTGAAGGTGCTGATCGTATTCTTTTATTGCATGATGCCAGCCAGAGCTTTGATGAACAGGAACAAGACCTGTTAGCACAACTGGGTCAGGCAGGCCCGCCGATCACCCTTGTACAAAACAAGATTGATTTACTGACGGTGGGTATCGTACCGGTGATGCTGCCGGAGAATGCCAAAAATATCACGGAAATTGCCGTGTCTGCTCGCAGTGGCACAGGCTTGCAAACACTGCGGGAACATCTCAAAGCCTGTGTGGGTTACGAAGCCAGTGGCGAGGGGCAGTTTATGGCGCGACGGCGGCATTTACAGGCGCTGGATAGTGCACAGCAACACCTCGAAAACGGTCAGCAACAATTGCAACACCATGCAGCCGGTGAATTGCTGGCAGAAGACCTGCGTCAGGCTCAGCTGGCGTTGGGTGAGATTACCGGCGAAGTTAGCGCCGACGAATTATTGGGCAAAATTTTTTCCAGCTTTTGTATTGGTAAGTAGGTATTGGCAAATAACATGCGGGAAACAAATGCCAAACGGGTCGCCCCTGCGGCAACCACAAAACACAGGTATTGGCTGTGTTTTGTGGTTGCCGCAGTAGTGGGTAGTACTGCGCAGGGAGCAGAAACTCCATGGTCCTATTGTGCGCCGTCACCCGCAGCTGATTTGGCTCCCGCAGCGGGAGAAGACCTGCAAAATAACAGCATGCGTTTTACCGCTGACATGATTAGTAAAGAAGGTGTCGAATACCGTTTGCACGGCAAGGTAATTGGCGAACGTGGTGTGCAACGTCTCGAAGCACAACGTCTCTTTTACAACGAACTGACCGATCAGGCGCGTGCGGAAGGTGATGTTCGGTATACCGTTGGTAATCGCTTACTTACCAGCGATACCGCCAGTCTGCAACTGGACAAGGACACGGGACAATTCAGCCCGGCGCGTTTCTGGCTCACCGATAAACATATCCGGGGCAAAGCAGATTCCGTAGTCTTGCTGGGTCAATCGGTAACCGAATTGCAGGGCGCACAATTCACCACCTGTGACGAAGGCGACAGCGCCTGGTTACTCAAGGCCAGTAGTCTGCGGCTGGATACCATCGCCAACGAAGGTATTGCCCGCCATGCACGCATCGAATTCATGCATGTGCCGATTTTTTATTTCCCGTACATGAGTTTTCCGTTGCAGGGTCGCAAAACTGGTTTTCTGGTGCCCTCCTTCGGTGAAAGCAGCGTGGCGGGCAGTGAACTGAGTGTGCCCTGGTACTGGAATATTGCACCGCATCGTGATGCCACCCTCACCCCCCGTTTCATGACCCGCCGGGGGGTGTTGTTACAAGGTGAGTTTCGTTATCTCAATGAACATAGCCGGGGCCAGCTGGATGTGGCACAGCTACCTAATGACCGGGTGTTCGGTGCTGACCGTTCAGCGCTGACTTTGCGTCACACGGGTGAACCGGGCAAAGGCTGGCGCAGTCGTGTGGATTATCGCTATGCCTCGGATCGTGATTATCTCAATGATTTTGGTAACCAGTTGGCCACCAGCAGTCTGACCCACCTTGAGCGTCGTGGTGAGCTGAATTATCAGTCAGAAAATTGGCGTGCCGGTTTGTTGTTGCAGGGCTACCAAACCTTGGACAAAAGCCTGCCTGCCACCTCCCGACCTTATCACCGACTGCCGCAATTACAATTCAGCATGAGCCCGTGGTCGGGGTTTGCCGGGCTGGAATGGGCGTTGAACGCAGAAGCGGTGCAGTTTGATCGTGCCGAAGGCGTGGTGGGCACACGTTGGGATGTGCAGCCCAGTGTCGCCTGGCCGCACCGGGGAGCGGCGGGATTTTTGCTGCCCAAACTCAGCTTGCGCCACACGCAATATACGCTGCAAAACAACGACCCCCTGACGGATGCCAAACCGGCACGCAGCCTGCCGTTGTTCAGCATTGACAGCGGGCTGATTTTTGAACGGGATTTATCCGCCAGCGGGCGTGCTGTGCGGCAGACGTTGGAGCCAAGACTCTTTTATTTATATGTCCCCAAAAAAGAACAGGCTGATTTGATTGTGGATGAGGCCGGTGTCTCCCGAGTGTTTGACAGCAGTTTGCCATTATTCGGTTTTGACCGGTTGTTCCGGGAAAACCGCTTTAACGGTGCAGACCGCGTGGGCGATGCCAATCAACTGAGCACTGCGTTAACCACACGGTTTCTGGATGCACAGGGACGGGAACTGTTGAGTGCCAGTCTGGGTCGTATCTTTTACTTTCAGGATCGTGAAGTCACTCTGCCTGGAGCGGTATCAGAAACCGACACGGCCTCGCACTGGCTGGCTGAACTGAAAAGTCAGTGGACGGCAACCACTCGCGTGCGCAGCAGTTTGCAGTGGGACAGCAAAGCCAGCGAGCTGGCGCGTGCCACAGCGAGTTGGCGTTATCAAAACCGGAAACGGGTGCTGCGGTTGGGTTATCGTTTTGACCGCGAAAAACTGCGACAAGTGGATGTGGCCGGTATCTGGCCTATTAGCCAGCGCTGGCGTGTTGTGGGTCGCTGGCTGCGATCTACCCGGGACCACACCACACTGGAAACCCTCAAGGGTATTGAATATGAAAGCTGTTGCTGGTCGATGCGCGTTGTACAACGTAGCTACCGGGTGAATGCAGCGGATGAAGATTTGAGTGATTCCATCTGGTTTCAGCTGGAATTAAAAGGCCTGACGAGTTTGGGCCGTAAGGTCGAAAGTCTGCTGGCGCGTGATATCCTGTCGCCCTGAAAATAAGCTTGGCAGGTTGGGGTAATGAAAACCCAACGCAAAGGCGCGGAGATGCAGAGAACGCAAAGAGATATCCTTTGCCTGTTATTCTCTCATCCTTTGCGCTCTCTGCATCTCCGCGCCTTTGCGTTAGATTTTATGATTCTGTGATTCGTGGCCCGGGAACAGTTTGTTCCGCTGAATGTAAATCAATGATTTTATTCGTTTGAATATTTTTAGCGCTTAATTCACATTACAAGCGTTATAAGCAATAAGTGAAAAAGAGAAAACAAGTATGAATGGCATAACAAAAAGACTTTTTTGGATAACCCTGGCAGGTAGCTTACTGATGACATCAGTGGTGCAGGCAAAAGTGGAGGTGGAAAACCCGCTGGACCGCATTGTCGCCGTGGTTAACGACGAAGTGATTACCGCACTGGAATTGAAGGCAGAAATGGGGCTGATCAAAAAACAGCTGAGCCAGCAAAATACACGATTACCCAGTGACGCCGTGCTGGAAAAACAACTGCTGGATCGTATGATCCTGCGCCGTATTCAATTACAAATGGCTAAGCGCGCCAGCATTCGGGTGGATGACGATATGCTCAATCGCACGCTGGAAAATATCGCCGCACAGAACCGCATGAATCTGTCACAGTTTCGCAGCGCCCTGCAAAATGAAGGTATTAATTTTGAAAGTTTCCGCGAAAACATGCGTGATGAAATTACCGTCAACCGTCTGCAACAACGTCAGGTGCGTAGTCGCATCGTGGTTACCCAACAGGAAATAGACAACTTTATCAATAATCAGAAATTACGTGGTGGTAAAGACAAAGAATATCATCTGGGCCATATTTTGATATCCGTACCCGAAGCCGCCAGCGCACAGGAAATAAAAAGCGCGCGCGCCAAAGCAGAAAAAATTGTGCAGGATCTACGTGCCGGTGCCGATTTCACACAAACGGCAATTTCACTGTCCGATGGTCAACAGGCATTGGAAGGTGGTGACCTTGGTTGGCGTCGTGCCGACGCCCTGCCCAGCTTGTTTGCAGATTGGGTGTTACAACAGGATGTGAATAATGTCAGTGAAGCTCTGCGCAGCCCCAGTGGGTTTCATATTATCAAAATGCTCGACATCCGTGACAACCAGCCACAGCATGTGGTCACCCAGACACATGCCCGACATATTCTGATTAAACCCTTCGATGAAGCCGACAGTGATGATGCCCGCGCAAGGCTGGAAAAAATTCGTGAACGTATTATTGCCGGTGAAGATTTTGCCGCACTGGCCAAAGCACATTCGGATGATCCGGGCTCGGGAGCCGAAGGCGGTGAGTTGGGCTGGGTCAATCCAGGCGAAATGGTGCCGAGTTTTGAACAAGGTATGAATGCACTGGCTATTGATGAATTGAGTGAGCCAGTTCGTAGTCGTTTTGGTTGGCACGTCATTCAGGTGCTGGAACGTCGCAATCAGGATGTTACAGAACAGGTGCAAAATAAAAATGCCAGTGATGCCATTCGTGAGCGCAAACTGGACCCTGCCATGCAAGCCTGGGTGCGGCGCATTCGTGACGAGGCCTTTGTTCAAAACCGGCTTTGATGATTGATGATATTTTTATGACGGAATCAATTCATCGCTTAGCCATTACTGCGGGAGAACCGGCAGGTATAGGTCCGGATCTTTGCGTGCAAATAGCACAGCAAAATCATTCCTGCGAAATGGTTGTGATTACAGATGCAAAACTGCTGGCAGCGCGTGCGCAGCAGCTTGATCTGCCGCTGGAGATTATTCCGTTTCAGGAAAATACTGCTCATATCAAAAGACCCCACCGTGCGGGTATATTGCCTGTGCTGGATATCCCGCTGGCCGATAGTGTGCAACCCGGTCAACTGAATAAAAGAAATTCAACAGCGGTTTTAAAAACCATTGATGCCGCTATTAATGGTTGTAAACAAGGTACATTCGATGCTTTGGTCACTGGTCCGATACATAAAGGCATTATCAATGAAGCCGGTATCGCTTTTACCGGGCACACAGAATATCTGGCGCAACAAACGGGAGGTCACCCGGTGATGATGTTAGCCACCGACGGTCTGCGGGTTGCGTTGGCCACAACTCATCTTCCTTTGAAAGAGGTATCAGCAGCGATCACGCATGAAAATCTTTCACACGTTATTGATATTTTATTGCAGGACTTACACCTCAAGTTAGGCATTAACAAACCCTGTATTTTAGTGTGTGGCCTGAATCCCCATGCGGGTGAAGAGGGTCATCTGGGCACAGAAGAAATAGAAATTATCACACCCGTATTACAAAGTTTTCGTGATCGTGGTTTTAACGTGCAAGGCCCATTGTCAGCAGATACCCTGTTTACCACTGGCACATTAAAACAGGCCGATGCTGTGTTAGCCATGTATCACGACCAGGGACTGCCAGTATTGAAACACATGGGTTTTGGTAAAGCAGTGAATATCACTTTAGGTCTGCCGATTATTCGCACCTCGGTGGATCATGGCACCGCACTGGCATTGGCAGGTACCGGTCAGGCCCGAGCCGACAGTTTGTTATATGCGATGTCGGTGGCAGACGAAATGGTCAGACACATGAAAACCCAACAGGCACAATCCGTCGCATGAATACAGATCCCGCAGCTGCACCCAAACACCGTGCCCGTAAACGTTTTGGTCAGCACTTTCTGACAGACCCGTATGTCGTGGCAGGTATTGTTGCCGCCATCAGCCCGCAACGGGAGGATCATCTCGTGGAGATCGGCCCTGGTCTGGGTGTGTTAACGGAATCCCTGTTGCCCTGTGTGAATGCCATGGATGCGATTGAACTGGATCGGGATATTATTCCCAAACTGAAAGAACACTGTCGTGACCGGGGTCAATTGCACATTCATGAAGCCGATGCGCTGAAGTTTGATTTTACAACCCTGGCAGAAAATGGTCGCCCGTTACGCATTGTTGGCAACCTGCCCTACAACATCTCCACACCACTGATGTTTCATTTGCTGTCCATGCACAAACAGATTCAGGACATGCACTTCATGCTGCAAAAAGAAGTGGTGGACAGATTGGCCGCTATACCCGGCAACAAAGACTACGGTCGCCTGAGTGTGATGATGCAATATCACTGCCGGGTGGAATCATTAATGCAAGTACCGCCGGAAGCCTTTTCACCACCGCCCAAAGTGAATTCTGCGGTAGTGCGTTTAGTGCCTTACAGTGAACCTCCCGTCAATGTTGATAATGTCAATCTACTGGAAAAACTGGTTACCCAGGCTTTTTCCCAGCGGCGCAAAACCCTGCGCAATACACTCAAACCACTGATGAACGCAGAACAAATTGAAGCACAGGGTGTTGATCCTAAACGCCGAGCAGAAACATTGAGCCTGAGTGAATTTGCGACATTAACCAATTTTGTCAGCGCGAATTCAGTGAGAAAAGAAAATAAGGCAGACTGACGAATGGGTTTTCGCGTTGGTGCATTACTGGAACAAATCATCGGGCCGCCGGGTGGGTTTATTCTTCTCGCAATACTGGGGCTGGTCGTCATGCGCCGTTATCAGCGGGTGGGATTTTACATGACCGCAAGTGGTCTTGGTTTGTTATATATCGCCAGCCTGCCATTGACCGCTAATCTTTTGTTATCAGGGTTGGAGCCGAAAACCGCACTTTCTGAAAAAACCTTACTGGCAGGTGACAAACCACCGCAAGCCATCGTGATTCTGGGCGCAGGTCGGCGTTACCATGCACCGGAATTTGCAGATGACACCCCTAATGCTTTTGCCCTGGAACGGATTCGTTATGGCGTGTGGCTAGCGCGACGCACCCTGTTACCCGTACTGATTTCCGGTGGACTGGGTAAGGAAGAATCACCGTCTGAAGCGGTACTAATGAAGCAGCTTGTTGAAAGTGAATACGCCCTGCCCGTACGCTGGATTGAAACGGAAAGCCGCACCACTTACGAAAACGCGCAATACTCCGCAAAAATATTAAAAGCCGAAGGTATCGAAACAATTTATCTGGTCACCCATGCCCGGCACATAAAGCGCAGCATGCAATCATTTAAAAAATTTGGCCTTAACGTTGTTCCTGCCCCCACCGTGTTTGATGGCAAAAGCCGATATGATTTGACGTTGCGGCATTTTTTACCCAGTGCTAAATCACTGAATCGCACTGCCCAGGTTTTTCA
Source organism: Gammaproteobacteria bacterium (assembly GCA_021647705.1). Lineage (GTDB taxonomy): Bacteria > Pseudomonadota > Gammaproteobacteria > SZUA-152 > SZUA-152 > SZUA-152. The sequence continues at coordinate 11,930 of JAKIUF010000003.1, read as the reverse complement.
TGAATGGGTGGGTATGTTGTGGTATTGGTTGCGCTATTAGTATGACGGTAGATGATATTGGGTAACGTCCCAGCGCCATTAAGTTAACAAATAACACTGTATTGTAGGTTGGTGGTGAGCTTGCGAACTCCAACACTATTGGTAACGTTGGGGTTCGCAAGCTCACCACCAACCTACGTCAAGCAGAAAATCCGACTTAACTTAATGACATTGGTTAACGTTCCCAAAACCTAAACGTTAGCCACTAAAGGGAGTTTTAGTGTATTCAAATAAATCAGCATTGTTATTGGATATGAATAGTACATTTATGTTTGGCGAAGATAATTTCGGCACTTCAGAAGATTTTTCCAAGCACTACCATAAAATGGGTGGAACTCTTTCAAAAAACGAAATTAATAAACATATCAGGTCAGTTTATGCGTATTTAGATGAACGATACCCTGACGAACGTTATCGGCATAACTTCCCAACGGTAGAAGAAGCAATCAATAAAGTTGTGGAGAAAAAACTATCTGGAGAAGAAGTATTAAAAATAATTGAAACCTTTGCTCATCATGAAATTGGATATATTCCCACGGAGTATGTCGAGGCACTCCATAAATTAAGTGAGAGCTATATACTGGCTGTTGTCATTGATATTTGGGCACCTAAAATAACATGGCTGACTTTGTTTGAAGAAGTGGGTATTGATAAATTATTTACCGCATCATCGTTTTCATCAGATCACGGAATGGTTAAACCATCTCCAAAACCATTCGAGCTTGTATTAAAGCAGCTTGGCATAAAAAAGGAAAAATGTTTAGTGATCGGTGACTCTATTCGTCGAGACCTTGGTGGAGCATCAGCGGCAGGTATTGATTGTGTATTGGTAGGTACTGCGAAGTATAAAAATGCTTTGAACTGTTATAAAAACTTATTAGAGTTAAGTCATGAATTACAGTAAAACAACTAATAAGCAAAGGCAGTGAAATTATAATACCACTTTATGAACATCGAACTTATTACCAAGTTAAAGTGGCAAGTGACCAAAATACTGGCTGAGTTACATAAACCCAAATAGCCTGTTTTGATTATCGAACATGCTCAGCCTTATAGAGACGATTGAGTCAGGCTCTGAACTGGCTTGTTGGACAAGTCCGATGATTGGCGCAAGATTTGTTATCCAGAAATCACTTAATCAGCCGGTGCATGATGCGATTGATAACGCAATTGGTAGTGTGGGGTTCGCAGGCTCACCACCAACCTACAGCAAGCAGGAAAATCGACTTAAGTTAGTGGCATTGCGGTCGTATTCTTTTTCTTGACAGGAAAAGGCAATATAAATATTGCCATACAAATTAAAAAGAGCTATATATATGTGGCGTATTTAATATTAACTAGCCACATATATAGGGTGCTATTTTATGATGAAAAATATCCTCCGTGAGCAGTACCAGTCGAAAATGAATCAACTCATTGATTTTAATGCACAATATCGACCAAAAGAAGGCTGGATACGAACTCTGCGCAAGGCGTTGGGGATGAGCAGTCCTCAATTGGCCCGGCAGCTTGGCGTCAGTAAATCCCAGGCTTCCCAAATGGAGCGCATGGAGTGTGAAGATCGCATAACCCTGAAACAGCTTCGGCGGGTGGCCGAGGTGCTGGATTGTGATTTGCAATATGCCCTGGTGCCACGCAAGCCTGTTGAAGAGATGGTGCGTATGCGTGCCAGATTGAAAGCCCAAAAGCTGGTGGATAAAACCAATGCGCAAATGACATTGGAGGCACAACAATTATCCAGGGACGCTTTAGATAAACAGGTTGAGCGAGAAGCTGATCGTTTGGTGCGCGAATTGCCTCGCGATTTATGGGAAGACTCATGAATAAAAGTCATTTTTGATGAAAGTCCTGGAATACCCGGAAGGCGCGACATCGCTTGACCCTGATGAGATGGAAGGGCTGAAATATCCACACATTGATATGCGGAAAGAGCTGGATGAGATCGAACAACAAAATATCCAGGATGGATATAACTGGCTGACTCGCCAGCGTAAGCATAAGGATTTTTTAACGGAAGCGTTTGTGAAAGATTTGCATCAGCATTTGTTTGGGGATGTATGGACCTGGGCAGGCAGTTTCCGGCAATCAGAAAAAAATATCGGTATTGACCCTTTCTCTATTGGTGTTGAATTGCGTAAGCTTTTGGATGACGCACGATATTGGGTTGAAAATGCGACCTATGAGCGAAAAGAGTTTGCAGCCCGGTTTCATCATCGCTTGGTAAAGATTCATCCCTTTCCAAATGGCAATGGCAGACATGGGCGTATTATGACCGATGTCATATTGGAAAAAGTGCTCGAAGTGCCCGCAGTGGAATGGGGAGTCACTTTGTCAGGTCAGGAGGGTGAACATCGTAAGGCTTACATTCAGGCGCTTCAAAAAGCAGATAATAATGACTATCAGATGTTGATAGAGTTTATAAAATAAACAGAGCCAGGCTTGATGGATTACTCAAACCTGACTTTTGGCAGAAATCGCAGAATAGCTATTTCCACTCATTGTTATCGTGACGGAGTATGTCTCAGTTCTCCAGATGATATTTCCGTTTTTTGCCATCAATCTTGTGCAGGATCGCCTGTGTCGCGATCATTTTATTGCCACTGGGAATAACCATAAAATCCATATCGATGGCATTGCCTTTGGCATCAACGAAATCGGCACAGCTGACATAAAAGCCACCTTTTTTGACAATGCCATCATGCAGTTCAACCAGTTTCAGGTCATGTACCTTATTGGTAATGGCATCGTAAAATTTAAAATGGCCCCCTACTGTGCGTTGCTGAATCAGTTCATTCATGGCTTGCTGAACATTTGTGCGCACATCACCCTTAATGGAAGGATCATTAGCGGCCATAGCGGTTGCGCTGAGTAAAAACAGGCTGATACCAGAAACCTGGAGTAAGCGTGCAATGTTGCGAGATAAAGTCATGTGATATTCCTTGTGTGGGTCAGCTGAATTTGGCTGACGTGTGCGTTAAATAAATGTACTTCAATGCTGATAACGAGTGAGGGAGGTATTTGATTGCAGAACAAGGAAATATTATTTGAATGAGTTACCACTCCATGCGCTCCATCAAGTAACCCAGGCAATCCTGGCGAATGACTTCGGTGTTCAGGGTAAACATGGAGGGCATGACTTCACATGCCGTTTGCAATTCACCATTGTGTAAACGGAGAAAACGCCGGGTGGCATCGTTGCCCAGTTCATCAATGACGTGTAGCGGAATATTTGTTTGTCGAGGATCAACAAAACCCAGGGTAATACCTACCGCCAGTTCGTGAAAATTGAGCTGATCCAGTCCGGGTAAAAAACGAATTTCATTTGCCCGGGGTTTACTCTCGTTGCTTCCATCAAAACGAATATTGATATGTTCCGGTACGTTTACCGTAGCAACGGTGTGAAATAAATCCATGTCATGTGCAGCAATGGGGTGTGAGGGTAAGTCGGACAATTGCAGGCAGCTGCGAATAAAATTGGCTGCGTGTGCAGTGCCATGAGGCTGGCCAGGTTTCCCGCATTCCACGGTCACTGCTGGGCAAATATTGCTGAAGGCCATGGATTGCACGCCCTTGGGCCGGATGAAATAAACCACCGTGCGGGAAAACTGTGTGGCGAGGTGAAAGAAGCGTGCATCGAGCTGGTTGATGCAACCATAGTGCGGATTGAGCCCGGTGTTATTGTGTATGTCGATGCTGGCAAAGACACCGCGGTCGCGTAACAGATCCACAATCTCGCGCATCATCTGGTGTTCGGGAGTGTTACCTGTGCAATCATCAGCAAATCCACCACAGGGCCAGACACGATTGTAATCTGGTTGGCCGTAAAGATGGCGCTGATTGTGTTGCGCTGCGCTGACGTTACCGATAAAAATGCACAATTCACGCGGCAATTTTTGTCGCTGATATTTTTCTAACAGGGATTGTATAGCCGAGAGCCCGGTCGTTTCATTGCCGTGTAATAATACGGATACGAAGAGTGGTTTGGGTCGGCGGCCGGGCAACTGGATCAGCGTAGGGCCGGGCAGGATGTGATGCAATTCCTGCGCGGTGCAACCCAGCAGGCCATCGGGAATGTGATTAAGCAACGTGAGCATGGCTGCCGATGCAAACCCTATTCGGGAATTTCCGATAGCTGGTCCTGATATTCATCGTAGCTAGGGTAATTCGGATTACAACGGGGCTCTCCCACTTCGGTTTGTTCGTTGCACTGGTATTGGTGAAGGGTATCGTAACCAGCGCGCTTGAAATCCTCGATACTACAGGCGCTTAGCAAAACGAGTATCCCGAAAAACAATAATCGCTGTATAGTCATTGCCATGATTCTAGCAAATGATTGCCCGGGTTGTGGTAAGTGATACATAAAATAACATGCCTCTGCATTTAACTCAGGTCAGGCCATAGATTGAGCGGAAAATTCCCGTTATAACCGCCAAATGTCGATAAAAAGCGAACCAGCTGAGCCAAGTGCAGAGGCATGTAAAATAATTCGATCAAAAGTGATTATGCAGAAGGTGTATGGGTTGTGGGAAAAATTTTGTCCCATCCTATGCAGGGTAATTACACATTTTGTAGGGCATCGCGCAGTAATTGTGCCTTGTCAACCGAATACCCGCGCTACAGATGAAGGGACTGGGTGATGACAAGTGAATATTCTTCAGTTCATAAAATAGGAAAGCTTATCCCAAGGGGCACACTATGAAAATATTCCGATACTTACCTGTTTCCGCATTTTTGTTTTTTCAGGTGTCGCTATGTTTCGCAAGCTCAGAAAAATCACTCAATTTTTCTTTTCTTCCTGACCCAAAAACCCGTTGTCATCAATATGTTGTTGATATTGCGATAACCGATAATAGCACTCTAGGTATTATGCCATCGTATAACTGTTCAGATCGACCTACTTACGGGACAATAAACAAGCAAGTTACAAGTACGTTTAATCGATTGCTTATTCCATGGCGATATTCTCCCGGCGGCGTTTTAAAAAAGGGCTATTTTGTCGTGACATTGCTTGGGGTGGAAAAAAATGAATTTAAAACGACTCTGGGCTCTGGTGTTAATGTTAGCTTTATTGATACCGGAGTTTTGTTGGGATATCAGTGGTTTTGGCAGAATGGATTTAATATATCCGGTTTGCTCGGGATAGCGCACTTGATTCGGTATAAACGCGACAAAGATATTTCCCCGACCGAGAGTAGTAACGTGAGTGATTACCTGAATCGGCAAACCCGTACCAATACGCATATCGGAGGTGGTATTCAGTTTGGGTGGGCTTTCTGAACGTAAAAATCCAACGCAAAGACGCGAAGGACGCAGAGAAAAATATTTTAACTGCCTTTTAATCAGGGATTTAAAGTCCCAAGCGCTCTAAGCGGCGCAGTTGCTTTTACCCCTCTCCCCTATTTTAAGAGTATTCACAATAGATCCGCACAGGTATCACACACAAAATATTGGGTATCTTTATCACACGTTATATGTCCGGTAGCGCCAGCGCGAATTTCCCACTCGCAAATTGTAGATTTATATTTCAATGTTCCTTCTATATAACATGGTGCATAATCGTAATGATCATGTATGACCTTATGCTCAACTTTCGTTGCTCGAAAGAAAAATTCTTTTGCCTCTTTATGACTTAGGTCTACATCTGAAGGGCGGCAATATTGAATATTTTCTGACTCGAAGTTTTCAACGTAAACATCTTTAATATCATTTTTGTAAAAACTGGTGTTAGCACAAGAGGTGAGAGATACAGCAATCATAAAAGTTATTAGTTTAGTCTTCATTTTCAAGCCGCCGAAAAAATTAGCTAATACCTATTTATCGAGCCAAGTTAAGGTTGGTTTCAACTTTACCACCTGATGGCTCTACATTGATAAGTTTCTGTGAATTAATTTATTATACAAAGGAATGATGAGGTCATATGAAACATAGTAGTCAATGCCCCGCCCGCTAAAGCTAATTGTTATATTATTTAACACAATCCTTTCAAAATATTACAGCAAGTTTCTTTGCATAAATATCTCTTCTCGGTTGACTTGTTGTATAGATATCCCGATCCACCCGAAAATATTTCCCACTGAAATTGGGAGCCATCAATTTTTATTGACCCTTGATATTTACAGGGCAGTATTATGGACTCATGATGAAATTCATCTCTACTGACTTCCTCTGCTATTGAAAAATAATCGGCAATCGCTTTTTCTGCTAACGTAAATGAGCTGCATATTTTATAATCTGGGGATTCTTTATCAATTTTTCTTTCAATAGAAGTTACATCTATAGTGTGCTGCACTGATTGGCACGATTGTAACCAAAAAGTTGAAATAAGGAGAACAATTAAAATAACAGGATTATTCATTTCTAAACCTCAAAAAAATAAATTCTGAAGAAACGTACTTTTGTCTTCTTTAACGACACAGTTTTACCAATTAACTTGAACCTCAATATCTTTAGAACCATTTATTGACTTGTTACAAATGCATTTTTTCTCAACACTTGCTCGATTATTTGAAATATAAAATCCAAAGCTCAAAAGTATGTGGCTCTCTATCAATAAAACGCATTGAAATTTCAATATATAATAATAAATATATAGCTTATGTATCCATGTTTAATATCCGGTATTAGCCTGATATCGTGAAAAATCGGAATACGCCGGATATTCTATCAATAAAGATCCTTTTCACTGCTAGACTATCTGATTATGATGAATGCTCCCCTGAAAACACTTTAAGGCCAATTACACCGGCAACAATTAAAACTATGCACAATATTCGTGCAATATCTTTGGACTCGCCGAATAGCATCATACCAATAATAGCTACCCCTACTGTTCCTATACCTGTCCATATTGCATAAGCCGTACCAACAGGAATTGTTTTCATAGCTAAGGACAGGAACTGAAAGCTCACAATCATTGCTGCTATTGTAAATATTGAAGGCCAAATTTTTGTGAAGCCATTAGTGTACTTCAACCCTATTGCCCACCCACATTCAAACAGAGCAGCAATAATTAAGTAAGCCCATGCCATTTTATTTTTCTCCACTTTGCTTCATAACGGTTAATATTCGACTTAAGCTATCTATGTTTGTCTATCTTTGATGTTGTTTGTCTATCTTTGATGTTGTTTGTATCGCATTGATTATTATGTGCTTTTAAGGTTTTCACAAGAGGTGTTGTTAAAGGTCTGGCATTAAAGGGCTCTGACCCCTTAAAGGATCGTTATGTTTCTTTTGCATAAAAAAACCAAGAGCTTTTATTTGCACCAATTTTATTATAAAGCTTTTGAGCAGACTCATTATTTTCTGAAGTTAACCATTGTAACCTTGAAAACCCCATTAACTTTGCAGTATTTACAGCGTTATCTATTAGTTCCTTGGCATATCCATTTCCTCGGTAAGGAGGCTGGATATATAAATCATTTAATATTGCAACTGCTTCCGACCTTGTGCTTGAGAAACCCTTATAAATTGTAGTAAAGCCGATTGCCTTATTAGCTACTTTATATAGATGAAGAATGCCGTTTTCATGGCTTTGTGTGAATTGTGAAAAAAACTCCTGATTTTTCTTTTCATCAATTTTTTCTACATCATAAAATATTTGATATTCCTTTATTAATGGCAAAACTTCTTCAAAATTTTGGCTTGTAACTTCTTCAATCATTCTTGTTCTCTTTTAGAGATAGCATGATAGGGGTCAAGTTATATTGTATAATAGTAAAATAAATTTCGTACTTAATTTTTGTTGGGGAGGTATGGGGTAGCTAATGTTATTATACAATAGGTTTGACCCCTTTAGTTTGACCCCTTTAGTTTCCAAATTAGGTGTTTTTTTGCATAACGCTTAAAATCAGCCGCCGACGAAGGAGGTCGGCTGGATTTTTTTGTTAGCCTTTTCATAGATGGCGCAATGCCGATTGAACGAGTCGACCACGTAGTTCTGTGAGTTCTTCAGTTCCTAGCACTTTCCGCAATTTCGCGATGACAGCAGTCACGGCAACGTCTTCGGTTATTCCCTCTCTTTGGTCGTGCTCGCCGATAACCTCCGAAAAAAGGGCATACATTTCTTCAATTTTCACTGATCGGCCGTCTGTTCCTGGGTTTTCGTAAACTAAATCAGCCGTTGCTCCAATTCGACGAATTGCCGCCTCAAACTTATCAAGTTCCTGCTCCAATTTTGGAGTTAGCCAAACGGCATATTTTCTTTGAATTCGATAAAGTGCGCTTGAGTGAGTTAATGCGTCTCTGGTTGGCCCTTCCCTAAATAACGTATCAAGTGCAGAGAACATCTCTTGAACATACTCCTCACAAAACAGAACATGCTTGTCAAAGGCAACATTCGCCATATGGGACGACGCACCTAAAGCAAAACTATTTTTGGCTTCCAAAATATACAACGAACGATCGTGAGAGATCTTGTCTCTTGCGAGTTGATACAACGCCGTAAACAACGCGCCGACGCCTGGCAACGCAAAAGCTAGCTGCACCATACCCTCGACGGGTAGTGCGGCCACAACCAAGATTGACACCCCGACAATTACTGCTAGTCCAATGTACCAAGTTCGCTTCATTTTTCGTTCTTTAGGCTAACGCCTCAAATCACCGGCAGGCCGTAGTGTTGCTTGAATTGTGCTAACGTAACGAAGTGGAGAGCACAATTCAAGCAACGCGGAGGACTGTCCGAGTGAATTTGATTTGTTAGCTGTATGATACCCGTAACTTTGAAAAATCAGTACACAGTGAATAATAGACAGATTTTTTACTCGCAGCCTCACTACCTTTAGGTGGAAACCAAGACAATCCAGAATCAATAGCAGATAAAAAGCAAAGAGAATTTATTGCTGCAATAGTTTTATAAAAGTTTATAGGGGTTCCATAATCTGAATCATTGTATGAACCATGAGTAATCCCATTTCTATTTGTTTTGTCTTCTTGAGGGTATGAACTTGATTTTGAATACATATTGTTGACTATAAAATATTCAAATGAATCAATCATTGACTCTACCTCTCCATATTCACCAAGCTTCTTAGTTACTACTTCATCCTTACAGCTTTTGCATAAGTTTCGGATGGTTTGTTTAATGTGCTTATGCTCGACCCCTCTCTTAATAGCTAATTGACGAGAAGCACCCTCTATTACTGGGATTAATGTAGCCACCGCTGAATAATGCATGCCTAGAAAATGTGCCTCAACACCATTTTCTAAGATTTGAATATAATCATTAATAAACGGTGTTTCAGAATACTTCTCTATAAATAAATTAGCCAAATTATTTTCAGAGTATATCGATGACAAAATATTCTCTAATTCAGCTTGGAAAAGCTCTGAGTCATGCCTTAGAGCCTTTCCAAGGATATTATCCATTTGCCCCATTGTTATATAGGGAGGAATGAACCAGCCAATTCTTTTGAACTCAGTAACCCATGAATCTAGACTGCCCATTGAATCCCCTGAATGCAGCTAACTCTTAATATCCGGCGTCCGCCGGATATCGTGAAAACAGCTGCACGCGCCGGATATTGTCCGCTCTGGGGTTGATATCCGGCTTAAGCCGTCTATATCTTTTTCCATCGTTTGAATTTTCATTCATATCACCCTGATTATTATGCACTTTTCAAACCTGCACAAGGGGTATGGGTAAATATCCGACGTACGCCGTGATATTGACGGTTTTGGGGTCTTTTGCGGCATACGCCGGATATCGTCGGGATATCGGGTGAAAATATGGCTCTGCAACGTATTGAAAATACAATAATTTAAGATAAGTTCATGCAATATCTACCTAATATCAAAGCGCACTAGCTCACTCCATCACTTTTATGTCATCCAATAAACCTGTATATAAATACAGCAATAGGGGCGAGGGAGTGTTCAGGGTGCTGATTAATAGACCAAAGTCACAGCATTACCGCTGGGAAATTTTCTGTGATAGACATTCGTTGTTTTCAATCCAGCTTTTAAGCTACCTACTAAAATCAGTGTTTCATCTCGGGCGGAATGAGCATTTGGGTTGGTGCTGTTTATTATCAGGTATCAGTATGACTGAAAAATTGTTGTTTATGGCTGCGGTATGCAACGGCGCGATATTTCCCCGTTTTATTCCTTCTTTAATGGTGCTGATTTTTCCCCGATTAAATACCCAATAGAGACTTTCAAGCATTTTGCAATGGCAACCGCTTCATAATCCATAACATAGCGTTCACGGCTTTCAATTCTGGAAATAGCACTTCGGTCCAGGGAAGCGCTCCATTTGGCCAGGCGTCTTGTCAGGGTGTTTTCACGATTTTTTACACATGTGTGGACATCACACACATATAGCCAAACTATCTGGTTTAATGTCACATGCTTAAGAACTTCTCGCAATGCAATGGTGATTTACACGCTATCTCGCCTGGCGATGAAGTAAATGTGATGCATATGTAAACCTGAATCCCAAACACTACGGATAATCGAAAGGTAGGAAAATGAAAATACTGATCGCTGAAGATGATCCCGTTATCCGCACAATCCATCAAAAGCAGTTGACTGCTTGGGGGTATGATTTTGATCTGGCGGTTAATGGTGAAGAGGCGGTTGATTACGCCCAAAAAAACGGGGGCAGTTATGATCTTTGCCTGACGGATGTGAATATGCCGGTGATGAATGGCATTGAGGCTATCAGGGAGATTCGGCAAGGTGCTTATTATTTGCCCATTATCGCGTGTAGTTCAAACCCGGATTATAAGCGGTGTTGTCTGGAGGCGGGTGCTGATGCGTTTTTGGCAAAGCCGTTGGGTTCTGCGGGGTTGAAGGCGAAGTTGAAGGAATTTTCTGTAAAGCAGGTTGTGCTTTATCAGGAGGGTGAGAGTTTGTTGTTGCATCAGGTTGGCCCTGCTGATAGCAGAGAGTTAAATGAGTTGATCATGCTGGATAAAAAGGATGTGACCAAGTTTACGGTGGTTGATATTTCTTTCCGTTTTCTCGCGCATAAATATGCGCGAGACAAGTTGCTGGATGATTTTACGCGCGGTGATTCAATAGTGACGGAGGTGCTTGATCGTACCCGGGATAAACATAATCTGGTGCAGATTCATGCTTCTAAAGTGTGGGTGCGGAAATTAAGTCTTTCGCCGGAAGAATTTGAGCAATTGCGCAGGGAGGAAGATGAGGTGATGAAGAAATATGAAGAGCCTTAAATGTGAGTTATGGGCTAAAAATATTTTTGGTTTAAAAATCGACAGAGTATTTAACGCAGAGGTCGCAGAGGCGCAGAGGTCGCAGAGAAAAACACTAAAAAACTCTGTGTCCTCTGCGTTTATAACACCTTACTTGTCAGTATCACGAGAACATACCTTCCAATACATTGGAGCGCTTGTCCGGAATTTAACCCCATAGCGGTCAGGTTAAATACTACCCAGGAAGATGATCGAGGCGGGGTGTTATAGATTTTTTTGTTCCGCTCTATCAATACAGAGTAAAACTGTAGGGTGGAACAAGCGTAGCGGTTCCACCAATAGGCTATAAGGAATAACAAATCACCTATGGCTTAACGGTCGTTGATCAAAGAATCCTGTAACAAAAACCTGATTGTCTGAAACAGGAGAAAAACTCTCATGCAACAACGACTCACCAGCAAATGACGATAGCTGATCGAGTTTTGGATATGTTCCTTTTCTGTTTGGTGGAACCGCTGGGCTTGTTCCACCCTACTCGGTTAGTCTGACGGCTATGGGTTTAACCCTCTGGATTCCGGCTAAAAACGTGCCGGAATGACGGTGTTTGTGGTCTTTCTATTACCCATAAGTTTACGTGACTAAATTAATTCCGGCCACCTTTCTTGAATATTCTGATGTTAATATTGAAAATAGTTTCTGTAATATCTCGATATTTTCTATAGTTTAAAATCAATTTTC
>JAKIUF010000020.1 GCA_021647705.1 Gammaproteobacteria bacterium | reverse complement strand
TGGTGATTACGTCTGTGGATCGTGATGATCTTGATGATGGTGGCGCAGAACATTTTGCACAAACCATTCGTGCTATTCGCGCCAAAACGCCCTCTACGACTATTGAGATTCTTACACCAGATTTTCAGCGTAAAGTAGGGGCATTAGAAGTGGTCGTTGCGGCGCGGCCTGATGTGTTTAATCACAATATTGAAACGGTGCCGTCTAAATATCTTAAAATACGCCCTGGTGCACGTTATTATCATTCTCTGCGCCTATTGGAGCGCGTGAAGGAACTTGATCCAACTATTTTTACTAAATCAGGTTTAATGGTTGGCCTTGGTGAAACGCGTAACGAGGTTTTGCAGCTTATGGATGATTTGCGCTGTGCCAATGTAGACTTTCTTACCATTGGGCAATATTTGCAACCCTCTCGTAAACATGCCCCCGTGATGAATTATGTGACGCCAGAAGAATTTGAAGGCTATGCGCGGATGGCACGGTCTAAAGGATTTTTGCTCGTGTCCTCAACGCCGCTCACGCGTTCTTCTTATCACGCTGATCAACAGGCTGCCGGTGAATCCGTAAAATAAACACAGCAGTCTGATATACATCGCCGTCAGGCTAAGCAAGCTTATTCATTATTGATAAGGTCATGGTGGAACCGCTGCGCTTGTTCCACCCTACCATTTTACCTTGTGTTAAATAGAACGGAACAAAAAATTGATGAGCGCCTCAACTCACCCTTTATCCGGGTAGGGTGGAACAAGCGCAGCGGTTCCACCAAACGGGAAAAGGATATCTTCAACCTGAATTAATCAGGTTGGTGTTTTGGAGAAAAATGATAGATATTATCAAGCTGGAAAATACTGTACCAGACTGATATTTATAGGCTTATCCTCTTGGCCTGACGATTATAGCCTGATGTGGCATAGACCGGAGAATGCTGCCAAATACTACATAAACAGCAAAGCGGTTCTATATAAAGAACAATAAAATCTATTTTTCCGGTATGACAAAAGAGGCTGATGAGGCCTAAAAAATATAGAATCACCTGTTCCGCAACACAACACTTTAAGAGAAAGAACATTATGTCTAATCTGGTAAAACCCCACGGTGGAGGAGAACTCAAACCCCTGCTGCTTGAAGGTTCGGCACTGGATGCCGAAAAAACACGCGCAGACACTTTACCCAAAGTGGCTATTTCTTCCAGGGAAGCAGGCGATTTGATCATGATGGGCATTGGTGGTTTCACGCCGCTCGATGGATTTATGACTCATGCAGACTGGCAAGGTGTCTGCGATGGCATGAAGACCACGGCGGGACTGTTTTGGCCTATCCCGATCACTCTTTCTACTGATGTCTCTGCTGCAAACGACCTTTCTGAGGGCGACGATATCGCTCTTTACGATGCTGAACGCGACACCATTATCGCCACCATGACCATCACCGAAAAATACAGCATCGATAAAGCTCACGAGTGCATGCAGGTCTACAAAACCACTGATGCCGAGCACCCTGGCGTAAAGATGGTTATGGAACAGGGTGATATGAATCTGGCCGGGCCAGTAAAGGTACTGTCGCAAGGCGGTTTCCCCGAAGAATACGGCAAGCAATTTATGACGCCCGCCGAAACCCGCGCCGAATTCGACAAACGCGGCTGGAATACCATCGCCGCCTTCCAGACCCGCAACCCCATGCATCGCTCTCACGAATATCTGGCAAAAATCGCCATCGAGCTGCTGGACGGCGTGCTGGTGCATTCGCTGCTGGGCAAACTTAAACCCGGCGATATTCCGGCCAACGTGCGCTCCAACGCCATCGGCACACTGATCGACAAATACTTCGTGGAAAACTCGGTGATTCAAGCGGGTTATCCGCTGGACATGCGTTATGCCGGACCACGCGAAGCCTTGTTGCACGCGCTGTTTCGCCAGAACTATGGCTGCTCACACCTTATAGTGGGACGTGACCACGCAGGTGTTGGCGATTATTACGGGCCGTTTGATGCCCATCATATTTTTGATGAAATTCCAGCCGACGCGCTGGAAACCCAACCCATGAAAATTGACTGGACTTTCTGGTGCGACAAATGTGATGGCATGGCCTCCATGAAAACCTGCCCGCATGATGCAGCAGACCGTATGCTGCTTTCTGGTACCAAGTTGCGCAAGGCGCTGTCGGAAGGCGAACCGGTATCCGAGAAATTTTCACGCCCTGAAGTGCTGAAAATACTGCGTGAGTATTACGCCAGCCTAAAGGATGACGAAAAAGTCGAAATCAAGCTGTCAGGGCATTCGGCCAAATAACCCTAAGGACAAACTGAAAACACCGTCATTCCGGCCTTTTTTAGCCGGAATCCGGCGGCTTAAGCTCTCAAATAATCTTTCCAGTGTATTGGGAGGTTATGTGTTTTAGTGGTACTGACAAAGAGGCATGTTATAAACGCAGAGGTCACAGAGACGCAAAGGACGCAGAGAAAAACACCAAAAACCTGTGTCTCTACGCCTCTGCGTTAAATACTCGATAACGTTAAAAAAAGTGTTTTTAGCGCTTAATTCACATGAAACATTCAGCGCGCAGCATCCCATGCACAACGAAACCCCACATCGCCACTTTGTGCGCTAGGTAGCGCATTTCCCCGCATGGCACTGCGGAAAAAGAATGACAGTGAATAATGCCCCACACCACCGCCACCACCACGAATCACTTTTTGTGTTTCACCAAAATCCTTGGAAGTGTACTCACTATTCGCATAAGGCTTATACCAGTCAGCGGTCCATTCCCATACATTACCTGCCATGTCATAAACGCCATACGGCGACTGGTTGCTTTCATAGGAACCTACCGGTGCAATTCCTTCTTCCCAATCGGCATCATCACCTACATTGGTCTGTCCGGTATCCCATTCATTGCCCCAAGGAAATTCACGCCCATCCTCGCCGCGTGCGGCTTTTTCCCATTCGGCCTCGCTAGGCAGGCGTTTTCCCATCCACTGGCAATAAGCACTGGCGTCATACCAACTGACACTGGTCACCGGTAAACGATCTTTCATCGCTTGATCTTCCCGCATTAATCTCAACAATTGCTTTTTACTTGCCGTACGGGTGTCGATATCAAACTTGAAATATTCTGTAGCGATCCAGCGCAATGTTTCCAGATCAGATGCCAGCAGCCGGGACTCGACTAGGTTAAAACCGTTCTGTGTCCAAGGAAAGGAATCTGCACGACCTGTTTCTCGCACAAACTTCTTGTACTGCGCATTACTAACCTCATAACGGTCGATGTAATAAGCCGGTAATTCAACCCGATGTGCCGGATGCTCATCCAAAAACAGCGGCTTTACCAAGCCGTATTCCTGCTGTTTACCGGAGGTATCGACTTTATCGCTACCCATAAGAAAAGAACCCGCAGGAACTAACCGCCCATCACCAGCATTCTCTGTTGATTGCGAAGCTGTGGGCAACTCACAGGCGCTCAGGGTCAGTAAAATAATACCGATCAGTATAAATTCATATTTTGCTGGGTACATTGATATGCCTTTTTTCATTTTGGCCTAATATTTTATATTATCTTTTGCTAATACTTAAGATGTCGATCTAAATGACGCTATACCCATAGCATTCGGGATTTAGGTCTGAATGTGCATCATATTGAGTTCATAGCTAGGTAAAACAGCGCGGAATAGTCATTCTGTTGCAAGACATTTTAACGCCGCCATGGAATCACCAGGGTGTGCGGTCAGGCCTAAACCTCAATCGCTAGGAACTTGTCGAACTTAGGGGATCGAGACTCATCCTAAGCTCGACGAGCTCCTAGGGGTATATCATACCGAGTAATAAACACGGGTTACGCACAAACTGCCGCCCGCATTTTGAACAATATAAAGAGCATAAAACAAGTTGCCTCAATAACAAACGACTTGGAGCATTAAGTAATGATGGAATCTATGGAATCACACGACAAACCCATCCTGCTGACCAGTTTACGACAGAGAGTTGAATCCACGACAAACCTTCCTGCCATGCCGGAGGTCGCACAGGCGCTGCTGCGTTTAAACTCTGACCCCAATGGCAACATCAACGATGTAGTCGAAATCATTGAAACGGATCCCAGCATTGCCGCACAAATACTACGGTATGCGCGATCTGCCTTTTTTGGCTTCCGTGGCGAAATTAATTCGATACACCAGGCGGTAACAACGGTGTTGGGCTACGGCCTCACCATTGATATAGCCTTGGGCCTGTCATTAGGCAAAGCCTTTTCGATTCCCAATTATGGCCCCATGGGCCTGTACCCCTTTTGGCAACACAGTATTTACAGCGCCGCACTCATTGAACGCATGATACAAATTATGCCCAGACAACATCGTCCCCTACCAGGGCTAGGCTTTCTCTGCGGCTTACTGCATAACTTCGGTGTATTGCTGATCGCTCACCTCTTCAAAAAAGAGGCCTCGATGTTACAACAGATTATTCTTGCCAACCAAGACAAACCCCGGCTTGAACTCGAACGTCAGGTACTTGGTACTGATCATATGGAAATTGGCACATGGTTGATGCGCAGCTGGAATTTGCAAGCAGAAATTCAGGTTGCCGTCGCCGAACATCACCACGAACAATACAACGATAAACACGCTTCATACTCCAGACTTTCATTATTGGCCGACCGTTTATTACAGCGACACAATATTGGAGATGCAGAATCTACCGAACTTCCAGAGGCCATTCTTTCCAGCCTGGGCATTAGTACACAACAAGCTGAAGAACAACTGGAAAATATCATCAACGCCTCACAAGACCTTGACCAACTGGCCCAACAGTTTGCTGCGTAAAACATCTATTTTAAGAATCACCGGGTATTTAACGCAAAGATCGCAGAGGCGCAAAGAACGCAGAGAAAAACACTAAAAACTTTGCTTTCTCTGCGTTTATAACGCACCGCTTATCAGTACCACCGAGAGCATAACCTCCCAATAGACTGAATCGATTATCCTAGAGCTTCTGATATTGCGCAGGCTTCGGCTTCAGTCATTGATTCATTATTCGAGTGCGTAACGTAACATCAGTTATATAAGTTATTTGATTTCCATTCTTAAGTTTACTGTCGGCTAGCCACTAGCGCGGCTCCTTTCAATCCCACCTGCGGATTTAACACCAGTTTCACCGGTATAGTTTTCATCATTTCTTGCATTGGGCCTTTATTCTGAAAGGCGGTAAGAAACGTCCCATGGGAAAAACAGTCCTGAATTTTAGCCGCTATCCCACCCGCAATATAAACGCCCCCCGTTGCCAAACAGGTTAAAGCAACATTGCCCGCCTGAACGCCATAAACCGCCACAAACAAATCCAGAGCACGACCCGCCAATGAATCCGTAGCAGATAACCCCGCTTTCCCCACAGCCGCCGCTGCATCACCCGTTGCCATTGCAGCGTTTAATGTTTCACTGACCTCAGCCGGATATTTATCCGCAAGATAATTATAAATATTCACCAGCCCCCGACCAGAAAGCACATCCTCTACACTTACACGCGCTTGTCGTTTTGCTAAAAAAGACAATAAACCCCGTTGCTCATCACTACTAGGTGCAAAATCAGCATGCCCCCCTTCTGAAGAAATCACTTCGTAATGACCATCATCTATTCCGCCACACCATACCAATAGAGCCTGACCAAGCCCGGTGCCAGCACCAATAACAACTCTTGGTGCAATCGTTGCATCCGTCGGTACATCACCTTTCTGAAGTAATAACGTCTCATCAGCAGCAAGCATTTCAAGACCAAAAGCAATGGCTTGAAAATCATTGATTAAATATAGGCAGTGTAACTGATGCCGTGTTGCCAGCTGTTGCGCATCCAGCTTCCAGGGAAGGTTGGTAACATTGGCAGTATCATTTCCAGTTAAACTGTTTGCCACCGGGCCAGCCACACCGATACAACCCTGCACCACTGGAGGCAACTTTTCCTGTTGTGCTGCCTGTAAAAATTCTTGTAATAAAACATCAAAACAGGTGTATTGCGCACTGACATAACGTCGCTCAAATAAAACCGTGAAGTTATCTTTTGTCGTAAAATGCTTCGCAAAATGCAAAGAAGAATAATCAGCGATTTGCAACCAGGTTTTGGTACCACCAATATCACCCGCCAAAACTATCATCGTTAATCCTGAATGTTTAACAGATGGGCAGCAGCCGTATCCAGATACCAGTCCAGTTGTCCTGTTGGGTTAACCCGTTGAATAGGGTAACGCGCAACCGCATTTTTTTCCGCTGAAAGAATATCTGCCAGAATCTTTGCCTTGGCATCACCTGCCACCAATACAGCAACATGATTTGCCGCATTGATCGTCGGAAAAGTAAGGCTTATGCGCCATACATTCAATTTCTGCACAAACTGTGCAGCCACTGATTTTACCGACTCATGCAAAATTTCTGTATCGGGAAACAACGATGCCGTGTGGCCATCTTCCCCCATACCCAGCAATACAAGATCAAACACCGGACAGTCGTTAACATCCTGTGGCAGTGTATCGTGAAGCAATGTTTCATATCGCGCCACATTTTGCTCCACAGAAAAGTCGGCAGAAAACATGGCATGTACATGCTCAGGCAACAGCGGCACTGCGGATAACAGCGTCTCCTTTGCCATACGATAATTACTGTCTGAGTGATCTTGCGGCACGCAACGCTCATCGCCAAAATATATGTGCGTTTTATGCCAGCAGTGCTCATCAACAACCGATTGTTGCGCCAGTTTTTTATAAAAATTTCGGGGAGTGCTGCCACCAGCCAGCGCGACATGAAAAGCACCATGATCAGCAATAGCCTCATGTGCAACCCGTTGCCACTGCTTTTCAAGCGCAGCATAAAGCGCGTCAATATTTTCAAATATCTGTGAGCGTCCATTCATCGGCATTACCCTACCCTTCAAAGAAGCCAGCGTTGAAATTAATCAGCCGATACCACAGCACTAACTGAAAATTAATGCCCGGGAGGAGGCTCTCTTCCAGCACGAGAAGGCCTGGGCTTTGGTGCAAAAGGCTGCACGTATTGCAGAAAATAACCACGCGCCTGCTTTTTGAGAGCTTCAAGCATTGCCACACCTTCTTCACCCTGTTCTTTCAAGGCTGTCTCGATCACTAGACGATTTTCAAACGCTGCCCGGTAACCTTGTGCCGCTGCCACATGAAACCACAAATAGGCCTGTTCAATATTCTGTGGGACACCAATACCATCGGCATATATCACACCCAGATTGATTTGTGCCAGCCCCTGCCCTTGTTCCGCAGCCTTTTTATACCACTCAAAAGCTTTTGGCAGGCTTTTCTCAACCGACTCACCATTGTCATACATGTGCGCGAGATAATACTGCGCGTCAGATATTCCCTGCTCCGCAGCGCGCTGAAACCATTTGAAGCTGGCACCCATGTCTTTTTTCACACCTTTGCCAGTACGGTACAACATCGCCAGATTGTATTGTGCCTCCGCGTTTCCTTCTTCTGCCAAACGAGAAAATAGGGTAAATGCTTCAGCATAATCTTCGTTATCTACAGCTGTGATTCCAGCATCTATAGGGGAATCACTCGCAGCATCAACCGAAGTGGCAGCATGCACTGCGAATATGGGGGAAACAACAAGTACGCAACCCAGTAAAAACCGGGCTACACCATAACGTCGTAGAAAATACTGCATAGATAATAATCTTCCGTAGGTAGTCAAATGCCTACGTTAACGGTTCCACACAAAAATTCAAGAAAAACCTGGGTCAAACCCCCACAGATTTCATCCATTTTTTCAATGAGGAATCGGGAGCAGGGGGTTTAATCCCACGAGGAAGCCTAGAGCCAATGGCATCACAGCGCACACGTATTGCCTTGCGGAAAGCACCTTCATAACCATACTTGCGCACTGAAAAAGAAACATTACGCTGTTTACCTTTCTCCATAAATCGCGCGCTCCAGTGTACGCGCAAACTGCCGGCCTTATCTGCCATGGAAAGCGTTACACCCACCAAGCCGCTGGTGCTGCGACAATCCACGCTATGCTCACGGGTTTTACGCATATGTACCGGAACAATTTTATTTTTCTTCACTACTTTGTCACGGTGTGACTGGGCTTCGAGCTTTGCCTTAGCCTTGCTACCATGTACACCATCAGAAAATAACTTTGATTCAACGGGTTTTGAATCTTTGTAAACACGTACCCACCAGCCATGAGTATTACCGTGATCCATGCGTGTTATATAGGTCAAACCAAGCCCTTTTGATTTTTTTCTTGCGGTTTTTTTACTGGGTTTTTTAATCGCCACTGTAGAATTCCCCTATACGCTGTCATGATTTCGCCAGCAGTTTTATGTGTAGTTATATGTCATTGAGGCTTGTTATTTTTCGTCCATTGATTTACCGGCTTTTTCCATTTTTTTCCAATATGCGTCACTGGCCTTACAATCCAATAACGCCATCGCGACCACGGCCACGATGGAAATAATTACCAGATAATGTGTTATGCCTAGGTCACCCACATTAAAATAAATATATGCCGAGCACGCCGCCAACACCGAATAAATACCTAACCGTATCGGCACAATCCACGCTTTAGGTAAAGCACTGCCCTTCTGTTCTTCCTTTTTTATAGTCAACGTTCCGCAAGCCTCCAAATTCCAGTTATTGCAGTAACGTTGTTAGCAAAAAATGATATGACAGCCGCCGTGCTTTGAATAATAGAACATAAGTAACAAGGTGCAAGCACTTTAATGATCTTTTTATAGTTGGTTCTATAGCTGGCTTTAATTGGCTCTAGTGCATCTTTTTGTTAAAAGCAGTCAACGTTAACTGATTTTGGCAAAGTGTAACATAGGTCATATTTACAGGGTAAAAACACCATTTGACTTGCATATTCAACCCTCTTCTGTTCAATAACAGAATTGTGATTCTCGTCACGACAACAGTGTGCATACAATCACATCACCCGGCCGATAACCACAATAGAATATGGATTGTCAGTAATAGCATCGTAGCGGATAACCAAACCCACCGGCCAGGCGACATTATGAACAAGCAACCCAACATCATTGATTTCACCCCCACCCGCCGCTCCACCAACAGCGAACCCGGCATTATCCTACCCCAGCTGGTGATATCCGCCCAGCGCACCATCAAGCATCAGTTACGCCAATTATTACCAACTTTCTTTTCTCGTATCGATGATAGCCTGTTTGATATGGCCGACAAAGCTGAAAGCAACCAGCAGCAAACCCTGTATTTTGATGCCATGCGTGAAGTACGCTTGCAGAAAGACGCTATGCAGGATGCTTATTTTAAAGCGCTTATAGAAACATTCCAACACTCACTGAGTCATGATGCCATACCGCAAACAAAAACAAAGACGGGCTCATTAGACCAGATCGGGCTTATGGAAGATGAACAATTGGAAGAATCACTGGCCATCACCAATATGGTTACCAATGCTGAAAGCCACTACAAAGAAACCTTATTTGGACTTACTGCAAGATTGAATTTCCTGATTGAAGATATTGAAATCACAAAAGATAATAACCCTCTGCGCCCAGAAGCTTTGTTTAATGCCTTCATACCTGCTGTGAAACTCATGGATGCAGATATCAAGGTACGTCTAGTCATTTACAAATTATTTGATAAGTTTGTCGCGCAAAAAATAGGACCAATGTATGACAACGTCAACGCCGATTTGATTGCTTCTGGCGTACTACCGCGAATCAAAAGCACTGTGCGTAAATCAGAAGATGACCACGCCAGTCCCCATACTGCAAACACCGCACTACCCACGAACAACATATCGTCAGAAGCTGGCACACCCCAGAGCATGCCGGTGTTCGATCTCAATCAACCGGAAGGTATGTTCAATTCACTACAACAACTCCTTTCTATGACTCGTGCAGCTCCGGTTGCTGGTGGCATACCCGGTAATACTGTTGCAGGCTCTGTAACAACAGGCATGGTAGCTGGGGGTGTCACCGATGGTGCAGGTATAGCGCCTGCCACCGAAAATGAAATTACCAACGGCAATGCAGTTACTTACGCACCCCAACAGGTATTAACCGCACTCAGTCAGATTCAGGCTTCCGGTGATTCAGTATTGCAGCAGTCACAACAACAGCAACCCAGCGCCACCATTATTAAATCCACAGTGATCGAAACTCTTGCTGCTACCCAGACAGATGATGGTAAAGAAATAGCCCAGGCCGACACCGATGCCATCGATATCGTCAGTATGTTGTTTGATTTCATCCTTGATGACCCCAGCCTGCCGGATAATCTCAAGGCTCAAATTGCCCGTTTGCAAATTCCCTTGCTCAAAGTTGCCATTATTGACAAAGACTTTTTTGCTAAAAAGATGCACCCGGCCCGGAAATTATTAAACGAACTGGCTTACGCTGGCAGTGGTCTGGAAGAAATGGACCCGGAAGAAGATGCTGTCTTTCAGATGGTCAGTTATGTCGTTGATTCCATCCTTGCAGAGTTTGAAGAAAATACCGACATTTTTTCCACCCTACACGATGAGTTTGTGGACTTCATTGAAAAAGAACGTGAGTCCAACAAGCTGGCGGGCGAAATGCTGGAAAATGCCAAAGACTTGGTGGCCAGTGAAATCCAACGCCGAGTCACCGATAATCGCGTACCACCGCTGGTCAGCATCATTTTGATTGAAGCCTGGAAAGATGTACTCACCCATCTTTATCTACGTGATGGCGATGAAGGTACCGGCTGGAATACTGCGTTACAGGTAGCAGACGACCTGATCTGGAGTGTGCAACCTAAACTGTCGGTGAATGAACGTCAGCGTCTTGTTAAAATCATCCCCCGAGTACTCAATGGTCTGCGTGATGGTTTAACCTTGATTCAATTTGATCATGAAGCCACCGAGCAATTATTTGCTGGTCTCGAAGCCCTACACTTGGCCAGCTTGCGTGGTGGGCTGGATGCACAAACTCAAGAGGTCAAACCAACCACAGTAACGCCGAGCAATCTCAACGATGATGATTTTGGTATCGACATGTCCACCCTACCCGAAACCGATAATACAAACACCGCACAAACTGATAAAGACAGCTTTATCGAAGAAATTATTCTCGCCTCGACCCAACCTCTGCCCTGGGACAACGAAGATCTCAATACCAGTCAGTATGCTGAAGAAATTAAAGACATGGCACTAGGTACCTGGGTGGAATTCACCAACGTTGAAACTGAAACCCACAGTCGGGGAAAACTGGCCTGGAAATGTGACTTCACCGGTGAATACACTTTTGTGGATCGAAAATACAAAGTGGTTGCCGATCTATCCAATCGTAAACTTATCGAGGAATTTGAATCAGGTCGCGCCAGCTTTGTGGATGACGTGCCACTGTTTGACCGGGCACTGGATTCAGTTATTGGTGGTATTAAACGCGCGCTGAACAATAAAGACTCTGCCGAAGACCCTGTCCTTCAGTAAACTTGAAGGATTGAAATAAAGGGTAAATATTACCGACCGCTTTTTACACCACCAAACCAGGCCAGTTTTTTATGCAATGCCACCACTTCACCAACGATGATCAATGTCGGTGGTTTGATGGTGGCATTATCCAGCAAACTAGGCATGCTACCCAGTGTACCCGACAACACTTTTTGTTCGCGTGTTGTGGCTTTTTGCACCAGTGCCATGGGTGTATCCACCGACAGACCGTGTTCTACTAATTTTTCACACAAGGTTTTAACACCCAACAAGCCCATGTATACCACTAGAGTTTGATGTGGTTGCGCCAATGCAGCCCAGTTGAGATTCATGCTGCCATCTTTGAGGTGGCCAGTAACAAAAGTAACAGATTGCGCATAGTCACGGTGGGTCAACGGAATACCGGCATAAGAGGCTGCGCCCGCAGCCGCCGTAATACCCGGCACAATCTGGAAACGTATACCTTCCTGCATCAGTGTTTCAATTTCTTCTCCACCCCGGCCAAAAATAAATGGATCACCTCCTTTCAGACGTAATACACGTTTACCTTGTTTGGCAATGCGGGCTAACAATAAATTGATATCTTCCTGCGGCAGTGTATGTTGGTCACGCTTTTTACCCACATAGACTAGGTCAGCATCACGACGCGCCATATCAAGAATTTCAGCAGAAACCAGACGGTCGTAAACAATCACATCAGCCTGCTGTAATAAACGCAACGCACGAAAAGTCAGTAGATCCGGGTCGCCTGGCCCGGCACCCACCAGATAAACTTCACCCCGGTCTTCCGCAACCTGTGCAGCATCCACAGCGGTATGCATAGCTTCACGCGCGGCTTCTTCTTTACCTGCAAAAATCAGTTCAGCAATGGAACCCTGCGCCACGTCTTCCCAAAAATGCCGGCGCTTTCCTTCATCGGCCAGCTTATCTTTCACTTTGCCACGAAATTCATTCATCAGTGCTGCAAGGCGACCGTAAGCAGACGGAATTAATGTTTCCAAACGTGCGCGTAACAACCGTGCTAAAACTGGTGAAGCTCCGCCGGTAGATACAGCGACCTGTACCGGCGAGCGATCAATAATCGACGGCACAATAAAACTGCTCAGTTTGGGCTGATCCACCACGTTAACGGGAATGCAACGAGCATGCGCCAAATCAGAAACATGTTTATTCACAGCATGGTCATCGGTGCCTGCGACGATCAATGCGCAAGCTTCAATGTCCGCATCTTCAAAATCACGCGCTACGTGAGAAATTTCGTTGTTGGCAACACGATTTTGCAGACTCTCACATAACTTCGGCGACACCACGTTGACTTCAGCACCGGCACGAAATAATAACGACACTTTGCGTGCCGCCACATCGCCGCCACCCACAACTAAACAACGTTTGCCATGAAGATCAAAAAAGACGGGGAAATATTGCATGAAAACCCTTTTATGACTTTTAGCAGGATGGGCATTGCCCACCCTGCGGTTACTCAGCAGAAATGATTTCTACTCCACCCATATAGGCTTGTAACACTTCTGGCACGGTAATACTGCCATCAGCATTTTGATAATTTTCCATGACAGCCACCAAAGCCCGCCCCACAGCCAGACCGGAACCATTCACCGTATGCACCAACATCGGTTTGCCGCCATCAGCAGACCGATAACGTGCCAACATACGTCGCGCCTGAAAATCTTCAACATTGGAACAGGAGGATATCTCACGATAAGTATTTTGCGCGGGTAACCAGACTTCCAGATCATAAGTTTTAGCACTGGAAAAACCCAGATCCCCGGAGCACAGGTTCATTACCCGATAGGGCAGGTTCAGTGCTTGCAGAATTTTTTCTGCGTGGCCAGTCAATGCTTCGAGGGCATCGTAAGAATCTTCAGGACGAACTATTTGCACCAGCTCCACTTTCTCAAATTGATGCTGACGAATCAGGCCACGAGTATCCTTGCCATAGGCTCCAGCTTCACTGCGAAAACACGGCGTATGGGCTGTAAATTTACGTGGCATGTCACTATCATCGATAATGACATCACGCACGATATTGGTCAGTGGCACTTCAGCTGTCGGAATCAGGTAATAACCATCATCGCCCATCTGAAATAAATCTTCTGCGAATTTAGGCAGCTGTCCTGTGCCTCGCAAACTGTCGGCATTCACCAGATACGGCACATAGGTTTCTGTATAACCATGCTCACGGGTGTGGGTATCCAACATAAACTGAATGAGCGCACGCTGCATTCGCGCCAACGAACCACTGAGCATACTGAAACGGCTACCTGCAATTTTCGCCGCTGTTTCAAAATCCATACCGGCGAGTTTTTCACCAAGCTCAACATGGTCTCGCGGTTCAAAAGCAAAATCCTGAGGCTCGCCCCAGCGACGTATTTCCTGATTATCATTTTCGTCAATACCAATGGGCACACTGTCGTGCGGCAGGTTGGGCACGCCCATGAGGATGTCGTCTAACCCCTGTTGCACAACGCGCAGTTCAACCTCGGTATCAGTGAGCTTGAGGGCTGTGTCTGCCACTGCTGCCAGTAACGGTGCAGTATCTTCACCACTGGCCTTAGCTTTGCCAATCGCTTTCGCGCTATTGTTGCGCAATCGCTGTAAATCCTGTGTGTGAACTTGCAGCTTTTTGCGCTGCTCTTCCAGTGTCGCAAGCTTTTCCACATCCAACGTGAAACCGCGATTGGCCAACTTTTTTGCCACCATATCCAGTTCGGTGCGTATTAATTTGGGGTCCAGCATAATATTTCCTGTTTTTAATTTTTAATTTTTTAAATAGTCTATTTTAGTGATTTTTCATTTTTAGCGATATTTCGTGCACATTCCTTAGCTGTAGGGTGGGCATGTTTTTTTTGCCCACGCGGATACGGAATCACCACGTGGGCACAAACTACGTGCCCACCCTACGGCTATGTGCGAACTTGTATTTTTTTGCGCCGCTCTTCCAGTCTCACCAGCTGTTCCACATCCAGCTCCATGCGTATTAATTTAGGGTCCAGCATAATATTTTCTATTTTTTAAATAGTTTATTTTTCGTTTTTAGCCACATTCAGTGTTGCCGACCAACTCACAATATGTCCTGGCCCCACCACCTGGTAAAGATAGTCAATCATTTCACCGGCTTTGTCCGGCTCATCAAAAAACTCAATAACGACAGGCAGGTCCAGCGATAAATCTATTAAAGATGAAGAATGAATGGTGCCTGATTTACCAAACCCGGCAATGCCACGAAACACTGTTACGCCACGCACCTTTCCCCAGTCATTGAGCCGCTTGAGCAAGGTCTGTAAATGCGCCTCAGCTTCAGTAAGGTAAACACGCACCACCGTCACTTCAATATTCTTCATTTCAACATGAGTCATAACGATCTCCCCGCCAGTATGCCCACCCAGGCAGCACCGAGACATAACACCACACTGAGCAATACATTCAATAACGCTTTAACAGGCTCACCCTCTTCTATCAGATTAAGCGTTTCGATAGAAAATGTGGAAAAGGTGGTGAAAGCACCCAATAAACCCACCAACAGTGCCGCTCGCCAGTGTGCCCCCAAAGCCAGTTTGTCCACCAGCAATACATACAACAGTCCCATCAACAAAGAGCCCAGCACGTTGACCGCCAATGTCCCGTAAGGAAAAGTACGTCCCACCAGGGTATAAATGCCGTTAGACATCCAGAAGCGCAGCAATGCACCAACCGCACCACCCGCAGCAATCGCTAGCGCCTGCACGGGTGTAAAACTCCCTGTATATTCATGTTTGATTTCATTCGTCTGTTGCTTCTCGATTCAACTTGCGTAAATAACTCAGACGTTCACTAATCTTTATTTCCAACCCACGCCCTACAGGATGATAGTATATCCTCTCCCCTAAAACCTCCGGGAAGTATTTCTCGCCTGCGGAAAAGCCGTCGGCTTCATCATGGGAGTAACGATATTCCTTACCATAATCCAGCTCTTTCATTAATTTTGTCGGTGCGTTGCGCAGGTGCAACGGCACGTCCTGAGACCCTTCATTGCGGGCATCACGCATGGCGGCATTGAAAGCCATATACACGGCATTGCTTTTGGGTGCGCAGGCCAGATACACCACGGCCTGTGCCAGCGCCAACTCACCTTCAGGGCTACCCAGTCGCTCTTGCGTATCCCAAGCATTAAGCGCTAACTGCAAACCACGCGGGTCCGCATTGCCAATATCTTCCGACGCCATACGCACAATGCGGCGCGCGACGTACAAAGGGTCACAGCCGCCATCCAGCATGCGGGTCATCCAGTATAACGCAGCATCAGGATTGGAGCCGCGCACGGATTTGTGCATCGCAGAAATCTGGTCGTAAAAAGCCTCCCCTCCTTTATCAAAGCGCCGCAGGCCACCCGCGAGCACTTCGGTCAACAAGGTTTGTGTGATACGTTCTTCACCCTGTTCATCAGGCTCAGTCAGATCAGCGGCGATCTCCAATAAATTGAGCGCACGTCGTGCATCACCATCAGCGGCCTGCGCCAGCAAGTCGCGCATCGCATCATCCACTTGCAAATGACGCTTGCCCAGGCCACGTTCCGTGTCCGCTAATGCACGATTAACCACCTCACGAATTTCTTCGACACTCAGGGATTTGAGTACATACACCCGTGTCCGCGACAGCAATGCATTGTTTAACTCAAACGAAGGGTTTTCTGTGGTGGCACCGATAAAAGTGACCGTGCCATCTTCCACAAAGGGCAAAAAAGCATCTTGCTGGGATTTGTTAAAACGATGCACTTCATCCACAAACAACACGGTGGCCCGGCCTTGCTCATTGCGTAGACGTTGTGCCATGTCGATAGCGGCACGGATATCTTTCACCCCTGAAAGCACTGCCGAGAGGCTGATAAATTCCGCCGCAGCACGCCGTGCAATCATCCGCGCCAGCGTCGTTTTTCCAGTGCCTGGTGGCCCCCAAAACACCATGGAATGCAGCTTGTCTGATTCAATGGCTAGGCGTAACGGCTTACCCTCAGCTAACAGGTGTGATTGTCCGCAATACTCCGATAACTCACGCGGACGCATACGGTCGGCCAGTGGATGGCTCAGTGGATCATCAGATTGGGAGAAGAGGTCGTGCATAAATAACTATAAATAGGGATCAAAAAAGGAACCGCTATACGCCCCCCTTTATCTTCCCTCTGCTTCCCCACCGATAATATCGACGCCTTTGGGTGGTACAAAGTCGAAACTATTAGCGGGTAACTTAATCCCGGTTTCCACATTACTAAAAACCAGTTTTGTAATCTGTTCAAAGCCGTCCACCAGTTCCATGCTGCGCAGGTGTTGTTTATCAAAACCGAGTTTTACGGTGGTAAAGCCGGCATCTGCCTGCTTGGGTAACAACTGCATCCATAACAGGCCATCATCCCGGTCCGGCAACGCCTTGATGTCAAAGCGCTGTTCCACCCCTCCATCACCACTCAGCAACAACGCCGGAGTATCTCCCAGCGCTTTGTCCAAAGGCTTGACGATGACCTGTTCCAGGTCCACATCATAAATCCACAACTGTTTGCCATCGGCAATAATTTGTTGCTCATAGGGCAGCCGGTAGTCCCAACGAAACTTGCCGGGACGTTGCATCAACAACGTACCGCGTGATTCTTCCGGCTGAACAAAAGCTGCGCCCTGCACTGTTTGTATAAAATCAGCGCGCATAGCACCTTTTGTGGCAAAAAAAGCATTGAGGCGATCGCTGGCCGGATCAGCCAGTAATGGAGTTGATATCAAAGCCGACAAACAAATTACTATCAATATTTTTACATGCGGGCATTTGCTTATGCCTGAGCAAAAAAACCGGCCTAGAAAAAACTTTCTGCTAACATACATAATCATTCTGCCTCAATTTGCTCCAAATCTGTTTGACTGACGTGCATCACTTTACCATCAATCTGGATTCCGACGAAAAACACCTACTTTTAAAAAATCACCGTGTATTTAACACAGAGGATGAAAAGTTTTTAGTGTTTTTCTCTGCGTCTTTGCGACTTCTGCGTTTATAACGCGCCACTCGTCAAAGTCACTATATAACCGGAACGCTTGCCTGAAAAGATGGTGAAGTTGGAGTGTTTATAGGTTTTTTTGTTCCGTTCGATTTACACAACGTAAAACCGTACAAGGGTGGAACAAGCGCAGCGGTTCCACCTTACCCGGCTAATGCTATGTAGCTACCTATTAACAGCAAAAGAAATTATTTTCAAAACCTTATTAATCCTGTGCAAAACATCAATCCACAGGCGGTGGCGGCGCAATCACCTCGCGCATACCGTTTGTTTGCACCGGCCCGACTACACCGGTACGTTCCATTTCCTCCACCATGCGCGCGGCACGATTATAACCAATACGCAAACGACGCTGCACACTGGAAATAGAAGCCTTGCGCGTCTCCGTGACAATGCGCACGGCTTCGTCGTAGAGAGCATCCATCTCGGCATTCTCATCCGTTTCGCCCGGCATCCCCCCCATGTCGGTACCCACAGCCGGACCTTCCAGCACTTCGTCAATATATTGGGGTTCACCCCGGCTTCGCCAGTCGGCTACAACGCGATGTACCTCGGCATCTGACACAAATGCACCGTGTACACGGGTGGGAATGCTAATGCCCGGTGGCAGATAAAGCATATCGCCATGACCCAGCAACTGCTCGGCACCGCCCTGATCAAGAATGGTGCGCGAGTCCACTTTGGCCGATACCTGAAAGGCCATGCGCGTGGGAATGTTAGCCTTGATCAATCCAGTGAGCACATCCACTGAAGGACGTTGCGTCGCCAGGATCAGATGCATACTGGCAGCACGGGCTTTTTGTGCGAGGCGGGCGATAAGTTCTTCCACCTTTTTGCCCACAGTCATCATCATGTCGGCCAGCTCATCCACCACCACCACGATCTGTGGCATGGTTTCCAGGAGTTTTTCGTCGCCTTCCATAATGGGTTTGAAAAAAGGATCTTTGAGCGGTTCACCCGCTTCAATGGCATCGTTCACCTTACGATTAAAACCCGCCACGTTACGCACCCCCATGTGCGCCATAAGTTTATAACGTCGCTCCATTTCCGCCACACACCAGCGCAGTGCATTGGCCGCCTCTTTCATATCCGTCACCACAGGGGCCAGCAGGTGTGGAATACCTTCGTACACCGACAGTTCCAGCATCTTGGGATCAATCATGATCATTCGCACTTCACCGGGCGTAGCGTTGTACAACACACTCAACACCATGGCATTAAGGCCCACGGACTTGCCCGAGCCGGTAGTGCCTGCCACCAGCAAATGGGGCATTTTGGCCAAATCTGCTACCACGGCAGTACCGGAAATATCCACACCCAGCGCCAGGGTCAACGGTGAATTTGCGTTTTCGTATTGTTCGGATTTAATAATTTCAGACAGGCGTACCATTTCGCGGTGTTCATTGGGCAACTCCAGACCGATGGTGGATTTACCGGGAATCACCTCCACCACACGTACGCTAATGGCCGATAACGAGCGCGCCAGATCCTTGGCCAGATTCGTGATTTTGCTCACTTTGAGGCCCGGCGCAAGATCCAGCTCGTAACGTGTCACCACCGGGCCGGGATGCACTTCCACCACCTGTGCTTCCACACCAAAATCTGCCAGCTTCAATTCCACTTGCCGGGAGATAGCCTCCAGCGCCGAGGTAGACACATTGGTCTTGCGTTCCTCAGCCGGGTCCAGCAGAGATAACGCGGGCAACCCGCCTTCCACAGGCATATCAAACAGTGGTACCTGACGTTCTTTTTCTTCCCGCACCGACACCTTGACCACCGGTTTAATCACCGGCTCAATGCGTAAGGGCTTGCGCACGGCGGCCTTGCTCTGATCAATTTTGATGGTGGCTTCACGTTTTTGGCGGGCACGACGACCCGCAATTTCATCACGCAAATTGAAGAATCCTTCACGCACCCGGGCAATGACATTCAAAGTGGCGCGCCCGATGACATCCATCAGCCATAACCACGACAGACTGGTCAACAGAGTCACTCCCGTGAGAAATAACGCCAACAAAAACAGCGTTCCCCCTAGGGGATTAACCACACTCACCAACCCCGAGCCCACCACATCGCCCAATACGCCGCCCGGGCCCACCGGCAAATGTGCAAAATCAGCAAAATGCAGTTCGGCCAGCCCTGTTCCCGCCCCCAAAGTGAGGAAAAACCCTGCCGTGCGCAATGCTCCGTGGCGCAGATCAAACGCCGCTTCCGACTGTTTACGCCCTGTAAACAGCAACCAGCCCAAATAAGCCACCCCCACCGGCACCAGATAAGCGAGGTAACCAAACAAAAAGAGGAAAATATCCGCGAACCACGCACCCGCTACACCACCCGCATTAACGATGGTATTGCCCGTTTCGCTGTGCGACCAGCCGGGATCCTGCGCATCGTAGGTGCCGAGCGAGGCCAACAGGTACAAGGCCATAGTACCAAAAATGATCAACGCACCCTCACGCAAACCGCGAATCATATGCGCTGCGAGGGGAGTGCTATTTTTTTGCTTACTTTTTGAAATCGATGTTTTTACGTGTGCCACGGTCGCCGTCCACTGATAAATCCGGGAAGCGTTATGTTACCTGTTTCAGCGCTGGATGCACTACTTCTCCGTTTTGTACATTGATACCACGCGCCAACGCTGGATTTTGTTGCCAATCTGCTTGCGCCAGACGGGAAACCCAGGGCGTTAATGCCGCCGACAGCGCCTGCGATGCCGTACGCGGTACTGCGCCGGGCATATTAGTGACACCAAAATGGACCACTCCGTCCACCACAAACACAGGATCAGTGTAGTCCGTGGGCTTTGTGGTCTCGATACAACCGCCCTGATCCACGGAAATATCAATAATCACACTGCCCTCGCGCATCCCGGCGACAGTGCCAGCACTCACTAGGTGCGGCGCACGCTCGCCCGTCACCAGCACCGCGCCAATGAGCAAATCAGCATTGAGTGCCGCCTCATGCAGCGCATCAGGATATGGGTGCAGGCCCGTCACGTTGTCACCCAGCGCGCGCATCTGCGCCAATTTGTCACGATTAAGATCAAATACCTTCACCTCTGCACCCATAGCCGCCGCCAGCAGTGCCGCATTACCGCCCGCCACCCCCGCGCCCAATATCACCACGCTGCCGCGTTCTGCCGCGGGTACACCACCCAGTAAAATACCACGCCCACCCTGTGGCTGATGCAGCAGATGTGTACCCACCTGCACGGCTACCCGCCCGGCAATATCGCTCATGGGTGCCAACAAGGGTAATTGCCGTTGATCGGTTTCCACCGTCTCAAACGCCACGGCAGTGGCTCCGCTTTTTTGCAAACTCCGCATCAATTCCGGCTCAGCAGCAAGATGCAAATACGAGAACAATAACTGTCCCTCGCGCAACATCGCCACTTCCTCCGGCTGCGGCTCTTTCACTTTAACAACCATCTCAGCCTGGCCGTAAACCGCAGCTGCATCCTTCACCAGCGTCACCCCTGCCGCCTGATAAGCATCGTCGGAGTAGCCACTCAGCACACCGGCACCCTGTTCGACTAGCACTCCGTGGCCCTGTGTCACCAGTTGACCCGCTGCTGCGGGAGTCAGTCCGACACGACCTTCCAATACTCTGATTTCGCGTGGTATACCGATGATCATAATAAAAATGTCCGTTGTTATTGTTGATTAAAATCGATCAAAAAATATTTTGCCGCATGTTATCACCAACACCCTCAATAAAACATTGCATACAGCAAACCATGCCGCTTTCGCACACATCGCTATCAACAGTGTTAATGGGGAAATAACAGATAAGTAATTAAGCTTTTATTCCACGGGTCGATAATTGAATCTCGATGGTCTAATAATGAAAACGTCCTGATATTTTTTGCCATCACGTAACCATTAACATTATAAGGGAATCATGAAACAGCATTTCAGCGGTGTACTAAACGGACTTGTCGGGCTGGTTCTTGCTCTGCAAGTAATGTACCCGGTTCATGATGCATCAGCGATGACAGCATCCGCCCAGGATGTTCATGAAATCGCAGATATCTGCATGTATTCCCAACGCATATTAAAGGACTACGCACTCATCGGCATGAAAGTGACGTACCACGACCCTGCTGCCGACCTGATAAAAAATACGAAAGTTATTGATCAATATATTACCAACCTGAAAAACCGTCACCTTAAAAAAAGATTAGATGACGAAATTCATGAGCTTGAAGGTCTCTGGAAAAAAGTCAAACCAAAACTACTGGCAAACCCCACCCAAAAACATATGGCCCAACTGCGTAGAGAAGTAGAAATATTTTCCCGCCGTTGCGAAAGGCTCGCGGAAGATTTAGCCGAAGACTCTAAAATAGAGGGTGAACATAATATGGTGCTAATCGCCGAATTGGGCATGAATTCCCAACGGCTGGCGGCAATTTATATGATGAAAGCCTGGGGTGTTGCTGATAACAATTATTACGAAGAAGTCCAAGAAATAGTGGATGAATATGAAAAAATTTATCGCACATTAATGAAAGCAAGTGACAAATTTGTTTCTCCCGAAATAAAAACCAAATTAAAAGCCACCCAAAAACACTTCCAGGTATTTGAGTTTATGGTGGCAAGTGAATCTGGCCGGTTTGTGCCAACCATGGCCGAAAAAAATGCGAGCAAAATATTTCATAAAATTCGTAAAATATTAAAATTGGAACAGGAGCTGATCGAATGAAAAAGAAAATATTATTTACCCCGAAAGGATTTTTTATAACGTTTATTTTCTTGTTTTTTTCGAGCCAGTCCTCGGCTGACATCCGTAGCCTGCAACAATTGGAGGCTGCGGAAGACATTGAAATAGCCAGCCAACAAGTCGCCAAGGCTTACTTTTATCTGCACCAGGAAATTCGTGTCGAACAATCTGAGCGCGATCTGAAAAACGGACTGGATTCAATAGAAAAAAACATCAATATACTCACCAACACCAAAGATAAAAAACAACAACGCATGGTGAAGTTCATGTCCTTCACTCTGGATGAAATCAAAGAAACCACAGCCCAACCCTATACTAATGAGCGTGGTGCATTAATGCTGGATTACAGTGAAACATTATTAGAAGGTGCAGAATCATTAGCTAAAAAATATACCCATACAAAAGATAAAAAAGAAAAAATGCTCATTGTTACCAAAAAAATGACCTTTCTTCTTGAGCGGGCAACGAAATACTACATTGCCTTTCGAGATGGGTTTGCCGACCACAACAATGTCAAACAACTGGAAAAATCAATCAAAGATTTCGAGGTCCACCTGAAAACCATCCGAGCCTACAAATACCCTGCTGAACCCCAAAGGGCTGTCAGCAAAATCATTGAATACTGGCCTATTGCCAAAGAGTTTTATCTTGGTGTTGAAAAAAATGATCTCCCATTAATTGTATCGGTAACAACTAACCATCTGGAAAAGTCTCTAGCCATATTGGAAAATTATCACCACAATTTGGCTGAAGGGAAATAACAACAAATACAACCCTGAAAAAACCACTCGTTCTGTCAATACTATTTTCTGTTACAGAGAAAACTGCGATAATCAAAGGTGACAAATAAAGAAGGGATGTGTGCATAACAAAAGCATTGATGGCATACACTACTTTGGGCTGGAGAGTCGAGGCTCCACTCATTATATTCCCTGTCCTTTGAATGCTTGGAAAAACTATCTGAAGTCGGCAACTCACCAGTTGAGGAAAGAAAAACATGAGCAATATTCTGACTGGAAGCGTACCGTCAAGATCTTTCCAACAGAGCATATTGTAATTCGACAATGCACCTCGTCGAACAGGAATAAATTTTTCCGTACTACCCTGTCACATCCTTGTTCCGTATGAGGCGAGACTGTAACTTGTGCCCTTGCTCAGATTCACCTCTGTAAAAATACGGCTTTTATTTCTCTTCTCGGCTTCATAAAGTTTCCCCTTTTTTATTTTTGATAATGCCTCACATCACTGACAGAAAAAATTCAAACCACAATATCGGATGCCCAGCAAGCACCACACCCAGACCAATTCATGCCTAATTGCTCTGCTATCCAGCTATATTTTTTCGCATCAAAAGGCTGAAGACACAGCAACTACACCAAATTATTTCACCACACCGGTCATAAATGTGTACAAGCCCCCCTCCCCTTACGTTGAATTTCGTACTATATTGGCACTCTGCTAACCGCTTGCAGCACACGCGGTCCACCGCTATTTATTTGTCGATATAATTTTAGGAGTTACCGCATGAGCGAAACAAAACACTGCCACCTGTTAATCCTCGGTTCCGGCCCCGCCGGTTATTCCGCTGCGGTGTACGCGGCGCGCGCCAACCTCAACCCAGTGTTAATCACTGGCATGGAGCAAGGCGGACAATTAATGACCACCACTGAGGTAGACAACTGGCCCGGTGACAACGAAGGTGTACAGGGGCCGGAACTGATGGATCGCATGCGTAAACACGCCGAGCGCTTCAATACGGAAATGATTTTTGACACCATTAACAAGGCAGAGTTAACCCAACGCCCCTTCACGCTCACAGGTGACAGTGGCGTGTACACTTGTGACGCGCTGATCATTGCCACCGGTGCATCTGCCATGTATCTGGGGCTGGACTCAGAAGAGGCCTTCAAAGGCCGGGGAGTATCCGGCTGCGCCACCTGTGATGGCTTTTTTTACAAAAACAAACCCGTGGCAGTAATCGGTGGCGGCAATACGGCGGTGGAAGAAGCTCTGTATCTGTCCAACATTGCTTCACATGTGACCGTGGTGCATCGTCGCGACAAATTCAAATGTGAAAAAATTCTTGCTAACCAGCTCATGGAAAAAGCCAAGACCGGCAACATCGATATCCGCTGGAATCACACGCTGGATGAGGTGCTGGGCGACAACATGGGTGTTACCGGTATGCGCATCAAAAGCACTGAGGATGGCAGCACTGAGGATATCGACCTGGATGGTGTCTTTATCGCCATTGGCCACAAACCTAATACCAGCCTGTTTGAAGGCCAGCTGGACATGGAACACGGCTACCTGAAGGTGCAGAGCGGCACGCAGGGCAATGCCACAGCATGCAGCATTGAAGGCGTTTATGCTGCGGGTGATGTGGCCGACCACATTTATCGTCAGGCCATTACATCGGCGGGCACCGGTTGCATGGCCGCGTTGGATGCAGAACGCTTTCTGGATGGTCAGGACGGGTAATCAGGCTTCCCCGCGGGCAATGCATTGATACACAAACGCATGCACCAGTATCGACTGCGCACGATCCACTACCCGTAATTCAACACCGTGGTGAAAATGGCGCTGCCCCGCCTTTTCACCACGTTCGATGCGGATATTACGCACGATAGCGGGCAAAGAAATATCCTCTGTACTATCCGCCACATCCAATCGCAAAGCGATGGAGATGTATTGTCCTTCTTCCGCCAGCGGTTTATCCGCAATCAGCAAAGCGCCACTGGTGCTCATATCCTGAATGGTCACCGCCCGTGGCTCCAATGCGGGATCAATCTCGGCTGAGTCGAGCAAGCAGGACCGTACTGAAGCTGTCATATTGAGCATTACCCGCAATGCCTTGCGCACAGTGACGACCTGTACATTTTGTGGGAAACTCAAATGCAAATGCGCGTACGGACGCACGCTGACCATAATCACCCTGACGTTGAAGCCAACAATTTTATTGCCCGACATCAAGCGCACAACTGCTTTTTTGCCCTCACTGACCGGTATCGTATGCCCATCCACTTTCGGCGTACTGACAACCAAACTCTGCCCAGGCAAATACCCGATCACTCTGGCGAAATAACGAGTTTCATCATCACCCGCAAACTGTAACTGCAGGTTATCACCTATCTCTAGCGCCAGTTCTTTTGCCGTCATTTCCTCACCTATGATCCATAAATGATTTAGCCTCGTGTACAGTACAGCCATGCACAGCACTATTATCGGCAACCTAAACGAAGTTTCAAGTAACAAATGGAATGCATTACACGGAACACAAGTGCCTTTTTTGCGGCACGAATTTCTCAGTGCCCTGGAAAAACATCATTGCGTCGGCAAAGCGACAGGCTGGATTCCACAGCACATTTTGCTTTATGAAGATAAAACACTGCTCGGCGCAGTGCCACAATATTTAAAAACCAACGCATACGGCGAACTGGTTTTTGACTGGGCCTGGGCCGAGGCTTACCAACGCAACGGGCTAGATTATTACCCCAAGCTGGTCGTTGCCATTCCTTACACACCCGCCAGCGGGCCACGCCTGTTAATCGCACCACACGCAGATCGCGACAAAGTTTCTGCGCAATTGATCCAGTGCGCGCTGGAGCACGCCAGACAAAAAAAGGTGTCTTCCCTGCACTTCCTGTTTCCACATCAGGATGATTTACAACAACTCACCCAGCAGGGATTACTACCACGATTAGGTTACCAGTTTCACTGGCATAACCTTCCCGACACTGAAAACTACCGCGATTTTGACGATTACCTCGACCGTTTCACTTCCAGTAAACGCAAAAAAATTCGTCGTGAACGACGAGCAGTAACGGAAGCTGGCATCACTGTACAACGCTTGTATGGTAATGAGCTCAGCGACGAGCAATGGCGAACCGTGCATCGGCATTATTGCTCCACCTTTGACCGGCTCAGCGGTTACGCCACCTTAAGCCTGGATTTTTTTCGTGAAATCAGCCGCACATTGCCACAACAACTTATCGTTATTCTCGCCGAACATCAGGGCAATGCGGTAGCCAGTGCCATTTGTTTTCGTGATGACACTACGCTTTATGGTCGCCACTGGGGCTGCGATACCCATTTTCAAAACCTGCATTTTGAGGCTTGTTATTACCAAGGACTGGAATACTGCATTGAGCATCACCTGCAATGCTTTGACCCCGGAGCCCAGGGCGAACATAAAATCAGTCGCGGTTTTCTGCCCACTGCCACTTGGTCAGCCCACTGGATCGCCGACCCCCGGTTTCGTGCAGCCATCGCAGATTTTTTACAGGAAGAAACCCAGGGTGTTCAGCATTACATCAACGGCTTGCACAAACACTCGCCCTTCAAATGACTCGGCAACGGAACAACAACAAGCTACACTCTGTCTCACAATTTTGTCCCACATTAACGTCTCATCAACGAATAACTAGGAGCAATCATGCGCGGTCTGGCCCCCTACTGGATCGATTCCCGAAGCAACAACCTTGATTTTCCGGACGTTAACCTCGCACTGGATGAGCCCGACGGCCTGCTCGCCATCGGCGGGGATCTCAAACCTCAACGATTACTTGCAGCCTACCGGATGGGTATTTTCCCCTGGTACAATGAAGGGCAGCCGATTTTATGGTGGGCACCCAACCCGCGTGCAGTCCTGTTTCCACAACACCTCAAAATTTCCCGCAGTCTGCGTAAAACGCTGCGCAAACAATCCTTCACGATTACTCTCGACCAAGCCTTTGCTGATGTCATCAAAGCCTGTAGCCATCCACGCGACTATGAAACACAACCCGGCACCTGGATCACCCGCGACATGAAACGGGCCTATCAACAGTTACATGATCAAGGGCATGCACACTCTGTAGAATGCTGGCATGAAGGACAATTAGTGGGCGGCCTGTACGGTGTCGCCATTGGCCGGGTATTTTTTGGTGAATCCATGTTCACACGCCGTAGTGATGCTTCCAAGGTCGCCTTTATTACGTTGACACAACAATTGGCACACTGGGGGTTTGGTGTTATCGATTGTCAAATCCACTCCCTGCATCTCGAAAGCCTGGGAGCAGAAACTATCCAGCGCGAACGGTTTACAGATCTGCTCAACACATTTTGTCACCAACCAGGACCAACATGGCAGTTTGAGCCGATAAACAATACTCAAATATGAACGCCGATAAACCCGCTCAAACAGCTCCGCTATCACCTCCTCAACCTCCAGCTGGTCTGACCTTTTTTGCCAGCACCGCACATGACTGTGCTTATCTCAATGGACAATCGGCAGTCACCGTGTTTGCCGACCCCGAAGCAGCCATGGATGTCAGCGCCTATAGTGCGCTGGCAGAAATCGGTTTTCGTCGTAGCGGCAGCCACGTCTACACCCCACATTGCCCTGCCTGCCAGGCTTGTGTGCCGACGCGAGTGCCAGTGGCATCTTTTCAGCCCAATCGCAATCAGCGCCGCACACTGAACAGAGCGGTGGGTTTTTCCATCAACATCGGGGAAGCTGTTTTTGATGATGAGGCTTTCGTGCTGTACCAGAAATACATCAGCCACCGTCACGCTGGTGGCAGCATGGACAACCCCAGCCCAGAAAAATATCTGGAATTTCTCAGTTGTGATTGGTCACACACCGAATTTGTGCAATTCCGCTGGGAGGACCAACTCATCGCTGTCGCCGTGCAGGATGTGCTCACTCGTGGCCTGTCCTCGGTGTACACTTTTTTTGATCCGGACTTTTCCAGCATCAGCCTCGGGCGCTACACCCTACTGTGGCAAATAGCGGAAGCCCGACGCCGACAACTACCCTGGTTATTTCTCGGTTACTGGATAGGTGATTGTCAGAAAATGTTGTATAAACAGGAATACCGGCCTATCGAACTCTTCCAGAAGGGATGCTGGCAGCGTTATGACAAATCACAAATTCTGCCTTCCTCATAACCCTCCTCTCCCTTTCTCTCCATAGTCATCAGGCTAAGCTCTACCTGGAAAGCAGGTAGAATTACGGTGTTTATCGATTTTTTTGTTTTCTATTCAGAGTACCCCCCCGTAGGGTGAAACAAGCGCAGCGGTTCCACCAGCAGGCTATGAAGAAACAACAAATCGCCTCTATGCCGCTAACAAAAAAACTGAAACAGAATAAAAAAGCCCTCATACAACAACGACTCATTGGCAAACGGCGAGTCAAGATAGATTTCGATGATTGATTTAGGTTGGACCTTGAGTATGTCCCTTATCCCGCTTGGTGGAACCGCTGCGCTTGTTCCACCCTACCCGGCGACCCGGTTTAGCCTGATGACCATACCCCCCTCCCCCGCCTTAAATCCTCGACACAAATAAACTATTCAGCGATTTCTATGCTGGACGATAACCCCAAGTAAGAGCAACCGCTGCGTGAAAACACCTTTTTTACTGACGCAGAGGCCAATAAAACCGGGGCTAGTCGTAGCGGTTCCTTAAACAAAAAGGGGCACATCATGTTGAGTTTTATCTATAACGTCAGCCAGCAGTTTGAAAAAGAACACGGATACAGTCCGAATACTCTACACATGAATTACGCCCACCTTGAATGCCTGAAACAACAGCTGGACAATCCCAACGACTTCGAAGCCGTCACCTCCCTGCTAGGTATGGAGCTGGTCATTTCGCAAGACGCTGTCCACCCGTCGGTAGCTTGGTTCTCCGAGCCCTGGAAACAAGCCGTTAATTCCTGAACGGCAGAGATAAAAGGTAAACAAAAAACAGAGGCAATATGGCCTCTGTTTTTTTTATGCCCCGCTTACCGCGTTTATTTTTGAAACTTGGCCCGTTTTAGGGCATTATGCCGCGTGGATTTGACGCACCTCGGCATCTGCCCCCTAATCCATCGACTCAACCCGTAAGATCATCAAGAGTATTGCAACAAAAATGGCAAAAGAAGAAAGCATTGAAATGGAAGGCACGGTAACGGAGACCTTACCCAATACCATGTTCCGCGTGGAGCTGGAGAACGGTCACGTAGTCACTGCACACATCTCCGGAAAAATGCGTAAGCACTATATCCGCATTCTCACTGGCGACAAGGTCACTGTACAGCTGACTCCTTATGACTTATCCAAGGGCCGCATCACTTTCCGCGCCCGTTAAACCCCGCGTCAACAAAGCCACAGAGATTCGAGCAGTAAGGGGCGCACACAAAACGATGTCCCTAAACTGCTTTACAACACCTCTTCGGTAACAGACTCGTCTTCGTTAATAGTGAAGGTCAGACCTTTTTCGTCGGTCGAGACCTTGACCAAACCGCCATTGGCCAAACGACCAAATAACAACTCTTCGGCCAGCGGCTTTTTGATCCGCTCCTGAATCACCCGGGCCATAGGCCGGGCACCCATTTTTTCGTCGTAACCATTTTCGGCCAACCAGACACGCGCGGCAGAATCCACCACCAGTTCCACTTTTTTATCTTCCAGCTGGGTTTCCAGTTCAAACAAGAATTTATCGACCACATGTGAAATAGTCACGTGATCCAGCGGTTTGAAAGGAATGACTGCGTCCAGCCTGTTGCGGAACTCCGGCGTAAATGTGCGTTTGATGGCTTCCAGACTATCCGTGGAATGATCCTGCTGAGTAAAACCAATACTCGGCCGACTCATGGCATCAGCTCCGGCGTTGGTGGTCATGATCAGGATCACGTTACGAAAATCTGCCTTGCGACCGTTGGTATCGGTCAGCGAGCCGTGATCCATCACCTGCAATAACAGATTAAACACATCTGGATGCGCTTTTTCGATTTCGTCCAGCAACACCACCGAGTGAGGGTGTTTGTTAATTTCTTCCGTCAACAGACCACCCTGATCAAACCCCACATAACCGGGAGGCGCACCAATGAGCCGTGACACAGTGTGTCGCTCCATGTATTCGGACATATCAAAACGAAGCAGTTCGATGCCCATGATTTTCGCCAACTGGCGGGTGACTTCCGTTTTACCCACACCGGTAGGCCCGGCAAACAGAAAACTGCCGATGGGCTTGTCTTCAGTACCCAAGCCTGCACGCGACATTTTGATAGCCGCTGCGAGTGTGTCCACAGCATCATTTTGTCCGTAGACCACCAGTTTGAGATCGCGATCCAGATTACGCAAACCTTCTTTATCTGAACTGGAAACTTGCTTGGGTGGAATGCGTGCCATTTTCGCCACCACTGCTTCAATATCCTTCACACCCACGGTTTTTTTGCGTCTGGACGGTGGGTTTAAACGTTGAATAGCACCGGCTTCGTCAATAACATCAATGGCCTTATCAGGCAGATGACGCTCATTAATATAGCGTGTCGCCAACTCTGAAGCCGTGCGCAACGCTTGATGTGTAAAGCGTACTTCATGATGCGCTTCAAAACGGGATTTAAGCCCTTCGAGAATCTGTACGGTTTCTTCCATGGAAGGCTCAGGTAAATCAATTTTCTGAAAACGACGTGCCAGAGCACGATCTTTTTCGAAGATGCCACGATATTCCTGATAGGTCGTAGAACCAATACATTTCAACTCACCCGAGGCCAATACCGGCTTGATCAGGTTTGAGGCATCCATGGCACCCCCGGAAGCAGCACCGGCACCGATAATGGTATGAATCTCGTCAATGAAGAGAATGGCACCTTCTTCTTTTTTCAATTGTGCCAACACCGCTTTCAGGCGTTTTTCAAAATCACCCCGGTATTTGGTGCCTGCCAGCAGCGCCCCCAAATCCAGCGAATAAATAACGCCATTGGCCAGTATTTCCGGCACTTCACCATCGACGATCTGTTTGGCCAGACCTTCCGCCAAGGCCGTTTTACCCACACCCGCTTCACCCACAAACAGCGGATTATTTTTGCGACGACGACACAGAACCTGCAAGGTACGTTGAATTTCATCCTTACGGCCGATCAGCGGATCAATTTTTCCCTGTACGGCTAGCTGATTCAAGTTAGTCGCATAGTTTTCCAGCGGGCTTTTAGCGGGCGCTTCACCATCATGCTCATCATCGGGACCAGAAAGTGATTCGGTATCACCCTCGTCGATTTTAGAAATACCATGGGCAATGTAATTCACCACGTCGAGTCGCGCGACATTTTGCTTGCTGAGAAAATAAACAGCCTGGGACTCCTGCTCGCTATAAATGGCCACCAGCACATTAGCCCCGGTCACTTCCTTGCTTCCCGAGGATTGCACCTGAAAAACCGCGCGTTGCAACACTCGCTGAAAACCCAATGTTGGTTGAATTTCGCGTTCATCACCTTCTGGCAATAATGGCGTAGTCTCGTGTAAAAATTCAGTGAGGTCGCGTTTCAGCTCGTCAATATCAGCGCCGCAGGCCTGCAAGGCGCTATTGCTGGTGGGGTTATCAATCAAGGCAAGCAGCAGGTGCTCAACCGTCATAAACTCATGACGCAGATCACGCGCTTCTTTAAAAGCGAGATTGAGGGTTACTTCCAGTTCGTGGCTTAACATAAGCTACCTCAAATTTTCGGGTGGGGGAA
This sequence comes from Gammaproteobacteria bacterium, assembly GCA_021647705.1. Taxonomy (GTDB): domain Bacteria; phylum Pseudomonadota; class Gammaproteobacteria; order SZUA-152; family SZUA-152; genus SZUA-152. The sequence continues at coordinate 42,701 of JAKIUF010000020.1, read as the reverse complement.
TATAGCCCTACCTCTCTCTTCGGTCTAAATCAGGCTCACTTTAGGGCCATTTTAACCGGCTTGTTCCATCTCGCACAGAAGGGGGTGGTTATTGCTGCGCGCATACTCATTAACCTGCGCGACTTTGGTTTCGGCGATCTCTCGCACGAAGACACCGCACAGCCCTTTGCCGTTGGTATGTACCTGTAACATGATGCGCGTGGCCTGGGCACGATCTTTGGAAAAAAATCGCTCCAGCACCAGCACCACAAATTCCATCGGCGTAAAATCGTCATTCATCAACACCACCTGATACATAGGAGGCTTTTTCAGTTTTGGACGTGATTCCTGTACTGCCAGGCCATCGTCACGATGTATTTCCTTGTTTCCCATAGACTCAATTCCAGCTCAGGCAAAAAATAACCCTTCCCCCAACATGAGGGCAAAAATACTTTAAAACAAGCCCTCAACACCCATTTAACAACGGGACCCGTTACATGTTTTCCACGACTGCATCAGCAAAACCGGAACAGCTCACCAGTGTCGCGCCACTCATCAGGCGCTCCAAATCGTAAGTCACCGTCCCAGCCTGGATCGCACCAGACACTCCCTTGATGATCAAGTCAGCCGCTTCAAGCCAGCCCATATGACGCAACATCATTTCCGCAGAAAGAATCAGCGAACCAGGATTTACCTGATCCTTACCAGCATACTTGGGTGCCGTACCATGAGTGGCCTCAAACATTGCCACGGTATCCGAAAGATTCGCCCCCGGAGCAATACCGATACCTCCCACCTGAGCCGCCAGGGCATCGGACACATAATCGCCGTTGAGGTTCAGCGTGGCAATCACATCGTATTCCGCTGGACGCAACAAAATTTGTTGTAAAAAGGCATCGGCAATCACATCCTTAACCACAATTTCTTTACCGGTATTGGGGTTTTTGAAGCTGCACCACGGCCCGCCATCTATTTCCTCCGCACCGAATTCAGACTTGGCCAATTCGTAACCCCATTCCTTAAAGGCACCCTCGGTAAACTTCATGATGTTACCTTTATGCACCAGGGTCAACGAGGCTCGATCATTGTCAATAGTGTACTGAATGGCCTTGCGCACCAAGCGCTGGGTACCATCACGGGATACGGGTTTAATACCAATACCCGAACACTCTGGAAAACGAATTTTAGTGGCCCCCATTTCATTTTGCAGGAAATCGATGAGTTTTTTCACCTCAGGCGTACCCTCGGCATATTCGATACCGGCGTAAATATCCTCGGAATTTTCACGGAAAATGACCATATCGGTCAGCTCCGGCTGTTTCAGTGGGCTGGGCGTCCCCTCGTAATAGCGCACCGGACGCAAGCACACATACAAATCCAGTTGCTGGCGTAGCGCCACGTTCAGCGAACGAATGCCGCCGCCTACGGGTGTGGTCAACGGCCCCTTAATGGAAACTACATAGTCCTTCACCGCCTGCAAGGTTTCCTCCGGCAGCCACACATCACCGCCATAAAGATTATTGGCTTTCTCGCCCGCAAACACTTCCATCCACGCAATAGACTTATCTCCGCCGTAAGCCTTATTCACCGCCGCATCCACCACCGTTTTCATCGCCGGGGTCACGTCCACGCCAATACCGTCCCCTTCAATGAAGGGCACTACCGGTCGGTTAGGCACATTCAGGCTATTGTCGGCGTTAACGGTAATTTTTTTGCCAGCAGGGACAGTGATTTTATCGAAACTCATGAAAACTCCAGTGTGTGTAGTGATTGACATCAATGTGCGGACAGGACCCAAAAAAACAGACCCGGCGCGCTGTCAGAAAGCGCTAAAAAACAAAGCTAATATTAGCATATTGTGAATTGGGCGGCGCACCAAAAACTACCCTCCTGCTGCCAAACCCAGACTCGCCAGACTGCCCGAGCGCTTGAGTTTGATCCGGCCGTCTACACCGGGCCTACCCAGGGAACTCAACGCTCTTTCGAGATCTGGTGCATTGCGTGCAGCAAGGCTGCCGCTGAATTCGTATTGGCCTTCAGGGCTCAAGGTCAGTAGTCCGTCCAAAGACAACGGGCCACCGCCATCACTCAGCACACCCTTTACGCCATCATCACTGGTTTCAAGTACGATCGCCTGATCACCCAGCGAAATGGGCTTGAGCAGACTGATACCCGCACCATTCCAGACTATTTTCCCCTCTACCGAGCGCAGATTTTGTCCATCCCATAGCACATCATACAGATTCAGCCCCACCGACCCCGTGGGCCGCAAGGCATCCGCCTTGGCAACACGGGCAACCACTTTGGCCGGCAAGCGTGCTTCCAGTGTTGAAAAAGCCACACTGCCATCCAGCCCCAGTGCCGTGCTACCCTTTCCGTAACCACCTTGAGCTTTTTTTTCATTTTCGGGAGGTAGCTGAAAACCCCAATTCAAGCCTACCTGACCCAATAACAATGACCAGGGCCGCAGTGACCATTCCACTTTTTCCAACGGCTGCCCCTGAATCATTGCCATGGCGGCTTTACCAGACCAGACACTGCCGCTAATGCCGGACAAAGCAATATTATTGGGGGCATTTTCACTCGCCTGCCAGTGTGAATAGGCTCGCTCGGCGGGAAAACTGAGCACCAGCGCCACAAAATAGGCCAACAGGCCGAATGCCAGCAGGGGTAAATATTGAAAACGGGTAATCAATTTCATAACCAGAACATCGTACTCAAAGTCAAATATTGGACGGGAAGTGCCGACTGTTGATGTGCTGAGTGAATGCGATCACCTACAGGATTTAGGGACAACTCAAACACCCGTTGTAAAAACCAGTCGCGCATCCACACGTCCAGAGGTTTCCAACGACTGAAACACGCTACTCACCACACGCACACTATGGCGGGTTTCCAGCACAGCAAGCCAACGCACCAGGTCATCAAAATTTGCTGCCTCCAACCACACACCGACTTTTTCGCTGCCATCAGGCTGCACACGTTTGAGTGCAGTACCCAAACGGCCTGATTTGGCAGTACGATCCACCAGAGTCAATAATGATTGACCGCTGGCAGGTTTAATCTGCTGACTTCCGCGACCACGCAATTGTTTGACTTCTTGCGCTGTGCTACGCATCCAAGTCAGCAGGGCGGTCTGTTCGGCGGTGCTGACCCGTAGCGTTTCAACTTTGTTGGTCAATGGCTCCCAGATACCGATGTACAACAACATAACCAGTAATAGCCCGCCACCAACAATCAGCATACGACGTTCATTGACTTCGAGACCACTAAACCAAGCCTTCATTGACCACCTCCGGCCGTTTGCAGTGACAGGCGGCTTTCCACTTTGCCATCACGCGATGAGGCGGAAACAATTTCAACGTTGAGCTTGGCTTCCTCGCTCAGACGCTGCTTCAGTTTATCCAGGCTTTGCAGGTCTGGCATATTCACATCCACATCCAGTTTGCTGCCCTTAAAACGCAAAGTGCGCAACGAAGCCCCTGGGGTGTCTTTCAGCACTGCTCCTGCTTGTGCCAGGAGTGCCAGCAAGCCGTCACTTTGCCCCCCACTACCTCGCAATTTTTCCAGACCCCGTTGCATTTGTACTTTGGGATTCACGATATTACGCGACTCTGGAAAAGCTTCACGGTATACCGTTTCGATCTGTTCTTTCAATTCACTGTCCTGCGTTGCCAGACGGTTGTACTCCATTACAAACACCCCCGCTTGCAACAACAACCACAACCCACCCAGCATCAACGCCGGACGCCACGGTCGTAGCAGTTTCTCCAATTGTTGCTTACGACTGTAATCACCCTGCAACAGATTAATAGCACGCTGCTCATCAAAACCCTGCGCCAACATCACGCTGCGCACTTCATTTTTTGTCTCTAACGATAATTCGATACCCTGCTCAGCGCACGATGCAGACAGCACACGATATTCGTCAGAATCAGCAAAGGCATCATCCCCGCAAACGGTTAACTGCAAACTCGCTGGTGGCGTGTCACCCGCATCATCGACACAGGCCTGCAACACAGGCAGCAGACTCTCCGTCTCAAAAGCCAGCCCGGTTTGCGCGCCGGTGCGCAGCAAACCAAGCCGTCCGTCGATGAGCATAGACCAACGATTGTATCCCGGTGCATCCTCGACCTCCCACTGGAGACCGAACATTTCAGGTGTCATCACATCAGCTTGCAAGCCAACAGCTTTGAGCTGTTCCAACCAGTCATCCAGTCGCTGACGCGAGACCACGGCATTCGCCACCCGGCCTTGTGCATCACGCTGACCAATGGCCACATGCAAGTCATCCACATCCCCGGCCAACTGCTCTTCCAGTGCAAAAGGCACGGCTCTGGCCAGACGTTGTGCCTTCATCGCGGGCAGCTCGACTTGTGCCAGCACCACATCAACACCAGGCACCAGCACACTGACCCGTGCCCCGGCAGCCTGCGCAGCAGCCTCTTGCAGATTACCGTGAAACAACGCACCAGCGGGTCGCTGGTCATCACGCAGCACCCAACTGGCAGGCAACACAGCCGCTTCACCACCCTCACTGACGTGCCCTGTCTGCTGTTCAAAGAGTTGAATGAAGAGCTGTTTACGCACGATTGTATTTCACGATGTCATATTCCATTTATTTTAAATTGACTGTCCAATGCCATTAAGTCAAGCCAAAACCTCTACTTGGTGTAGGTTGGTGGTGAGCTTGCGAACCCCAACAGACCAGTGCATAACGTTGGGGTTCGCAAGCTCACCACCAACCTACAGTACACTGTTTTTGTTAACTTACATGACATTGGTCTGCTGCCTGTTAACAAAACCCAGGGTAATATCAAAGAGTAAAGTGCCTTCCGTCCTGCGGACAATCTAAACCTGACCATCCGCCTCTGCGGCCAACCGCGCCCGCTCATCCAGATAATTCAGGATATCGTACATCAATGCCTCTGTACCTTCACGTTGCGCCGCAGAAATACGATACACCCGCTCTGTACCCCCACTCTTTCCACTCAATGCTGCTTCGATTGCTTCGCAACGGGCATTACGCTCATCAGCCGGTAACAAATCAAGTTTATTCAATACCAGCCAGCGTTCACGAGAAGCCAGCTCACTGCCTTCCCTCGCATCACTGAATTTGCCCAGTTCGTTGACAATGGTATTCACGTCATCCACCGGATCATGGCCATCCAGTGGAGCCATATCCACTAGGTGCAACAGCAACCGGGTACGCGACAGGTGTTTAAGGAACTGAATGCCCAACCCCACACCTTCAGCGGCACCTTCGATAACCCCCGGAATATCGGCGATCACAAAGCTTTGATGCGGCGCAGGGCTAACCACACCAAGGTTTGGGTGCAATGTAGTAAACGGATAATCCGCCACCTTGGGGCGCGCGTTAGAGACAACAGTAATGAGTGTCGATTTACCCGCATTGGGCAAGCCCAACAAACCCACATCGGCCAACACATTCAGCTCCAGCGCCAGATCACGCACTTCGCCCAATGTGCCCGGCTTGCTCTGGTAAGGGGTGCGATTGGTGCTGCTTCTAAAGCGCGCATTGCCCAGACCATGAAAACCACCCTTAGCGACCAGTAATAGCTGTCCTTCTTTCACCACATCACCGATCACCTCTCCAGTATCGGCATCATGCACCAACGTACCCACGGGCACTTGCACGATTAAATCCTCACCCGATTTGCCGGTACAATTTGCCCCCATGCCATTGGTGCCCCGCTCTGCACGATAGGCACGCTGAAAACGAAAATCAGCCAGGGTGTTCAATCCTGTGTTGCCTTGCAAATAAACACTACCGCCATCGCCACCATCACCACCGTCCGGCCCGCCTTTAGGCACATACTTTTCACGGCGAAAACTCACGCAGCCATTACCACCGTCACCGGCGTCAACTTTGATTCGGGCTTCATCAACAAATTTCATAACTTCAGTATCTATCTAGTATTAAGAAAACGGTATCGAGGAGCCAGAAGGGAAAACCCTTGGAAACTTACCCATTGCTACTCGTCATATTAGGGGGCGACATAAAAAAAGGCCTCGATCTACGAGGCCTTTCCATAACGCTGTTTTCCCAACGAAATGCCCTTACGCAGGCACCACGTTGATGAAAGTACGATTCTTTGGCCCCTTCACCGCAAAAAGCACCTTACCATCCATCTTGGCAAACAGAGTGTGGTCTTTACCGCAGCCCACATTGTTTCCAGGGTGAAATTTGGTGCCGCGCTGGCGCACGAGAATGTTACCCGCCTTAACCACTTCACCGCCATAGCGTTTAACGCCCAGACGTTTGGATTCTGAATCGCGACCATTGCGGGTACTGCCCGCTGCCTTTTTATGTGCCATTTTTCTATTCCTCTGACTTTTCTTTTATCTCAGATACCAGATAATCAGGCCTGAATGCCCGTAATCTGTAATTCGGTATAGCTCTGACGATGCCCCATTTGCTTACGATGGTGCTTACGACGGCGAAACTTGATGATCTCGATTTTTTTACCACGACCGTGAGATTTGACGGTTGCTGTCACTTTCCCGCCGGCCACTAATGGCGAGCCCACGTTAACATTATCCCCATCAACCACCATCAGCACCTGATCGAGTTCGACCGTGGCACCTTCATCGGCGTCGATTTTTTCGACTTTGAGGGTTGCACCTTCTGAAACTTTGTACTGCTTGCCACCGGTTTTAATTACCGCGTACATGGCTGTATTCTCCAAATAAATTGCTACGCTAAAAATTCGTTTTGTTCTCGCCGCTCTGCTCTCACACTGAGTACGAAACCCGTCGAACACAGAACGCCCCGAACAGGATTGACCCTGACCAGACAAAGGCCGCGAATTTTAGCGTTTACAGAACGGCACGTCAAACTCCATAATGGTCAACTTTTCTGCCATTATAGAGGTTCGTCCACTGACCGTTGTATTGCCATGCTCAGTTCCACATTTAACAACAATGCCGAAGCCTTGACCGAAACACCGGCCGGGGTACCAGCACCGCAAACCATCGAGCACGTCAACGAGCTTGTAGCCGCTGATATGGCTGCCGTGAACCAGCTCATTGAAACACGACTGCAATCCGAAGTGGTTTTGGTCAATCAGGTCAGTGGTTACATTATTCACAGCGGTGGTAAGCGCCTGCGGCCAATGCTAGTGCTGCTCTCAGCACGAGCCTTTGGCTATACCGGTGAGCAGCATTTCAACCTGGCTGCCATCGTGGAATTTATCCACACTGCCACTCTGCTGCACGATGATGTCGTAGACGCCTCCGACCGTCGTCGCGGCCGGGAAACAGCCAACGCTCTGTGGGGCAACGAAGCGGCCGTCCTGGTGGGAGACTTCCTTTATTCCCGCGCCTTCCAAATGATGGTGGACGTTCAGCGCATGCGAGTGATGGACATTCTCGCCCACGCCACCAACGTAATCGCCGAAGGCGAAGTGTTGCAGCTGCTCAACTGCAATGACCCGGATACCACTGAACAACGCTATCTCGATGTCATCCATTGCAAAACTGCCAAACTGTTCGAGGCCGCTGCACAACTGGGTGCAATACTCTGCGATGCAACACCTGAACAAGAACAGGCCATGGCCAAATACGGGATGCACCTGGGTACGGCATTTCAATTGGTGGATGACGTGTTGGACTACAGTGCCTCGTCAGAAACCATGGGTAAAAACGTCGGTGATGATCTCGCTGAAGGCAAGCCAACCTTGCCACTGATTCGCGCCATGCGACAGGGAACAAAGACACAATCGGCATTGATCCGCAAAGCCATCGAAACTGGTGGGCGCGACAATATTACCGAGGTTATGGCCGCCATTGAATCCACAGATGCCATCGAGTACACTGCGCGCAAAGCACGGGAGGAGGCCGATTTAGCCATTGCACAACTACAAAACATCCCCGCTTCCAATTACACTGACGCCTTGAAAACCCTCGCTGATTTCTCCGTCAGTCGTACCTACTAATTACCATTAGCGTAATGACCGACAAAATTATTCGGCGTGTAGCGCAGCCTGGTAGCGCACTTCGTTCGGGACGAAGGGGTCGGAGGTTCGAATCCTCTCACGCCGACCACTGCTTCATGGGTTATTCTCCTGCAACGGACAAGTCACACCGACCACGCTAACATCATCCTGCGCACGCTCATTTTTCAGGTAATCACGTAATGCATCAGCCACAGCAGTACACACTGTTTTATCCGGCCAACGGGCAATAGATTGTTCCAGCCGCTCTTCACCGAAAGGTTCTCCATCATCATTCAGCGCATCAATGGCACCGTCAGAACAAGCTAGCAATTCGCCAGCAACCTGCCATTGGTACACTTGCGTATGCGACTCAAATTCTTCATCCGAAACAATCCCCAAAGGCGCAGCATTGGATGCAAAGCGGTGTACAATATTGCGCTGCTCATCAACAAACAGAGCTTCGGGACCGCCGCCATTCCAGACTTCAATCAATTGATTGCGTACATCCACCATGATCAGCGTAGCAGCGACAAAACGGTCACGCGGCACCAGCACCCGCAGTTGGCTGTTTATGGATCTGACGATACGGCTCACTGAATAATCCCGGCTGGTCATGTGATAAAAGGTTTGTGACACAGGTATTTGCATCATCGCGGCCAGTAATCCATGGCCAGTGGCATCGGCCACCATTACATAGAAGCGGTCATCACCACCGCGGCACGCAGCCACCAGATCACCGCTCATGTGTTCTGCGGGCAACAACCATCTATCCAGCAGTTCATCTGACATTTTACCCGCACGAGTCATGCGTTCCATCAGCGCATTGCCAAGGTATTTCTCCTCTTCTGCGGTGGCTCGATACTTTTCCAACTCGTTGGTCTGTGAACTCAGCGCATCACTCATGTCAGCGATACGCTGCATGGCTTTGATTTTGGCATCAAAAATACGCATGTTGACGGGTTTGGTAAGATAATCATCACCACCGGCATCCAGGCCAGCCACCTGATCTTCAACCGCAACCTTCGCGCTCATAAAAATAATCGGGATCCATTTTTCACCACTGCGTTGGCGAATTTCGCGGGTGGCTTCGTAACCATCCATCACCGGCATCATCACGTCCATCAGAATCAAATCCGGTTGTTCGCTTTCAAAACGTTCGATGGCTTCCTGCCCATTGGTCGCGGTGATCATTTCATGGCCTTTTCTGCTGAAAAAACGCGCCAGCAAATTGAGATTCATTTCCGTATCATCCACCGCAAGAATTTTTAATATTTTTTCACTCACCGTTTTTTCCACCTTTCAATGCAGCAACCCCGTATACTTTGCCACCTGACATATGTATCAGGACACCGCAACACCTGTCGGCAAGACCATCAAAAAACTGAAACAATTCACAGAAATGCCGCTATTTTTACTGTGATTCACAAATGACATTCACCACACCCTCTGCTATTTAAAGAACACACTAAAAAATACTGTAAAAACCTGAAACGTGCCCTCATCTACCTTTTCCAACACTGAAACCAGCACTCTGCCAAACCTCACCAGCAAACGAGCGTGGCGACCACTGCACTTTCTGAATCTCTACCGCATTACTCTGGCAGCATTGTTTGTCAGTGCCATTTTTTTTAAAGGTAATCTGCCGGTATTAGGCAGTCACAATTTCAGCCTTTTTCAGATAATCAGTTTCATTTATCTGGGTATCGCGCTGACCACCAGTTTTGTCATTCACTTTCGCTGGTTGAATTTTCGCTTGCTTACCTACAGTCTGGTGATACTGGACATCCTCGCATTGACATTGATTATGCGTGCCAGCGGCGGCATCGAAACCGGTCTGGGCATGTTGCTGGTCGTTGCTATTGCCGGCAGCAGCCTGTTACTCACCAGTCGGGCAGCCAATTTATTTGCCGCCATTGCCGCCATTGCCGTTCTTACCGAACAGGTTTTTGCACAACAGGACACCGGGTTAACCGCTAACTTTACCCAGGCCGGTATTTTGGGTGCTGCACTGTTTGCCACAGCCTTTCTCGCCCATGTGCTATCCACGCGGGTGCGTGAAAGTGAAGCGCTCGCGGCACAACGTGGTGTGGATCTGGCCAATCTGGCACAACTCAATCAACATGTATTACAGCGTATGCAGTCCGGCATCGTGGTAGTAGATGCCGACCAGCATATACGCCTGATGAATGAGTCTGCCTGGTACATGCTGGGTCTGCCATCGCTGGGTAACATGCAAAACAAAAATCTCAAACTGATCTCCCCGGAACTGGCCGAACAACTGATCGACTGGCGTCGTGGCGGCCTCTCTGAGCCTCGCATGTTTCGCCCCGGTGGCAGTAATGTCGAATTACTGCCAAGCATGACGGCCCTGGGTAGTGAAGCGCGTGCCGGTACATTGATTTTTCTCGAAGACACCGCACGCATGGCACAGCAGGCCCAACAGCTGAAACTGGCCTCACTGGGTCGGCTCACCGCCAGTATTGCCCACGAAATTCGAAATCCACTGGGCGCCATCAGCCACGCCGAACAGCTGCTGGCCGAAGGCGGCAGCAACAACGCCTCCGACAACCGCCTGCTGGAAATTATTCACACCAACACCGCGCGCGTAAACGACATTATCGAAAACGTGTTACAACTGAGTCGGCGCGACCGTTCCATGCCTGAAGATTTACCACTGAAATACTGGCTGGAGAATTTTCTCCAGGAATTTGTGCAAAGCCAAGGTTGCGACCTGGCCGACATCAGCCTGCACATCTCACCCGACAACACCACCGTACACATGGATGCTACCCAATTGCATCAGGTGCTGTGGAATCTGTGCCAAAATGGCCTGCGCCATAGTCAATATTATCCGGGACAACCCAAGCTGGAACTACACGGTGGTATCGAAGATGACTCACGCAGACCCTTTCTGGATGTCATCGATCACGGACCGGGCGTACCACCCGATGCAATAGGCAATATTTTTGAGCCTTTTTTCACCACCGAAAGCAAAGGTTCCGGGCTGGGGCTGTATATCGCCCGTGAATTGTGTGAAGGCAATCGGGCCCGACTCAGTTATGTGGCCATCCCCACCGGTGGAGCCTGTTTTCGGTTAGACTTTGCCGAACAGAATCAAAACACGACAAACCAACCAACAGCGTAACCGAGACTCCATGACACCACCTTCCCACGCCCTCATTGTTGACGACGAACCCGACATCTGTGAATTGTTGGAACTGACCCTGGGACGCATGAATATCGAAACCCGTGCCGCCACCAACCTGGCACAGGCACGCGGATTACTGGCACAGTATCGTTTTGACCTCTGTCTCACCGACATGAAACTGCCCGACGGCAATGGTGTGGAACTGGTGGAACACATCCAGCAGCACTACCCCAAAACCCCGGTGGCGATGATCACCGCCCACGGCAGTATGGAATGGGCCATCAAAGCACTCAAGGCGGGCGCTTTTGATTTCGTCTCCAAGCCCGTGGACCTGCAAATCCTGCGCAATCTGGTCAATACCGCGTTGCGTGTCTCGGAAAACAGCCCGCGACTGGACCGCCGCTCGCGTGACGAATTACTCGGTGATTCCAAGCTCATGCAGCATACCCGGGCCACCATCGCCAAAGTCGCCCGCAGCCAGGCACCCATTTACATCAGCGGCGAATCCGGCACTGGCAAAGAACTGGTGGCCAAACTCATCCACAACAAAGGACCCCGCGCCAACAGCGCTTTCATACCCGTCAACTGCGGAGCCATTCCTGACGAACTCATGGAAAGCGAGTTTTTTGGCCACAAAAAAGGCAGCTTCACTGGCGCTATCGCTGACAAAAAAGGCCTGTTTCAGGCCGCCGACGGAGGCACCTTGTTCCTCGACGAAGTGGCTGACCTGCCGCTGCATATGCAAGTCAAACTACTGCGCGCCATTCAGGAAAAGGCCATCCGTCCTGTAGGCGAGGCCAGAGAAATCAGCATCGACGTGCGCATCCTCAGCGCTACCCACAAAAATCTGAGCAAACTGGTAGAAAATGGACGCTTCCGGCAGGACTTGTTTTACCGCATCAACGTCATCCAGCTACCGATACCTTCCCTGCGTGAGCGCAACGAAGACATCCCCCAACTCACCAAACACACCTTAAGCAAACTTGCCAGGCAAATGGGCCTGGAAAAACCCAGTCTCGCCCCGGATGCCGCAAACGCCCTCAACCACTACAGCTTCCCCGGCAACGTGCGCGAACTGGAAAACATCCTCGAACGCGCCATGACTCTGTGCGAAGACAACACCATTCGCCAACGTGACCTGCACTTGCCTGAAACCACCGATAACACTTTTATCCCGCCCATGCCCGGCCCGCTGGACTCCGGTAAAATCCACCTCGAAGCACATCTCGGCGAAATCGAAAAAACCGCTATTTTGCAAGCCCTGGAACAAACCAAATACAATAAAACCGCTGCGGCCAAACTGCTGGGGCTGAGTTTTCGGGCGCTGCGGTATCGGCTGAAAAAGTTAGGCCTGGAGTAAGCCGCGACTGCTCTGCCCCGAAGCGTAAAGCATCGACGCACAAAACATCGCTTGCAAAACAGCCACAAGGGGCAACACCGCATTCGTATCAACCAGTAAACCACCTCTGTTTCCAGTTTACTGCTGGCAAGGACAAATACCGGCGCATTGAACGGATTGTATAAAATAAGCCTGAATGCAGTTTTACCGCACGTTATTCCACCGCTCCGGAAAAACACGCCCTCCGCTATCACTCCGCCATACATAAAGTGACCAGAATTGTCACTTTATGACACCACACGGATGTCTACAATCCTCCCGGCGACACCATCAAGACAAGGTATTAATCACAAACCCGAAAACATTACCTTCCGCTAAAAACCTGCAATCCATTGTTATTTAATTGTTTTAAGATTATCACAACACCCAAAAAACCATCTGCCGTAAAAGGCTAACAGAATTTGGCATGCCTCATGCTTACACCTGGATGCGAGTGCGGATTTCCCCGTTTTGACCAGTCACCACAAAACTAAAGTTTTTGTGTAACTGAACGAAAAGGCGAAGACGTCACCGAATGGCATCACGGGTTTGAACAGAAAATGGTCAAAACCGGGAAATACGCAATAACTTTAAATTTGAACACTGTGGAGGATTTATCCATGCAACATGTAAAAACACTACAAAAGGGTTTCACACTCATCGAGCTGATGATTGTGGTTGCCATTATCGGCATTTTGGCCGCCATCGCGATTCCGGCTTATCAGGATTACACCGTTCGCGCCAAAGTCTCTGAGGGTGCAATCGCTGCCAGCGCCTTGAAAATTGGCGTAACCGAAATGTTTGCTGATAACGGCGTAGCGGGTCTTGCTACATATAATGCAACGATTCTTGCAGACCAGGCTAATCTGCTCACGAATCAGATCACCGCAGTGGCAACAGACGCCGCTACTGGAGCGATTAGCATCACATTGGGTGGCATCGCCCAGTTGGGTGCCACTAACGTTCTGGCCTATGTTCCTGAAATAAACGGCAACCCCATAACCGATGCCAATTCAACCGGTAGTATTGTTTGGGTTTGTAACACTGCCGCCACGACCATTCCTGATAATTTCTTACCTGCGAACTGCCGCTAATACTCTTCGAGTAATATGAGGCAAAAAAGGGGACTCTTTGAGTCTCCTTTTTTCGATCTGGCTCACATTCCTCGATTACACACGTAAAATAACGCCTTAAACTGCAAGCATTGTTAATCATCAGCCCCATCAACACATCCTTCTACGTAAAACACCATCACCAACTTATTGAGCTAAACAATTCTCGCTATTGGCCGCTGCTTGTATTGTTAAACGAATACAAACATAACAATTTTGCTTTGCGTACTATAGGAGTTTATATTTAACATGTTGATTATTAAATAAAAGCACTCTAATAATGCCGTTCACTGTGAACCATCATAAGCATTAAGCTTAATATGCATTACCATGACGAACGTTATAGATAAAACAAATCATTACACACAAACTACTTACCTATAAACTATGGCAACACCAAGCGCACAAATGACTCTCAATGGCCTGGCTCGCAGACTGGTGAGCGACGGCCACCTCGCTGAAGCAGATGCCCTGAAGGCCCAAGAGGAAAGCGACAAAAAAAAATTGCCGCTGGTCAGCCATCTGGTGGAAAAAAAACTGCTGGATGGAAAAATTATTGCCACTGCGGCCTCAGAGGAGTTTGGTATCCCAGTATTTGATATCGAAGCTATTGAGCTGGAAACTGAGATCACCAAGCTGGTAGATGAAAAACTGGTACGCAAACACCGTGCCCTGCCCCTCTACAAACGTGGCAACCGACTGTTTGTAGCAGTTTCCGACCCCGCCAACCTAACGGCACTGGATGAAATAAAATTCCATGTAGGGGCCAATACCGAGGCCATTCTGGTTGAAGAGAACAAGCTCAAGGATGTTATTGAAAAAGCCATGGCGGGAGCGGATACCTCGCTTGCTGATATGTCCGGAGATGGAGACCTTGATGATCTGGATATCGGCGGCGGTGATGAAATCGAAGATAATTCAACCAGCGACACCGATGTTGATGATGCTCCTGTAGTACGTTTTGTGAACAAAATATTACTGGATGCCATCAACACCGGTGCCTCGGATGTGCATTTCGAGCCCTATGAAAAAACCTATCGTGTACGCTACCGTCGCGATGGTGTGCTCAAGGAGATCGCCACGCCACCTGTGGCTCTCAATCGTCGTATCTCTGCCCGCCTAAAAGTGTTGTCACGACTGGATATCTCTGAACGCCGAGTGCCTCAGGATGGTCGCATGAAAATGAAGCTCTCCAAAAACCGAGCTATCGACTTTCGTGTTAACACTTGCCCCACCCTGTACGGTGAAAAAATCGTACTGCGTATTCTTGACCCAGCTAGCGCGCAACTAGGTATCGATGCCCTGGGCTATGACGAAGATCAAAAACAACTTTACATGGATGCCTTGCAACAACCTCAAGGTATGATTCTAGTCACCGGCCCTACAGGTAGTGGTAAAACCGTTTCACTGTACACGGGCCTGAATATCCTCAATACGGAAGATAAAAACATCTCCACAGCGGAAGACCCGGTGGAAATTAACTTAGCGGGCATCAATCAGGTAAACGTGGAGCCCAAGGTGGGACTGACCTTTTCTTCTGCCCTCAAAGCCTTCCTGCGCCAGGATCCAGACATCATCATGGTAGGTGAAATTCGTGACATCGAAACGGGTGAAATTGCCATCAAAGCCGCACAAACAGGTCATTTGGTGCTCTCCACCCTGCATACCAATGACGCTCCGCAGACTCTAAGCCGGATGATCAACATGGGTATTGCACCATTTAATATCGCCTCATCGGTCTCTCTGATTATCGCCCAGCGCCTAGCGCGCCGCTTGTGTAATAG
Organism: Gammaproteobacteria bacterium; assembly: GCA_021647705.1. Lineage (GTDB taxonomy): Bacteria > Pseudomonadota > Gammaproteobacteria > SZUA-152 > SZUA-152 > SZUA-152. Next base: position 27,342 of record JAKIUF010000020.1, on the reverse strand, counting down.
CTGCAAAAAGCCGACCGATATCCCCGAAGAAGCCTTGCTTGCCGAAGGCTTTAAAAAAGAAGACCTGCCTGGGCTTAAAATTTACAAGGCGGTAGGCTGTGACCAATGCGACAGTGGTTATAAAGGACGTGTTGGTATCTATCAGGTCATGCCCATCTCGGACGAAATGTCCCGTATCATCATGGCCGAGGGTAACGCCATCCAGTTGGCGGACCAAGCCCGGAAAGAAGGTATTAACGATCTCCGGCAATCTGGGCTGATTAAGGTCAAACAAGGCATTACCAGTCTCGAAGATGTCAACCGTGTCACCAAAGAATAGCAACTCGTAGTATAAAATACAGAACAAAACCTAGGAATAAACTATGGCTAAACAAGCAACTGCTGGTCTCTATACTTGGGAGGGCATGAACAAACAAGGCAAACGCGCCAAGGGCGAACTTGCCGGCTCCACCATTGCCCTAGTGAAGGCTGACCTGCGACGCCAGGGTATAACCCCGCTTAAAGTAAAGAAAAAATCTAAGCCGCTGTTTGGTACCCCAAAGAAAAAAATCACCGCGAGTGATATCTCTGTGTTCAGTCGCCAGTTGGCCACCATGATGTCCGCAGGTGTCCCATTGGTACAGGCTTTCGAGATTGTCGGCAAAGGCCATGAAAACCCATCGATGCAAGACCTCATCATGGACGTTAAAAATACGGTGGAGGGTGGATCATCACTGGCCGAAGCACTGGCCAAGCACCCTTTCCATTTTGATGATCTTTATTGCAGCCTAGTGCATGCCGGTGAGCAAGCCGGTATCCTCGAAACCCTGCTGGACAAAATCGCTACCTACAAGGAAAAAGTGGAGGCCATTAAGGGCAAAATCAAAAAAGCACTGTTTTATCCTGCCGCCATTGTTGTGGTGTCTTTTATCATCACTGCCATTTTGCTAATTTTTGTTATCCCCCAGTTTGAATCCATGTTCACCAGTTTTGGCGGTGACCTTCCTGCCATGACAAAATTTGTCGTTGAACTCTCAAAAATATTCCAGGAATGGTGGTGGGCCATTTTTGGTGCCTTGGGTGGCGCTATCTATGGCATCATGCAGCTCAAAAAACGCTCAAAAAAATTCAACGTCCTCATGGATCGAGCCATCCTCAAGATGCCCATCATCGGTGATATTATCACCAAGGCCACTATCGCCCGTTTTGCCCGCACTCTGTCTACCATGTTTGCAGCAGGCATGCCCCTAGTGGAAGCCATGGAAACCGTGGCCAAAGCGGCTGGCAACGCCGTTTACACTGACGCCATCATGGGTATGAAAGATGAGGTAGCGACGGGTCAGATGATTAATGTCTGTATGAGAGAGACCGGGCTGTTCCCCAATATGGTGGTGCAAATGCTCGCTATCGGTGAAGAAACCGGCTCTGTAGACAGCATGCTGGCCAAGGTTGCCGATTTCTACGAGGAAGAAGTGGACAACATGGTTGATGGTCTCAGCAGTTTGCTGGAACCTTTGATTATGGCCGTGCTTGGTGTGCTTATCGGTGGTCTGGTTATCGCTATGTATCTGCCGATCTTCAAAATGGGTGCTGTGGTTTAAAAGCTGCTGTCACACTTAATTAATCACAAGTTTTAAATCACTGATTTATGGCCATCATTGAGCTATTAAGCGCTAGCCCGGCGTTCTACTTTTCTGTTGTCGGGCTGCTGGGACTAACGGTAGGCAGCTTTCTCAACGTGGTTATTCATCGCTTGCCGATGATGATGGAGCACGAATGGCGAGCGCATTGCGCCGAGCTAGCCGAAAGCAACACTCCACCCCCAGATACAAAGGAAAAACTCACCCTCTCCACTCCCCGTTCCCGTTGTCCTCAGTGCGGGCACGCCATCACCGTTTTGGAAAACATCCCCGTGCTCAGCTATCTCTGGTTACGCGGCCGTTGCTCTGCCTGCGGTGAAAAAATTTCCATCCGTTATCCCCTCATCGAATTCATCACTGCCGTGCTTTCAATCGTGGTCGCCTGGCATTTTGGTTTCACCTGGCCCGCACTCGCTGCATTATTCTTCACCTGGGCGCTCATTGCCCTAACCATGATCGACTTCGACCACCAATTATTACCCGACAGCATCACACTACCCTTTTTATGGTTAGGTCTGGCATTAAGCCTCTGGCCCGTTTTCGTTGACAGCCCCACTGCCATTATCGGCGCTATCACTGGCTACCTCAGCCTGTGGATTGTTTACTGGGCCTTCAAGCTCATTACCGGCAAAGAAGGCATGGGTTATGGCGATTTCAAACTATTAGCCCTGCTCGGTGCCTGGATGGGCTGGCAAATGTTACCAGTGATTATTCTTTTATCGTCTGCCGTGGGTGCTGTGGTAGGCATTACGCTCATTCTGCTACGCGGCCGGAACCGTAACATCCCCATCCCCTTTGGACCTTACCTCGCCGCCGCTGGCTGGATTGCCCTGTTATGGGGACACGATATCAGCAACGCCTACCTACGTTTCTCCGGTCTACAATAAAATAGGCTGACAAAGCGTAGTTTGGCGTTTCCTCCCTGCTCAGGTATCTTCCACGCATGCTCATTATTGGTCTCACTGGTGGCATCGGTAGCGGCAAGACTACTGTCAGCCAATATTTTGAAAAACTTGGCGTCCCGGTGATTGATGCCGATCAGCTCACGCGAGAGCTGGTTGCCCCCGGACAGCCTGCCCTGAAAGAAATTGTCGAGCAACTGGGTGCCGACTTACTCACCACGGATGGCAAACTTGACCGTCCTCAATTACGCAAGCGCATCTTCACCCACCCCGAGCAACGCCAAATACTCGAAGCTATCCTGCATCCGCTTGCCCGTGAAGCTGCACTACAACAGCTCATTGCGTTACGCAAAAGTGTGTGTCCACCAACCTATGTGATACTCAGCGTACCACTGCTCATCGAAAGTGGCTGGACCGATCTGGTGGATCGTGTACTGGTAGTCGATACCTCCCCGGCACAACAGCAGCAGCGCGCCAGTCAGCGCGATGGGCTCAGCACTGCACAAATCAACACCGTAATTCACAGCCAAACTGACAGGGACACCCGACTCGCTATTGCGGATGACATCATCCACAACAACACTGACCTTCCGGCTCTGCAATCCCAGGTAACCTCCCTGCACCAACAATACCAACAACTTGCCCACCCTCGCTAACTCAGGGAGAATGGCGACCCATTAACCACTCTACAGATCCGAGCCTGCAAAACCAGCATGCCTAATGTAAGCACCGCCACCATCTACGAACACCCACTCAATGAGCGCCTGCGTTTTTTCCTGCGTCTGGAATTTCTGTTTCGCCTTGCCCGCCACAGTTTGCGTGGTGACGCCGTGTGGGACAGCCACAACAGTCTCACTGCGCTGCTGGAAATCCTCAATATCGTCAGCCGCATTGACATGAAAACCGAGGTCATCAAAGAACTCGATCGCATCAACAACACCCTCACCGCGCTCACACAAACCCCTGGCGTCAATACTGATACCCTCAGTCAGTTGCTCACTACCCTGGGGGGTTTCAAAACTCAGCTGCACAACATGGATGGCCAACTGGCACAGGAGCTGCGCGAAAATGAACTCTTCAAACTGGTAATCCAGCGTAGTGGTATCCCCGGCGGCCTGTGTGACTTTGACCTGCCGCCCTATCGTCATTGGTTAAAGCAACCGGCCGAAGTGCGTATCGAAAAATTACGCTACTGGTTGGGCACACTGGACACCCTGCGTCTGTCGGTGGAGCTAATGTTAAAACTGATTCGTGAAAGCGCCACCGCCGTACCGCAAATGGCCACTGGTGGAAACTACCAGCAAAACCTGGACACCGGCACGCCGTACCAACTGATTCGTATCTGGTTACCAGCCGACTCACCACACTTTGTGGAAATCAGTGCAGGTAAACATCGCTTCACCGCACGTTTTCTGAATGCCAGCGACTCCATACGCCCCACCCAAACCGACGCTGATGTGGAATTCCACATCAGCTGCTGCGCACTATAAAAACGCGCGACACTTTCTTTGCGAGTAAGAACATGAAATCAAAAACGGTAAAATGTCCCACCTGTGAAAAACCCGTCGAATGGAAACCGGAAAATGCCTACCGCCCTTTTTGCAGCGAACGCTGCAAGCTGATTGACCTGGGAGCCTGGGCCGATGAAAGTCACCGTATTCCCGATGTTCCGGCACAGGATTTTACCGAGCATACCCCGCAACAAAACGACGAACTGCACTAAACATCCCACAACGCCCGGATCGCTGCCACTCCCTGCGCACCATGGACAAACGCCTGTTGTAAATCAGCGGGTGTCATCCCGCCCAGCGCATAAACAGGGCAATGCGCCAGATCCGCTAGTACCTGAAACTGTTCCCAACCCAACGGTATAATGTCAGGATGACTCGCCGTAGCTGCCACCGGGGACAACATCACAAAGTCCGCCCCCAGTTTCTCCGCCTGACGCAATTGCTCTGGCGAATGACAGGATGCTGATACCCATTTAACGTCAGGCCGCTTAAACAGAGACGCAAGCCGTCCGCTATCGAGATGCACACCCACCGCACCCACTTCAGCCACTAATCCCGGATCAGCATTTAACATCAGAGCGGCATCATGTTGCTCACATAAACTCTGGCATTGTTTGGCCAATGCCAAATAATCAATATCGGAAAGTGTTTTGGCGCGTAACTGTACCAGCCGAATACCATCGCGCAGGCGGGTTTCCAGTTGCGCAAAAAAAGCCGGAAAATCGTCGCCAGGGTTCGGGGTAACAAGATAATAATCCGGTAACTGTACTGAGGTGACGATGGGAATATTGGCCGCAGGAAAATCGTAGCCAGACAACTCATGCGGCTGCACCCAGACCAGTGGCTGGCCTTCGCGTCCTTTCTTGGCAACAAAAAGCGAAACAGAAAGCGTTTCGCCGCTAAAATCATCCACGCGCCACACATCCAGCAATACTGATTTATCGGAATAATCGTGACGTACGCGAATTAACGGTCGCGCCTGTTGCACATCAATACCCAGTTCCTCGTGTAACTCGCGGGCCAATGCTTCACGTACAGATTCACTCGTCTCCACTTTACCACCGGGAAACTCCCACAAGCCTCCCTGATGCACATGCGTTGGCCGCCGAGCAATTAATACACGACCACGTTCATCAAATATTGCAGCAGCAGCAACATGCAACACAGATTCAGATGGTCGGGAATCAGCTCCGATATTCAGCATTGATGCGTACATAATCGTAGGACAAGTCACAGGTCCATATCTGAGCCGTGGCATCGCCACGGCTCAGTACCACGCGCACGGTAATTTCAGTCTTATCCATCACCTGCTGACCCAGTTCCTCACGATAATCAGGGGCACGCCCACCGTCGCATGCGAGGCAGACATCATCCAGATATAGCTCAATGGCATTGATATCCAAATCCACCAACCCGGCTCGCCCCACCGCCGCAAGAATACGCCCCCAGTTCGGATCACTGGCGAAAAAGGCTGTCTTTACCAACGGTGAATGGGCAATGGTATACGCCACTTGCAGACACTCAGCCGCGTCACGGCCACCTTCCACCGCCACGGTGATGAGTTTGGTGGCACCCTCACCATCGCGCACAACGGCCAGTGCCAGTTGCTCGCACACATCGGTCACTGCTGCACACAGCGCATCAAAAGTATCGCCTTCAGTTTGATCAACCGTTGCTACCGACTGCCCGGTCGCCATCAGCAAACAAGCATCATTAGTGGAGGTATCGCCATCCACAGTAATGCGATTAAAAGATTTATTCATCGCACGGGCCAGACAGGCCTGCAATACGTTTTGTGGCACATTGGCATCTGTGGCGACATAGGCAAGCATCGTCGCCATGTCGGGCCGGATCATGCCTGAGCCCTTGGCAATGCCGGTAATGGTGACCCTGTGGCCATCTATTTCCAGTTCTCGGGAAACACCCTTGGGCACGGTGTCAGTGGTGAGAATACCGTGGGCGGCATCGGCCCAGCCATTTTCATCCAGTGCTGCCAGCGCAGCGGGCACCGCGTCACAAATGGCGGTGACTTGCAGAGGCTCGCTAATAACCCCCGTAGAAAAAGGCAACACCGCTTCACGCGCGCAACCTGCGGCTTGCGCCACAGCATCACAACAAGCCAGAGCGTCTGTCATGCCCTGCTCGCCCGTGCCTGCGTTGGCATTACCCGTATTGATCAACAAATATCGGGGAGAGGTTTGTGCTCGGTGCTCACGGGCCACAATCACTGGCGCGGCACAAAAAGCATTGCGCGTGAATACCGCAGCCACGGTAGCGCCGTCGCACAGCTCCATCACCACTAAATCACGGCGATCTGGTTGTTTGATGCCAGCACAGGTCGTGCCCAGGCGCAGGCCTGCGACGGGATGCAAAACAGGAAGTGTATGAATATTTGAAGTCATAGCGGGAAAGATACAAGAGAGAAAGAGCAGAAGAAAGATAAAAAGCTGACAATCATCTACGGGAGGCTTTCGTTATAGCCCCGTTTTGATGTGAATCAAGCGCTAAAAATACCTGTTTTTAAAGAATCACCGGGTATTTCACGCAGAGGACGTAAAGTTTTTTAATGTTTTTCTCTGCGTCTCTGCGTCTCTGCGTCTCTGCGTCTCTGCGGCCTCTGCGGCCTCTGCGGCCTCTGCGTTTATAACACGTCACTCGTTGACAGCACTGCTACCTATGTCTCTTTCCCGTTTGGTGGAACCGCTACGCTTGTTCCACCCTACCCAGAAAAACATGCCGGAATAACGGTATTGTTAACAACAAAGTGCTAACAAAACGATTTAGCCCTTAATTCACACTTTATAATTCTATTTTACTTTGCTTTTACGCCAACCGGCCATGGCACTGTTTGTATTTTTTACCGGAACCACAAGGACAGGGCTCATTGCGCCCCACTTTACGACCTTCGCGCACAAAGGGTTTCTCGGCGTCTTCTGCAGCAGCTTTCGCCTCATCCGGTGCTTCGCCCGCCGTTGGTGAGGCTATTTCGTCATGACGATAAGAAACCGGTGCCGTACTCCGACGCTGTTCGTCAATGGCCACCACATCCTCTTCGGCCTGAATCTGTATTTTGGACAGCATCTCCACCACTTCCCGTTTGACCCGTTCCAGCATCTGCGAAAACAATTCAAACGCTTCACGCTTGTATTCCTGCTTGGGGTTTTTCTGTGCATAACCGCGCAGGTGAATGCCCTGACGCAAGTGATCCATCATGCCCAGATGATCTTTCCACTGTTCATCCAGCACCTTGAGCATCACGGCCTTTTCAAAATGACGCAACACGCTCTTGCCCACCATGGCTTCTTTTTCAAAATAGCTTTGTTCCATCGCTTCCAGAATACGTGTGCGCAACGTCTCTTCATGCAGGTCATCATCATCATCCAACCACTGCTGAATGGGAATGGAAAGCATGAATTCATCAGCCATTGCCTTTTCCAGGCCAGCGACATCCCACATTTCCTCCAGACTTTCTGGCGGAATGTAAGTGCTGATGACTTCATTAACAACAGCCTCACGCATCGCGGCAATAGATTCAGACACATCATCTGTTTCCATCAATTCTGCACGCTGACCGTAAATCACTTTACGTTGATCATTGGCAACATCATCGTATTCCAGCAGATTTTTGCGGATATCGAAGTTGTGACCCTCTACTTTACGCTGGGCATTTTCAATCGCTTTATTAACCCACGGATGCTCAATGGCTTCACCTTTTTCCATACCCAGTTTTTGCATTAACCCGGAGACACGATCCGAGGCGAAAATACGCATCAGATTATCTTTCAGAGACAAATAAAACCGACTGGAGCCGGGGTCACCCTGACGACCGGAGCGACCACGCAGCTGGTTATCTACGCGCCGCGACTCGTGGCGCTCGGTACCCACTACATGCAAACCACCTGCGGCCAGCACCGTATCGTGGTGTTTCTGCCAGTCAGCCGTCATCTGTTGACGTTTGTCCTCGCTGATATCTCCCGCTTCGGCCAGCTCAACCTCAAGGTTGCCACCCAATACAATGTCGGTACCACGGCCAGCCATGTTAGTGGCAATGGTAATGGCTCCCGGCGCACCGGCCTGGGCAATAATCTGCGCTTCTTTCTGATGGAACTTGGCATTTAACACATTATGTTTAATATTTTGCTTGTCCAGTAAATCGGAAAGATACTCGGAAGTTTCAATGGACGCCGTACCCACCAACACCGGTTGCTGGCGCTGACGACAGTCTTTGACATCTTCCACAATGGCGGCAAATTTTTCTTCCGGCGTAAGAAATACCAGATCCGCATGATCCTTTCGCGCAACGGCTTTGGAGGTAGGAATGACGATCACTTCTAAACTGTAAATCTGCTGAAACTCAAAGGCCTCGGTATCGGCAGTACCGGTCATGCCCGCCAACTTGTCGTAGAGACGGAAAAAATTCTGAAAGGTAATTGCAGCTAGGGTTTGATTTTCATTTTGCACCTGCACACCTTCTTTGGCTTCTACCGCCTGATGCAAACCATCAGACCAGCGACGCCCCGGCATGGTACGACCGGTGAATTCATCAACGATGATCACCTCATTATCTTTAACGATGTAATCCACATTGCGCTGAAACAGCGTGTGCGCACGCAACGCGGCCGTGGCATGGTGCATCAGCTTGATGTTGGCAGCATCGTAAAGACTTTCGTCTTCGCCTAGCAAACCCACCTCAACCAGAAACTCCTCCACATGCTGATGCCCCAGCTCGGTGAGAAAAACCTGCTTGCTCTTCTCTTCGAGGTAATAATCGCCTTCTTCTTCACCCTCTTCGAGCTTCTCGCCCGCTTGAGGCACCAGTTTGGGTGCAATCGCATCGATTTTTTCATACAACTCGGAGCTGTCTTCCGCAGGACCGGAAATTATCAGCGGGGTACGCGCCTCATCAATGAGAATGGAGTCCACCTCATCAACAATGGCAAAGTGCAAATCACGCTGCACCTTGTCTTCAGTGCTGAAGGCCATATTGTCACGCAGATAATCGAAACCAAACTCATTGTTGGTACCGTAGGTGATATCTGCCGCATAGGCTTCGCGTTTTTGTTCAGCATCCTGACCGGAAAGAATCACCCCGACGGAAAGCCCAAGGAAGTTGTACAGCTTCCCCATCCATTCGGCGTCACGTTTTGCCAGGTAATCGTTGACCGTCACCAGGTGTACGCCTTTGCCGGACAAGGCATTAAGATACACCGCCAGCGTCGCCACCAGGGTTTTACCTTCACCCGTGCGCATCTCTGCAATTTTGCCATCATTGAGCACCATGCCGCCGATCAGCTGCACATCAAAGTGACGCATGCTCAATGCACGCTTACCTGCCTCCCGCACCACGGTAAAAGCCTCGGGCAGCAAGTCATTAATACTTGTGCCATTGGCGACACGTTCACGAAACTCATCGGTTTTGGCACGCAATTCCTCATCTGAAAGCGGCTCGACTTCGGCTTCCATTGAGGTGATTTTTGCCACCACTTTGTTGAGACGTTTAAGCAACCGAGCGTTGCGGCTGCCGAAAATTTTATTCAGAAAGTTACTTGCCATAGTTTTGGATTATGCGTCTTTATTGTCAGTTTTTATTGTGTGTTTTGCGGTAATTTCAAGCTAATACTTTTGTGCCTGTCTGTGCAAAATACGGAAAATATGTCGGCGACGGCAACACCCGTCCCAGTCAAAGCTTGGGGATTATAGCGGGGATCCGGGCTTTAGAGAATGGCCACGCCGGATTCGGCATGGCCTAAGTGATCAGTTAAACGAAAAACAGATGCCTAACGCGCCGCCAAAATATACTTTTTGGGGTCAACCGCCTTGCCTTTGTACAACACCTCAAAATGCACATGAGGGCCCGTAGAACGGCCTGTAGAACCCATCAACGCTAACGTCTGGCCTTTTTTCACAGCATCACCCACCTGCACCAGCACCTCCTTGCTGTGACCATAACGTGTGGCATAGCCGTTACCGTGATTCACCTCCACCAGCTTACCGTAACCATAACGATCACCTGCCCAGGTCACCACACCGGCACCCACAGAAATCACCTCACTGCCTTCCTTACCTGCCAGATCCATCCCTTTATGGTGCTCACGACGCCCCGTAAAAGGATCAGTACGCATACCATAGTAGGAAGAAATCCACCCACGTTTGATGGGACGTCCCGCAGGACTCACTTCATCTTCAAGATTACGACTCATCAGCATGGTTTCCAGCAGACCCAGCTGGGCACTACGGTCATCCACCTGTTTCGAAAGTGACTCCAGCGACGCAACAAAGCCCGGTACGCTAATGGAATCCACAGCCGCCGTGCTTTCAGGCCCACCCACAGCAGGTACACTGGAAAAATCAAATTCTCCACGATCCAGTTTGGCAATCTCGGTAAGACGCCCACCCAGGGCATCCAGACGGATCACCCTGGCCTGCAATTCACCCAGGCGCAGTGCCAACGCATCTATATCTGCATCAACTTTTTGACGGGCGGTGGCAATTTCTTCACGCTGCACGTCCATTTCACCCTGCCAAACAGTCAATAACGCTTTTTCCTGATTCGGTGTGGCCTGCGTAGCCGTGAAATAACCCCCATAAAACATGAGGGAGGGGATAATGGTCAGCGCCAGTGTTGCGCCCAAAATAACGCGGGGAGAACCCAGTTTAAGGGTTCTGGTCTGTCGCCCACGCTTACCGATAAAAATGATGTTCATCGTTTAAACAACCCTTATACTTCGAAACTTCGAATAATTACACATTGTCAATGTATATCGGCTTTTTTGCTGATAACTACAACATTTGCCACCAAAGTCCAGACAATTCAGTGGATTACTGCCACAATGCCAAGCTATGTCATCCAAACCCGTCGCTAGAATTCTTTCACGCCGAGACAGTGCGCTACACCCACTGCTTGAACGCGCCCAATACCTGCAACAACTGACACAGGCGCTACGCGACAGCCTTGACGAGCACCTCGCGGCACACGTTACCGTGGCCAATCTGCGCGAGCAAACGATCGTCGTCGTCACCGACACACCCGCTTGGTTAACCCAATTACGTTATCAGGCACCCACAATCCTGCGTTTACTCAAAACGCTGCCCGGTCTGCAAAAATTGCAAAAAGTACAACTTAAAATACAACCTGTCAGTTTCAGCTCGCCGACACCGCCCTCGCGTCGCGCCAATCTGTCCGTCACCAGCGCGCATCTATTGGAAAGCGCCGCCTCTGGCATAGAAGACCCCGAGCTTGCCGAAGCCCTTTATCGCCTATCCCAACACAAACACACCAATAAACAATAAGTTGGCCTGGACGAGCACACTTTGCTGCCATATTTTCGTGGCAACCATTGTGAAGGGGACGCAAAACGGGTCGCCAAAGGTACCAACAAGCACCCGAGCTGACAAGCAGGAAAAGTATATTTCAGGTCAGGAGCGACAAATGTCGTTTTTTTGGGGGAAATATGGACAATTAACGAACAATGCAGCCATCCCTGTAATGGTGACATGCAAAACAATGATCATGAAAACAACAGTTTCGTGATTAATTGGCTAAGAGAGGGTGGGTATAAGAAATGGGGGCCAGTTTGGGATCATCAAAAGTGGCCGACTCCCAAGCATCTTCGTTGGCCAGCAGGCTCCGCAACAGACGATTATTGAGTTCATGACCTGATTTGTAACCACTGAATTCGCCAATCAGACTGCAACCCAGCAAATACAGGTCACCAATGGCATCCAGCACTTTATGTTTAACAAACTCATCACGATAACGCAGGCCGTCTTCATTAAGCACACGGTAATCGTCCATCACGATAGCATTATCGAGACTGCCACCCAGCACCAGATTATTTTCACGCAATTGCTCAATATCGCGCATGAACCCAAAGGTGCGTGCCCGGCTGACTTCTTTTACAAAAGAAGTGCTGGAAAAATCCACGGTGGTGGTTTGTGACTGAGACTGAAACACCGGATGTTGGAAATCAATATTGAACGAAACCTTGAAACCTTCGAAGGGATCAAAGCGCGCCCATTTATCGCCATCTTCCACGATGACTGTTTTTTTAATGCGGATAAAACGCTTGGCGGCATTCTGCTCTTCGATACCTGCGGACTGAATCAGGAATACAAATGGTCCCGCACTACCGTCCATGATGGGTACTTCGGGAGCACTGACATCAATGTAGGCATTGTCGATCCCCAGCCCAGCCATGGCGGAAAGTAGGTGTTCGACGGTGGAAACCCGCACATTATTGTGAATCAGCGTGGTGGAAAGACGTGTATCACCCACGTTATCCGGGGTCGCCGCAATCTCCACAGGTTCGTCCAGATCCACCCGACGAAATACGATTCCGGTATCCACAGCCGCAGGACGCAAAGTCAAATAGACCTTATCGCCCGTATGCAGGCCGATGCCCGTTGCACGAATAATATTTTTTAGTGTCCGCTGTCGAATCATCTGACCAATCACAATTAACCCCTGCTATCGCCCAAATCAGGCGCGCAGAACCGGGGATGGTACCACACCCCCCCTGATTCTACCTAGTGAGCAAGCTCACAATTCTCCAAGTATCCGACATATTTCAGCCGGAGACATTTAGTCCGCCTGACGCCGCAGGAATGCCGGAATATCCAGATAATCCAGATTCCCGCCGGTGTCTGTGGCATAACGTTCACCGGCCACCTTGTTACGAATTACCGTGGGTCGATCCAGCTGACCATAATCCACAGTACCATCCGGGCCTTCGGGAGCCAGCAGCACTGTCGGCTTTTCCACACTGCCCTGCACTTTTTGTCCCAAGCCAGTAGCCACCACGGTTACCCGCAGCCCTTCGGACATTTCCGGGTCGATGACCGTACCCACTACCACGGTGGCATTGTCGGAGGCAAATTCCTTGATGGTGCTGCCGACTTCGTCAAATTCACCAATAGACATGTCCAGACCTGCTGTCACATTCACCAAGATGCCGCGCGCACCGGCCAGATCGACGCTTTCCAACAGAGGACTGGCCACTGCCGATGCCGCCGCCGCCCGAGCACGCCCTTCGCCGGTCGCAAAACCGGTGCCCATCATCGCCATACCCATTTCAGACATCACTGTGCGCACGTCCGCAAAGTCAACGTTGATCAGGCCCGGGCGGGTAATCAAGTCTGCAATCCCCTGCACCGCGCCCAGCAACACATCGTTGGCTGCTTTGAACGCATCCAGCAAAGAAACATCTTTGCCTAATACATCCATCAACTTTTCGTTAGGGATAGTGATCAGCGAATCAACATACTCGGATAATTCCTTGATGCCCTGATCCGCAATGGCCATACGTTTTTTGCCTTCAAAGGGGAAAGGCTTGGTAACTACCGCCACCGTCAACACCCCCAGGTCTTTGGCAATTTGCGCGACCACTGGCGCACCACCGGTACCCGTACCACCACCCATACCAGCGGTAATAAAGACCATATCAGCGCCTTCCACCAATTCGACGATACGATCACGATCTTCCAGTGCCGCTTGTCGCCCCACATCAGGATTGGCACCTGCACCCAGTCCCTTGGTGACGTTGTTGCCCATTTGCAGCACAGTGCGCGCCGCAGAATTTTTCAACGCCTGCGCATCAGTGTTGGTGCAAATAAACTCAACACCATCGATGTTTTGCGCCACCATGTGCTCAACCGCATTTCCGCCACCACCACCGACTCCGATGACCTTAATAACTGCACCTGCAATATTGGTTTCCATCAGTTCGAACATTGTATTGCCCTCCTGTTGAATAATTCAGTTTTCAATTGTTGATATCTTTTTTCAAAAATCATTTAAAAATTTCCTTGAAACCAGCTCTTCATTCGTGTCCACAAACCTTTGCCGTTCCATTCACTCTTACGTTCTCTATGGCTTTCACCATGGTGTTTATGTCCATACAACAACAAACCCACACCCGTTGCATGAATCGGATTTCGCACAACATCCACCAGCCCTGAAACGTGCTGTGGCATCCCCAGACGCACCGGCATATGGAAAACTTCTTCCGCCAGCTCAATCACGCCCTCCATTTTTGAACAGCCGCCGGTAAGTACAATGCCGGCAGCACACATTTCTTCAAAACCACTGCGGCGCAATTCGTTTTGCACCAGGATTAATAATTCTTCGTAACGCGGCTCAATGACTTCAGCCAGCGTTTGCCGTGCTAAACGCCGTGGCGGCCGGTCACCCACACTGGGCACTTCGATGCTTTCTTCCGGGCTGGCCAATTGCGTTAACGCACAGGCATATTTAATTTTGATTTCTTCTGCGTATTGCGTCGGCGTGCGCAGCGCCACGGCAATGTCATTGGTCACCTGATCACCAGCAATGGGAATCACGGCGGTATGACGAATCGAGCCATCGGTAAATACCGCGATGTCGGTAGTACCTCCACCCATGTCCACCAGACACACACCCAGTTCTTTTTCATCTTCGGTCAATACCGCATAACTGGATGCCAGTTGTTCAAGAATCACATCGTCCACTTCCAGTCCGCAACGACGCACACATTTGATAATATTTTGTGCTGCACTCACCGCACCGGTCACCATGTGTACTTTAGCTTCAAGACGCACACCGGACATACCCACCGGCTCACGTATGCCTTCCTGGTCGTCGATCAAAAACTCCTGCGGCAAAATATGCAGCACTTTTTGATCCGCCGGAATGGCCACCGCTCGCGCGGCATCAATCACCCGCTCCACATCGGCCTGCATCACCTCTTTGTCGCGTATTGCTACAATCCCGTGAGAATTCAAACTGCGGATATGGCTACCGGCAATACCGGCGTACACTGAGTCAATCTGGCACCCGGCCATCAGCTCTGCTTCTTCCACTGCGCGCTGAATGGATAACACCGTGGATTCGATATTCACCACCACACCCTTTTTCAGACCACGGGAAGGATGTGTACCAATACCGATAATGTCGATTTCACCCTCCGGCGTTAAGTCCGCCACAATCGCCACCACCTTTGAGGTACCGATATCCAGGCCTACCAATAAATTTTGATCAGACTTTTTGCTCATCACCGCATTCCCCGGACCAATAACTGTTTTTGCTTTGTCATTTTCTTGTTTCAACCAAGCTTTGATTTATTCACAGGCGTTTTCCAGCGCACTGCAAAACCGTTGGTGTACCGTAAATCCACTGACTGAATGTTTTCCAATTTTTCAATGGGCATGCTGTTGTACGCATTGGCAAAACGTGACAACTGTGTATCTGCCATCGCCCGTCCAAACAATAAGTGCATGCCGTTATCCAATGACACCTGCCATGCGCGTCGTTCGCTCAAGGTTAACGCCACCACCGCCAACTCCATTTTTGCCAGAGGCACCGATAACAACTGATAACGTTCAGCGAGTATTTTTGCGGTGCCTTTCGGCCCGTTAAAAACCGGCAAATCACCCAGCGCATCTGTTGTTGCTAACAACACAACATCACCATATCGATTAACCATGCCGCCATCCTGCCAGCGAGCCAGTGGTATTTGCTCACGAATATCAATATGCAAAGTATCCGGCCAGATCCGCCGCACCGATGCACTGTCTACCCAGGGCATCGTTTCAGCAGCCTGTTTCACCGCTCGCACATCCACATTAAAAAATCCGGCATTCGCCAAATCACCAATAGCTTTGTACAAATCCTTTTTGTCGAGATAAACAAACTCACCCTTCACCTGTACCTGCTGAATCGGCAGAGTATCCGGCTGGGCCAGCTGCCACACGGTAAAGCCCAACAGACTACCCAACCCGCCGAACAGTAATACGCCGCCCAGCAAACGGCGTGTCAGCCAACGCTCGAACATCGGCTTTGCGGGTGAGCGGGGCTTTTTCACGCTGGTTTTTTTCACAATGCGTTTAGCACCCATTGCCGACTTCCCCTTCACTGTCCGGCACCGTTACTGCCGATACCCTTGCTGCTGATAAAACACGCAAAATCAATTCATCAAAATCAATACCCGCCGCCTGCGCAGCCATGGGTACCAGACTGTGATTCGTCAGCCCTGGTACAGTATTGTTTTCCAGTAACCAAGGGGCACCGTTTTTGTCTAACATGAAATCGATACGCCCCCAGCCCGTCGCACCCAGTGCTGTAAATGCATTCAGTGCCAATGCCTGAAATTGTTGTTCGTCAGTCGCAGACAAACCACTGGGACAATGATAGCGTGTATCGTCGGTGTTATATTTGGCTTCGTAATCGTAAAACTCACGCGGTGTTTCCAAACGAATCACCGGCAGAGCTTCACCGTCCAAAATACCGACCGTGTATTCTTCACCAATGATCCAGGGCTCGGCCATTACCGTTGCATCAAATTCCGCCGCATTACGCCAGGCCGGTTCCAGATTTTTCAAATGCTCCACCCGTGTCGCACCCAGACTGGAGCCTTCATGCACCGGCTTTACCGCCAGCGGCAAACCCAGCTCATCAACCACAGCAGACCAGTCACTGTCATCATTCAACACGGCAAAAGCCGGAGTCGGCAAACCTGCTGCCTGCCATACCTGTTTGCTGCGTATCTTGTCCATGGACAGTGCGCTACCTAATACGCCGGAACCGGTATAGGGAATATTCAGCGTTTCCAGTACACCCTGAATCACACCATCTTCACCACGCCGTCCGTGCAGGGCGATAAACGCACAGTCAAACTGGCCATCCAGTAAAACCGAAACAATGTCGTGTCCCACATCCACACCGTGTGCATCAATATTTTGTCGTTGTAACGCGGTCAACACCGCTGCACCGCTACGCAAGGAAACTTCACGTTCCGCTGACAGTCCGCCCATGAGTACGGCAACTTTGCCAAAGCTGCTCATAAACGACCTCCGGAAAATCCAACGCAAAGACGCGGAGACGCAGAGAACGCAAAGGAAAATATTGTTAAAAAAATCGTTGTGAAGAGTGTCATGCTGCCTCACCTACGATGTGTATTTCACGCTGTAACTGCACCGCCTGTTTTTCTTCAACCTCTTGCATGATTCGTTCGATCAGGGTTTCAACGTCATATGCTGTCGCGCCACCTGTATTGATAATAAAGTTGGCGTGTTTATCCGAAACACAGGCCGCACCTTCGCATTGTCCTTTTAAACCACAAGCTTCAATCAGGCGTGCCGCAAAATCACCTTCGGGATTACGAAACACCGAACCGGCGTTGGGCAGCGATGTGGGCTGACTGTCACCACGTTTGGCAAGCAGTGCTTTAATACGTGCCTGCAATGCTTCTGGCTCACCGCCCGGTTCTAACTGTAATTGTGCAGCTACAAACCATTCGCCCTTTGGACCGGTCACATGGCGGTAGGCAATTTCAAAGTCTTCAGGCTGGCGATGCTGGCATTGACCCTGTTGATCCAGCGTTTCAACAGCGGTTATTACCTCCCAGGTTTCACCGCCGAAGGCTCCTGCATTCATTGCCAGCGCGCCGCCCATGGTGCCGGGAATACCGGCCAGAAACTCCGCACCCGAAAGACCTGCGCGCGCGCAAAAACGGGCCACTTTGGCGCAGGCCACGCCAGCCTCGGCGCGCACTGTTTTTTCATCAATTTGTTCCAATCCATCCACCACGCCACTGGTTGCAATTACCGTGCCGCGAATACCACCGTCACGCACCAGCAGATTGCTGCCCAGACCCAGCCAGTAAACCGGCTCGTTTTCCGGCAACTGCGATAAAAACAGTGACAAATCTACAATATCCGCAGGCTGGTAATAGCGGTCTGCCGGGCCGCCAATACGCCAGCTTGTGTGTTTTGACATGGGCTCGTCTAACAACAAGTTGCCACGCAATTCGGTCATCAGAGGCCGTGCGTTCATGCGTGCCTCCGCATTTTAAAATCCAACGCAGAGACGCAGAGGAGCAAAGAACGCAAAGAAAACCCAACTGATTCACATACAGCCAGCCTCAAAAACCTTTGCGTTCTCTGCGTCTTTGCGTCTTTGTATTGGGTTTTTTCACACCAAGCCATCACAGACTTTGCCCTCATTTTATCGCTGTTTGAGGTTGTTAACTGTTTGTAACCACGGCCAAAAGACAACATCCAACGCAAAGGCGCGGAGGCGCGAAGAACGCAAAGAAAGATCAGAATGATTTTCGTTACATCCAAAACTTGCAGCGCTTGCACAGTCAACATCAAAAACCTCTGCGTTCTCTGCGTCTTTGCGCCTTTGCGTTGGATTTTTTCAAACTGGATCATCACGCACCTTCCTTCAGCTGTTCCGGCAACTGCGCTGCCGCCACACCAATGGAACCCGCACCCAGCGTCAGCAACACATCACCTTCACGCAACACGCCTTGCAGCGTCGTTGCAAGATCATCCACATTTTCCACAAATACCGGGTCCAGTTGCCCACGGGTGCGTATCGCACGACACAAGGCACGGCCATCATCACCGCCCTGCGACTGCTCTCCCGCTGCAAAAACTTCCAGCAACAATAAGACATCCGCTTCACCAAGCACTTTGGCAAAGTCTTCAAACAGATCACGGGTGCGTGAAAAACGATGTGGCTGAAAGGCCAGCACCAAACGCCGGTCCGGCCAAGCCTTGCGGGCTGCTTCCAGAGTGGCCTCCACTTCACGCGGGTGATGACCATAGTCATCTACCAACAGCACGTTACCTGCGGTGGTTTGCAATTCACCATAAACCTGAAAACGTCGGCCAATACCTTCAAAACCGGCCAGCCCGTTTTGAATGGCTTCGTCACTGACACCCAGTTCGGTGGCCACGGCAATGGCCGCCAATGCATTCAGTGCGTTATGCGCACCGGGCATGTTCAGCGTCACTGCCAGTTCGGTTTCATGATCCTTGCGTTGCACCCGAAAGAGGGTGTGTGGTCCTTGTTGCTGCAAATCCAGTCCGCGCACATCGGCGTCTGTGGATTCAAATCCGTAGGTCAGCACCGGTTTGGAAATTTCCGGCAGCAGTTCGCGCACCACCGGATCATCAATGCACATCACTGCCAGACCATAAAAAGGCAGGTGATGTAAAAATTCGAGAAAGGCCTGACGCAGATTAGCGAAATCACCGCCGTAGGTTTCCATATGGTCAGCATCAATATTGGTGACCACGGCCATCATCGGTGCAAGGTACAAAAACGAGGCATCACTTTCGTCGGCCTCGGCCACCAGATAACGACTCTCGCCAAGGCGTGCGTGGGAACCGGCGCTGTTGAGCAGACCGCCAATAACAAAGGTGGGGTCCAGTCCGTCTTCGGCCAGCAGGCTCGCCGTCAGGCTGGTAGTCGTGGTCTTGCCATGCGTTCCCGCAATGGCAATGCCAAAACGAAAACGCATCAGTTCAGCCAGCATTTCAGCGCGCGGCACTACCGGAATACGCGCTTCACGCGCGGCCACGACTTCCGGGTTATCTGCCGACACAGCAGTGGACGTAACCACCACATCGCAGTCCTGCACGTTCGTTGCATCATGCCCTGTAAATATTTTGGCACCCAGCTTAGCCAGACGACGGGTTACGGCATTTTCCCGCAGATCCGAACCGGATACGGCATAACCTAAATTAGATAACACTTCGGCAATGCCACCCATGCCCGCACCACCGATGCCGACAAAATGCACACGATGAATTCGTCCCCAGGCCGGATGTGATTCACCCTTGAGGTCTTGTCCTCTGCGCTCGACCCTTTGTTTGACTTTTTGCTTAGCCATGGGCCACCTCCTGTTTATCGTCGCCCCGCGCCACCGCCAGACATTGCTCGACCACTTGCGTGGTGGCGTCCAGCAATGCCAGTTTGCGTGCGGCTGTGGCCATGGCCGTTAATTTGTCGGCATTAAGCGATAATAAAAGCTCACCCAAACGTTCGGCTGTCAGCTGCGTTTGCGGCAGTAACACGGCGGCCTGTGCATCTGCCAGATAACGCGCATTGGCTGTCTGATGGTCATCCACGGCAAAAGGAAAAGGCACCAGAATGGACGGCACACCGGCAGCCGCCACTTCGGCAATGGTCATGGCACCGGCACGACATAACACCACGTCAGCCCAGGCATAAGCAGCTGCCATGTCATCAATAAACGGTTCCAGTCGTGCATCAATACCCGCTGCCGCATAGGCAGAACGTGCATCGTCAATGTTGCGTTTGCCTGCCTGATGCCAAACTTCGGGACGAGCGGCAGCATCCAGTGCTGCCAGCGCCTGTGGCACCACTTCATTAAGTCGCGCCGCACCGAGACTGCCGCCCACCACCAGCAGGCGCAGTGTCTGTTTGTCTGAATTGACGCTCGCATTATCAGGCACCGCATCAATGAATGTTTTGCGCAAGGGATTGCCGGTGTGCAGCACTTTTTTGGAAACTGCAAACGTGCCAGGGAATGCTTCCATCACTCGTCGCGCCAGCGGTGCCAACAAACGATTGGTCAACCCGGCATGGGCATTCTGTTCGTGAATCAGCAATGGCTTCCGCTTCAGCCATGCCGCCAGCCCGCCGGGGCCGGTCACAAAACCACCCATGCCCAGCACTGCCGCAGGTTGGCGTCGGGAAATAATTTTCAAACTTTGCGACAAAGCCAGCAGTAGTTTCACCGGTGCCATCAGCAGACTCAGCACACCCTTGCCGCGCAAACCGGACACCTGTACATAATCAATGGGGAAACCGGCATGCGGCACCACTTCGGCTTCCAGTCCCTGACGTGTGCCCAGCCAGCTGACTTCCACGCCGCGCGCACGCAGTTCATCAGCCACAGCCAATGCGGGGAACACATGACCACCGGTACCACCGGCCATGACCATAATGCGTAGTGGTTGCTGGCTGCTCATGGCTGCCTCCCAAAAGCAACATCCAACGCAGAGACGCAAAGGCGCGAAGAACGCAAAGAAAAATCAAATTGTTTGTGGCTTTTGCCAAAAGACAATATCCAACGCAAAGGCGCAGAGGCGCGAAGAACGCAAAGAAAAAGCAGGAAGGTTTTCATTACCTCCAAAAACCTCTGCGTTCTCTGCGCCTTTGCGTCTCTGCGTTGGATTTTTTCACACTTGACCATCACGAACTGCGCCTCCGCTTGGTCGCCGTTTTTTGTGCTGTTTTTTGTAAGGTCGGCACCGTCCGTCGTGCCGCTGGTTGCTTATCCACCGGATACTCATGGGAGATCCGCAATAACAACGCCACTGCCACACAACTCATCACAATGCTGGAGCCGCCATAACTCATCAGTGGCAGGGTCAGCCCCTTGGTGGGCAGCATACCCATGTTCACACCGAGATTAATAAACGCCTGCAAACCCAGCCATATGCCAATACCATAAGCGGTATAAGCACCAAAACGATCACCGCCCTGTGCCGCTGACTGCCCTACCACAAAGGCACGCCACACAATCAGCACAAACAAACCAATCACCAGCACCACACCGATCAGGCCCAGCTCTTCGGCCAGTACGGCAAACAAAAAGTCTGTATGTGCTTCGGGCAGGTAAAACAGTTTCTGCACGCTGCTCCCCAGGCCTACACCCATCCACTCACCGCGACCAAAGGCAATCAATGCCTGAGTGAGCTGAAAACCACTGTCAAACGGGTCTGCCCAGGGGTTCACAAATGACGTCAGACGTTCTACCCGGTAAGGGGAAGACACTGCCACCGCAGCCACCACGGCGGACATGCTGAGGAACAACACAGCAAATTGCCACAGCCGTACTCCTCCTAAAAACATCATGCCCAGTACTGTGGCAGTAATAACAGCGGCAGCACCAAAATCAGGTTCCAGCAATAGCAACACACCGATCAGACCTACCAGTAGCATGGGTTTGAGAAAACCCTTCACGGATTCGCGGACTTCGTCACCACGCCGCACCAGATAACCCGCCAGATAAATCACGATAAACAACTTCATCATTTCCGACGGCTGAAAATTCACCGGCCCCAGCGATAACCAACGCACGCTGCCATTAATTTCACGCCCCAGTAGCAACACCGCCACCAGCAAACTCATGCCCAGCAGCAAAAACCAGGGGCCGAGGCGTTCCCAGTACACCAGGCGCACATTCAACACCGCAAAACCCACCAGCAAACCCAGCACCACAAAAGCGCTCTGTCGCCATAAATAAAAGAGCGGGTCATCCATCTGACGTTCGGCAATGGACACCGAGGCCGACGCCACCATCACCAACCCCAAGGCCAGCAACATAATGGCAGCTGCCAGCAGGCTTGCATCCAGCGGGAAGCGCCCATGACGCTGATTCGCTGTCACATTCGCAGTATGGATAAAATTACGCAGCACGGGAATCGTATCAGCACTCATGACCCATCCCCTTCAACCGCTGGCAATGCGCGTACGGCTGCCATGAAGGCCTCACCCCGCGCAACAAAACCGGAAAACATATCGAAACTGGCGCAAGCCGGTGACAACAGCACCGTATCGCCAGGTTGTGCAAGCGACTGCGCTTGAGCCACGGCTGCTTCCATGGAACCCTTCACAGAAGACATGCGCACCACCGACACAACATCTGCCAGGGCTTTTTCCATCAGTGCCGCATCTTCACCCAGCAAAATAACAACACGTACCTTGTCTTTTATGGCATCCGCCAGCGGTGAAAAATCAGCACCCTTGCCCTGCCCGCCTGCAATTAATACCAGCGGCCCAGCCAAACCCTGTACCGCAGAAAGCGTGGCTCCCACATTGGTACCCTTGGAATCATTGATCCAGCGCACGCCATCAATTTCAGCAACAAACTGCGTACGATGCGGAAGACCGGGAAAAGTTTTCAGCGTGGCTAACATGTCTGCCATGGGCAGCCCCATCACCTCGCCCAGCGCCAGTGCTGCCAGCGCATTGGCCTGAGCCTGTTCACCTGCCATGCGTATCTGCGCAACCGGCAGCAAGGCTTCTGTACCGCGCGCTAACCATAATTCATTGTTTTTATTATTCAGGCTTTCGTTATTCAGGCTGATGCGCCCAAATTGATCTTCAGCGGGAACACCCAGACCAAAGCTGATTTTTTGCTGTTGCACATTACCCGCCAGCATTGCCACCACCTGTGAATCATCACGGTTAAACACCGCCACACCCTGTGCAGCCAGTCCGGCATCACTGTAAATACGCTGCTTGCTCGCCACGTAATGGGCCAGATCGTCATAACGATCCAGATGATCCGCACTGATGTTCAGCACCACCGTCGCTGCGGCATGCAGGGCATGTGTACTGTCCAGTTGAAAGCTCGACAATTCCAGCAGGTAAAAATCCGGCTCGTTTTCCGTGAGCAATTCCAGCGCAGGTGTGCCGATGTTGCCGCCCGTGCGCACATCCCGGCCAGCGGTTTTTGCCATTTCACTCAACAGTGAAGTGACGGTACTTTTCCCGTTAGAACCGGTAATGGCCACAATGGGTGCCTGCGCCATGCGTGCAAAAACTTCGATATCGCCAATCACTTCCACACCACGACGTTGCGCATCGACAATCAACGGCTCGCGCAATGAAACACCTGGACTGACAATCAGACGCTGCGCCCAGGTAAACAGCTTTTCATCAAAACCACCCAGGCCAATTTTCACTGTGGGACATTCGGCACGCAAGGCGACAATACCCGACGGCTGTTCGCGACTGTCCGTCACCGCAAACGGCACGCCCTGTTGCGCCAGAAAACGCGCACAAGACAAACCGCTGTGTCCCAGACCGATCACCAGAGTCGGCACGGGGACTAAACCGTTGTTATGTGCTGTGACATTTATCATGTTCAGGGCTGAGTTCAAAGTTGCGTTCATTGCAAAGTAAGTAATTAACGTATTTTTAACGTGGCCAAACCGACCAAAACCAGAATGACGGTGATGATCCAGAAACGCACAATCACCCGTGGTTCCGGCCAGCCTTTTAATTCAAAATGATGATGCAACGGGGCCATGCGAAAAATGCGTTTGCCGGTTAATTTGTATGATGTCACCTGCATGATCACCGACAGGGTTTCAATCACAAACACCCCGCCCATAATCACCAGCACCAGCTCCTGACGTGTAACCACGGCAACAATACCCAGTGCCGCACCCAGCGCCAGCGCGCCGATATCCCCCATAAACACCATGGCGGGATAAGTGTTAAACCAGAGAAATCCCAGACCGGCACCCACCAGAGCGCCGCAAAAAACCACCACTTCACCCACGCCGGGGATGTAAGGAATGGCAAGATATTCTGCAAATTTCATGTGCCCCGTGACATAGGCAAAGATGCCAAGAGCACCGGCCACCATCACCGTGGGCAAAATGGCTAAACCATCAAGACCATCAGTAAGATTCACCGCATTACTGGAACCCACAATGGTCAGATACGCCAGCACGATAAACATCGGCCCCAGCACAATAGCCACGTCTTTGAAAAACGGGACAAACAATTGTGTCTGCGCCGGAATGGTGACAGCATCATATAAAAACCAGGCAGCCCCCAATGCAATCACCGACTGCCAAAAATATTTATAGCGCGCAATCAGTCCGCGTGAATCTTTTTTGACTAACTTTTTATAGTCATCCACCCAGCCAACCACACCAAACAAAATGGTGACCGACAACACCACCCACATGTAGGAATTACTCAAGTCTGACCACAGCAATGTGCTGATCGAAATCGCCACCAGAATCAATGCGCCACCCATGGTGGGTGTACCGGCTTTTTGCAAATGGCTTTCCGGGCCGTCGTCACGCACAGTCTGGCCAATCTGATAATGATTGAGTCGGCGGATCATCGCCGGACCCACCACAAACGAAATCAGCAACGCCGTTAATGCACCAAGAATGGCGCGCAGGGTCAAATACTGAAACACACCAAAGCCGCTGTGAAACTGGGCCAGATAATCGGCAAGATAAAGCAGCATCAGCTCATCCCCTCCACAGTCCCAGCCACAGACAGCGCAGCCACCACATTTTCCATGTGTGCCGAGCGTGAGCCTTTCACCAATAGAGTTACGTCTTTGTGCAAATCGTCTTGCAGGCAAGAAATCAATTCATCCTGTGCGGCAAAGTGCTGACCATGTTGACCAAAAGCCTGTGCAGCATATTGTGAGCACTCACCCACTGCGTACAAACGACTGACACCCGCCTTACGTGCCTGCTGGCCCGCTTGCTGATGATATTCCTCTGCCTTTTCACCCAGTTCCGCCATGTCGCCTAATGCGAGATAGCGATCACCGTGACACTGCGTCAATACATCCAGCGCAGCATGTAACGATGCCGGATTGGCGTTGTAAGTATCATCAATAATCTGTGCGCCACGAATGCCCGCTTTGCGTTGCAAGCGGCCCGGCACCGTCTGCATGGATTCCAGACCGGTTTTTACATCCGCAATACTGGCACCTGCGGCCAACGCCGCCGCCGTAGCCGCCAATGCATTGGCGGCGTTATGGCGACCTTCCAATGGCAGACTCACTTGCACCTCACCCGCCGGAGTCACCATTTGCAGGCTGCCATCGGCAGTTAATGTGCCACGCACTTCGGCATCAACATCGCTTTCCGCAGACAGGGAAAAACGCACCATTGAACGCGGCTCCGCCTGCTTCTGCCATAGCCCGGCAAAGGCATCATCGGCATTAATAATGGCCACCCCATTTGCAGGCAGGTTTTCAAAAATCTCACCCTTGGTTTTTGCCACCACATCCACTGAACCAAAACCTTCCAGATGCGCGCCTGCTGCATTGGTGACAATGGCCACAGTGGGTTGCACAAATGCGGTCAGGTAAGCGATATCACCCGGGCCGCTGGCCCCTTCTTCAACCACCGCCGCAACATGTTCCGCACGCAAACCTAACAAGGTCCGTGGCACACCCACTTCATTATTAAAATTAGCCTGAGTGGCCAATACGCTGCCCTTGCACGACATAATCGCTGCAAGCATTTCCTTGACGGTAGTTTTGCCATTGCTGCCGGTCACCGCAATCAGTGGAATCGCAAACTGCTGTCGCCAGTTGGCCGCCAGTTGTGCATAGGCACGCTGGGGGTCACTGACAATAATCTGCGGAACAGATATATCAACAGGCTGCGCGACGACAACCGCTACTGCACCTTTTTGTACGGCATAAGCGACAAAATCATGGCCATCAAAATGCGGTCCACTCAATGCCACAAACAACTGGCCCGGTACCACTTCACGGGTGTCTGTACTGATACCGGAAAAGGATCGTATTTTTACATCGCCCCGCAGTTCGCCCTGCAACAGTTCGCAAACGGCTTCCACGGTATTAATGCCAGGTGGAATCTGACGGGTATTCATCACGATAACCCTCCAGCGGATTTGCGCAGGGCCAGCACCCGCTCAACTTCATGAGCGTCACTGAATGGCAAACGCTCATCACCGACAATCTGTACTTCCTCGTGTCCCTTGCCAGCAATCAGCACCACATCATCTTCCGCTGCGGAAAGAATCGCTTTTTCAATAGCACTGGCACGATCCGCAATCACCAGCACATCATCCACCCAGGTAAACCCCTGAAGAATATCGGCGACAATTACCTGCGCATTTTCCGCACGCGGGTTGTCGTCGGTCACAATCACTTTATCCGCCAACTGCTCCGCTGCTGCCGCCATTAATGGGCGCTTGCTGCGATCCCGGTCACCTCCGCAGCCCAATACACACCACAGATCGGGTGCCATTACGACACCGGCCTGTGCAGCGGTATGTGCCCGCACAGCAACCAGTACCTGCTGCAAAGCATCCGGGGTGTGTGCATAATCCACCACCACCAGTGGTTGTCGGTTTACGCCACCATAACCCTGCATACGCCCCGGCACCGGCTGCACATCGGACAGACGCTGCAATGCGTCATCAAAGGCAATACCGCTGGCCAATAGCGCGCCCAGCGCCGCTAACAGATTGAACGCATTAAACGCACCCAGCAGCGGTACCTGTAAATCACCTTTACCCCAGTCGCTTTCCACATGCATGCGCAGGCCGTTACGATCTAACTGCAAATTGGAACCCAGCAAAGAAGGCAACACAGCACCACGCCCCTTGCCGCCACCAAAACCATAACTCACCGTTCCCACCGCACCCGGCATCGAGGTCAGCATTTTCCGACCATAATCATCATCGATATTGATCACTGCATATTTCAGACCTTTGGTCTCGAACAGACGTCGCTTAGCCTGAGCGTAATTTTCCATCGTACCGTGATAATCCAGATGCTCGTGACTGAGGTTGGTAAACACCGCCACATCAAATGCCACGCCTGCCACCCGCCCCTGCTCAAGGCCGTGCGAAGAAGCTTCCATCACCACCCGCTGCACATTTTCGTGGCGCAAATCATCCAGCAGGGTATGCAAGGTAATCGCATCCGGTGTGGTAAAACCGCTTTTTTCCAGTTGGCCAAACACGCCATTACCCAGCGTGCCAAGCACACC
>JAKIUF010000019.1 GCA_021647705.1 Gammaproteobacteria bacterium | reverse complement strand
CACGTAGACAAAGCGACCATCGCGACGCGACACTATGGCCACTGGCCGATCGCCCGCCTCAACACTTGCCAACCGTTTAAGCTTGCCGTCACTCGTGGACTGGCTCAGCATTACAAGCTCCTTTCCCATCAAGCCAAAAGCGTGACGCACAGCAGGCATTTTTGGCATTTGGCCCGGTGCCAGGGCCAAAGACCAGGGACCAGAGCGCGTCTGTACAGTATCCTGCAGGCTTAATGCACCGCTGGCCACATCCACTTCAAATACGCTGATATTATTGGAATGATAATTGGGCACATAAGCGTGCCGACCAGATGAGTCGAATGTCATAGCCACCGGCGAAGTACCCTTTACGACAAAGGGAGAGCCGGGTAACAGAGTCAAACCTCCACTACTGGAATCGAGACGATAACCCCACAGGGCATTATCAGCCCAACTGGTGACATAGAGAAAAGGTCTGGAAGGATGAATAGAAACGGCATAAGGATTGATACCGGTAATACGCGGAAAGTCATCCAACAAATTGAGTGTGCCGTTATCCGGGTCGATGCGAAAGGCAGACAAACTGCTGCTGAGCCAGTTGGTAACATACAAAAACCGGCCCGATGGAGGTATAGCCACATAATAAGGTACACCACCAGCAGAGACAGGGTATTTTAATAACGCCGCCAGTTCGGAATCAACAGGAGCGACATCTCCCGCCGGAAAGGGCGAACCATCAAGCTCTGTCAGTTTGCCCGTCGTTGGGTCAATCGCGTAAGCACTGATGGTATTGGAATAAGAATTCGAGGCGTAAAGAAAGTACCCCGATGGATGCATGACCAGGGAACGGGTACGCTTGCCCGAGGAATAGGGCATGCCATCAACGGAACTCAAAGCACCACTATCCGAATCAAAATTGAAAGCCAATATGCCATCAAAGCTGGTGGCAACGTACACATATTGCCCCGAAGGATGGAATGTGATGAAAAAGGGTGAGCGCCCCACAGAACGGAACGGCGAGCCAGGCACATGAGTAAGCATGCCCGTTTCGGCATCGAGACGATAGACACCAATACGGCCTAGCGATTTGGAGGCTGTAACCACAAAGCGCCCCGAGGGATGCACTCCCACTGCGGTCGGAAAAGCCGGAGCCGGAATCCGCTGGTGGCCATTGACGTGCAACATACCATCAACACCGAGTCGGTAACCCACCAAGCTACTGTCAAAAGAGTTGACCGTAAAAGCATAGCGTGCCACCTCAGCAGCCAATGCAGTGTGAATAAACAACAGCAAAACAATTGCCGCACTCCCACAGCAAGCCCTTCGTACCCCACTCGCTACTGACAAGGAAAGTATTGTCGGCATAATGTTAATACACCCTCTAAAATGCGTACTTTTGCTGCCATAACTGTACTGCCCACTGTATCGCCCAAAGTAACGCAAAAATTGAGAATGGGACTCCAAGGCTCAGCGACCAAATTGAAAAATCAATGGATCAACATCATCAGTAAGAAAGGCAATGGCCGTATAAACAGTAGTAGACGCGGTGATTTGCCGATAGAGTAAAAACCAATGCCACGGGCACTCTCTCATTCGGCACTTCCTTGAGAGTCAATCATCCATAGGCGATACTGATCTCGAAACGGGATTATTCTGTGCGAGAATTGTGCAGAAAGTACGCGGAACAAATCGGAGAGTCAACACCCAAAAGTGTTTCCTCAGTGAAAGAGTCATGCTGTCAACCTATCCAGTCCGCATACTGGGCCACCAAACTTCTTTCAGTCTGAAAACACCGGAAACACCAATTCACGAAACCCCTCATGCTGTTGTATCTCTTGCACCTCCAGCGCACCACTGACTGCGTCCACTGCATACCGTTGCAGTGGCTTGCCCTCTTTCGCAAGGACATAAAGATAGCGTCCAGCGGGGTCCAGTCGCAGGGTTTGAGCTTGCGAACCCACAGCAACCCGAGGCATTGTTTCACTCAATGTTCCCTGTAGCCGGTCACGGCGATAACGACTGATATCGCCACTGCCACTATTGAGAACATACACCCAATCACCACCAGGGTGTACCAGTACAGAGCGGGGTGACTTGCCGGTAACCAACGGTGAACCGGACAAGCCCTCCAGCACCCCGCTTTGGACATCCACCCGAAACAGAAACAGGCTGTTCGTGTCTGCATCAACCACATAAAGGTGTTTGCCCGTAGGATCTTCCGCTAAAGCCATAGGACGTTTGCCCGCAGCAAATGGTGAGCCGTATTTCGCCATTTCAAAAATCAGTGGGCTATCGCTGGTCTGATAACGAAACACCGAGATGCCATCGGCGCTGGCAATCAACACGTAACGTGCGGCAGCATCCAACGTCAGCGCAACAGGCTTACGCCCAGTGCGAAAAGGTGAGTCCGGAATTTCAGACAACGCACCGTTGGCAGCATCAATGGTGTATACAGAGAGGCTATTGGCAACTTCGTTGATGGCATAAAAATAGCGACCATTGATATCCATTGCGAGATCACGCACACCTTTATCAGCCTCAAAAGGTGAACCCGGAACAGGCGTCAGCTGATCGCCTTCGACCTGGAAAGCGCGAATACGATTATCACCGGCGTCAGCCACGTAGACAAAGCGACCATCGCGACGCGACACTATGGCCACTGGCCGATCGCCCGCCTCAACACTTGCCAACCGTTTAAGCTTGCCGTCACTCGTGGACTGGCTCAGCATTACAAGCTCCTTTCCCGTCAGGCCAAAAGCGTGACGCACAGCAGGCATTTTTGGCATCTGGCCCGGTGCCAGGGCCAAAGACCAGGGCTTTGAACGTGTTTGCACGGTATCCCGCAGGTTTAATGTACCGCTGGTTATATCAACCGCGAATACACTGACATTATTAGAATGATAGTTAGGCACATAGGCATGTTGGCCAGAGGGATCAAAAGTAATCGCCACGGGCGCAGTGCCTTCGACAGCAAAAGGCGAATCGGGTATCAGAGTCAAACCACCGCTGGCGGAATCGATGCGATAACCCCACAGCGCGTTGTCGGCCCAGTTGGTAACATATAAAAACTGTCCTGAAGGATGAGCCGCAACGGCATAGGGATTGATGCCGGTAATAAGTGGGAAATCTTCTAGCAGACTAAGAGTGCCGTTGTCCGGATCAATGCGAAAGGCAGACAAACTGCTGCTGAGCCAGTTGGTAACATACAAAAACCGGCCTGATGGATGCATCGCTACATAATAAGGCACCCCACCAGCAGAGACAGGAAATTTTGCTAACACTGCCAGCTCGGCATCAATGGGAAAAATGTCACCAGCCGGAAAAGGCGAACCGTCAAGGTCTGTCAATTTACCTGTGGCGGAGTCAATGGCATAAGCACTGATGTTGTTGGAATAAGCATTAGGGGCATAAAGAAAACGTCCCGAGGGGTGCATAACCAAAGAACGGGTACGCTTGCCTGAGGGATAGGGCATACCATCAATGGGACTCAGGGCACCACTCTCCGTATCGAAGGCGAAAGCCAGTATACCGTCGAAACGACAGACAAAATAAACATACTGCCCCGAGGGATGAAAAGCGATGAAGAACGGTGAACGCCCCACAGACTGGAACGGAGAACCAGATACCTGGGTAAGTGCGCCAGTCTCAGAGTCAAGACGATAGACACCAATGCGGCCCACCGATTTGGAAGTAGTGAGCACAAAACGCCCGGAGGGATCTACTCCCACCGCAGTGGGAAAAGCCGGAGCCGAAACCGATTGATGGCCGCTGACATGTAACATGCCATTGGCACCAAGTTGATAACTAACCAAACTTCTGTCAAAAGAGTTAACCGTGAAGGCATAGCGCACCGTATTCGCCGCTGATGCAACACTAACAAACAGTAGTAACAAAGCTACCACGTATCCACGGAAAATCATTCGTATCTCACATTCTCTAACGGGGAAAGCTCTATCGGCACAATCAAGCATCTTTAATTTGCATTTTCGAATCAATCAATGACTCAGGGCAAAACGATACAACCTTCTCCACCAATGATGCTGAAATTGGGACCAATCCCAGGGACTCCCACCATCCAATCGATACCCTCCACTCCGTTACCCGGCAACCCGGACGAGCCACAATCATTCGCCGTCCATTCACCACTGCGAGCAAAATTGAGAATCTTGAGGGCAGCGCGGTTGTAATAAGGACCCTTTGTATAACCGCCGACATCAAACCCCAGTCCGGATGAATCATAACGTACCTGATTGCCCGGGCCGGAGAAGCCCGCCTCGGACCCCACGTCGTTGAGGTTAACCAGAAAAGCCTTGTTTTTCCAGCCGTGAGGCACTGCAACATGACAGAGGTTACAGCGGAAGTTCACCACATTGACGGCATGAAAGGTATGGTAGTTTTTGGTATCGAAACCAGCACCGCACCCCATGCAATTGGCCGTGGCACCAAAACCACTTGCCTGTATTGTCGGTGGATTGGGATTAGCGTACTGGTCGTACTCGTGACATTTGAAACATAGGTGATTTCCAGTACCAGTTCCCGTGCCACCGAAATTGCCACCTGACCAGGGTCCTTTAAGCAGGAAATCATTGATAGAGCCATGTGGTCCCCATACCGCGCCATTCTCGTTGCCTGGCCCATCAGGGTCGGCCGTGCCCGGCGGAGTATTGGAACCATGACAATCACTGCAATACATGGTCTGCGTGCCTACCGCAGCATTGAAAGGGGCAATCCAGTTATTGGCAGAGGCTCTGCGGGTGCCGGGGTCTCGCCCTGTCTCTTCCATCACCGGATGCCAGCTCCGATGGTTGTTGGTGTTGTAGGCAGCGTCTGCACCCCCGTCCACGCCCAGAGACTGACCTTCACCGCGGTGGATCATCGGAGAGTTAAATTCCCGCGCCTGATTGGTGTATTGAAACATGCCATTAGTGCCCGGAGGTGTGGTCGCCGAGCTGGCTCCCAGCATGGGGGGGGTGTCGTAGGCGTAGTTGGAATGACACTTGAGACAAATCTGGTATTCCCGGGTTACATACGGTTCCGTAACATTGGTGGTGCCAGCACCATAACCAGGGGTGCCTGGGTCACCACGTTTGACGATGAAGTCAATGGGCTCACTCGCAAAGCTGTTATTGGCGTAGACCGGTTCCACTCCCCACGCTCCGCGTAAAACCCCCGAGGCAAGGTTGTTGTGCGCGGTGTGCGGCGTTTCGGCGGTAATGTCGGCAATATCGTGGGCGTGGGTGCCCGCTGCGTCCAGGCCACCCGATAGATGATTTTCATTAAACAAACGGCGGCGCACGACTCGGTGCGGGTTGTGGCAGTCGGTGCATTCTACATGACGGTTGTTGAGCGAGCCGCCCATGCTGACTTTGCCCAGCGATGCCTGGGATTCGATAAAGTCTTTACCGCGCTGCCCTATTTCCCGGCTGTCGCTGCCAACGGTGCCAATGTTATGCATTTCTATGCCGGCCACTTGGTCATCGTTGCTGATGGGCATGCGCCGGTTCCCTGGACCGAAGTCGGTTTTGATATCGGGGACTTCGGTGTTCAGTCCTTGTGCGGTGAGGGTGCCTCCGTCGTTGGAGTGACAGGCGTAGCAGGTTTCTTCAATCGCGGCGTTGCCGCCCTGCTTTTCACCGGAGGCTCCGACGGGGCCGTCAACACCTTCGCGCAATAAGCGGCGTGAGCCTTGGACGGTGTGGGTGTCGTGACAGGCTAGACAGGCGGTTTCCCAGACGGCCATGCCGCGGGGGAATTCGCGCATGTCGGCTGCGGCATCGGTATAGATTTCGTTGGCAACAGTGTCGGTGGCATGGGCGGAGCCAATCCAGCCGTCTTTGTCGTGGCAGGCCATGCAGATGATGTCGTTGGCTTCGTTAAATGTGGTGTTGATGGGGGAGACTTTCTGAAAACGGTTCAGACGCAGGAATTTGATGTTCCGGGTCGGGTCGGAGGCGTCTCGGATGTGGGGGTCGTGGCAGCTGTTGCATTGTACTTGGCCGTTTTCTAACGGGATGTGGGGGGAGACGCCGGAGCTGCGGTCGCCGATGCCGGGCTCGAGGGCGGGGTCTCGCATTTCTCCGTCTCGGTTGGCCAGTGCGGTGTCGTAGGTGAAGGAGATGGGGTGGTCGTTGGTGAGGTCGGTGCCAATGCGGCGGGTGAATCCACTGTTTTCTCCGTAGGGGCCGCCGGGCATGCTGCCATCGGCTTCTGTCCCGGACATGCCAATGGCGCTTGTCTGAAAACCACCACTGCCGCTGCGATTACGCACACTGCCGATGGCGATGGTGCCGTCGTGGCAGGATAGGCACAGTTTGGAAATACCGCCGGGCTGATCAAGGGCGATACCTTCGCCAGTGGCGTCCAGCGAGCCGCTGTTGTAGGTGGCGTAGGTGGCACTGGAAAGATTACGGTTCCACAGCGGACCCGGGGCGGCCGCTGTATTCGCGCCATGGGGGGTGTGGCAGAAGACACAGATTTCGGCTTCGCCGTCACTGGCCTGGACGTTACGCGTTTCGCCACTGCTGGAGAGGGTGCTCAGGTTATGTTTGGTGTTGCGAATGTCGGAAACACGCCCGCTGGGCAGGGAGCTCGCCCAACTATCCCCTACGCCAATGATAAAAATAACAATCCATTGCATGGCAAAGATGGTTAGCCGGTAGCGTTTCATATTGTTCCCTCAATTTTTCTGCTACATCACCAAAAATAGTACGGTGTACTTTTGCCGTCACAACCATCCAGTACTCATCGTCATTATCAAACGACAAAAAGACTGAGGCTCAACCACTATATGGACTGGAAAATCATTTTGGTTATAACTGCAATGTATCGCTATGCGACTATTTGTAACGCAATGCGAACCAACGCCATCAGCAAAATCAGGCCGTGCAGTGTAAACGCGGTAATTTACCAGCGGGCAAAAACCGGTGCGGTAGCACCCTTCCGTTCAGCACTTCCTTGCAGAGAGGGGGTCGTCCGTGGGCGACACTGTTCTCGTGACAGCACTATCCTGCACGAGAGCTATGCAGAAAATACGCAGAACAGGCCAGAGAGTCAATACCCAAAAGTATTGAGTAACCCAACAACAGTATTAGGGGCGGGTCATCATAAGTAAATCCAGGACCGGGGTTTTCAGGGGAGTTTCGCTCATACTAACGAGCTTTCCTGTTTGGGTATCCAGCGAAAGTGTCAGCCATTTTTTACCATCATCAGCCAGTACCACAAGTCTCTCGCGGACAGAGTCCCATTGTAAACGTCCGGGTTTAAATGGCAACTTTAATGCTTTATCGATATCTGCCAGCGCTCCCAGTGACGTCTCGATACGAAATACGCTGATATCAGCGGAGTCATGATTGGCTACGAATAACCACTGACCATT
Source organism: Gammaproteobacteria bacterium (assembly GCA_021647705.1). Classification (GTDB taxonomy): domain Bacteria; phylum Pseudomonadota; class Gammaproteobacteria; order SZUA-152; family SZUA-152; genus SZUA-152. The sequence goes on along the minus strand of JAKIUF010000019.1, from coordinate 67,175 downwards.
GGGATGCGCCAGTAGTGACTGCGGCTTCTGCCCCGCCTTGAACGGCGAACCCGGTAAGCTTGACAGAGCACCGGTCTGGTGATGAATGCGATACGCAGAAACATTATTGGAGCCAGCATTGGCCACATAGGCGTAACGCCCGGTGGGATCAATTTCAATACCGACCGGACTCTCGCCTGTAGCAAAGGGCGAGCCATAATAAACCGTCTCAAAAATCAGCGGTGTAACATTGGAACGATAACGGTATACGGAGACAGTATTATCTCCCGTATTAACGACATAGGCATAACGTGCCGCCGGGTCAAGACTGATAAATGTTGGCTGCTTGCCGGTATTTAACGGAGAACCTTTTACCGGCTTGGGCTGACCACTTTTCTCATCGATGTAATACACCGACATCGTGTTATCACCAGCATTGGTGACGTAGGCATACCAACCGTTGCGGTCAATAACCACGTCACTAGGCTCCTTCCCAGTCACTACTCGCCCATTGGCGATGGGCCTCATATCTCCTGCTTCGTTCAACGTCAACGCAGTAAGTGAATCTGTCAGTGAATCTATAGCATAGATTAGGGCTTGTCTGGGACCAACAGCCAGCGCACTCACTGCTCCTGCTGCCAATTGCGGCTGCACAGCCGACAAATCACTATCATTCGCCCAACCCAACCCGTTCTTTCCCAGTGCAGCGAAAAACTGTGCGCGCAAAGGTGAAGCTTTGTCACCCTCCGCAAGCACAAAAGACCAAGGGCCTGAGCGTGTTTTCACTACTTCACGTACGCGCAGCGCCCCTGTATCTGCACTTACATCTAGCTGTACAACGTCGTTGGAATCCCAGTTAATAACATAGGCACGTCGCCCCTGTTCAGTGAATACAATCTCTGCTGGCCCCTGTCCCCCGGTTTCGTAGGGGGAGCCTGACGTTTGAGTCAGCCGCCCGCTCTTTGAATCCAGTTCAAGCACCTCAATAACACTATCCCGACCACGTATTGCATAAACAAACCGGCCATTCGGATGCAACGCAATGCTGTGAGGATTGAACCCGGCAAAAAACGGGCTGCCATCCACCTCCGTTAACTGACCCGTGTCTGAATTAATACGAAAAACGCTAATGGTTCCACCGGCCAGATTTGGCACCAGAACAAACCGCCCTTGTGCTTCGATCAACATATGATAAGGCACAGCTCCAGCCGTTGCCGGAACATCCTGACTCAAATACTGATAATCATGTTCACCCACCTTCCCGACAGGAATCGGGAAGCCAGACAAAGGACTCAACGACCCCGTTTGCGCATCCACTTTAAAGGCGGAGATTGTACTAACGTAGGAATTCAGTGCATAAAGAAAATGCCCAGCGGGTGTCAGCGCTACTGCACGGGTACGCTCCTGAGCTGGGTAAGGTGAGCCCGGCAAAATTCTTACCGCACCGTTCACAGGGTCAAAAGCATAGGCTCCCACACCGCTGAAACGTAGCGCTATATAAAAAAAACGGCCACTTGGATGAAAGGCAATATTAAAGGGAGCCGCGCCATTTACGTCGAAAGGAGAACCCGACACAGGAATCAATGCGCCATTCCGATGATCAATGCGATACACAAACAAACGATTAATGGATTGCGAAAGAGCCAGCAGGTAATTCCCGGAAGGGTCAATTACCACCTCTGGTGTGTTTTTCCCCAATGGCAAATAATCAATGAACCGCAACTGACCCGAATCAGGGTTTATTGAATAACGTGCCAAGCTGGCATCTACATCATTACTAGTATACGCAAAGCGCACACGCTCAGCGGCCAACACCGGAATAGTTAAGCCGTATAGCAGTAATAAAAGTAAGCCTGACAGTATTTTCATGGTCGATAGTTCTTCCTGATTACTCATAATCTTCAGCTAACGTAATCAGGTAGTTTTTACCCGAGGGCACAAATGCTAAATCAAGTTAAATCCAGGAGCCTGTTCTCGAAACAGTCCCCTTGGTTACACCGTCAAGGTATATTGCCGCAAGCCTCTGAGCCGCCACCTCCCCCGCCGCCACCCATACCACCCATACCACCCATACCACCCATACCCACCATCCAACCTACACCAACAGCACCATTACCACTAACCCCAATGGAACCACAATTATTCGCACTCCAGCTACCACTTCGAGCAAAACTGCGGACCTTCTGCACCGCACGATTGTAATAAGGACCCTGCACGTAACCGTTAGTGGTACTGTTGCGCACCTCATTGCTGGAGCCAGCCGGGAAACCAGCCTCTTCGCCCACGTCGTTAAGGTTGACCAGGAAGTTCTTGTTTTTCCAGCCATGCGGTACTGCTACGTGACACATGGTACAACGAAAATTATTCACGCGAGTAGCGTGCAAACGATGAAAGTTACCCCCTCCACCCATGCCACCCATACCTCCCCCCATACCAAGGCACATGCATCCCATGCCGGAAAATCCGCTGGCCTGTGATGCACCGGAGGGGCTCGCATACTGTTCGTATCGATGGCACTTGAAACACAGGTGAGAAGTAGCGTCGTTGCCACTATCATTGTCGCCGGTACCTGGCCGACCGGTAAAATCATTTTGCGGCGAACCGGGTGCATTACCACTCCAGTCACCTTTGAGCAGGAAGTAATTAGTAGAGCCGTGTGGCCCCCACGCCGGGCCATTTTCCTGACCTGGGTCGGGATCAACAGTGCCCGCCACAGTATTCGAGCCATGGCAGTCAGTGCAATACATGGTTTGAGTACCCACGGCATTATTAAAGGGACTGATCCAGTTATTTTGGTTGGTGGCACGCGCAGAGGGGGTGCGCCCTGTGGGTTGCATAACCGGATGCCAACCACGATGGTTATTGGTATTCCAGGTAAAACCATTGTTATTACCCGCACCACCATCAGTGCCCACGCTACGAGGCTCGCCAGCATGCGAAGCAGGTGAATTAAACTCCCGCGCCTGATTGGTGTATTGAAACATGCCATTGACACCCGGTGGCGTGGTCGTCGAATCGTCTCTCAGCAGCGGTGGCTCATCGTAGCCATAATTCGAATGACATTTCAGGCAAATCTGATATTCGCGAGTAACGTAGGGCTGGGTGAGCGCAGTGGATCCATTGGCACCGGGGTCACCTCGCTTGACTGTAAAATTAATAGGCTCAACATGAAAATTGTTAGAGGTATATGTCGGTTCCACACCCCACATGCCACGCAACACTCCGGATGCAATGTTGGTATGTGGGTTGGCATTATCATGGTTGTGAGTACCCGCTGCGTCCAGAGTACCGCCAAGATTATCCTGATTAAACTGTCTACGCCTAGTAACCCGGTGTGGATTGTGGCAGTCCGTACATTCCGCATGGCGATTATTGAGCGAACCACCCATGCTGATTTTGCCCAGATTGGCGCGGGATTCAATAAAGTCCTTACCTCGCTGATTCAGTTCCTGAGTATCCTCGCCTGTGCTACCGATGTCATGCACCTCCATACCTGCCGCTTGATTCTCACTACGGATTGGCATACGAAAGGGCAGATTAAAATCTACTTTGATATCCGGCACATCAGTACCCATACCCTGTGAAGTGAGCGTGCCACCATCACTGGAATGACAGGCAAAACAGGTTTCTTCTATGGAATAATTGCCATCACCCGCCTTAATTGTATAACCACTGGCCGAAGTCAACGTACTACCGTCTGTTCCTCCGCGTAACAGGCGACGTGAGCCCTGCACTGTGTGCGTATCATGGCAGGCCAAGCAGGCCGTTTGCCACACCGCAGTACCCTGTGCAAACTCACGCACGTCGGCAGCAGCATTGGTGTAAATCTCGTTCGCCACGCTGGGCTGAGCATGCGCCGAACCTTCCCAGCCCGCCTTGGTGTGGCATGCCAGACAAATAATGTCAGTTGCTGGCAAGAAATTATCGGAACCATCAGGCTGGGCTTTTTGTAAACGGTTCAATCGCAAAAATTTGATGTTTTCATCAGTAGTATCACGGATATGCGGATCATGGCAGCTGATGCACTGTACTTGGCCATTATCGGGAGTTGGCGCATTGCGCACCGCGGGTTGTAAATGAATATCCTGAAGTTGCGGTCGCGGAGTCAAACCACGCACCCGAATCGGGTTCTCTGTTGGGTCACGCATTTCACCATCAGCGCTGAACAATGCTTGACTATAGGTCAACGAAATGGGGTGATCATTGCTCAGGTCATTACCCAGAAAACGAGTATAACCCGTATTATTGCCTTCACCCGGTGCCATTACCCCGCTAGTGCCAGTACCCGTCATATTGATGGTTCCTGACTGAAATCCACCACTACCACTGCTATTCCGTACGCTGCCAACGGCAATGCTGCCATCGTGACAGGAAAGGCACAATTTTGATGCTCCATTGGGCTGTTCAATCGAGGAATCAATGGAGCTCGAACTATAAACGGTATATGAAGAGCTAGGGGGGATCGCACGGTTCCAAAGCGGACCTTCGGACTGATTAGCCCCGTGTGGAGTATGGCAAAAAACACAAATTTCCGCCTCTTCTGTCGCTTTCACCGTACGGGTATCACCACCCCCCAGAATATCTGGCGTCACAAGAGCTGAAAAATTGTGCTTGGTATTGCTAATATCGGAAATGCGAGCAGCTGACACAGGCGATATCCACACCACCGCGAACAGGAACAGGAACAGTAATATACTCGTCGTCACAACTTCTTTGTTTCGCATGTCCATTCCTGTCACTTTAAATTCTCAACTTTTCAATACCTATTACCCTCTTTCGACCCCTCTTATCTTTTTTTTATCTTTTTTCGAGTCCTGCGTATCTACCTACTGTCGCCACATATATCCTATTTTTCCTGCCCGTCTGCAGAAACCCCACCTATCGGCCTCACACCAAAAGCGCCATCCTGTCCCTGTTCGTAAAGATGCTGGAACACAACCACCCGCCCGTTGTACATGTCTGCAATATAAATACGATTCTGTTGATCAGACCAAACCCCTGCGGGTAAATAAAACTTCCCAACAGCAGAGCCAGAACCACCAATAGGCAACAAAAACCGAGCGTTCCGATCATATATTAGCAAATAATCATGGAATGATTCAACAATATAAATATTCCCCAAACTATCTGCCGTTACCCCCTTAGGCCGTACCAGATTGCCTAAATACAGCCCCCGTGAACCAACAGCACGAATAAATTTTCCATTTGAATCAAAAAGCTGCACTCGGGCATTAAAAGTATCAGTAACATATAGCCGGTCGTCCACAAAACTGACATGCGTCGGCGCATTAAATTCGCCCCACTTAGTGCCAATTTGACCAATCACTTGCACTAATTTACCCGCATCGGAATATACCTTAATATTGTGTTCGCCCGTGTCAGCTACAAAAATACGGCCACTTTTGGTGTCAATTGCCAACCCTGTTGGACGCTCCAGATCCTCAAAACCAAACGTCCCCTTCGGGTTTCCTTCAGCATCCAAGCGAACCACTCGACGCAACTCAGAATCGGCCACTAAAACATCGCCATTTTTTGCCGTTGCAACACCTACCGGTGACACAAAATTAAAATCTTTAGTCGCCCCTTGCCAAACATCCATCTTGCCAAGCTTTTGATCAAACACGAACACAGCCTGTCTACCAGCATCGGTGACAATAATACGCCCTGCCGCATCGACGGTACCGCTTTGCGGGCGCAGCAAATTACGCACATTATCCGGCCTATCACCCAAACCAACCAAGGCTTTGAAAAATCGTCCGATAGCTGCACCAGCACCACCATCATTCACAGCCAAGAGATTGCTTTCTCCCACCAACTGACCAACATAGCGAAAACGTGGTTTATCCGGCAGAGGGGGCCAAACTTTTTCCTCGGCTGGCTTATCGTAACGCAACAGATAGCGCGTTTCACCACAACCTGTAAGTAGCAGTGCCACGAATAATAACAAAAGAAAAACAGAAAAATTTATCCGCATGCTATCAGCCCCCTGGAATAACCGGCAACGCTGCGGACGGATTTATGCGAAGCACTTGCACGCGCTGGTTAAGACTATCGGCAACGTACAACAAATTATCATTTACCCACAAACCAGTAATCAAGTGGAAACGCCCCGGTGCCGAACCACTGGCACCAAAAGTCATACTCAATTGCCCATCTTGATAAACCAAAATAGTATTGCTAGAACGATCAGCGATAAATGCACGCTGATCTTTATCAACCGCAATAGCGCTAGGATATAACAACTCAGACTCACCAAATGAATAATGGTAGCTTCCCTGCCAATCGATCACCTGCACCGGTAACTCCAGCCGGTCCAGTATGTACAAACCATCTACGCCGCTAGTCATAAAGGTTATCGCTCGAAAACGGCCTGCCCCCGTACCACGCTGACCAATAGCATTAGTCGCCTTACCCATATTATTAAACACGACTATATGGCTGAATGAGCCATCCGCTACCAGCACATCACCCGTTTCTTCATTCACTATCACATCAATGGGACGCGAAAGATTAGCAAGATCCTGAAATGTGGTACGCAGCTCTCCGTGCTCACTGAAATGTAATACCTGCCGCCCCACAGGATCCACAATATAAAACGAGCGATCCCTGGCAACATAAATATTGCCGGGATCACCTCGAAAGTGAGTGGCAATTTCCCCAAGAGGCTCGATCTCGTTGGTGACCAAGTCGTATTTATAAACAATTTTCGGCGCAGCATCGACAATATACAACACACCGTCTACACCACCAACGGCAACGGGATTTTGTAACCTGATTTCATCGGCTTCACCAATCAGTAACCGACCAAACTGCCCGGAAAAGCCTTTATAGGACCGACGCCCACCACTAATAATGGATTCAGCAGAAAGTAATTTTGCTCCCACTTTTTGTGAAAGCCCTGTATCACGCTTAGGCTTGGAAGCCTTCGTCAGCTCATCACCCTCAAGCGCAAATTTCTCCATTTCCGCAACACTACAGGCCAGTAGCGTGCTCGCTAACACCAAAAAGAAAAATATGCGTGGCACAAAAAAACTAACGTAAACCGACATTTTCGCGGGCTACATTATGACAGCGATTACATTGCAACGGAGGAAAAGCCACCTTACCGTGACAGACACCACAAAATTCACCCTCGATAATCGATGCCATAGTGACAAAATTCCCTCCCCGTTGCGGCAAGAAAATACCGGGGTGACAATTTTTACAAGTGAGCCACTGGGTGTGCGGCAAATGTGGAAAACGGACATAAGGCATAGATGCAGTATTTTTGAAAATGACGTCAAAGTCCACAGAGTGCATTTTTTCCGTGCCCGTCAACCCCGTGCGCGGTGCAATCAATCCATCATTCAGAGTTTCCACCCAATTGATAACGCCACGCGCATCCCGGGGGAAGTCTTTCATGGCCTCTACAGGTGCCTGTAATGTGTTGGTTGCAGCATTTTCCGGATCATGAATCCCATCTTCAGCTATCGGTACCACATCGCCATGCAGTTGATAATGCCCCCCCCCCTCTTCTGCGTACACACTAACTGAAATAAGTGTAGCACCAGCAAGTAACGCCACACACTGAACCCATTTTATTAACTCTGAATTACGCATTGCCCTGTTACTTTTCAATAAATGATGAATGAATTATAACCTAGTACACCGTCAAGGCTATTTCGACGGTGTATTAAATCTCGCAAGTGACCGCACAGGCAGAGCCCAACACACAGGTTCGCCAAAAAAAATCAACAACTTACAGACATCCATGCAAAAACAGATTCAAAATTTAGCCTACTTATTGTGCCACACCCACCATACGCAATGCCCGTCGCACAGTTTTGGTCGCCTGCAACAGCATCGCAATCGCCATTGGATAATCACCAACCTCTGCCTTTGCAACAGCTTCGTCACGACGACTACGCGCTTTACTCAAGAAGCTTTCCATCAGCTTAATTGCTCCTGGAGCAGGTTTTTTAGCTTCAATGGCCACAGGTATCAGCTCTTCATAACCTGCGAAACGCAATAATTCATACTCATATTCATCCGCTGGCGTCTCAAAATTCAAATCATATACAATAGTTTTGGAGTCTAGGATTTTGTGCAATGCACCAGTAATTGTGGTCCGAGCCTGCCGTAATAATTTATTGGCTCGCACATAATCTTTCTTTTCTGCCAAGCTCTTCGCTTGCGCCAATGTTGCTGCCAACTTTTTCTCATCCAGCTTGGCATCATCGGTCACATCGCCACTTTTCCCCATACGTTTAATATTGTCACGATAAGATTTTTGGTAATCTTGTATTTCTACCAATACAGTTTTGTAGTCTTCTTCCTGCTGTGCAATCTCTTCATCACCCGGGACTAAACGCGACGCCTCACTTAACATTTTCAGTGATTGATTCGCCAAAACCAATGCTTCAGGCAGTGCTCCCGCCGAAGACTGTTTGCGCCCCTCATCCAGCTTTTTCTCTGCTGCAGCAACCAACTGCTTAGCCTTATCGTTTTCGCTGGCCAAAACGCGCTTCGCACCTTGCGCACCAAGCATCATTTCCGCAAACATCAATTTTTGCTTAACTTTGGACAGAGTGACCGTCTCTGCCCTCGCAGATACGCCCCCGCCTGCGGCTTTGCTCGCAGCAGCTTGCTGTTTGATGTCAATCTTTTGTCCCTTATCTACAATGTGTACCACTCCTCCCATATAAGGATGATTACGACAAGAATAAAACAACTGATCTGGCGTCTCTTTATCTGCTTTAAGCGTCATTTTCCCTTTATAGGTGTACGCCCCCTCCACACCGGCCGCAAAAGGCGCGCCACCCCAACCGACCGCTTTTGTCGATAAATACACATCATGCTTTGGGTCGGAGTCAATCTCAAATGTATAGACTTTTCCACGCTCAACTACCAACTCTTTGCCCGAAACACCATCCACTAAAAACCCCATAGCATGCCCCTTGCCATACGCAGGGTGGGTGGGCTTTTTAGGGCCAACGGTCACTACAAAATGGTTTGGTCCTGAGGAAACTGGTACTACCTTGTTTTCCACTTCGGGAGCCATTGTCTCTGACCCAACCCTATTTGGTATTGCTGGAGCAGCAATCTGCTTTTCGAGGACAGAAACATCAGTTGTTAATTTTTCTTCTTTTTCCGCAATGAGCGAGTCATCTTTTCCTTTGGCCGAAGTTTTTGTAGCAGGAATGGGCTCCATCTCAACCACTGGTTCGCCCCCTTGCTTTTGTGGCATAACCTCTACCAGCGATTCTGATTTGCTCTTAACAGCAAGCTCCTGAACTAGCTCATTTTTTTCTGTTGCTGTTAACTTTGCCGCATCAGCCACGGCATTGCTCTCCGGTTTGACCGCTTGGCCACCGCAACCTACCAAACTCAACACCGTTGTCATACAGAAAAACAACACCGTTCTAGCGCAGAGCTTTGACATTTTGACCCTTCCTCAAAAACACAACTAAAATTTTATAAAGTCACTGATGCATAAAAAAGCAGTGCAAAACACCAAAATGCGGTACAGAAATTTATCTGCACCGCATCCTGATTTCACAATGTTAATTCCATCAATGATTAATCACTGCAACAAAAACTATCGCCATGGATTCTGAAGACTGGCTTCACTCTTCGGTGGTTTCCAGTCAGCCGCCTTCGGCTTGGAATGACACTTGGTACATGACGCTGTAGTAACCGGGAAAGATACCTTGCCATGACACACTCCACACTTCTGCCCCAGCAAAATTGCCGACATGCTCATTACATTCGCCTTGCGTTGCGGAATGAATATTTTTGGATGGCAATTGGAACAGTGCAACCACTGAGTATGCGGCTTATGCGGAAACACCACATCAGGCATCGACGCTTTCACTTCACGAACGATATCCAAGTCCATTACCAATGGCTCTACAGTCGGATCAAAAAGATCATAGCGTGGCTTCAACAGACCATCATCCAACGATTTCACCCAGTCCACATAATTACCAAACTCGCTAGTCGGCAAACCATCGTAGGCAATTAACGGCGGTTGCAATACGTGTGTGCCATCATTCGCAGGATCATGAATACCATCTTCGGCCGGTGCTGCGTTACGCTGTGTATCTTTCTTCAGCAGGCGATTAAACACATTCGCCCCACTTACGTTCCCCTTAGCCGATTTGACTTCCTTTAAAGGCGCTTGAGCTGCCTGAGCATTAAAACCAACGGCCAACAAAACCGTCATCGCCAGTACGCTCAAGAAGAAGTGTTTTATTTTCATTTTATCCCCCCTCTTAACGTCATTATTTAGCTGGCTTATCTAGAGATTTGTACGTCGGTGCAACCAATCGCTGCACAGTACTACCGTGAATCTGCGTCGGCATTCCTGGCACTCCTGAATGGCACATACCACAATTTTCCACCGACCATGAAATTTCACCGTTGTGGCAAGCTCCACAAAACTTGCCATCAATAATATTCGCCATAGTAATTTTATTGCCACCAGCTTTAAATTTAAAACCAAGATCCGCATGACAAACCTTACAGCGGAAACGGATGCGATGATACCAGTGCGGAAAAACCACCGGACGCATACCCGCCGCATCAGCATAATTGTTGATAACTACATCAGCATATTCCGCCTGCGCCGCTTGGGGCAACATGAGAACTGCAAACATACTCAACAAGCCGATCATTGCTGATTTGAACATAGAGCCTCCCTCCATAAATTCATCAAAAAAAACCAAAACACACGCTGAATGTAATTTTATTATCTCACGCGCAGCGCACATACTACCCTACATTAAAAACTACGGGTAGCCTGAAAATTCATTGATTTTATAATATTTCCACCCGCACTCTGCGAGGCGTTAAAAGTCAACGCTGTTGACAGTAAACCCAGATTATAACGAAGCCCCGCCCGCCATCGTAGGGTTGATGTTGGACTAGCACTGGCAATCTGTTTACCACCCTGTAAGTTAGTAGTAAAACGAAGATTATAAACCCCAAATGGGCGACTATGTCGATATGACACCCCTCCAGCAATACTCCTCGACGAACTTTCCTGCTCCTCTGTCTCGGTTTTTGTCGCACTTTGAGTTGCCTGATAATTGGCCCCGCCCGATATGCTGCTGAGACGACCAAAAGTAATATCAGCGTTGTAACTCAAACTAAAACTCTGAAACACAGTATCCGGATTGCTAAAATCCCGAAACAGAGCAATTATATCTTCATCATTGCTAAAGCTCCGAGAGTCACTGAGGCGGCCACTGACATATGTTGTCCCCCGACGCCGGCGCGAGCTCCAACTTAGACTTAACCCCTGATTCAGACTTTTTGTTATATTGTCAACTTCGCTATTTTTACCGCCGGATAGAGACTGTGAGAAAGTCGCCGCCAAAGAACTTGCCGAACCCGCCGCCCACGACTTGATCAAATTATGACCAATGCCTGAGGAGATATTCTGGGTACTCAAACCGTCCTCATCACTCGTAGCAACATCATTATTCGTTTCCACTCGTGTCGTTGCATTCGTTGCATTTGCATTCCATTGCCAGGAATGGGAAATTCCCCTCCACTGTGTTTGCCCGCCTGAGTAGGACAGTCCCACCGTCTGCGCCATCGACAATGTTTGGCTGCCCCCACTAGCAGATGTGCTCAAGGAGGCTCCAGCATTCATGCTTAATGAACGAGAAAGCTGGTACCCCAAACTCAAATTTGTACTAAGGCTTCGGGAAGCTTCCGTAGCCGTCCCGCTCTTGCTTTCACTCAGCCGCACGCCACCTGACACTCTGAGCGCACGATACTCCGGTCGCCAGAAAAATGAACTGAATGCCTGAGAATCGGTGGACGTGCCGCTATTTCCAATAGGGTCAACTTCCACATATGAAACCAGGCTGTTCACACCCAGCTCTGCGCTCGGTATATAAACATGGCCAAGTGACACCATATTCACACTTGAGTCATCAGCCATACCTCGCGCTCGCGTACTCGTGTGAGCTATATCTATGGATAAAACTTGCTGCGGAATACGCAGCTGATAATTCAGACCGTAAACCTCGCTGCTTGAACCAAAAACCTCCGCGTCGTATTTGGTAGAACTATACCAGCCATTGTACAGCTGATTATATGCTCGTGGACGGTAACTCTGGCGCAAAGTAAGTCGAGTCACACGAAAACGGGTGTTACCTGAAATTTGCGATATATCCTGGAACTGTTCAGAACGACTATCTGTCCTGGAATAACTCATGGAAAAAGGAAAACGGCTCCCGGGAAAAACTCCCACTGAAAAACTGCCAGTACCGACCGTCCCTTCTGAACGGCTAGATGTAGAGTTAGCGCTCGACAAGCCGACATTTAGCGCCAGTGATGTAGTAGCGAACCAGGGTCGCCAAATGTACCCAGATGCGCCCAGACCAAACAACAAACTAGTCGCCTCAGACTGACTGTCCGCATTCTCAACGTAAGTGTAATTGTAGGCAACCTGTCCAGAATACGACAACGGCACCAAACCATTAAAGGCAGCATGCGCTTCTGACAGCACAGAGAGTCCCAAAACGACAGCCAACCACCCCCGTCGCCGCAAAATAATACCGCTCGACACCATATTCAATCTGATTCGCACCAAACGCGGACAAACAGGCTTTCACCATCACCCCCATTCAACACACGAAGCCCCCGCTCTATGATTCAGATAACATGCCAAAAATACTTTGGCGTGCGTGCAAATTTCACCCACAAGCGGCACATCAGTACCTCATACTTGTGCTTATTTTTATCATCGGCAGTATATGTTAGCCACCAGACTGGCGCAAACTCATCGCCAAGGGGCATCATTAACGGTAATCTTTGCATCCGCATGCAGGCGCTGTAAAAGTACCTTCCATGCCTCTTCTCCCTTCTCCCGCTGATATAGTCTTTGCGCTCGTTCTTTGACCGAATCAAAAACATTCAACGCAGGCGGAGTACGTTCTTCCAGCCGAAATATGGATACACCTTCCAACAACACTACCGGGGCAGAAACCTCACCCGGTTCCATGATAGCCAATACTTTTTCTGCATTTTCTCCCAGCATGCCTAAATGCACAAAACCCATATCACCACCATTCTCGGCAGACTCGTCACTGGAATGAATCCTGGCCAACTCTGCAAAATCAGCACCTGTATTGATGCGCTCAACAATCGACGTCGCTTCATCACTGGCCTGCCTCCATACTTCGGAAGACGAGGAAGGATCCACTCGCAATAAAATCAACGAAACCCGGTTGCGTGACGGCGTAGTAAACAAGTTTTTGTTTTCTTCATAATATTTTCTCAGCTCACTGTCCGACGGCGCATCCACCGACGTTACCGAAAGCTTAATTATTTTGGCTAAACTATCATCATTTAGCTTTTCCCGTAATTCTGATAGTACATTGTCGCGAGCTTTGGCCCACTCGGGGTCATCCTGAAATTTTTCATCAAAAGCTTTCACATCAGTCTCAACCTGATCAGCGTCAGCCTTCAACTTGCGACGCTTGGCCTCCTGAACCAACAAAGCCCTTTCAATAAGCTCATCAGCAACGTCCTTACGGAATTCTTTTGCTTCATCTTCTTCGACTTTACCGTGATAAAAACGCTCCCTGACCCCTCTGCGTAACGCAGAAACATATTGCCCCATAGACACTTTCTGTCCATTCACAATAGCAATATAATCCAACTCCTCTGGCTTCTCTTCCACTTCTTCCGCAACTGAACTTACGGCTTGTTGCGGCGCAGCGGAAATGTTACCCACCCAAAAAAAACCCACACACCACAAAATCAGCACACGCATCATAAACATTCTTTTTCACCCTAAAATTGCAAAATAATCCAACAAGCACGTAACCGCGCTATTTTCAAACTCCCATAAAAAAAGCCGACAGCCCAGGCGTCCCCGCCAGGCTGCCAGCCCACTAACCTAAACCAAGAAATCAGAGGTCAGTTTACTTGGTATGACACACCAAACAAACACGGCTGCCTGCGTTGGACTGATCAGCACCCGCAGGAGTAGGGTTGGTTCCTCCTAAGTCAGTTGCACCATCCATACGCAGAAAAGTTGTGGTCTGAAAATGAGGATCATGACAGGAGCCACACTCGACAAACGGTTCGTCCTGTTCCGCAAACAGCGCGCCATTCTCTGAAGCCCGCATCCCAGTAGTATCACGCGTGTACAGTTTAAAATCCCATTTATCGAAGATATTAGCCGCTGACTCACCAGGAGCGTTCACAAGGAGGTTGTCCACGTACCAACGCGCTCCACCACCAATCTGAAGCGCAGGCGCGAAATCCTGATCACGAGTGACACCTGATAAAGTACCGGCAAAATGCCCGCCAGTTGGGCTCGTTGCTGAATAACCACCACCCCCATACTGCACGCTTATCGGGTGATCATTTGTCAGGTCGGTGCCAATCGCCCAGATATTGGTGCCATCGGTATCCACAGAATCTATAAATCGGCCAGTACCATCCAACGTGTTATCTCCGCTGTTCCAGGCCCAACCTAAGCCATCAACACCACCACCAGCACCATCATAACCACCTGAACCTGGAGCATTAATGATATTATCAATGGCCTGCGTCCCGTCATGACAGCTCAAACATGCCAGAGACACAGAGCCTACCTCACCCACAGCAGCATCCAAGGTGGAAGTACCCAATTGATCATAAGTGGAAAACACTGTTACATCGGCTGCCAGCTGCTTATTCCACAAGGGAACTGACACCCGATTACCGGCAGCATCTTCCGTACTACCACCATGAGGTGTATGACAAAAAATACAAATTTCAGCGGTATTCTCAGGAGCGGCGGTATTCGGCCCTTGTCCTTGCGAACCCATATTATGACGCGTATTAACAATTGACCCTGCTACACTAGCAAATACTCCACTAGCCGCCAGAGCCGTCCCTAGTACTACTGCCGTCGCTACCGACGTTTTTACAAAATGTTTCATCATGAAACCCCCATATGGTCTCGTGCACGAGAATTAATAAATATATTTCCTTACTGCTTAACTAACCCAAAACGGGCTTACTGCCACGTAAACCCGGAGCCTGCTACAGCACTCGCGGGCAAACAAAGTTTTCCCTCACAGGGATACTTTTTAGCATGCCTAACGACAAGCTGTCAATCCCGACAATATCCTGAACCAATAAACCACACGACCACAAAAATCTCGCTGCCGTGAAAAAACACTATAAAATCAATGTGATATACAAAAAGCAACCCTGATATTCATTCTTTTTTCACCATACTGCGCACGAAAACTCTTCGCAAAAGTGTGACTCCGTTCACATAAATCCAGATTGACTAATGCATATTACTTAATCTTGTTAATGTACAACAGACGTGATCGTACTCACTTTTGAAAACTAAAAAAATATTTTATAGGCGTATATTTTTAATCAGGCATTACTGGGCATCTTGCCGTCTGGCAACAATAGCATCCATTTCCTGCTCACTCAGTTGACGCAACACTTCGACCTTCTTAAAAACTTGGTCCACAATGTAGAGATGCTGCAATTCATCCACAGCTATATCCGCTGGCATCGCCAACTCCCCCGCTCGGTCCAGAAGCCGTTTGCCACCGATTGCTAGCAGCAATTCGCCCTTGGGATTAAACACCTGCACATTACGAAAGGCTGCATCCGAAACATAAACATTACCATCCCCCCCCACCGCCAAACCTCGCGGCCGGGCAAAATCGCCAAAACCTCGGCCTACTCGACCCCAGGCGCGCTGAAACTGGCCATCGGCCGAAAACACCTGCACTCGAAAATTACCCGCATCCAACACGTAAACTGTGCCATCTGACGCAACCTCCACTTGCGTCGGCAGATTAAACTCCCCAGTCCCATTACCACGCCAGCCAAATTCAAACAGCTTCACACCCACTGAGGAATACACCACCACTCGGTGACGCCTGCTATCAATACCACCTGCGTCCACAACATAAACCTGTTTTCCGTCCGGAGACACCGCCACATCAACGGGGCGATCCAAGTCTCTGAAATCACCAATATCGCTAAGATGCATCCCAAAAGCATCGTAGACAATTACTTTTCGTGCGCTCGCATCCGCAATGTAAATCTGGCTATTCGCACCAATCGTCACCCCCAGCGGCTTAATCAACACACCTTTTTTACCCACTCGCCCCAAGGGGTATAGTTTCTGACGCTGCAAATTGAAAATGAATCCTTGCCGCAACACCGTGTCCGTTACCACCACCAAGCCATTTTTTGCCGCCACACCAAACGGCTTGGCGAAAACACTGCCCTTGTTTTTAACTCCCCTCAGTGCTTTGAGGAGCCGACCCTCTGCATTTTCTCTGCGGATGCTTTCACCCGACACCAACGTAGCCACATGCACAAAGCGCGGTGCTGCTGGCGGATTGGGCCAGTAGATTGGCTGATCATCTGACTGTTGCGGAACTGCGGCACAGCCTCCCAGCAATACCAGCAACACCAGCAACACCACGCATGACCAACCTCTTGCTTTTCGTAAATTCATTTGTAAATACGACACCATTCGAATTAACACAACTACGAATGGTGGGCGAAAACCTTTCCCAGCGCAAGCAATGGGAACAAAACGGGAAAAACCTAGCCTTTTGGTGCTCATAAAAAAACGGAGCCCAAAGGCTCCGCTCAATAAACGACTTAAAATATTGTTATTATTTGACGTTTTTAAGACTTGAAGTCTTTACGCAAACCGACAGTCACAACGCTTTCCACATCACTGGTGTCACGATAACCCCCAAACACGCGAGTGGTTTTGGACATTTTATGGATTACACCCAAGGCCATGTAAGTGGTGTTATCCATTCCTGAAACATCATAATCGGTATCACCATACTGAAGCGCAAAGGTGTTTTTGCCCATTTTCATCTGGTAACCCAAAAAGAGAACCGTAGGATCAGTGGCAGCACCACCCACATCACGTTCAATCATTTCGTATTGAGCCGAAATCTTATGTGAACCGGACTTCCACTGGCCACCGACCTTAGCAGCTGAATACTCATCATTTGGCCCTATAACAACCAAACGATCACCCGCATCAAGGTAAGCAACAAAAGCCTCTATAGCACCCTGGCTGTATTTAAAATCCACTACCACTAGACCATCATCCTCAGAAGGACCATAACCAATGGAAGCGGTAAAAGGACCTTTCGGCGAAGCATAAGCAACTAGGTCGCTCACAAAACTATGATGCCCCAAAGCGCCCGTACCTGTTGGGTCGAGATTTTTACCTGACATACCTCCATTGCTACGAGCTTGCAATGCAGTCGCGACAAAAGGATCGTATTTCACACCACCAGTGTATTTATAAGGCGATTTCAGATTGCCCATCACGAAGGTACCAAAACCACCCGTCAAACCCACCTGAGATACACGAGGGGTAAATCCGCCGCCCTCATCCGTCTTCATTCTCCATTCAAACTGAGCAATTGCTTTCAAACCATTACCCAAGTCTTCCGAAGCTTTCACACCCAAACGACCACGAGCATTATCTTCAAGTGCAACACCATCTTTACCTTGCGACGCAAGCGGTGTACCTGAAGGAGTTTCATCGGAGTAACTTGCCACTTCAACCTGCGCATGGCCGTACACAAACGCATCTGCTGCCATCGCGGCTGCAGGAACAACCAGGGCCGCACTTACTGCAACCGCTAATAATTTTTTATTCATGAGAGGATGCTCTCCATAATAGTTATTTATGATTTAATTTTATTCAAAACTGTCTTTACCGACGCCAGTATTTATAGCACCTTTAGGCAAAAGCGCAACATTTTTCTATCACAAACTGTGAATTAGGCACTATTTTGTTGTTAAGCAACAACAAAATAGTAATGCCGCATGTTTTTGTGTAGTACACGCTGGAGAAGCAAGAAGCGCTCAGCTTGCCATTTAAGTAAACAAACAAAAAAGGCCCGCTCAACGAGGGGCCTTTCCTTTATTAACGTGGCTGGGAGACTAGGATTCGAACCTAGATTAGAGGAGTCAGAGTCCTCTGTCCTGCCGTTAGACGATCTCCCAATGGGACAGGGCGAGCTTCCAGTATCGACGAACCAGGGCTTGGCGGTTGCGCCAAGTGCGTTACCTAGTTCCTAAAACCGTATTCCGAGCAATTGACAGAAGAAAACCGGGGCGACATCAGACTTGTCGCCAAACCGCTTAATTTTCCCACACACCCATACACTTCTAACTCGGTACTGCGCCTAGCGTTTAGAGAACTGCGGACGTTTGCGCGCTTTGTGTAGACCCACTTTTTTACGCTCAACTTCACGGGCATCACGGGTAACCAGTCCTGCGCTGCGCAACGAAGGACGTAAAGTTTCGTCGTATTCCATCAGCGCACGGGTGATGCCGTGGCGAATAGCGCCCGCCTGACCGCTGTTACCGCCACCTTTAACAGTGATGTTAAAATCAAAATTTTCCAGCATATCGACGATACCCAACGGCTGACGTACCACCATGCGGGAGGTCTCGCGACCAAAATATTCGTCTAGCGCATGCGAGTTAACGGTAATGTTGCCGGAACCGGTTTTCATGAATACCCGCGCGGTGGAACTCTTGCGACGGCCTGTGCTGTAGTACTGTTTGTCTGCCATGATGATTTTGTCGTCTCGTTGAAAAGGCTGGGTAAAAAGGGTTAAACGTCCAGCGGCTTAGGCTGCTGGGCGGTGTGCTGATGTTCGGCACCCGCATACACTTTTAATTTGCGGAACATTGCCCGACCCAGCGGGTTTTTGGGCAGCATGCCTTTTACAGCGGTTTGGATAATGTATTCAGGCTTCTCTTTCACCAACTTTTCAAAAGTGGTGGTTTTCAGGCCGCCAACATAACCGGTATAGCGATGATATTGCTTGGCTGCCGCCTTGTTGCCAGTAACAACAACTTTTTCAGCATTAATTACCACGATGTAGTCACCCGTATCGACATGCGGGGTATATTCGGGCTTGTGCTTACCGCGTAGACGACGAGCAATCTCCGTCGCCATACGGCCCAAGGTCTTGTCAGTCGCATCAATCACGAACCAGTCACGCTTGACCTCAGCGGGTTTCGCACTAAACGTTTTCATCTCAGCCACTACTCCAAAAAGATCTGTCTCGAAAAGGCGCGGAATGGTAAGACGTAGACGCTTGACTGTCAAGCCGACCGCTGCCGAAACAGTACAATAATTTGCCCAGATTGGCCTGCATTTTCCATTGACCACAAAAAAACGCGACCCTGAAATCCCACATTGGGAACATAAAGGTCGCGTAAAAACCACCAGAAGGAAGATATCGATGTGGGAACTGCGTGACGGACAAAGAAGCCAAAAGTTGGTCCAACCCTGCCGCACTTTTCACACATCACCCGAAATACACCAAGCCTATAATATTGCTGGCCTAGCTCACACCAAACTCAATGCCAGCAAAGCACGAGATAAGGTGTACGGGTTCCAGGATTCCCCGTTATCAACGAAGAACGAAATCATGCTAGGTTATAAATTATTTTGAGTCAAGCAACAGTAATTTTTGGGCAATACGGGCTATTTATTGCCTGCCCAGGCAACACAAATTTGCTGACGAAGATCGGCCAGACAGCCATGAAAAAAATGTCCTGCATTTTCCAGGCTATAGTACTCCGGTGCATTAACCTGTTTCTGCACCCACGCTGAAACCTGTGCCGGATCGACAATTTCATCGGCGCTGCCTTGTATTACCAGCCAGGAAATCGTTACACCGCTTTCAGCGGGAAAATCAAACATTGCCACTGGCGGTGCCACCAGCAACAACCTCGCTGCTTTCGCCCGCGCTTGGGCTCTCAGCGCAACAAAGGCACCAAAAGAGAAGCCAGTCAACCATAACGGAGCCGCTGGATGGCGGGCACGCAACCAGTCCACCGCAGCCTGCAGGTCACCGATTTCACCAATGCCGTGATCAAACACGCCGGATGATCCCCCCACACCTCGAAAATTGAAACGCAGCGTCTCTACCCCTAACTCAACAAAAGCCTTGGCAATCATATGCGCCACTTTGTTGGTGAGCGCGCCGCCATGCAGTGGGTGGGGATGACAAACCACGGCAACAGGAGTGCAGGAAGATCGCAGCGTCTTTGCAACATCCAACTGTGCCTCAAGCACCCAGCCTGGGAGGGAACCAGGGATCAAAAAACGTTCACCACTACGCAGATCAACCGCCGGATCATCATGACGAGGCAGCACTAAACAGCTCGCCCCAGAAACCTGTGTCATTTTATGCGTAACCGTTCAACCACTTGTCCGTGCAACAGATGTTTTTCGACAATATCGTCGATATCTTCTTTGTCCACAAAGGTGTACCAGACACCATCGGGATACACCACGGCCACCGGTCCCAGTTCGCAGCGATTAAGACAGCCCGCTGAATTCACTCGCACACAACCTTCTTTACCTGCGATGCCCAGCTCCTTAGTACGCTGTTTGGCATAATCGCGCAATGCCTGCGCACCGTGCTGCTGACAGCAGACACTGCCGTCATCACGTTGATTGGTGCAAAAAAAGATATGGCGTTGGTAATAGGACATGTCGGCAGGGTAAAGGGTAAAAGGAAAAGATAAAAGGGGAAAAAACAGACTTGCGTTTATTGAAAAAAGTAACTGGCTCGGCATTTTGAGCCTGTAAATAATTTTGTGTAACTGCCCGTTTTAAAACTGTTCCGGCATTCTGTCCGGAAACTCAATCATAAATCGATTCAGGGCATTCTTCCAATGGTGAATGGGCATGGTCCATTTTTTAGAGGCCTCCTGAATCGCCAGTAGATGACCTTCGTAGCCAATTGATCCGCGGGAAAAACTTTCCGGTTTTTGATCACTTTTCGGATCACGCTGTTGAGTGATTCAATAGCATTGGTCGTATAAATCACTTTGCGAATATCATCCGGGTATTCAAAATATGGTGATTAGATTGGGCCAGTGTTTTCGCCAGGATTGACTGATGGTCGGAAACTTTTCATCCTCGCGTTGCGCAAAGGCATCCAGCTCCCGTTCAGCTTCTTCGACGGTGAGGGATTGGTAAATCTTTTTCAGATCGGCCGCGACGGCCTTGCGCTCTTTCCAGGAGACAAACCTTAGCGAGTTACGCACCATATGCACAATGCATAGTTGAATCTTGGTTTTCGGGTAGGCAGTGTTGATGGCTTCGGGAAAGCCGCTCAAACCGTCAACAGCGGCGATGAAAATATCTTTGAGGCCACGTTGTGGTCGTCCAGGTTGATGCCCAGGGCAAGGTAAATGGCTTTGTTGATAACGCGCTTATCCTGGCGGATTTTCACCACAATGCAATCGAGATAAACGATGGGATAAATTTCATCCAATGGCCGCGATTGCCATTCTTGCACCTGTTCCAGGACGTGGTCGGTGACGCGGGAAATCAGTGTGGGAGATACCTCTACGTCATACAGTTCGTGCAGGGTGGCGACGATATCGCGAGTGCTCATGCCGCGACTGTACAAGGCTAGAACCTTGTCGTTAAACAGCGGCAAGCGGGTTTGACCTTTGGGAATGACCTGTGGCTCAAACTCACCATTGCGGTCACGGGGGATATCAATGGCGACTTCGCCATGCTCACCCTGCGGTTGTTACCGCTGTGATGGCCTTCGGGGGCATGCCTAGGATAACCCAGATGATCTGCCATCTCACCTTCGAGCATGGCTTCCAGGGTTGTCTTGCGTAACAACCGAGTGAGGTCTTCCAGCTCCTCCTCTGCCGTTTTGATGTTGCTGCTGAGGTTTTTGATGTGCTGCTCAAGTGCAGTCTGCTTGTTGCTTTTGCGCAGGATTCTTTTCCTTTATTATCAAGGGTATTGAACAATGTGCAGTTACACAATTTAATTTACAGCCTCACAATCGTTTAATCCGCTCAAGTAGCATCCCGGATATAAATACAGGGCGCATTCCATGCAGCAATAATGGTTGTTGCATGGGATGCGCCCTGCATAATTGAATATTATCTGCTACACACCTAGGCCAGACCAAGTGGGCGCGAGAAACTCACAAAGAGTAATCGATCTCTCAGATCACCACCTACAGTCGATGGTCGTCTAACCCAGTAGACAGCATATCTCTTGTAATAAGACTCACCATTGCTGCTACCATCACGATATGGCTCCCAACTGTCGTTATAATTTATCATTGCCATTGCCAATTTCCCCTTTTAATTATAAATTTTCCTACAAGTTAGTATTTGACAGTGTATAAACATGATGATCACACATTTTGCCCTGCCATCACCCCCCCCCCTCAAGCCTCCTTCTTATAATATAGACAGAAAATAATATTCTATCATTGTAGTAATTCACTCAATTAATGTGCATATGCCCATAGCAACTGAGATCTGACTGCACGTCCTATTGATTCCATAACGGCGTTAAAATATCTTGCCATGAAATCGATAAGAAGCACATTCAGACCTAAAGCCCAAACGCTATGGGTATATTATACAATGGCACAATGCAACCCATACATTAAACTACAGCTGTAACGTCACTTGGGCAAAGAAACTGCGGTCGGGCGTAAAACGTGGGCGCACGAGTTCGACAACCCATGGATTAATATCATAGTAATTAAAGTTTTTATCAAACAGATTGTGTACAGAGAGACTGATACTGCCCATTCTCTTTGGCAAGCGATAACCAAGTGTTGCATCAACCAGTAAAAAAGTATCACTGTCGTCAATAGTCCCTGTAGGTGAACCTGCCCTGTCAATAGTCTGCTTCACGTAGTTAGTCGCTAGCTTGCCAAAAAAACCTTGGGTCGAAAAATAACGTAACGATAGTGGCAATATGTGAGTTTTACTCCGCCTTAAAGGGTCATCGTCAAGAGCAGAAAAATTTTCGTACTGATATTCACCGCTGATTGCGATATTTTTCGTTGGCGTCAGATACAAATAGGCACGATGGATATCTTCGTTACGCTCCCGGTATTCAGTAATGGTGAAATCATCGCCCAGCACGGGAACATCCAGTTTGCGCCTTGTAAACTCCAGCCCGGCATTGGTGCTACGCGTCAAAGAAACATCAACCCCAAAACCATATCGAGTAGCCGTGGTCGCGTTAATGTCATCGAAAAATTGATTAAATCCCGCAATTTGCGTCGGCTCTATGGTTTGATTCGCCACCAAGGCGCGCTTTAAGGTTTTAAATCCAGCAGCACGAAGGCGCATTTTGTCATTAAGCTGCCACTGAACACCCAGTTTGGGGTTGAGCCTGTTCTGACTATCCCGGCCGATAATCTCATAATCATCATAACTTGCTCCTACAGTCCAAATGAGCTTGTCAGGGTATGTTATGTTGACGTAGGTGTAGGCATTACCATGTTTTCTGGTGACTTCCTCGTTGGTTGCGCATATAAGACCCGGGATAGAGACAGGGGACGAACAGAGAGCATCGTCAAACTCCACACTCCTCTTGACATCCACGTCATAATGACTTGCCCCCAGTGTGATATTGTATCGACGAGACTGAAAAAGGTATTGTAATTCGGCTTGGTAACCTTCTTGCTGATCAGTGGCAGATTCACTCTCTCCCAATACCAGATTAGTTACGTCTTTCCTGTTCTCCTCCCTCTCAACACCCATCACATTCGCAACGACACTTGACTTCGGTGATATCACAAAATGCCCACCAACACGAACATCTCTCTGTTTGATATCGGTCCGAACAAAAGGATTAAAAACATCAGGATCAAAGCGAAGCGCCAGATCACCATACTGACTATCACGACTCCGATGTTCAATCTGGATATTCAGTTTAGGCGTCACAGCAAATTGCGCAAAAATATTGTATAGATCATTTATTTCATCATTATTTTCGCGAAAACCATCGGTCTTCGAGTACAAGCGCCCCAAGCTGAAGGACAGCTGCTTGTAAATACCCGATACAGTCAACTCAGCATCAAAAGCATTGTTATTACCAAAACCTTCTGAAGCAAAAAGTTTCACCTGATTACGCTCAAACAAGGACGTATATTCATTAAGTGCCGCACCCGCAAGCCCCGTAGCAGGGTCAAGATAGGCTGCACTAAAACGTGGTTTCACCGGAATGATGTTGATTGGCTGTAATAACTGTGCTTGAAGCAATTCACTAACCCGAGCGATTTCGTGGCGGGGGAGAACGCGATAAGCATCGGCCAGAAAACGGTGGGCCGAGTAATTAGACGGGTCCACAGCTATGGATTTCCAGCCTTCGGCGAGCGCTAACTGGTCCATTCCCAGGTCCCTATAAATACGGGACAGGCTAGCCCCCCGCGCAGCCAGATCCTGATCCAGCAACAAACGCGACCGGTAAACTGCCCGCCGGTCATTTAATGTTATGGATTGTTGTAAATTCTCTAATGCATCTACCGGCCTATTTGTCGTTTGCTTTAGAATCGCATCATAAAAATAAGGCGTTGGATCACGAGGGTCTAGTTCTTTGGCTAGGGCAAATTGTGTGGCATCCAACGGGCCACGTTTTTCTTCGTAATAGGCTTTGCCCAGATAACTACGGATCAGCGGGTTTGCCGGTGCCAAACTGGCCGCAATCTCAATCTGGCGACGGCCGAATGCCAATTCGCCACGACGAATCATCGCTAGCCCCAAACCCAGCCGGGGCAGCGGAGCTGCCTGATCAAGCTCAATAGCCTGATTAAAGGCCTGTTCGGCTGCTGTGATTTTAATCCGTGTCAGGTAGGCAAAACCCAGTACGCTTTGTGTGCGTGCAAGCCGGGGGGCGATTTCTGTCGCGCGGCGTGCCGCTTGTAATGCCCGGTCAAGCTCTCCAAACATCAGATGAAGTTCTGCCAACCGGGCCCAGGCCAGAGCATTTTCCGGTGCCAGTTTTACCGCTTGTTTGACACTGAGACGGGCTTGCTCCAGATCAAATATGGCTTGTTGTGCGTAAGACCGGGCCAGCCAGGTGGCGGCTATTTTCGGGCTGACATCCGTGGCATCCCGAGCCAGTTTCAAGCCAAGATCGATATGATTTTGTGTCACGGCGATGATGGACTTGAGGGCGAGAGCTTCTCCGTTTCTGGTATTTTGAGCCGCATCCTGTTTCAGGGCGAGATCCAGATCGATACTGGCATGCCCAGCCTGACCTGCCGCCAAGTATAATGCTGCACGATAGATATAGATGTTGCCATTAGGGAGATCGCCCGGCAGTGATTCAATCTCTGTCAGCGCTTCGGATATTTGTCCCTGTTTGTAGCGTTCAAAAGATTGCAGCAAACGGGCGCGCCATGGCTCAGGCAATTCTTCGGCAGCTATAACCAGCGCGGAGAAATCACTTACTGCGGGGTAATACAAAGCCCAGCTAACAGCATCCCATGGCTGCACTCGGGTTTGTAAAACGGGGGCTTCTCCAGCCTGGGTCTGGGCGGCTTCGCCCTGAGTCAGGCGGATTTCACCCTGCTCATTGCTGACCCGCACCCGGCCTTCCAGTACAGTGACGTTGCTGTATTCTGCATTAACGGCGACAACAAACTCTGTGCCATCAACGGCGGCATTAACGTAGGGCGTCAGCACTTCAAAGCGTTGTTTTATACGACTGATAAAGTGCGCAATACCTTTTTTTAGATCCAGTTGAGTTGTGCCTTGTGAAGACGAACGGGTGAAAGTGATAGTGGAAAGTTCGTTCAAACGCAATATGGAATTGTTGTTGAGATAAAGTGCAGCACGGCTGTTTAGCTGAGTACGCACCATGTCATCAACACAAAAGATATCTTGCGCGGCCACTTTTTTCCACGTTGCGCCGGATTTTTGGCGTTTCTCCACGACTCCTTGAGCGGAGGTGATCGTGGCCATGACTTCGGCACACTCTTTTGCCATCACCACAGGCGAAAACAACAAACAAGCCAGCAGTAAAAACAAGCTATAACGAAGGGAACAAGAACGATTTAAAAGACACACCCTATTCATTTGCAATCCAATTTTTATTATGTAGAGGTAAATTCGAGTTTGATGCCGACACATTGCTGGCCAGCATGACGTGGCCGTATAATCCTCTTTATTGTGCTTTCATTCAAGTTGTACTGCTAACGCTGAGATAAGTGACATACACCAAGTAGTAATACCCAGAGACTTCGGCAAACACACTTACTGCGTTATAACGTTTGATGATAAGACTGTCATTTTCCAGCAACTTACACTTTGTCTAAAACCTCTATTTTTAGTTATGAACTGTAATGCTGTCCGATTACATAATGTTAATTTTCTATCAGGACAATAAGAAAGTTACTTCATACATCATCGCAATACTATGCAATAGTTGCGCTGTAGTGTATGCACTATTTACATTGACGGTGACGTGCCTAATGGGTAGACAGCGATGAGCTCCCTATTTTTTGTGCATCACAATCACGCCATTCTGCGGCAGGGGCAGCATTTTTTGTGCGTGTAATTTGCAACGTTCGAGGTAGTAGCGGCTGGGCCCATCACTCGGAGAGAATTCAAACGTCTGCTGAAAGCAATCCGTCGCCGTCTGCCAGTCGTGGCTCTGATAAGCACGTAATCCCTCGGCAAAGCATTCACATAAATGCAGCTGTTGTTGATCACAGTCTCCCTGTCGGCCTAACAGCTCGTGGATGACAATGGCTTTTTGTTTCCCGACCATGCGGAATGTACCCAGTTCGCGACTGACAAAACCTTCCAACCCTGTGAGCACAGCATCAGAAACCAGCAAGGCGGTGCCGAGTTGTTTGTTGAGCCCTTCGATACGCGAGGCGGTGTTGACGATATCACCTACAGCCCGATATTCGTAGTGATCCAGGGCTCCGATATTACCTAACATGATTTCCCCCGCATGCAGACCAATGCGTGTCTGTAAAACAACGTCAGGTGCAGATTCTTGTCCGATACGCAATGCTGCCAGGGCGGCTTCGCAGGCTTGCCGACGCAAACGGCTTTCTTCTTGGTGCGCAGACCAAATTGCCAGCATCGCATCTCCCACTACATCAGAAATAATACCGCCGTGCGCACGTACCGGTTTAAACAGGCGTTCGTAATAATCATTCATGCGGGCGCTGAGTTCTTCGGGTTCCAGTGACTCGGCCAGTTGGGTATATTGCGCGGCATCCGTTGCCATGCATACACCAAACATACGTTCACTCAGCGCTTTCAGATGTTGGGAGCTGCGTGCTAGATTCTCAACCACATGACTGGGCAGATAATAGCCAAATGCTTGACGAATCCGGCCTCGCTCACGGTTGAGCTGCCGATAGCGCCATAAAACCCCGATAAATAAGGCCAGTGGCGTTTGCAGCAAGACCGGAACAAAGAGCGGCAACCAGATTGCCGAACTGGCAAATAACTGCACACTGGCCAGCGTGTAAAATCCCGCAGTCAGCATGCTCACGACCACAAATACGCTGGTGCTGGGCAATCTGCTCAACCAGGCTAGCAGTAAACCGAAACTGGTAATGATCGCGATATAAACTATCGGATCTGGCAGACGCAGGCTTTGTTGTGCTGGACGTTGTGCCAAAAAGGAGGTGGAAAGCGGCGCT
Organism: Gammaproteobacteria bacterium; assembly: GCA_021647705.1. Lineage (GTDB taxonomy): Bacteria > Pseudomonadota > Gammaproteobacteria > SZUA-152 > SZUA-152 > SZUA-152. Next base: position 39,717 of record JAKIUF010000019.1, on the reverse strand, counting down.
AGAATGGAGGTGGATCGCGGTGCTGCGAGATTGGCAAAAGCAGTGGCGGCAATCTCTACACCGCTCAGGTCCAATCCGCTGGTTTGCGAAAACACGGTGTAAAAATTATCTTTCTGTTCTGGCTGGCGTTCTTCGGAAAACCCAATAAACACAACCTTGTCTTTGAAGGAAACAAGCTGCTCTGCTGTCGCGGATAGCACTTCACCATAGGACCACGTAGGAATGCTGCGCGGCGGCCCGTAAAAGTTCAGGTAACGACGCTCTGGCCCAAGATACATCGTAAGCAGAGCCTGAAGGCGTCGGTTAATTTCTGAGTCAGTTATCTGCCCGGAGGGTTCGCGTAATGTTTCCAACAACGTCTGGGTGATGGCCGTTTGCTGCTTGAAAAAAGTCCGTATCTGTACGATACGCTCACCTTGGGCGAGGTCGCCAAGGGATGCCTGCAATGCCGCCGCCTGTTGTGGGGCAATACCAGCAAGGATTTTAAATAATGATGCATGATCCTGTACGGCATAAAGCTCCAAAGCAACGGTGGGCATTGAAGGATGGCCACCGGCCGAGGTGTGAAAAGTCCAAAATTGATTGACCTTAATCGGCACCTTGGGTAAAGCAAAGGGGGCGCTGGCAACCGCCGCCTGTTGGAATATGGGCAGCGGCAAGAGCAAACGCTCCAGGTTATATTCACCACCGCCTTCCAGGGTTTGTTTCTCGCGTTGCAGTCTGGCGAAGATCACAACATTGCCCGCTTCTCGCATTGCCTGCGCCAGACGCGCATCGTGCTCGGACGTTTTGGGCTGATGAAAAAATACATCAAAGACAATCACTTCGGCTCCTGCCGCTGCCAACCGGTCGATCAGACGCGCATGCAGTTCACGCGGCCAGATGCTTGGGTCATTGGCCAGCCCTAATTGCTGTGCAGCGGTTTTATCGATAGAAACCAAAATGACATTGTTTGGCGGGACAGCTTGCGGACGCTGTTTGAACAAAAAATCCAGAGCCACATTTTCCTCCAGATCAAAACCACCCGGCACCGCATAGGTCAACAGACCCACGGCGATGAGCAATAACGCAAAGCCAAACGTCAGCATACGGTGTGATTTGATACTCGGAGAAAACTGCCTAACCATGGATTTGTCGCCTTCCAGATTCCGGATATTCCAAAATGCGGCTTAATGTAGCAGGTGGCGTGTATTTTATGCACCGTTTTAACTCTCATGTATAATTCACGCCCATTCCCGGTTTTCCGTTGTCAATTCAAGTAGGAGCAATATCATGATAAAAGGTGGTCTCGGTAAAATGATGAAGCAGGCCCAGGAAATGCAGGCCAACATGCAAAAGGCTCAGGAAGAGCTGGCCAATATGGAAGTCACCGGCCAAGCGGGCGGCGGCATGGTTTCGGTGGTGATGACCGGTCGGCATGATGTGAAACGTGTGAGCATTGATGACAGCCTGATGGGCGACGACAAAGAAATGCTAGAAGACCTGCTAGCCGCAGCGGTAAACGATGCCGTGCGTCAGGTGGAAAGCACTTCGTCGGAAAAAATGGCGGGGATGACGGCGGGAATGGATCTGCCCGGCGGTTTCAAGATGCCGTTTTAGGCCGCGTCCCAACCTGATAACGACCTGCACACACCTCAGATACCCCCATGGAATTCAGCCCGCTGATCAATCGTCTGATTGAAGACCTGCGCTGCCTGCCCGGCGTCGGCCCCAAATCGGCGCAACGCATGGCTTTTCATCTACTGGAGCGTGATCGCGAAGGGGCATTGGCATTGGCTCGCTCATTGAGCGAAGCTTCAGAGCAGGTGGGTCACTGCACACAATGTCGTACACTCAGTGAAACAGCCCTCTGCCCGCTATGTGCCAACGCCAGTCGAGAACAACACCTGTTGTGCGTGGTGGAATCCCCGGCGGATGTGCGCGCCATCGAGCAGGCCACGCCGTATCGTGGCCGTTATTTTGTCTTGATGGGTCACCTGTCACCACTGGATGGCATCGGCCCTAATGAGATCGGGCTGGACTTACTGGACGGTCGGCTTGCCGAAGGCATCATCAGCGAACTCATTCTCGCCACTAACCCCACCGTCGAAGGCGAAGCCACCGCGCACTACATCAACGAAATGGCCAAGATACATGGTGTTACCAGTTCACGTATTGCCCATGGCGTACCCTTAGGAGGCGAACTGGAATATGTCGATGGCGGAACGCTTTCACACGCCTTCTCTGGAAGACGCCAGTTATAGCCGTTTTCTGCACCCTCTCCTGTTTTTCCAGACAAACGCCCTACCGCAAATCACTGTCTCTCTCATCACCGTCCATTAAAGATTCCTTTCCCTTCTGCCGTAATTTCAGGAGAACCCCGCGGGTCTGCGTTGATGACAACGTTTAAAGACCACTCTTCTGTGCAACGGCTGAGGACGGCATGTACGATAATCTGGAAAATGCAGGTCACGACGAACTGGTCACTAAATATGCGCCGTTGGTAAAGCGTATTGCGTACCATTTAAAAGCGCGCCTGCCCGCAACCGTGATAGTGGATGACTTGCTGCAAGCAGGCATGATCGGCCTGCTGGAAGCCTCACGCAAATATGATGCAAATCAAGGTGCCAGCTTTGAAACCTATGCCGGTATTCGTATTCGCGGCTCCATGCTAGACGAATTGCGTCGCAATGACTGGGCTCCCAAGTCCGTACACCGTAAAGTTCGCGACATCACCCAGGCTATTCGCAACATTGAACACCGCGAAGGACGTGATGCCCGCGATGAAGAAGTCATTGACTTGTTAGGCATTTCCCGCGATGAATACTTTAAAACCTTGCAGGATGTTTCCAGCCACCGGGTCTTAAGCTGGGAGGAAATCGGCATTGACGAAGACGCCTTTGGGCACAGCGTCAGTGATGGCAAAGCTGGCGTGCATGACCAACTGGAAAAACAGCATTTCCAAGCAAAACTGTCGGACTCTATTTCTTCATTGCCCGAACGTGAAAAAATGATTGTTTCCCTGTATTACGAATCTGAACTCAACCTGCGGGAAATCGGCTCCGTCATGAATGTCAGCGAATCACGCATCAGCCAATTATTAAGCCAAGCCCATATACGTCTGCGGGCTCGCATGCGAGACTGGATTGCGCAACAATAGCCACTGACTTAACACTTGGATTCAAAATATATTTTCATGATGCATCCTTTTCTCATCGCCAAACGCAAACGACATAACGCCACCACTCTGCATGAAGCAAATTTCAGAAAACTTGCGCGCGTGATACCTGCTTTGCTCGAACTGGAAATAGCCACTATCGTAAAAAATGCAAACGGAATGCAATTATCTCTGCATATTTTGGAAACCAGCAAATACACCAAAACCTTCTCATTACACTTGCAACACTCAGTAGAACAACCCTGGCTACCCGGCCTGCACATAAAAATTCGTAACTATTACGATGCCGGCGTCAGCGAGGTGTTAGCCTTTCAACACAAACATCGTTTCAACGCGCGTTATAACTACCCGAATGGCGATATGTTTCAGCGCAACGAAAAGTGGCAAATCAACCAGTTTTTAGGCGAATGGCTGGATCATTGCTTACGCACAAATTGCATCTTCCACGTAGCCGCCGAACCTCTCAACAACTAAATTTATTCTATAATTCGGGGTAACTTCGTATTTGTTGGTTATCTTTTAAGTTATCATCGAAGCAAGCTCGCTAACAGTCGGTAATATAAGCAAAAATACTTTTTCGCTGTTAAAGTCCCTCCTTCCTGCTGCCGATACCGTAAGGGCAAGCACGCCCTCCTTATCTGCACCGGCTACCGCCAAGAGAATGCTTTATGAAAATTTTTTTTGGGATCATACTGTTAATTGTCACCACCGGCTTTTTTTCACACGCTCTCGCTGTCGATGATTATATCTGGGAAGAAAAATTCAAAAAGGCGCTGCCCAAAGCAGAACAAGGTGATACAAAATCACAATATGCCATCGGCGAAATGCTTGAGAAAGGCAAAGGCACTGTCAAAGATATCAAAAAGGCTTTCGAGTGGTACCACAAAGCGGCAAAACAAAACGACAAAAAGGCGGCTTACAAAGTTGGGCTCGCCTATCTGGAAGGAAAAAGCGTCAGCAGAAACTATAAAAAAGCACACGACTGGCTTAGAAGTTCTGCCAATCAAAAATATGTGCGTGCCGAATACTATCTTGGCACCTTGTATGAGAACGGTCAGGGCGTATCAAAAAATTACAGTGAAGCTCTCAAGTGGTACAAGCAGGCACTGGCGGGAGGTTACGCTAAAGCCTCCGAAGGCATCAAACGGGTTGCCAAAGCACAAAAATCGGCTAAGCAGAAACGCCGCGCAGCCGCCATAAAAGCAGCCAAACCAAAAACTGTACCGAAACCCATACCGAAACCGAAACCCGTACCAAAAATCAAATCCACCAAAGATAAAGTAATGGCTGGCGGCTGGAAAAAACGCAACAAGTCCGTCGAATACCTCCCGTCGTCACTCACCCAATGCAACGACGAAAAAAATGAAGAAGAACAGGTGGAATGCCTGTCAGTAGACATTTCTCGCAACATTGGCATGGCGGACATCAACTACACAACCAAAGCCACCTTGTTTGACTTTGAAGACAATGGCTCATTTAAAATCACATATCGCAATAACGTCTCCAAAATCACGGTCACAGACCCCGAGTTCGCTGAATCTGGTCGCAAGGTGCCCATCACCCTGGGCTGGCAAGATGCTGACCATAAACTGGTCTGCCAATTTGAAAATGAGAGTTCCCTAACCTGCACCAAAAACAAACTGCGAAAAATCAAATTGCAGCGATAGATGTTTAATCTACGATTTAAAGATTGCTATATGACGAATGAAAAAGGGCTCCATGCTTGGAGCCCCTTAACTTGTGTGTGGCGGAGAGCGAGGGATTCGAACCCCCGGACGGTTTCCCGTCAACGGTTTTCAAGACCGCCGCTTTCGACCACTCAGCCAGCTCTCCGTTGTGTACTCTCGTCGCAACCCCTATGACAGCACAAATAACACCACTGACAGGAGAAACAACCTTGAAATGGATCTTTTCACCCCCCATCTCAAGCGAGGCGGGCAATGATACTGAATCGCCGAGGGCATTGCTAGGAGCCCGTCGGACTATAAGGTGCCCACAGCCAGTAAAAAACAGGTTTGACCCATACATAGACGGAACTTATAATCCAAGGTAAGTCTAAGTACCCAATACTTTGAATACATTATTATTGAAATAAATTGACAAACCGTGGAGGTTTACCCCTGATGAACCCAAATTATTCTGTTGCTACCCAGTCGTCCTCATCGACATTGGCCACCAACAAACTCATACGCAATACTTACACCCTGCTGTCGATGACGCTTTTGTTCAGCGCAGGTACTGCCGCTGTAGGCGTAATGATGAATCTGTCACAGGGCATGGCATTAGGCGCAACCATTGCAGCCATTGTGATGTTATGGTTTGTTTTGCCACGCACAGCCAATTCTGCCATGGGCATCCCGGTCATCTTCGGCATCACCGGTTTGCTCGGTTTGGGCCTAGGGCCTGTGCTGAATTATTATCTGGCGGTTAACCCCAGCATCGTGATGACAGCATTAGGTGGCACGGGAGCCATTTTCCTGGGTCTGTCCGCTTATGCATTGACCACCCGTAAGGACTTCAGCTTCATGGCGGGCTTCCTGATGGTGGGCTTGATTGTGGTGATTGGTGCTTCCCTGCTGAATATTTTCCTGAGTATTCCTGCCCTGTCTCTGGCAGTAAGTGCTGCGGTAATTATGATCATGAGTGGATTCATTCTGTTTCAGACCTCATCCATGGTTAACGGTGGCGAAACCAACTACATCATGGCAACAGCCAGTCTGTTCCTGTCGATCATCAATATGTTCCAGGCACTTCTGCACATTCTGGGCGCGTTCAACAACAACGATTAAACAACCTCTGTTTTTTCGGAACTGAAAAAGCCCCGGTTAATCGGGGCTTTTTTTTGCTAAATATTTTATGTTAAGAGGCAGTTATGGACTGGATACAAATTGGTACCGCAATATTTCTGGGAGCCATGTTGATTTTTATCTTCCCCAGCATGCGCCATGCGGTAAAAAACGCCCCCAAGGGCAGCAACAAAGACTGGTTAAATTACCTGATGATTATGGTGGCTGTGGGATTGTTTATTATGTTCTTGATTCAGATGGTGTAATGCGGCGATGATGAATCAGCTATTTTTAAGGCTAAATACATCACACACCACCGGCTGAATACGCTGCACTAATTCCGGGGCTTCAATATCCATCACCTGCTCCAGCACCCATTTGTCATCACTGAGCGACATAATGTCCGCAACATTTTTTGCCAGATAACGTAAAAAATCATAGGCTGGGCCATCTTCATCAAAACCGCATTCGGCATAATTGGCTAACCGCTCGTTGAGTTTATCGACAAACTCCGCTCTGTAATCACCAGCCCCCAACAGATCAATTTGATTGCTTTCGATTGTTGTCGTAATTTCTTTTGCGATACCATTGATCAGACGCCCACGCTCTTCGTCGCTGAATGTGCCATAAATCATTCTATCGGTGATATGCAGCATAAAAATACAAAATTCGGCGATCACATCAATGGCCTGGATATCTTCACGAAAACGAAAATTTTCCTTTTCCATGCGCGTGAAAGCTTCCTTTGCCAACTTCCAGATATTTATGGCTGCTACGCTGCATAGGCTCTCCAGTGTTTTGGTACGCTGCGAACCTTCACGGTTTCGCTCTGAGCGTGTCGAACGATGCCAGCGGGTTTTAAGACGAACAGCCATATTTTTCTCCCCTCAAACGTACACACAGTGTAATTCCAGACCAGCGTTTTAGGTATACCCCATTATGAGCGTAGCAACACATTTAATCCGTCTATACAATGTCTTTGTTGTCGTAAAATACCCTACTGTTTAATGGTTTTCAGCATTCCACAGACTCGTTAAACTGCTCTTGAGGTGGCCCATGTTTGATTTGGAAATCATTCGCTGGATCTGTACGAAAAACTGCCACATTTCTGAAATCTCAACCATGCCGGACATCTTCGAGCACACTCATGACAGACACAGATTTTGATTTGCAAAGCGGCATAGCGGCATTCGAAGCCAAAGATTTTACCAGCGCCCTCCGCCTGCTTTCACCGCTGGCCGATGCCGGCATCGCCGAGGCGCAATACCGCATGGGCATGATGTTTCAAAACGGCCTGGGGCGTGTAAAAAATGCTGAACTGGGCGCTCAATGGATGCGCTCTGCCGCAAATCAGGGGCATGCCTACGCACAGCACGGGTTGGGAGTAATGTACCTCTACGGCGAAGGAGTGGAAAAAAACGAAACCTCCGCGCTGGAATGGTTTCGCCGTGCTGCCGAGCAAGGACTGCCCGGCGCACAGATGACTCTTGGCATGATGTATGAAAACGGCCAAGGCGTGGAAAAAAATGAGGTCGAGGCGCGCCGCTGGTATAACCTAGCCGATGAGAACAGTTAACCGACAGATTACACTACTTACTTTTCCACGCAGAAAAATTACTATCGTTCTTGGCCTCACCATCAGCGTAGCCCGCTTCGTAGGCATCGTTCACGCGCTGCTCTTCCACTTTGGGGTTTTGCAAAAAACCACTGGCCCAACCGACAATATATTCACGGGAAACGTTGGCTTTTTCCATTTTTTCAATGGCGGCATAATAGTCTTCATTCATTGTATCTTCTCTCCCCCCGTCAACCAATTTTAGAATTACAGAAAATTAGATTATGCTAATAGTACTTCAATGAGACGGTATTGCAATTCATTTTTATGCACAACAGAACAAACCTGCATCGCCACCCCCGTTTACAAAAATCACTCTTTGCCCCCGATCCACACCACATCTTCGGCACCTAATATCTGCGGAACTGTACCGACACAGTTTAGGCATAAAATGCAGCTTTCGCAGACCCCATCAATAACACCTTGTCAATCAATAAGATAACTCCCCACATGCGGTTACTCCTCAAAAATACTTTCGATAACGCCAAGGGGCACACATAAAATAATCTCCCTGTTTTCATGTGCAGCCTGGCAGAAACTGCATAATGAGCATTCAATGCAAAGGCGCAATATCGCAATATCCTCCTTCGTGGTGTAACCTCTGCTGCTGATTTTTCACAGCACATTATCTGCGTAAACACAGGACACCATTCGATGAGCAACCCCGACATCCAAACCATCAAGACCTACCTGCTGGACCTGCAAGGCCACATCTGTACCGGCATTACCGAGGAAGATGGCAGCGCCCGTTTTTTTGAGGACAACTGGGAGCGTGAAACCGGCGGTGGTGGCGGCCGCACCCGAGTACTTACTGATGGTGCGGTGTTTGAGCAGGCCGGGGTCAATTTTTCGCATGTATCCGGGGGCAGCTTGCCCGCTTCGGCCACCGCCCATCGCCCCGAATTGGCGGGACGCACCTTTGAGGCTATGGGTGTGTCGCTAGTGATTCACCCCAAAAACCCCTATGCGCCCACATCACACGCCAATGTCCGTTTTTTCGTCGCAGAAAAAGAAGGCGAAGACCCTATCTGGTGGTTCGGTGGCGGCTTCGACCTTACGCCTTATTATCCGTTTGAAGAAGATGTGCTGCACTGGCATCAGGTATCCAAAAAAGCCTGCGATCCCTTTGGTGACACCGTGTATGACCGTTACAAAAAATGGTGTGACGAATATTTCTTCCTCAAACATCGCGGCGAGACCCGCGGTGTGGGCGGGTTATTTTTTGATGACCTTAACGAAGGTGGGTTCGAACACTGTTTCAAGTTTATGCAGAGCGTGGGGGATCATTATTTAGAAGCCTATCGACCCATCGTTGCTCGTCGCAAAAATATCACATACGGTGAGCGGGAGCGTGATTTCCAGCTGTACCGTCGTGGTCGTTACGTGGAATACAATCTGGTTTATGATCGAGGAACACTATTTGGTTTACAAACTGGCGGTCGTACCGAATCCATCCTCATGTCACTGCCACCACTGGTGAAATGGCGTTATAACTGGGAGCCAGAAGCAGGCAGTCCCGAAGCAAAACTCTACGAGGGCTTTCTGCATCCACGTAACTGGCTGGAGGAACTGGCCTGAGCAAACACCCCCAATCGTCGCACAGGCAAAATAATCGCCTGCGCATCATTGGCGGCCAGTGGCGTGGCCGCAAACTGGCATTCCCCAATGTCGAAGGCCTGCGCCCCACCCCGGACCGGGTACGTGAAACCCTGTTCAACTGGTTACAGCATGACATTATTGGTGCCCGCTGCCTGGATCTGTTTGCTGGCAGCGGCGCATTAGGGCTGGAAGCCCTTTCACGGGGGGCGGCCCGCACCGTGTTAGTGGAAAAGTCGACCACAGCCGCACAACAATTAGAAACGCACCTGCGCACCTTGTCCTGTGATAATGCCGCAATCGTACACCTGTCCGCAGAACAGTTTTTGCAGCGTGGCCCCGGTGACGCGCGTTACGACGTGGTATTTCTTGACCCTCCTTTCGGCAAAGGGCTTATTGCTACTTGCACACAATTATTGGAAGAGAAAAACTGGCTCACAGCTGATGCGCGCATTTATCTGGAAAACGAACACGATTTGCCCGTCGCTAATATTCCTACCCATTGGCACATTGACCGGGAAAAAACCGCAGGGCAAATCACCTACCGGCTCGCAACCCGTCAAGCGTAAATTCGTGCGACAATCGCCATATACCCGTCCCGACACCAACGACTATGCCAACCTCTATAAGCAATAAGGCCATCTACCCCGGCACTTTCGACCCCATCACCCATGGCCATTCCAACCTGGTAGAACGCGCTACCCACTTGTTTGACCAAGTCATTGTTGCTTTGGCCGCCAATCCTGGTAAACAGCCGGTATTCACTCTGGAAGAGCGCCTGGAGCTGGCGCACACCGCATTAGCGGAATATGATAATGTGGAAATTTGTTCTTTCGATGGCCTGTTAGTGGAATTCGCCCAAACAAAACAGGCGCGAATCATTCTGCGCGGTCTACGCGCGGTGTCTGATTTTGATCATGAATTTCAACTGGCGGGCATGAATCGTAAACTGGCACCCGATATAGAGACTCTGTTTCTAACACCTGTCGAGCAATACTCCCATATTTCTTCAAGCTTGGTGCGGGAAATTGCGGCTTTAGGTGGTGATGTCACCCCCTTCGTCCATGAAAAAATCAGGGATGAACTCACGCGTAAATTGCGGTAAAATTGCTTAAGCTAAACACTTCTAACATCCAACACCGTTTGTGGGTTTTCCGATATGGCCTTGATTATTACTGACGAATGCATCAACTGCGATGTGTGCGAACCTGAATGCCCCAATGGGGCCATCACCCAGGGTGAAGAGATCTACGAGATCGACCCAAATTTATGCACCGAATGTGTCGGCCACTACGATACCTCGCAATGCGTGGATGTCTGTCCGGTAGACTGCATTCCACTGGACCCTGCTCACGAAGAATCCCAAGATGAGTTGCGTACCAAATATGAGCACCTGATGGCCCAAAGCGCCTGATACAAGCATTCTTTTACTACATGCCGCACTTTTTGTTCCAGACAATAGACTCAGCACGAATACCCGATTTTCCCACAGTCATCGAAACTTGCGCAGCCCCAGCCAATTGGGTAGACTCGGGGCTGATTTTTACACTAAACCTCCTGTGGGGGGAGGGATTCTGAGGAGAATTTTTGATGGATATCATCGTACCGATTGCTGTGTTTTTGCTCATTCTCGTCTCCACCACCATGCTGGGTGGTATGGGGTGTGATGCGGCAGCTAAAGCCCGCAAGCAATAAAATAAATACGGGGCTCTTGGCCCCGAATGCAAAAAAGCCCGGATTCCCCGGGCTTTTTTGTGTGGTTTCTGCTGTGTGCTCATAAAAAATACCGGCCTCAGCATTAACAAAAAGTCACTGCCTTACTTAAGCACGCTACGTGTATCCTGCTCTTCTACATAACACAGTTGTATTCTATGCAAACGTCACATCAACCCGAAAAACTGTCTATCCCTACAGAGGATGACACCTATCTTGTTAAATACCTGATGGTATCCGCATTCTGCCTGTTTATTGGTACGGTACACGGCGTGCTACAAGTCATCCGCCCGATACGTGCATGGCTGGACAGCATCGGCAGCCCTTACGGCGGCCCCGGCCACCTCATCGACCCTCTAGCTCATGCTCACATCAACGTCATCGGTGGTGTCGTCATTTTCCTCATGGGTGCCTCGTATTATCTGTTACCCAGAATGGGAGGGGTTCGCCTATACTCACAGCGACTGGTGAAACATACCCTCTGGTGGACTGGTCTTGGCATCGCCGGCTTTTACAGCACCTTGATGACCTTTGGCATTCTTGAGGGCATCGCCCTGCTGGAAGACCCTGATTCAGTCGATGACATCCACCGCTTTTACGGCCCCACTATCGCCACCGTCTCCACCATTATGGGCATTGGTTTCTGGCTCTACTTTGCCAATGTCTTTTTGACTTTCCGCAAAATCCGCAAGTTGAGTTCCGTGAAACCATCATGATCTTAGAATGCGGCTGCCCTGGCGAATATCCCGATTGGCACAAACAGGACATTGACTTAGCTCATCATGCCGCACACGCTTTACCCATCGCCAGTTTCCTGCACATGCCGTTGTCGTATGAAACATACAAACAACGCCAGCAAAACGAAATTGAGCAACTGGAATTACACGAACGCTGGCCGGGCTTTGCATTAACACGCACTGGCTGGCTGCGCGGAAAGATGATTCGATTGTTAGAGAAGGGCGAGTCGCCTTCACGCCATTTTTTACGCCTGCCTGCTGATTTTCAATTGCAGGGCTTTTTACACGAGGGCAGCATTGGCACTCTGCGCACAAGCGTACGTGAACAACAAATGTGGTTATTGGACAGTGGCCGCATGCCCAAAGAAATGTATTTGGCGTATCTCACCTGTCCAACCTGCTGTGATAGCCGTGGCGGAGAACGTATTTTATTATTGCGACGCTGGCGCAACAGCCGTCGCTTAGCAGAAAAGACCCGCCAATAATTTTTTAAAGGTCACCAGCGCTATTGCACCACCCGCTTTTGATTCAACGGAAAAAGCAGTACCGTTTCCTCACCTTTATTATCACCTTTCACCCGCCGCACATGGACCGACAGAGATTGTGTTTCAGGGTCATCCACTTTCACCGCTCGGCGATACACGCCAGTATAACCATCCTGGATTGCCTGTCGCCATTCACCACTTTCACCTGCCCGCAACATCACCATCAATCCTACGCCAGGCTTGTGTTTCTCACGGCTGGCAATAACAATAAACTCATTCATGCCCACCCGCAGAGGACTGGGGCGCGCCTCCACCCGAAAGCTCAGATCCTGCCATTGTTGTGGACCTAAAATGACTGATTGCTCATTGGAACAAGCAGACAACAACCCCACAAACATGGCAATAAAAAACAGCTTCTTAAAACAGGAAATAAAAAAAACAGATGGACTTCGTTTCATTTTGAATCCGCCAGCGTGGCATGGCGCTGAAGATAGTCCAGCACCTCGCTCAATTCATCTTTATTCAATGGTGTCGCCCCTTTGGTTACCATACGCATTTGCATACGCTGCAAAATGGCAGGCCACGCCTGTACAGTGTGTGCATGAGGCTGCGGTGCATTATGGCATCTGGCACATTTTGCCTGATAAAGTTTCGCTGATGCCGAATCGGCTTCAGGATACACCAGAGGCTCGTTAGGAAGCTCGCAGGCCGACAGCAACAGAGCCACTAAACCAAAGCAACTATTTGTCGGCAGGCTTGGGGGGCGAGCGTGCTGCATCTTTTTCACTGCGGGTCTGGTGACTGTCTGTGGGTGACTCTGCATTTTTGTTTTTTTCTTTGTCCGTATCCAAACGCCCCGCCACTTTGGAGCCATAAAAATTCACCATAAAATAAACGAAAGTACCAAACACCGCAGTGTACAACAGTGCTGCACCAAACCCCCAATTTATCCATTCACGCTCATAGCCCGGACGATCTCCCCAAAAAGGAAAGCTCAGCCCCACCGCCACTAACATCACGGCAACGATGATACCGATAAACCAACGTGGCACCGGTTGCTGTGACTCAGGGATTTTTTCCACTAACTCCCAATCTTCCAGGCCACGCTTGGCTAGGCGCTCTTCATCAGAAGCATAACCAAAATTATCTTCAGGCAATTCACCCCACTGGATGTCCTTCAAATCACCCGGGGGAGGCTCTTTTTCCACATCTTCAACTTTAGGTATACTTTCAGTCTTGTTCATTGGTAGCCCCACATCTGACGCTCACATAAATATAGCGTTTCCAGTCGTTTCAAAAAGCATTTTTCTACTTGAGCACTGTATCTGGCACAACATTTTTTGCAACAAAGTGTTGTACGCGAAAAGCGGTATGCCAGCCATCCACTGTATTCACATGCACTAAAAACGTGTGTAACCCAGGCAGCACATTAGGCTTGATATGCAGATTCACATCAATTCGCCCGGCAGTGTCAAAACGCAGCACTTTTTCCGGTATCGAATAGTTGTTTTCTGACAAGCCTTCAATGCGTAACGTTGCCTCAGTAGCACGATACAACTTATTAGAAACCGCAATACGGTAGTCGCGAATCGCTGAGCCAAATTGTTGATCAGCACGATACACTGCCAAATGATACTCGTTATACGTCAACAACCCCCAAACAAACATGCCCAGACCCAACGCGGAAAATGGCAAAGTCCACCGCATACGCAAAGAGATCGAAGCTAGATTCCTTAAAGCCGAAGACTTTCCCGATACGCCTCTCTCGAAAGATAACAAACCTGCTTCGCCTTTTTTACCTTGCAACTGATCGCAAGCGTCAATACATTCGCCACAATTAATACAGCTGTCATACATATCTGTATTACGCGGATCAAGCCCGATAAAACAAGCAGTACTACAATAGTTACATTTTTCACACTGGGATGAGCGTGTATCATCATAAGCAATCTTTAGTGTCTGCTTGGTTTTAAAACCATGTTGCCACACACGGTAAACACACATAAAACGACACCAGAAATGACGAATGACACTCACATCGACCAGGATAAGTATCACAAAAATGGCGTAAATATAATGTAATGAACTCGCCAGACGCTCATCGTCCCGGAAAGTCATAAAAGACCAGATGACCTCTGGCGGATAAAAATAAAGCAATGGAATCAGAGCCAGCAACATGGACATCGCCAGCAGAATCAACCCCAGAACAATCCAGTTCAGTAAACGATTTTTACTGTCTGCCACCTTCATTTTTTCGCCTGAAACACTCATATCGGCACGCTTGCCAAGCAACCGATAGGTCCATTCGTTGGCTATTTCTGATAGGGTATTTTGCGGGCAAACCCAACCACAAAACGCGGTACCCATGGTGGAATACAGCATCACCATGCCGCTCGCAAGCAGCATCCACAAACCAAAAACCAGGAAAAAATCGGCCCACCAGACTTGATAACCCAGTACCACAAAGGCACCCGCCACCAAATCAATACGCAGTAATCCGCTCACTGGAATAATAATGGCAATAATAATGAACAGAAACTGTGTCAACCGACGCCGCCCATGAAAATTACTAGCACTGGCGGCTTCTACTTTGATCGGAATTTTACTTAGGGCATCGTCGTTACTACTCATAGCCATATACTACCATTGTGGAACTGTTTATTCATTGAGCATGTTGCTCAAAATCGACAATATTGCTGACTAAATCACTAGGATTTTGCACTGAGGAATCCAGCGGGCTCAACGCCGCAAAGCGTTGCCGATAAACTGTGGCCTGCTCGACGTCTCCCACCAGTTCCGCCAATTCCCACAAACGGCGCAATACCTCGACATGGTCCGGCCGTATACGCAACACCGATTCCAGCAACTGTTGCTCATTCAACCCACGCGCCTCTGCTGCCGCACGATCCTGCAAAACGGCATCTGCCAATGCAAAACCCACCCAGCGATCCTTTGGATTAGCTTGATAGGCCAGCGGCAACAACCGCTGGCTTTCTACAATTTTCTCAGACAACAAAGCCAACCAACTGCGATGCGCCAATTCTGTGGCAATATAAGCGCGCTCGAAGTATGGGAAATTACTCTCACTGATGCTGAGATGACTGGCCGCCGCATCCAGTGGGAAACGAATGGATAATAACCACGACAGTACCTTGGAAATATCCAGGCTGCCATCGTAACGCGCCTCTGGCAGCTGATATTCAATCACAGGTGCCCACTCATCCTGTCGAGGGACATCAAATTCAGGAATTTCTCCCCAGTAACGCCCTAACCATGTCCACGGCCCCTCCCCTCCCGTCGCCGCCTCGACTTGCTCACCCGTCAGTCGCTGTACATTATTGAGTAATTTCACACTACTGATACTGCCATCATGTACGCCGACCATCGCCAACCGAAAAGCATCCACAAAAATAATGGCATCCGGAAATACGTCTTTGAAGGTCGCCAAAACCACTTGCAGGCTATTGATATCAAATTGATTCAGTGCCAGCCACTGCACAAAGATACCACCCGATAATAAACGTTTTTGTACGCGTATAAATTGCTGACGGGACAGTAATGCGCTACGCCCCACCAGATCAGGATGAAACAGGTCGCCGACAATCACGTCATAATATCCGGCATCACTCAACAAGAAATGACGGGCATCATCACGGACAATTTTTAGATGGTCAGTAATATCGTCATTAACCGGCCGAAACTCCTCTCGCGCAGCGTTAATCGCGCCCAACGACAACTCAACAGCAGTGCGCTGTAACCCAGGAAATGCCAAAGACGCCGATGCAGAAATTCCCGTCCCCAACCCCAAAAACAAAACCTGCCGTGGCTCAGGGTGCAACAACAACGGTAAACGTACCTGATTTTTTTGCACTTCTACAGCCGTAGGTTCTGACGAGGCATCCATACGTCGCATGTCAGCCAATAACTGTCGTTGACCATCCGGGCTAGCAACAACATGGGTGATAGAAATGGCATCTTCGTGCAGGGAAAGTGTTTTTGTCTGTGCGTAAGCTTGTGGCAATAAACGGGATACCGGCGGCATATCCATTACTGTCATGCTCAGTAATCCCATTACAATAACCAATACCCACGCGGGTCGGGAAGCCCATCCCTGCGCCAACACCAACCCTAAAACCAACAACAGCATTGCCCCCAAAACAATCGTACTACTACTGCCAATGCTCGGAATAAAAACAAAACCGGCCAACAGCGCACCTAATGCCGCACCCAGCGAATTCGCACCATACAACCACACTCCGCTTTGATAACGGTTGCCCACACGCTCAGCCAGCAACGGCAACCAAGCACCCAGCACCAATGTGACGGGCAAGGTCAACATAACAATTGCCGAACCTTGCAGCCATAACGCCGCAAGCAGAGAAGAAAAATGCTCTCGCTCAATCCAGGACGAAAACACGGGCAACCACCACAAACTCAGCAAAGAAAACCCGCAGGCCACAACGGGCAATACACTAAACCAGAATTTTTTCGTCAGCAACCGAGCTAACAAACTGCCAAAACCAATGCCCAATAAAAACACAGCCAGAATAATTGCCAACACATATTCAGTGCGCAACATCACCATGCCAAATAAACGCGCCCAACCAATTTGCAGCAAAAGTGCGCCGGCCCCAATGCCTGCATAAACCAACAACCATTTTGTGGGAGGGCGGACCAAAGGGTTTATCATTTCTTTTTTCTGTGCTGATTCAAATCGCCAGGACAATAAAAACAAAATCCCCGCGACCACAAAACTGACCAACGCTACAGTGCGCAGTGATGATAACCAGCCCAACATTGGCAATAGCCATAACGGCAACAATGCACCAAAGGCACCGCCAAGCGCATTGATCCCATAAATACTCCCCAGAGAAACTTTTGCACCTTGTACCGCAGATAAAATTAATGGAAAACCCGCACCCATAGCCATGGCGGGAATCATCAACACCAGTGTGACAGTGGAAATTTGCAACGCAATCCAGCCAAAGTAACTGGTATTACCTGCAATAATCGCAAATTGCGTATCCACAATTTGGAATAGTGTAGGAAGCGCCAATGCTGTAACCGCCACAAACAATTCAATAAAGGCAAACAAACGCAAAGGACGGCTCGTTGAACGGCTCCAATGCACACCTAAAAAACTGCCTATGCCCAAACCAGCCATATAAGCACTGACAGTAACAACGACACCGAATATGCTAACCCCGAACTGCAAGGACAACATACGCGTCCAAAGAATTTCATAGGCAAGGCTGGCGGCACCGGAAATTAAGTATAAACAAACAAGGATCAGGCCCAGCTTTCGTAATGCGGATATATTTTGCATTAAATGGCTGGCCTTGCCAGGGAGTTGACGAGTAAAAACAGTTGCTGTGATAGCGCCTAAAAAGGATAAAACCAGACGATGCCCGCCACAGCATGCCCCAGTGCCAACGTCAAACTCAACCCAGCACATACCATGTGTGGGACAAATACACGTTTTCCATATACAACCATAGCAACGCCCAGTGCCACTGTGGTAATAATCAGTAGCAACAACGGAATACCCATTAAAAACATAATAAGATGTTTGGTTTCTTCATCAACGGCGACCAGCTCACTTTTTGCTGACCTGTCATTTTCGAAAGCCTGCAACACCCCTGAACTTTGTTGCTCGACTTTTTGCTCCACAGGCTCATCCGCATAACTCGGCACAGCGATACTCAACACCAAGCCTACAAACAAATAGAAAAATACTCTACTCATGCTCTGCATCTTTAATCTCTGATTTTTTAACCGCAAAATACCAATACAGTGCTGCCATGAGGACAAACGGAAAAAGAATAATAAGCAATAAAAAAATAAAAATTGCCCAGGGTGTATCAATAGTGACATGTGCATAACGATAACTGTCCATCGCATACACGGAACACGCTGTTGTCAACAACATCAAAAATACGAACAAATGGAATATTTTACTCACTGCGCAATTCTCGCTAGGTTATGACTTAATTTATGTCCGCTACCGTGACTGCGCAACGGAAGCCAAAAAAATCTGATGCGTAATAGGGCATTGAAAAATTTCGGTGATACACCGCTGTTGAAAACGGATCACTTTTCCATGAACCACCACGACGCACTTTGTATACACCCTCCACGGCAACTAGATCTGCCACTTTCAACGCACGGTCTTCCGCCGTCGTTGCTTGTATTTTTTTCGGCTGGAAAGTGTCTGCAATAGCCCCTGAACCTTCATAAGGCAGAAAATCACTTGCCGTCCACTCACTGACATTCCCCGACATGTCATAG
Source organism: Gammaproteobacteria bacterium (assembly GCA_021647705.1). Classification (GTDB taxonomy): domain Bacteria; phylum Pseudomonadota; class Gammaproteobacteria; order SZUA-152; family SZUA-152; genus SZUA-152. The sequence goes on along the minus strand of JAKIUF010000019.1, from coordinate 21,340 downwards.
ACTCCGTATGGGCTCACGCCAGTTTTGTACGTTGTCACCTCGTTACTCGAACCAACGTGATAATAAGTATTCAAACGGCTCGCATCCATTTGATTGCCCCAAGGCCAGCGGCGGCCATCAGTACCACGTGCCGCTTTTTCCCACTCAGCCTCAGTGGGTAAGCGCTTATCTTTAAACCTGCAATAATTCACTGCGTCATACCATGTCACCATAGTGACAGGGTATTGTGTTTTCCCGTCCGGGATACTCCCGTCTTTCCAATCCAACGGTGGGCGATGTTTCGTGGCAACAACGAATTTCGCAAATTCTGCGTGTGTCACAGGATACTTATCGATTTTATATTCTGGCAAAAATACCGTGTGTTGCGGGCGATTAAACTTATCAGAACGTTCTGAATCCGTACCCATCAAAAAGTCACCCACAGGAATAGTCACCATAGCTTCAAGCTCTTGCCATTGTTCAGCCGTCAACAAGGCTTCCAACTCACTCCATTGATAAATTTTTTCGGCGCGTTTTTGCGATTCGTGAATACGATGCCGGGTAATATCTTCTCCTGCCGCACGGATATGATCTTTCATATCCGCCAGATCATAGGTTGCCCGGGCCTTCATGTCAGCCATACGGTTTGAACCCAAGTCAACCACATGCAACACACCAAATATCACCGCTGCCGAAAGACAGGTAGTCAGAGTTGCCGCCAAATAACGTTTACGTTTTTCGCGTTCGCTGGCACTCAGGTTTGATTGATACTGCGGCACCATACCTAAATCTCATTCAGCCTTAGTGACTGTTTTCTCAGCAGGCTTTGCTTGCCCTTCCGTTACTTCAAGCGATGATTCACTATCAGTAACATGTACCGCTTTTTTCCACCCATAAACCCGCTTGTTCATGATTTCACCGAACACACCACCAATCATTGAGGCTTCCATCGCCAGTATGACAAAAAACCCCCACCAGCCCAACGGTATTAATGCTGCACCCTCTGGCACACCGGAATATTCAACGGTTTGATAATACGCCGCAAATCGCACAATGAGCGGAGGAAATATGGCAATCCATTTACCACCTAACCCGTAAACATATGACACCGAAATGCCCACCAATACCGGCAAAATAAACAACTGCAAAAACCAGAAAAAATTAAACGTATCCAGCCCCCAAAATAACTCGATACGAACACCCAGCACCCAGTCACCCAAAAAATTCACCAGACAACCGACAAATATCGCCAACCAGAGGGAAAGCCAGCGTATCCGAAACATCATTGCAGGTATTCCTCACCTGTCAGTTTTTCATAGGCCATTTTTTTGGTTTCTTCCAGATACCAGTCTTCTACCTTTAAACTGGCGATATAGCTGGCTAACATTCTGCGATCAGCTTCTGGAATACTGGCGAACGACGGCATTTGGAAACGCAGTTTTAACCTGGAGGGTATTATTGACTGAGGGTCTTCCGCAGAAAAATAATGATACAACCATTCTTCATCGCGCAACGAACCCATGCCATCCAACGAAGGAGCGGGGACAGCCTGCATAATATTACGCAACCCCCATAAGGAGTGGCAGTCACGGCATTTGTATTTACGATAAAGCACCGAGGCCTTAGCAGCCAACTCTGGCGGAGCAGTACTGTAAAATGGAATACCCGGATCTTTTTCTTCTTCCTGAGAAATCATCCAGCCTTTCACCGCCATCGCCACCACGATAAAACCGGTTATGCCGATTAGAATACCTCTTTCACCTTTTTTCATTATGAAGTACGCTGTTTGCGCTCATCGGCCTCTTTTTTCAAGTACACCTTGCGCAACGCTTCCTGCTCCTTATTCACCCTCATTGCCTTTTCAAATTCCTCAGGAGCCATTTTATCTTTGTCATTTTCATCAAAAACGACATATTTTATATCTTCGTCAAACTGATCATTATGCGCAGCCCAACGCACCCAATAAACTGCCGTTAACACGATAGCTGCGCCCGCAACCAACCAAAAATAAATGGTCCAACCATCTTCTAATGAATTAAAAAAATCCGCCATCACCATTCCTCCTAAAACAAATACCCATGAAGCATTTGTGTCGCGCCAAAAATCACTGCGACCACAATACCCAACAAAATCCAGACAAACATAATTTTTTCGCCCGTTTTAAGCTTCTCTTTTTTCCCCATTGTCATAAACATAAAAACAAAAATGGTAAACACAACGATGGAAGCAATCAGGAAATAGAAAATCCCGACACTAAACTCTTGCGACTTCATCCCTTCAATACTAGTGTCGACCCCAAACGGGCCGGAAGCTTCTTCCACTGACAAGTGCAGGTAGGGAAGATTCAATGAATATACAGCAGTAATCATACTGCCAATAACCTGCTGCAACGCCTCAAAAACCATCACTATTAACCTGCATCAAAACTACAAAGAAATATGGGGGGGAAATGTTCGCCACGAAAGCAGTTATTTTACCATGACTGCACACTTCACAGCCAATAAAACATGAGGTTAACACTGAAACAACAAGGCAAAACATCAAAAAAACATACTGTTAAAAATACTATAAAAAAAGGCCACACCGGATTAAGGATGTGGCCTTTTTATCGACTCAAAACAAATCAAGCAAGCATTAAATCAACCGTAGTCGCCAATACCCGGCTTGTCCTTATCTGTCTCATCAACATAGAAGCTGTAAATGAATGGTGCGGTATAAACCAGCAAAATCCAAATAAGCATTGCCAACGGACCATTATCTAAATCAATCATAACAAAATCTCCTGTTGTCTCTTTACGTGGTCTAGTGACCGTGATGACTTGGCTCCCACTCGTAATCAGGCAAGCGTTTTACAACGATCAGCACACCTAGACAGAAAATAACGATGAAGAAAATATCGATGGTATAGCCTTTATCCCACCAAGGCTGAATACGCTCCACAGTACCATCGGGTTTCAGGTTACCTTCAAAATTGGCCAGAACGATATGATCTCCCAGCACTGTGTACTCACGTAAATCCGACCCATTACGCTGTAATTCAATGACTGCGTCTCTGATCAGGCGTAAATCATCCATTTCCAACGGGTGACGCTCCTGTTCAGCTCCCCATTTGGAACCACTCGCCTTCACTTGATTAATGATGTATTCCATCGCTTCGGCATCGCTCTTACCTTGAATCGCTGGAGAATCCATCAAAGCGATGTATTCTTCATAGATCGCCGCAGTAGGACGTTGTCCCCACAGCGGAAAGGTAATCATAAACGCCGTTATAATGGTCAGTATGAGAATACCAATGATAGGTGGCGGCAAACGATTGTTATCTTCCTTAATGCCACCCAGACTCTCGCCTTCCCAAACAGCTTTTGCTACATCGTTCTGATCATCCGTACACAGGGTGTGCAGTGGGTTATCAAATTTCCAAGCCATATCTACTCCCCTTTTATTTCAGATTCAGAACAAAGTCAATCAACGCACGGGCTTCACTATCAGCAGCCGGCAGAGGGACTTCAGGTGGATAAATTGACTCTCCATTCGCATAAGCCGTGTAGGCTGCACGCCAACCATCGTAGTCAATAACAGTGCCGCTGGCATCCTTCTCGCCCCACAAATAATCATAACGAGGCATGATGGAATGCGACTGAACCAGACGAGGATTAAAGAAATGCATCACCATCCATTCACGCGAAGAGTTACGAGATCCAACATGCGTCAGATCAGGCCCCTTACGGTCGGAACCAAACGCCGTTGGTGATTCACCGTTAAAATCGCCCAACATCGGCGGTGCACCAAAATACTGCCAGTCCTGAGTCTGTTCAGGCAACAAGGTATGACACCACCAGCAACCTTCACGAACGAACATGATCTTGCCTTTGCCCACAAGCAATCGTTGCGACTCATTGGCTTTTGACAGTGTCGCCGCCGGTAACCAGCCACGAGTTGCCGTTGCATTTTCAATATACGGAATCATCACGCCACCTTCGACGACTTCCCGCACAATAAATACCGCACCCTGATCTTCAGAGGCTTCATTAATTCGCCCCTTTGATTCACTCACGGCAGCTGGCTCCGTACCAAGAATCCGCGGATGACGAATACCATTGGGAAACGGAACATCTTTCTCATACACAAAGGCACGGGTTGACTCGATAGCAGCACCCGTTTTCGGATCCTGACTTATCTGAACCGTGATCGGCTTCGCCCAGCCCAGCAGGAAAGGATCTTCATAACTGAAGCCACCTACTCGACCAAACGACAGCTGACGATCCATCGCGATGGATGTTGCGGACACATTCTGAATATCCACTGCCGGCATATACAACGTAATGAACATCGATGTTCCGAACGCCAAACCGAACATTCGGGAACCGATTTTATATTCTCTAAAAGCCACGGTAATTACCTCCCCTTATTATTCTATTAACGTTCGTAGGCCAGTTCATGTGGTAAACGTCCTGCAGGAATCACCGTACCCACACGAGCCGTCATATACATGTTGTATAACCATACGCAGTTTCCGAGGAACACCATGGTGCCACCCACCCAACGTGCAATCATATAAGGATGCTCGGCAATCACGACATCAATGTAAGGCACTTCGTAGATTTTACCTGCGCCCTGAATCAAGCCTGCTATCGTCATCGATACCCAATAAGCGGTAAAGCCTATCAACAACATCCAGAAGTGGAAGTTGGCCAAGCCCAGAGAGTACAATTTACGGCGCAACAACGTTTGCAACCCGTAGTACACAGCTGCCGCTTCCAGGAAAGTGGAGAAGCCCAACAACGCCAAATGGGCGTGAGCCACAATCCAACCCGTACCATGGACGTACCAATTGATGGCTCGTGTTTGCTGGAAACCGCCCTGCATATTCAGCGGGATCGCCATCAACACACCGGTAATGGTGAATTTAATTTCAATATTCTCCACAAACATACGCCACTTGCCCGTCATGGTGAGCAGCAAGTTGGATACAAAAGCGATAGCTGGTACCAGAATCAGCACGCCTTCTACCGAAGCAAAAGACTTTAACCATTCTGGCAGAGGAGCAGACATCAGATGATGGGCGGCCGGAGTAGAATAGAACACCACGACAGACCAAAAATGCAAATGACCAATACGGTGAGAGTACAGCGGGTTACCCGTCACCTTCGGTACAACATAGTAGGAAATGGCCGCAGCAACCGGGGTAATCCATAAACCCAGCACATTATGCGCAAACCACCAAGTCAGATATGCCTCAGTCAACCCTGTTAACTGGAAAAACTCAGGCGAATTACCCACTGTGAACACGATGATTACCATGAAAGTGGCAGCACCAAAGAACCAGTTAGTGGTGTAAATACCCTGAGTACGACGGGTCTTGATAGTCATTAATACGTTAATGCACAACGGAACCAAAAGGCCCAGAACAACGACCAGATCGATGGGCCAAGGCAAATCGGAGTATTCACGGCCAGAGGTTACGCCCATCCACAACAGGAACAAACCTATTGAAAGACCCACATTCCACAGGAAGCAGTTCCAGACACCCAGCTTTTCAGACCAGAGCTTGGTATTACCCAAAGCTGGCGTGATGTACATCATCGCCATAGCAAAAGCCATGGATATCCAGCCAAGAATAACAGCCAGAACATGCACTTGGCGCATATGGCCAAACGATAAAATCTCGCTACCCATGACAAAGTCAGGAAACGCGAGCTTGGCGGCGTTAAAGGAACCCAAACCGGTCCCAATTACAAACCAAATAATCGACGAATAACCGAAGTAAATCGCGGCTGATCCAGCCGGGATATCTTCCGCTTTCGCAAACAGGTATTTAAACATCTTTACCCTCCCAGGTTATTTTTTTGAATCAACCAAAATTTACTTTTTACTGCGCGGCATCAGCAAAAACCAGCTGAACCACATAAAACTAAGTGCTAACAAAATTCCCATCATTCCTGCAAAGGTAGCCATGCCAACCCCTCCCTAAATTTATTAAATCAAGAATTATTCAGAATAAAAAAGACCGGCTATGCCTTGGATTCAATTTCCAAATGGCGATCAACAGCGACCTTGAGGATAATGAAAAAGGCAATACCAAAGACAATCATCGCCCAGTCGATAAACCCTGTGAACGTGCTAGGGTCATAGGCCTGACTACCCCAGCCACCCCAGTCATCAAACTGACCGCGACCAAGAAAACACATGAGTGCGGCACCAAACACACTGCCATTACCCATCCCCGTTAGCATTCCCCCAACAAGAGAAAGCATTAGTGGACTTTTCATCCCTCACCTCCTGAAATAACCAACATTACATTTTATTTTATTAGGGCCGGTGGAGACAGCAGGAAACAAAAAAAGGCTTCATTGTCCGCCTCCTATCGCCCCGCGCTCTTGGCCTAATTTTTTTTAGGAAGTCCCCCCCTTCCTCAACATTCACCCGCAATAATAACCGGAGAATCATGACGAAAGAGAGTGTCACATGTCATAGCAAGGGTCAAGCCTTCGCCAGGAAAAACAGAATGGCTTTTTGCACGCAACAAGACCGTGACAATTTTATAGGCAAATCAAACAAATACCCAAGTTAATCAGTATGAAAATGTAAGCTTCTGTGCGGCTTATATTTTCTGTTAAACTAGCTTCTATCGACGCAGATTTGACCCGAAATTATACTCAAATGAAAGAAATAATCATTCTCGCCTCTGTGGCTGTAAGCTCTATTTTTATTCTCGGCTATTCCATACACATGCTGATTGGTGGACTGGTTTCAGAAACAACCGAACAATGGATTATCATAGGAGCCTGCCTGATTGGCGTGGCTGTGCTTACGTTCATGGGGTGGGATATTGTTCGACGGCGCAGACAGCGCTAACGCAAGTATCTGCGACTGTCAGGCAAATACTTTGAGGGCATCACCTATTTTGCCAAAAGCGGCATCATCAGCGAACTGTCCTTTATGAAAAACATACTGACGCTTGGACCCCATCATATCCATGCCGGTAAGACCAAACGATTTGCCTGCATGATCTGAAAAATAACGCACATTTTTGATCAGCTCGATAACCTCACCATTGCGCAGCCCCAGCGCTACCCGTTGCCTGGACACGTCTAACGAAACAGGGCAGCGCGGAAGCACTAACATGCGCCCCAGCACACGATGCACCCCTTGATAAAAAAAGAAGCAGGAAAGAAAAAATAACAGGTAAGCTAATCCCTGATTTTTGTCGTACCAAAACATCAATGCACCGATGCCCAATCCAGTCACTGTAGGCACGTACATTAACACATCCCAAGTCACACCCTTGCTGTCCTTCGACAACTCAAACATTTCAGACTTTGCCATACCCGCTAGCCCGCCGCTTTCTCTTCTTTTAATAGACTAACAAGCACAGCATCCACTTCACTATAAAGCATGCGCCCAGCGCGCTTCAGGCGTATGGTTTTTTTACCGTCCACAATGTAAGTCCAAGGATCTCCAATCACTACAAGCGCATTAAAGGCTTCAGGGTTCTGGTATTGATCCATATGCAAAATCAGCACTTCATCCCCGTACTTGTCCATTATGCCTTTGAGCATTTGCAAATGTTTATCGCATTGCGTGCAATGCCCCGGAGTGGCAAAGGTCAACACCATCACCTGCTCTTTTGCTAGAGCTTCATCCAGGGAATATTCATACATGCGCTTGTCAGGATAACGATAGCTGGTGATACGGCTCAGGTCTCCACCAACATCTGACAGCGTCTTAGTCCGCAAATCTGGTACGGTCATACCAACCTTGTAACTGCCGTCATCAATACAGCCGGACAGAAGCACCGGCATCAAAAAAATACTCAAATATCGCCATATTTTCATGTCTCAGCCCCATTTTTTTCCCAGTCAGCACAAGTACGAAACAGATTGTACGCCCAGATAAAGTTTGCCAGCAATACTATGGTGCCAAAAATACCCATAGTAGCCAACATTGGCTTCACCACAGCTTCAACCTGCTCTGGTGTACCTGTCTCACCAGCTAACCCACCCAACACACCCGCTGCCGTGAAGAATACCACCATGCCGATAAGACCAAAATTATGCGTCCAAAAATGCACTTTGACCAGCTTAAGACTGTAAATAGGGCGCTTCACTAAACGGGGGATGATGTAATATACTGCAGCAAAAATCGCCATTTCTACCCAACCCAGCAAATTAATATGCGTATGCGCGCGCACAATCAGGTCGCCGTGCAAACGATGATCGACAAAATGGCGGAATTCGGAAATGCCACCCATCAACGCCCCCCAGGAAAAACCGATAAGGCTATAAATGATGCAAGCGTAAACAAACCACAGAGTGTAACGCGTGTATTCCGTGTCCTGCTCCCACGGTTCCTGATGACTACTATTATTCACTGATAATTACTCCTGAGCACTGGGTGCAGATTCATTGGTCTCCGGCGACACCGACTGAGGCTTCCCCCGCGAGGCACCTTCGGGCGCCTCTTTGGTACGAATATCCTGGAAGCGCTCTTTCCAGTCAGCGGGCGCCCAAGCTCCCACCATATTATCGATGAAATCTGAACGCCCTTCCGGCGGCATTGCTGCTGATGAGGAGCCTTGCTCTGCTTTCAGCTCAGAAATAAACACCGCGATGGCATAACGGTCTTCTTCCTGTATTTCAGAAACATAAGCTGCTTCTTTGGGACTAGGACCATGATCAAGCGTTCTGCTTGCATAATTCGCCTCTGGATCAGCCAAGAAAGCAACCAGCCAATCCAGGCTGCGCACCGAGCCAACACCATCCAGTGACAAGCCCATGTTGGTGCCATTACGTAATGCGCGGTGACAGGCGGTACAGCGTGCTTCGCGAAATAAACGGGAGCCGAGATGCCCCGCTTCGGAAAAGTTATAATGTGTTTTATTTTCAAACAAGGGATCAGTACGTGTCATGCGGTAGGTTTCCAGCGCCACATAAGCAATGACAGCTAAACCGATAAACACGGCCACAATCCCAAACAAAATCTTTTCGCCACTTTTCAGCGGTTGTTTTTCTTTCGACATAATTTAATGGTTACCACATTGGAAAAATACACTTTAGCACCAAGGAAAACGCCTATGGCAAGCTAACATGGTCTGACAGCTATGCGTTAAACGGCCACAGGGTCGGAATTCTACCAGAAAAACCGGCCCATAAGAAAATCACCAACAAAGAAAAAGGGGTGGATAATATCCGCCCCTTTTTCTTCAATCACCTACCACCAGGAATTAATGCTCAGGATAGTCTCCTGGTACACGCGAATTACCCATCGTGGTACGAGGAGCCGATGTTAGGAACGTAGCAACATTATGAATATCATCATCCGTCATGTTTTTAGCAACGGCTTGCATTTGACCCATTACATCATTGGCACGACTACCATCACGCCATTTTTTCATCTGACTGACAAGATAAACGTACTTCTGACCACCAATCATTGGATAGATCGGTGCAGCACCACGACCGTTAAATCCATGGCAGGAATAACAGGAAGGAATGCCTCGATTCGTTGCGCCATACATCACAATTCCTTTACCCAGATGACGCACACCCACGGGATTACCTAATTCTTTGACTTGCGCCATATCCGATGACACCAGTTCTTTACTTAAACTAGCGGCATAAGCAGACACATCAACGCGATCTTGAGCACTCAATCCCTTGGCATTAGTGTTCATAATGTACATGGTGGTATCCATACGCTTATCCGTCGCATAATCTTCCAACTGCTTCACAAGAAAGACATAACCCTGCCCCGCCAAGCGCGGCGTACCCATAGCGTCGTCACCCATAGCATCCTGGCCATGACAGCTACTGCAGGCAGGAACATCACCCTTGCCGTTCATGTAAATATTTTTACCACTTTCGATATTACCCTGACTTCCAATAGCGGCAAATGCCGCAGATGCGGCAAACAGTGTCGCGACTGTTGATACTTTTGTTATGAGATGCATAAGACCACTCCCTCCCAACCAATTGTTAATTCGTAATAAGCAATTTAATTCTTTTTTTGCCCGGCTTACACTCTTAATCTCGACCTTAAGCCTCTGAGCACCTGGTTACTCAACCGGTTCCAACAAACCCCGCTAACGCATGCACCCGTCCACAATCTATCGTGACAAAACGCATACCAAAATGCCCAGATCTTTTTTCTAAAGATTTTTAAGGCTTGCTCAACCTCTTTTCATCATCATGCCCGCAACAACAAACGACACGACGGCCGAGACGATATAAACAAGCAAAATTGCCATATCAACACCCATTTTTATTCCCCTCCCAAGACAGAATTTACAAACACGGCTTAAAATTTCAGCCATGTATAACACGGTTGCCCACAACCGGACAAGCAAACGACGGCCAGTATATATCACGTTTCCCTCAAGTTACCAGACTCAATTGGCCTTGATTTACCTGAGTATTTTATTTGGTTATCGGCAACCAACATCAGACAAAGCAACAGTTTCGGTGCATATAGAACAAATCAAAAGTAAGTTAAAATTAGTGACGACAGATCAGCGCAAGTTGACCTTACACCCAAGCCCGCAACATACTCCGGGTGGCAAAAACCAAACTACAAGGCACGCGCGATAATAAAACCGCCCTGCCAGATTTTTCACTAACTGAAATTGAGCTTATCGCGCCATGGTGCAGAGAGGATACCGGGCCCTGGTATTATGGGTCATATGGGCAGCTGCAACTATTGTCATCTATCTGGGACTGTATCAGGACACCGAGGTACTGACCTTCGTACAGCACGACCCCAGCCGCATCACCTGGGCCATCATCGGCCTGTTTATATTAGGCGTGGCCACCAGTTTTGTGCTTACCATTATGCTTACCCTGGAATCCATCAAAGTAGACGAATTGGAAAACATTGCCAGACATGATGGCTGGCTGGGCATTGAACAGGCTGACAAAAAAGGCTGTGTAGCCAACTTTTTCAGTTCGTTACGCATTATTGTCAACAATAATGGCGAACTCAATATTGAAGCCTTGGTCGATGTGGAGTTTTCCATTTACCAACGCATCGCCCACGCATTGGAAATCATCGGTAACCTGCTAATCACTTTGGGTCTGATTGGCACCGTTGCAGGACTGACCCTGACCCTGACGGGCCTTACCAGCTCACTGGATGCTCTGGGCCAGGACCAGACCCAGCTGCTGGCAGGTCTGCGCGGTGCCATGGCCGGCATGGGCACGGCATTTTACACCACCCTGCTGGGCGCTGTGTTGGGTGGCGTGCTGTTGCGCATCTTCGCTCATATTGACGAAAACGGTGTGGCAAGCCTGGAAGATGCATTAACACGTACCTGTCTAGTCTACTGCTCATCAGATTTCAAACCTTCGCTGGAGCGTGACCTGCATCTCATCAATGCCGAAATCGCCACCATGAGCGGTAATATCTCTAGTCTGCAAAAGCTGCTCACTGATACCCGGGGGGCGATGCGTGAATTCGCTACCGAAGTAAAGCAGCCCGGACAGGACATGGACATCGACCATTTGCGGGAAATGGTGCGATTACGTGAAGCCCATGTAAGGTCCCTGGCGCTGGAAATCAAACTCAGGCAGGCCGAGCGCGGTGTAATGGGTTATCTGTTCGGCGATAAACGCAAAAAATAAGTATCCAGCCACACAAAACTTACGCAAACAAACATGCGCAGAAAACGTCGTTCATCGCCACCCAATATTTACGAGATGTTTTCCGACATCGCCTTGCTGATGTTGGCAACGTTCATTTTTTTACTGGTCACCATCCTCATCACCGCACGCATGGCCGAGCAATACCAAGCCCCCCGGCTCAAAACTGCCCTTGCCGAGCTGCAAGACAAACTGGATAAATCTCAGGCTGAGCGCACACGCCTGATGGCCAATATGGATGCCCTCGTCGGCCTTTCCACCGACAATCAAATGAAAAGAGCGCTGGCAGCGGCCGGGCTAGCCGAGGGCAACAATCGCAAGGATTTTGACGTGTTCGTCAAAGGTCTGCGTAACCTGCCTGGAGATAGCCTGCATCTGCTCATCGATGCCACCGGCTCTATGCATGGTGTCAGCGAATTTCTGGTGCCAATACTGCGTATCATCGTTATCCGCTCCGGCAAAAAACTTGATGCCCTCACTTGGTTTTCCGACGGCAAAGCTGATACCTACAGGGGTAGCATGGGCGAAATGTTCGACCGGCTCATGGAAGGCGCACCCTTTACCGGAGCCAACGAGACCATCGGTTATGGCTTTCGCTACGCTGCTGATCACGCCCCCGCACCCGGGGCCTACCTACTGATCGGCGATGAGCCCCCTTCTGACCGTATTCGGTATTTTCATATTCCCAGCCCGGTGTACACCCTGCCCATCGGTCGCAACAACCCGGATACCAACTGGCACTACCAAAAACTAGCCGACAAAACTGGCGGTAAAATGCTGCACCTGGAACTAAAATAAAGAACCGTCATCATCCAATATGACAGCATACAATTTCCTGCTCCTGTCAGTTCATGTAAAATCCCCGCCCTTGTACCCATTCGCAGCAAAAATGTTGTGGGTTGTCCGTTATAAGCAACAGAGATACCTCGATGTTCGAATCTTTACTGGAAAAAATCCCATCCAAAGTCTGGGCCTACCTGCTAATGTTCGCCTGGGGAGGCAGCATCCTCTGGCTGGGTCTGGTGAATCTCACCCCCTACGGACTGGATGAAGGCGCAGCTATGGCGCTACTGCTCAACTGGTCAGTGGTGGACCAGGTGATCAACCCGGTAACCACTTACGGCGGCCCGGATTTTCGTGCACTGTTGTTTATCCCCCTGGGCCTGTACTGGTCTGGCAGCATCCTCGCCGCCAAGGTCTTTTCATTAATGGTCGCCTTTGGCGCAGCCATGTTGCTGTACCGCTGGACCCGCCAACGTGACGCACAATACGGCGACGAAACAGCATTAATCGCCACCGGTCTGTTGCTTATTTCCCCCGCTACCCTGGGGCTCACTGACCATATGGGCATCGGCCCTTACCTCATTGCTGCCTTTGGACTGGGCTGGATACTGGATCGCAAATATCGTGCCTCTGAACACACCATCAGCAGCCTGTATTTTGTACAAACCCTGCTGATAGCCATCACCGTTACCCTGCACCCCATCGGGCTGGCCTACCCATTAGCACTGGCTTGGCACTGGCATAAAAACCCCAAATCTGACCAACAGAAAAAACAGGTATGGATCGGCATCGCCATCGCCACCGGCATTATTCTTACCATGCAAACCGGCTGGGTCGCTCTGGCATGGATGGAAAATCCAATTATTTCACTAAGCCGCATGTTTCAAGGCACTGACACCAATATTCTCAGTGAAATCAGCAGTATTCCAGGAATCATCGCCGCTGTTTTACTGTTAGTAGTCTTATTCAAACAGGGGCGTAGTTTGCTGAACGACTTATTCGGCAGCTGCCTGTTACTCGGGCTACTGCTGGGCCTGTTGGTGGCCGATATCAACTGGGCCTTTATCGCCCTGATCATTATTTTGTATTGCGGCACCCCACTGCTGATTCGTGCCAATCTGGCACTGGGAAAACACGCGGGATTTATCGGCCAGCGTGGGCTGGTGCTAACCGTGTTGTTAGTACTAGCCACCCTGTTCATGCAAGCCGACAAAGCTCACGGCATACGACTGGAGAGTGGCCTGCTGTCACCCACAGATGAATTGATCCAAACCTTAATCCCTGAAGCAGCTGATCCAGAAAAACACTTTCTTGCAGCCAGCCAATGGCCAGCACGCACCATGCTGATCGTCCGCGCCGATGTACTGCCCTTGCCGCCCGCCGCAGCAAACGGCCCGGAACAATTAGCAATGCTCAAAGGGTTGACCCACTTGGTCTTTAATCACAACAACCCAGACAACACCCTGCTGGTAAAAAATTTCCGTGAAATGGCCGATGCAGTTATCACCCTGGCACGTCAGCCCGGTGGTGTCGTTCTCGCGCTACGTGACGCACCCAAAGAAGACCCGCACGCCGCAAAACCTGCGCCACCGCTCAGCACCGATACCCCGAGTGTCGGTACTACCGATTAATCACGAATTAATATTTGCCGTCAAATCAGCGTACAATGCAAAAATTCCGCCGTATCACCAGCCTGGGTCTGCGGCCAACGAGACAAGATGCCATGAATAGCCTGAAAAAATCTGATAACACCCTCATCGAAGTGGGTGTTGAAACCAATTATCTTGAAGAGCAATCCTCTCCCGATAATGAACGTTATGTTTTTGCCTACAACGTCACCATTTACAACGCCGGTGATGTCGCCGCAAAACTGATGACCCGCCACTGGATCATCACCGATGCCAACGGCAATGTGCAAGAAGTCCATGGAGAAGGTGTGGTGGGTGAAAAACCCTATTTACGCCCCGGTGAAACCTTTGAATATACCAGCGGCACCGTATTGGAAACTCCGGTAGGCAGCATGCAAGGCAGCTACCAGATGATCACCGATAACGGCCTTGCCTTTGATGCCGACATTCCCGCATTTACGCTGGCATTACCACATACGCTGCACTGATGACTGAAAATTAAATGGCCCGCATCCCGTGTTGGCTCGAACCGAACTCGGCTACCACACGCAAATCATTTAATCTTAGATATTACTAAGACAGTTTTACTTTGCGGGAAACTCTTCCTTTTTAGTCTTTGTAGACGTATAAAACTCTGCTCTCTGATTCTGGGGTAACTGGGCGCTTTTTGCTGTCGGCATCTCAATGAATACTTTAGCCTTATAAATCTGTCGGCGAATAAAAACTCTATTCTGAACCACAACTCCATAGAACAGTGGTTATTAATATAACAAACACACCCTCCTAAATGTTATAGCAGGTTCTCCTGACTTGTGTCACACGGTGTCCGTTCAATCGCCCACTACATTATTGCCAATAACAACTCGACTACCCAAATCAATGAGACCAAACATCAATTGATATTAAAAAATATTGAAAAATTAACTATTTGCAAAGTAGTGCCAGAAGCACGGGAAGGGAATTAAAAACCTGAAAATCATCGAAACTCAATCGACCCCATCAATACGCTCTATCTTTTTAAATCGCGCTTGAATTAAAAATCTCAGGTAATTTAACCGCGTAGCGTAAATCTCGGGGCTTGCCCCCGAGTTGGATAGTATGACTGGGGCGTGCCAGTGCCCCAGTCACACTATCCAGCCTTTGGGATATCTCTGTGATGTGTATAAACGTAGAGAGTCTCTAATTTTTTTCACGCTTTTATCGCGATAACGATGGAGCTGTTGGGTTCTTAAAACTCGGTCTCTTGCGGCCGAGATTTTTATTTAACAGCTAACGCTCTGCTAACTTGCAGCTAAGACAGACAGCCTTTTGTGTGATAATGAGTGATAACGAATACATAAAAGGCTGTCTGCCTTAGCTGTCAATGTTGGGCAATTTGTTATATTTATTGTATTTTTGTAATGACTCAATCATTTTATTCTTATGGTAACTGTTGATATTTTTTGACTCTAAATATTTAAGATTTTTCTCAATAGTAGATTGTTTATATAAATTTTTTCCAATATCTAGTAATTGATCAACTAAAAGGTGATCTGGTAAATTAATCGCTTTTCTTAACCATGGATAACTATTTATTAAATCCGCTTTCTTCAGACCATGATCAAGAAGCAAAGCAATGGATTCTCGTACAGCAGTTGGATTTTTACTCAGGTTAAATATATAACTTAGTATACGATGTTCTATTTTTTCTCTTTGAATATAATCAGGATCACGCCTTAATATTTCTCGTGCAACATCCACTTTTCCCTTCATAAGTGCCGTTGTCAACACGTGAACACCTTTAGTAGATTTAGCTGTTATATCTGCGCCATTGTTGATTAATAAAAATGATATTTTGGAATCACTTGCGAACAAACTAGCGGTTAGTGAATTTGGTATATTCGGATTGGCCCCCAAATTAAGCATAGTTTGCACTTGTTCATACATCCCCCTTTTAAGAGCATTTAAAAAAGCTCTATTTTTATAGTCAGGATTTATATATTTTTCTGATAACAGAAATAATTTATCAGGATGAGCTGAGTTTATAATCCTATCCTCAAGAGAAGGTTGCTTTGAGTTTTTTTCGTAGCCACAATTATTATCGAGCAGCATTTTAATATAAGAGGGATTGGCTGTTGAAATGGCTGCTTGAAAAGCACTTTTCCCTGTGGCTGATTGATTATTGCAGGGAATGCCTTTTTTCAATAATATGCGAAAGGCTTTTTCGTTATCTACAACAATAGCATTGCGAAATACAAATCCTCCAGTTTCATAGAAGTCCATTTTTGTTAATTTTCTCAGTGATTCTGAAACTAATTTATTGTCCTTTTGGTTAATCCCATTGTTCAGTTCAACCATTAATCGTTGCTTTTCATCTCTTTTCTGCCAACGACGTTTTACCTCTTCTGGACTCAGCCCTGTAGCTTGGACTTCTTCAGCAATCATCGCATTTTTAATTTGCTGATCAAAAGCCTCTCTCTTCTCTTCAGGAGTCGGTAGGCGACCAATATTAATCATCGCATAGACAAAAGCAGCAACGGCTATTGTGATTAGAATAACGAAGATAGGAGATATCTTTCTTGTTGAAGCGAGGACATAATTGTTCTTATTAATCATATTAGTTTCTAATAATTTAATTGGTAAGAGTGTTTATCATGATGTTATTTAGGTTAATTGGTTTTGATTTTGATTTTGATTTTGATTTTGATTTTGATTTTGATTTTGATTTTGATTTTGATTTTGATTTTGATTTTGTAGGACATAACTCTTAATATCCGGCTTAAGCTGTCTATGTCTTTTTTCATTTTTTGAATTTTCATTCATATCATGCTGATTATTATGCACTTTTCAAACCTACACAAGGGGCATGGGTAAATATTCGGCGTACGCCGGGACATTGGCAGTTTTGGGGCCTTTTCGACATACGCCGGATATCGTCGTGATATTAAGGAAAACCCGGGGTCAGAGAGCAATACTTACTAATATTAGAAACAATTGCTCTCTGACCCCGGGTTTTTTATTAAACGGGTTTTTTATTAAAAATAGATGTATTATAAACGTCTGCTCAATATAAGATATTGGTTTTTCATAATGAATAAGTTGGAAATTAAGAGAGAGGTATTAATGGAGCGGCTGGCGAAGTATAGTTACTTCGTTAAAGGCAGCCTTACTAGCGTATGTATGGCGTGCAGCCGCGCAAAGTGTGTTTGCCCAGAACCAAAAGGCATCGTGGCACATAGGCTTACCTATAAAGATAACAACCAAAAGACACAAACCGTCTATGTATCAGACAGTAGGATAAAAGAAGTGAGAAAATTGATTTTAAACTATAGAAAGTATCGAGATATTACAGAAACTATTTTCAATCTTAACATCAAAATATTCAAGGAAAATGGTCGGAACTAATTTAGTCACGTAATTTTATGGGTAATAGAAAGGTGTTGTGGGGACTGGGGGTTAGAGACCCTTGGCTACCCGATTAGCTGTGTTTCAAGTAGCTATTTCTACAACTCAACAACCAACCCCAAGCAACCGTGCTTTTAAAACAACATAAATAAGGTTTTTGGTAGAAATACTATTTGTTTCCAGGATAACTAAGATAGAAATCTGGATAATTGGCACGTAGCGTAGGTTTGAGTGAATATTGAATAGTACGTGTCAGACCACTATTTCCAGTTGTATATTTTACAAAATAGTGATTAAGTTTTCCTTCGGAAAAACTTAAATATTCTTGCATATCACTGTCTTTGTTTAACCAGAGTTTATTGTTAGTTTCTTTTAAAGTGGTGTGATGTTTAATGAGTTGAGCGGTGTATTGTAACTCAGGATCGATTTTTGGATACCCACTCCAAAACACATAGGCCAATTCAGAATCTGAAATACCTGAGAATTGCCCCTTAACAAGCTCAAAAAAATACGTACTGTCACAGGGGTTGAAGACATCGTCGTTAAGAATATCGCATTCTTTGTCGACCAGCTCATACAAGCCAATATGATCTTCCAAATTAAAAGATTTATCACTTGAACATGCGCTAGTTGTTGTCAATAAAAATGTGATCAACAGAAAGGTAAGAGTGCTTTTTATAAGTTTACTGAACATCGGTTTAATCATTTCTATAATTTCCGAACATAAGGTTTTTTGATGATTTAAGTGAAAACTCGGATCAGAGAGCAATTGTTTCTAATATTAGTAAGTATTGCTCTCTGGCCCGGTTTTTTTTGACAGCCATTTACAGCCACAGTATCTGTAGGGTTTTTCCTAAGTTCGAGATCAGCATCTTTTCCTATGGCAAATATTATTTTCACGCCATTGTTATCCTTAATAGCAACCGTAGGTATATTTTCATATTTCTTCCCTGCCTTTACATCTTTAACAGGAAGCTAGTCTTTCCGAACACGAATATAAATCGGGCCACTTGAAACTAATTCTCGAATGATGAAAAACACTTTATGTTTGCTTTTCTATCGTCAAGTAATACCATAAATAATATCCTCCTATCGCAGTGCCTATGGGGAAAGTTAGTAAGGCCAACACTGAGAAAGGAAAACATAACCAACGTGACCACGACAAATTTTTTATTAAAGAATATCCCACACCTAAACATAGCAAAGGAAATATAGCGCGCTGCATAAGAATTAGGAGTTTCCATGGATCCCACTGGGTTATTGGGACCTTCAATTCTGCTAATTGAGTTGCTGGAATTTTCATTATTGAGTTGATTAAAATAAAAAACCATAAACCAGCCAGTATTATCCAGACAATACCAATGATGCGTCGATGTTTTTTCGCCTTTTCACTCATAACGATTGGTACAGGCTGATCAAAGCCCGTCCGTTTCGCCAAATGAAACAAACCAAAAAATATCATCAGAATGATAGCCCATTGTACAAACATTGGGAGCAACGTATAAAAAAGTAGCCCCCCCGTACTACCGAACATCTTTGAGCACGTATCTGTGTACCAGCAATAACCTATTAACCAAAACCCTGGAAAGGTTCCGATGCCATGGTCGACCACTATACCCATTGAAAAAAATACCGAGAACAATGCGGCAAAAACAAATATGCGTGTAGAGCCCGGACGGCTGACTTTTGTTCCAAAGGCAATTACAGCCACAGCAACAATGAGGTAAATGATTACACTAAGTCCGTTAATATTTAACATAAAATCGGCAACACCGCTCTGTGGTTGATGAAAACGAAAAAACCGGAAAAAACCGGGTCAGAGAGCAATTGTTTCTAATATTAGTAAGTATTGCTCTCTGATCCGGGTTTTCGGGGTTTTTACGCTTGTGTCACACAGCAAACTTTAACTTTATCCGGTTTTTCTATAACGTGAAAAGTACACGCTGGCTACCTACACTGGTGGCGGTGTAAACCCTTCCGGCACTTCACTGCCATCACCGAATAAAAACTTTTCCATCTCGGCCTCCAGAAACTCACGGGCCTTGGGGTCAATCAATGACAAGCGATTTTCATTGATTAGAATCGTTTGATGTTGGGCAACCAACAAGAGGGCAACCAACAAGACACCCATCAATTAATTGACATCCAAAGCAAGTCTCGTTAAATTGCGAGACATACTTTACCCTCACGGAAGAAGGAGGCACGGATGCCAACCCCTCGTAAAAACCAGGTCTGCCTGGACTCAACGCCCTACTACCACTGCATCTCACGCTGTGTTCGCCGTGCCTTTCTCTGTGGCAACGATGAGTTTTCTGGCCAAAGTTACGAACATCGCAAACAATGGGTCGTGGATAAACTCGCTGAACTGGCTGGTGTTTTTTCTATCGATATCTGTGCTTACGCTATCATGAGCAATCATTACCATTTGGTCCTGCACATCAATCAACCCCAGGCTTTGGCATGGTCTGATGGTGAAGTAATTGAACGCTGGACCCTGTTATTCAAGGCACCCTTGTTAATTGATCGAATGCGAAAAGGAGAGCGGTTGATTAAGGCGGAGCAAAAGCTCGTGACTGAACTTGTGCTGGAATGGCGTAGCCGTTTGACGGATCTGGGCTGGTTCATGCGCTGTTTAAATGAGTCTCTCGCTCGGCAGGCCAACGAAGAAGACCATTGCACAGGACGATTCTGGGAAGGACGTTATAAGAGTCAGGCTCTGCTGGATGAACAGGCTTTGCTCACCTGCATGAGCTATGTGGACCTCAACCCTATACGGGCCGGTATCAACCCAACCCCGGAAGCCTCAGATTACACATCGATTCAGGCACGGATACAGGCATATCAACCCCCGATCAAATATGATCAAAAACAACCACAAACGCCTCAGACGATCGTCAAACTGGTCGATTTCATTGGTGACGAACACAAAGAACAGCCCGAAGGCATTGCCTTTTCATTCTCGAATTACCTGGAGCTGCTGGACTGGACCGGCCGGGCAATACGTGATGATAAAACCGGAGCTATTTCCGATGGCCTGCCTCCCATTTTGGCCAGACTGGGGATTGAACAGCAAGGCTGGCTGGACATGATTAGCCACTACGACCAGAGATTTTTCAGGGCTGTAGGCACCATGGAAAAACTAAAGCAGTTTGCTCATCGACTGGGTCAGTGCTGGCTGAAGGGACAGTCTGCGGGCAAATGTGTTTATAAACAGCCATTACCCACGTAGCCTCCAATCACTTCATCTCTCTATTTTCAGGTCGCTTGAGTAGACAGCGAAGGCTTCCTGTTGCCTGTAGCTCAAAAAATCAGCTTGTTTGTCAGAAAATTCCCAGTTTTTTCCGCATCTGATAAAAGCCATAAATTTCTGATCATGTTTTTACACATATTTCTGAGGGATGGGTTTGGGCAAGGCTTTTATTTAATGGGTGTCTTGTTTCTTAGGTCTTTTAAAATCAGCCAATATTTACGAGGTTGGATTAATTACTTTGGTATCGCCAGCGGCTATCAGCGCTGTGTTGATCTGGATCATTGGATTCGACGCAGAGTAAGAATGGCCTACTGGCGAAAGCCACGTACCAAAGTAAGAAGTATGATGAGACTCGGCGCGCACTTTCGATCGGCGATTGCCTGTGGCATTACCAGCAAAGGCCCATGGCGCAGTGCCAAAACCCCGGGAATACAGCAGGCGTTATCCAACGACTACTTGAAATTCCAAGGGCTATACGCGCTGCGTGATGGATGGATTGCGCTTCACCATGCTAGATGAAACGCCCTGTGCGGAGCCGCATGCAGGGTGTTGTGGGCTTTCTATTACCCATAAGTTTACGTGACTAAATTAATTCCGGCCACCTTTCTTGAATATTCTGATGTTAATATTGAAAATAGTTTCTGTAATATCTCGATATTTTCTATAGTTTAAAATCAATTTTC